>JAYFNU010000020.1:0-41050 GCA_034933305.1 Oscillospiraceae bacterium | reverse complement strand
GTACTTTTCTGCGAGAAAAGTACCAAAAGCGTGGGGGCTTCCGATGGCCCCCACACCCCTCGGCGGTTCAGGGTGTGACCACACCCTGAAAACCCCGCCGCGCAAACGCCTCCGTAAACTGTGACCGTTTGCGCTGGTTTTCTCTTCTTTATTTGGTTCTCTCCTTCGCTTCGGGAAACGGGGCGCAGGCGCTTTGCCGCCGGTAAGAAAACAGAACACAGCGCCTCGGATTTTTATTTTCTCCGGTTTTACTTTTCTTTAATCGGTTCTCCTCTTCACTTCGGGAAACAGAACGGCAAACTCCTTGCCGCGGGGAGATTACAGAACGCAGTGTTTCTGATTTTTATTTTCTTTGATTTTATTCTTCTTTAATCGGTTCTCCCCTTCGCTTCGGGAAGCAGAATGACGGGCGCTTTGCCGCCGGGAAGATTGTGAAATTCAGCGCCTCTGTCTTTTGTTTCCGCCGGTTTTTCTTTAATCGGTCTCCCCTTCGCTTCGGGAAACGGGGCGCGCGGGCGTTTCGGCGCGGGAGAACTTCAGGCAGCCGTGATTTGCGTTCAAATATCCGAAAAATAATATGATTCTGGGGGTGTTGTCATGTCTTCGCCGCTCGTCATCACCTTCGACGTCGGCACGCAGAGCGCGCGCGCCGTTCTGGTCGACGCGCAGGGCACGATCCTGCACAAGGCGCAGCTGCGCTATGAAAAGCCCTATTACTCCAAATACCCGGACTGGGCCGAACAGCGTCCCGACTTCTACTGGGAAGCCGTATGCACGTGCGCGAAGGAGCTGCGCGAAAAGGCGGGCGGCCGCTGGGGCGACATCGCCGCCGTCACCGTGACGACGATCCGCGACACGGCGCTGTGCCTCGATGAGAACGGCGCGCCGCTGCGGGACGTCATCATCTGGCTCGACAAGCGCCGCACGAAGTGCTCGGTGCCCCTGTCCCCCCTCAAGCGGGCGCTCTACACCGCGGTCGGCATGATCGACACGGTCGATCTGCAGCGCGAGACGTCGGCGTGCAACTGGGTGCTCGAAAACGAGCCGGAGATCTGGGAAAAGACCCGCTGGTTCGTTCTGCTGTCGACCTATCTCAACTTCCGCCTGTGCGGCAAGGTCATCGACGCCGACGCCGGCGCCATCGGCCACATCCCCTTCGATAACCGGGCGCGCAAATGGATGAAAAAGAGCGACCTCACGCGCTGCGTGTTCGAGATGGACGATTCCAAACTCTACGAGCTCGTCAAGCCCGAGACCGTCATGGGCGCGGTCACGGCCGCGGCCGCGGCCGCGACGGGGCTCGCCGAGGGCCTGCCGCTCATCGCCACGGGCTCCGACAAGGGCTGCGAGACGCTCGGGCTGTCGGTCATCGGCCCCGACAAGGCGGCCGTCAGCTTCGGCACGACGGCGACCATTCAGCTTGCGACCGATCACTATGTCGAGCCGCAGCCCTTCCTGCCGCCCTATTGCGCGGTCGTCGACGGGCTCTGGAACCCCGAGATACAGGTCTACCGCGGCTACTGGCTCGTGTCGTGGTTCAAGCGGGAATTCGCCGAGAAGGAAGTCCGGCAGGCCGAGTCGCTCGGCTGCTCGGCGGAGGAGCTGCTCAACAAGCGGCTCTCCGACGTGCCGCCCGGATGCGACGGGCTCATCCTGCAGCCCTACTTCACGCCCGGCGTCTCGATGCCGCACGCCAAGGGCGCCATCATCGGCTTCTCCGACGTGCACACGCGCATCCACATCTACCGCGCCATCATCGAGGGCATCAACTTCAGCCTCTACGAGGGCATGCGCATGATGGAAAAGCGCGCGCACACCGAGATCAGGGAACTCTATCTCGGCGGCGGCGGCTCGCAGAGCGCCGAGATCTGCCAGATCACAGCCGACATGTTCGGCCTGCCCGTGGTGCGCACCGCGACGCACGAGGCCTGCGGCATCGGCAGCGCCATGGTCGCTTTCCGCGCGCTCGGCTGTTTCAAGGACTACAAGGAGGCCGTCGCCGCCATGGTGCATGTGCGCGACCGCTTCGAGCCCGACATGAAAAAGCACGCGATCTATCAGGACATCTACGAGAACATCTTCACGAAAATCTTCGGCAAACTGCTGCCGCTGTACCGGCTCGCCGGTGAAAAGGAGAAAAAAGAACATGCCGCATCCGTATAAAGGCTTCGAGCCGAAATGGTTCCGCGACGCCTATTCCCCGACAAGCTACCGCTCGATCTTCAAATGGGGCGGTCCCGATGAGATCAAAGCGCCCAAGGAATCGCTGTACGGCCTGCTCAAGGAAACGTTCGGCATGACCGACGACGATTTCCGGAGCTACAGCGAGGACCTCGGTCTCGGCGAGGTCAGCTTCGACGTCCCCCGCAAAGTGCTCACCGACGACGACATCGCGGCGTTCAAAAAGATCGTCGGCGGCGGCTTTGTCCGCACCGACGACTACGCGCGGCTGTCCGTCGCCTACGGCAAGACGATGTACGACATCATGCGCATCCGCAACGGCATCTTCGAGAACCTGCCCGACGCGGTCGTCTATCCCGACACGAAGGAACAGATCGAGCAGCTCGTCGCCTACTGCGCGAAGCGGAAGATCCCCGTGTACGTCTACGGCGGCGGCTCGTCCGTCACGCGCGGCGTCGAGTGCATGAAGGGCGGCGTGTCGCTCGACATGCGCCTTCGCTTCAACAAGGTCGTGTCCTTCAACGAGATCGACCAGACCATCACGGTGGAGGCGGGCATGAGCGGCCCGAAGCTCGAGCAGACGCTCAACGACGCCGTGAAAAATTTCGGCGCGAAGCGGGCGTACACCTGCGGCCACTTCCCGCAGAGCTTCGAGCACAGCTCGGTCGGCGGCTGGGTCGTCACGCGCGGCGCGGGGCAGAACAGCACCTACTACGGCTGCATCTCCGACATCGTGCTGTCGCAGACCTACGCGACCCCCATCGGCGTCGTCAAGACCGACACCTATCCCCGGAAGTCCTGCGGCCCCGATCTCAATCAGATCCTGATGGGCAGCGAGGGCGCCTTCGGCATCCTCACCCACGTCACGCTCAAGATCTTCCGCCACATGCCCGAAACGGTCAGGCGGTATTCCTACATGTTCCCCGACTGGGCGACGGCGCAGGCGGCCGCGCGCGAGATCATGCAGAGCGAGGCGGGCCACCCGTCCGTCTTCCGGCTGTCCGACCCCGAGGAGACGTCCATCATGCTGCATCTGTACGGCGTCAACGACACGCCGCTGCGGCATCTCTTCAAGCTGCGCGGATTCAAAAACGGCGAGATGTGCCTCTTCCTCGGCTTCACGAACGGCGAGGCGGGCTTCTCGAAAAACTGCGCCAAAAACGTGCGCCGCGTCGCGAAGCGCTTCGGCGGCATGCCGCTGACGGGCTACGTCACAAAAAGCTGGGAGAAGGGCCGCTTCAGCGATCCCTTCCTGCGCGACACCATGCAGGACTTCGGCATCGTCACCGACACGATGGAGTGCACCGTCAACTGGAGCAACATGACGCAGGTGCACGCCGCCGTGCGCGCCTACTGCAAGAGCCGCCCCGACACCGTGTGCATGACGCACATGTCCCACGTCTACGAACAGGGCGCGAACCTCTACTGGATCTTCATCGCGAAGATGCACGACCCGGAGGAATACCGCGCCTACCACGCCGGCATTCTCGACGCCATCCAGAAATCGGGCGCGTCGATGAGCCATCACCACGGCATCGGCAAGATGTTCGCGCCGTGGCTCGAGTACTCGCTGGGCCCGACGGAATATTCGACCTTCCGCGCGCTCAAGGCGCACTTCGACCCCGACAACATCATGAATCCGGGCGGCACGCTGGGACTCGACCTCGACGAGAGTCAGAAAAGAAACACGCGGAAATAATACTCTTCGTTGATTGCGCCGCCGTTTATACGGAATCCGGCGCTGCGCGGTCAGCCGCCGCAGGATCCTCTTGCTTTTTTCCCCCGACCTGATATACTTTCAGAGTACCCCATGCGGGAGTAGTCGGCGCCGGCAGCGGCGCGGCGGAGTCAACACACTGACCGGCGCGCCGGTCTGGCTTTCGCCTGAAACGATGAGACGCATGTGCGGCTGAATCGCCGCACATGCGTCTTTTATTTTGGAGTGCAGGATATGGGATTTTTCGAACTTTTCATGATCGCCGTCGCCCTGTCGATGGACGCCTTCGCCGTGGCGATGTGCAAGGGGCTCGCGATGCAGAAGCTCAACTACAGGAACGCGGCGGTCATCTCGCTGTATTTCGGCGGCTTTCAGGCGCTGATGCCGCTGCTGGGCTATTATCTCGGCGCGCGCTTTGAGAGCTACATCGCGAACGTCGACCACTACATCGCCTTCGGCCTGCTGGCCTTTATCGGCGGGCGCATGATCCGCGAGGCGCTCGCGGAAGAGCAGACGTGCGGGAGCTGCGGCGACAGGCTCGACCACCGCGAGCTGCTGCTGCTCGCCGTGGCGACGAGCATCGACGCGCTCGCGGTCGGCATCACGTTTGCCTTTCTCAGCGTCGACATCGCGCCCGCCGTCGCGCTCATCGGCGCGGTGACGTTCGCGCTGTCCTTCGCGGGCGTCGCCGTCGGCAACCGCTTCGGCGCGCGCTACCAGAAGAAAGCGGAGATCGCGGGCGGCGTCATCCTCATCCTCATCGGCCTCAAGATCCTGCTCGAGCACCTCGGGGTGCTGCGCTTCTGAGCGCGGCGGGAAGGTGCAAAGAGCGCTCTCCCCGCCGCCCGGCGGCGAGAGCCTTTGCCGCGCGGGCCGCTTCTATTCCCCGGCGCGCAGCGTGACGCAGACGAGCTCCGGCCGGTTGAACAGGCGCAGCGGGAAAACGCTGCTGCCGAGGCCGCGGCTGACGTACTCCGTCGTGCCGCCGAGCGTGTAGGCGCCCGCCGTATAGGCGGGGAAAAAGCCCTGGTCGGGCGCGTACAGGCCGCCGACGAAGGGCAGCCGCCACTGGCCGCCGTGGGCGTGGCCGCAGAAGACGATGTCGACGCCGTATTCCGCGTACAGGGACAGCAGCTCCGGCCGGTGGGACAGCAGGATGCGCAGGCCTCCGCCGTCCGCGCACATCGCCGCGAGCTTGCGCCGCATCGCCGCGAGCGCCTCCGCGCCCGAGGCGTGCTGCTTGTCGAATTCCGGGTCACCGACGCCGAGCAGCTCGATGCCGGCGTCGCCCCGCGCGAGCACCGCCTTTTCGCCGTCGAGCACCGTGACGCCCGCCCGCGTGAGCCAGGCGCGCAGGTCGGCGTACGAATCGGCGCGCGACTCGTGGTTGCCCGTGACGTAATAGACGGGCGCGAGCAGCAGCGCGCCGGCGACGAATTCCTGCGCGTTCTGCGTTCCCCCGTCCGCGCTGTCGATGAGGTCGCCCGTGATGACGACGGCGTCGGGCTCGAGCGCCTGCACCGCGGTGAGCAGCCGGGACTGCCCCGCGCCGAACGCCTTGTCGTGCAAGTCGGAGATCTGGACGATGCGGTAGCCGTCGAACGCCGCGTCGACGCGCGGCGAGACATATTCGAAGGACGAGACGGTGATGTCGTTGTTCTGCCACCAAAGGAAGGCGGCGCAGCCGGCCAGCGCGGCCGCCCACACCGCCGCTTTTCTGAAACTTCTTTTTGCCATAAGGTTCACCCCGCTGTGGAATGCGTTCCATTGTACCATACATCCGTGACGAATTCTTTAACTATTGCGTCGAATCGTTTTTTGCCGCGCGGACGCGCCGCGGACACATTTTCGGATGGATTCCGGCGCTGAAATAAGATATAATATTCAATACGATACGGTCACCGAAGGGAGGGCGTTTCCATGCAATGCACAAGAAAGATCACGCAGGACCTCACATGGGTCGGCGCGGACGACCAGCGCCTCGCGATGTTTGAGGGCGTCTACTCCGTTCCGAAGGGGGTCGCGTACAACTCGTACCTGCTGCGCGACGAAAAAACGGTGCTGCTCGACACGGTCGACAAGGCCGTTTCCCGCGTCTTTTTCGAAAACCTCGCCGGGGCGCTCGGCGGGCGGGCGCTCGACTACGTCGTCGTCCAGCACATGGAGCCCGACCATTCCGCGACGCTCGGCGAGCTGCTGCTGCGCTATCCGGACGCCACGGTCGTGTGCAGCGAAAAATCCGCGGCGCTCATCGCCCAGTTTTTCGGCGGCGACGCCGCCGGCTGGCATATCCGGACGGTACGGGAGGGCGAAACGCTCTCCTGCGGGCGGCACACGCTCGCGTTTTACATGGCGCCCATGGTGCACTGGCCCGAGGTCATGGTCACCTACGACAGCGCCGACAAGACGCTCTTTTCCGCCGATGCGTTCGGCTGCTTCGGCGCGCTCAACGGCGCGCTGTTCGCCGACGAGGTCGATTTCATGGGCGAATACCTCGGCGAGGCGCGGCGCTACTACGCCAACATCGTCGGCAAATACGGCGCGCAGGTGCAGTCGCTGCTGCGCAAGATGGCCGCGCTCGACGTGTCGCTGCTGTGCCCGCTGCACGGCTTCGTGTGGCGCGCGGACATCGGCAGCTATGTCGCCTATTACGAAAAATGGAGCGCCTGGACGCCCGAGCGCGCCGGCGTGATGATCGCCTACGCCTCCGTCTACGGCAATACCGAGAACGCCGCCGTCCTTCTGTCGACGCGCCTGCGCGAGGCGGGCGTCGCGACGGAGATGTTCGACGTGTCCGTCACCCCCGCGTCGGAGATCGTCGCGGCCGCCTTCCGCTGGAGCCACCTGCTGTTCGCGTCGACCACCTACAACGCCGGCATCTTCGTCACGATGGACGAGCTGCTGCGCGATCTCGCCGCGCACGGGCTGCAGAACCGCACCGTCGCGCTGGTCGAGAACGGCTCCTGGGCGCCCGCGAGCGGAAAGCTCATGCGGGAGATCCTCGCCCCGCTGCGCAATCTGACGATCCTCGACGAGACCGTCAGCGTGCGCTCGGCGCTCGCGCCCGCGCAGTCGGCGCAGCTCGACGGGCTTGTGCGCGCGCTGCGCGCGACGCTCCCCGCGGCGCCGGCGCCCGCGCCGGCGGCCGGCGCAGTCGAGCCCGCGGCCTTCTTCAAGCTGTCCTACGGCCTGTTCGTGCTCACGGCGCGCGAGGGGGACAAGGACAACGGCTGCATCATCAACACCGCGTGCCAGGTCACCGACACGCCGAAGCGCATCTCCATCGCCGTGAACAAGGCGAACTACACCGCCGGCATGATCGCGCGCACGGGGCGGTTCGTTCTCTCGGTGCTGACGGAGCAGACGCCCTTCAGCGTCTTTGAGCATTTCGGCTTCCACAGCGGCCGCGACACCGACAAATTTGCCGGCTGCGCGCAGGACGCGCGCGCCGTCAGCGGCGTGCGCTATATCCCGAACTACACCGACGCCATGTTCGGCTGCCGCGTCGTGCAGACGCTCGACTGCGACACGCATTACCTGTTCGTCGGCGAGGCCGACGAGGCCCGCTCGCTGTCCGAGGTCCCGCCGGCGACCTACGCCTACTACTTCGCGCACATCAAGCCGAAGCCGCAGCCGAAGGCGGCGCCCGGCAAGGTCTGGGTCTGCCGCATCTGCGGCTATGTCTACGACGAGGCGAAGGAGGGCGTCCCCTTCGAGCAGCTGCCCGCCGACTGGACCTGCCCCGTGTGCAGGCACCCGAAATCCGATTTCGAGCTGCAGGCCGCAAAGGCGGCCCCGGCGCCCGGCAAGGTCTGGGTCTGCCGCATCTGCGGCTACGTCTACGACGAGGCGAAGGAGGGCGTCCCCTTCGAGCAGCTGCCCGCCGACTGGACCTGCCCGCTGTGCAAGCACCCGAAATCCGATTTTGAGCTGCAGGCCTGAGCCCGTTTCCCCGTTTTCCGCGGCGCGCGGCGCGCCGTCCAAATATACACCAAAGGAGATTGTTTATGAAATACGTCTGTGAGATCTGCGGCTGGGAATACGACGAAGCGGTCGGCGACCCCGACAACGGCATCGCCCCCGGCACCAAATTCGAGGATCTGCCCGACTCGTTCGTCTGCCCCGTCTGCGGCGCGGACAAATCCCAGTTCAGAAAAGCGTAAGCCGGTCCGCAGGTCATCTCTGCGCAAAGCCCCCGCCGTTCGGCGGGGGCTTTTTATCTCCGCGCGCGCCGGGCCGAAGGCGCGCGGGCGCGCTTTTCCCTTTCTGGTTTTTTCTGCTATAATCAACTCGCGGGATCCTTTATCTTTTGAAACGCGAGGAGCTTATGTTTGCGTACAGGATCGTCAAGCTGACGGAAGAGCCCGGGCTGAAGGAGAAAGCGGCCCGCTGGTTTCATGACAAATGGGGGATCCCCCTGAAGGCATACCTCGACAGCATGGACACGTCGCTGTCGGGGGACAGGATCCAGACGTGGTATCTGTGCCTCGACGGGGATAGGATCATCGCCGGAATGGGCGAGATCGAAAACGATTATCACGACAGAAAAGATCTCAGCCCGAACATCTGCGCCGTTTATACCGAGCCGGACTATCGCCGCAAAGGCATTGCGGGCGCGCTGCTGGATTATGTCGTTGAGGACAACCGGAAAAGAGGGATCGCCCCTTTGTATCTCATCACCGATCACACCGGCTTCTATGAGAGATACGGATGGGAGTTCCTTTGCATGGTCCGGGGCGAGGGCGGACATGAAATGACGAGAATGTACATCCATGAATAGAGGGCTGCCGGACGGCGGGGCTCTCCGCATCGCGGGCAGTTCAGCGGATCCGGATTTGCGGCATCGCATTTTGCGGCGGCGCGGGATCAAAATTGTGCGGAACGGAGCGGGCGATCATAAAACGGAAATGATGCGAACGGCGCTGAAGATCATCCTGTGGGTGGCGGTGATCGGATTCGGGTGCAATTTTGTGATGCAGACGATCAGCTATTCCTTTTACAAGCGCGCGAAGAAGATGACGGATCCTGCGGTCGTGCCGGAGCCTGTGCGGATAGCGGACGGGTTGACGGGTTACGGGCATAATCTGCATGCCGGTGCGGACAAGGTGATCCTGTTCTTCGGAGGTTCCAATTACATCGCATACAACGCCGTCGGAAAATATGCCGGCGGGTTTGACTGTCCGTTTTTGTCGGTGGATTATTGCGGGACGCAGGACAGCAAAGGCAAAATGAATTTAAAGACGATGCAGCAGTCATCCGCGGCCTTGTACGATTGGGCGCGAAAGCGGTATCCGGACGCGGAGATCATATGCATGGGGCACAGCTACGGGGCCGGCATGGCCGCCTATCTTGCAAGCGCGAGGCCCTGCAAAGCCCTGATACTGGCAGCCGGCTACCGGGATCTTTCTGATCTGTACAACAGGGTGATACCGATATTCTGGGGGCCCATGAAAGCGTTTATCTCGAACAATATCCGGACGGCGGAATATGCCGGCGGCGCAACCGGCGCGGTCTATATCATCGGCTCAAAAGCGGACCGGACTTTAGGCGCGTCCTTACAGAAAAAACTGGCGGCCTGCTTTAAAAACGCGCAGCTCAAAATATTCGATTCTGTAACGCATGAAAACTATTTCGTCTCGCAGGAGGTCGTCAGCTACGTCAACGACGTGATCCGATAGCCGCGGGTCCGGCGGGCCGCCGTCTGCGGATCGAATCCGTTCCCGCCATGGGCGGCGCGCGGACTGTTGAAGCGCTCCGGAACACAAAAGCACCGCTGAACCGTAAAAAAGCCCCGATAAAAGCATAATGCTTTTATCGGGGCTTTGAAAAATCCGGGGCTGATTGAAATCAGAGTTCGTACCGCCTCTGCCGCCTGCGCGTACCGGACTAGGCGATCCACGGCGGCTGCTCGGGAAGCCTTTTGAAAAAGTCCGCGATGCGCGCGTCCATCGGCGCGCCCGCATAAGAGCCGTCCGCAAAGCGTTCCGCGTCGGTGCGCAGCAGCTGCTGCCAGCTCTGCGTCTCGGCGCCGGGCAGGATCGGGTAAAACAGCACCCCGTTGTCCTGCGCCGCCTTATAATCGCTCGGCGCGTCGCCGATCTTCAGCACATGCGACGGCGCATAGCGATCCCCCATCGCCTTGCGGATGCACTCGGATTTCGTGCCGAGCTCCTGCCCCGCGATGGCGGTGACGAGCGCGTCCACGCCGCAGGCGTGCAGCTCGCGCACAAGCGCCTCGTGCGGCGTCGCGGAGATGACCACGACGTCGGCGAAGGTCTTGAGCTTCCGGATGGCTTCCTTGACATACGGGAAGGGCGCGACGCCGCGCACGATGTGTTCGATATTCGCGTCCACCTCGCGCGACCAGCGCGCCGCCTGCGCGAGCACCGGCTCCACGTCGCCGTGCGAACGATAGTAGTCCTCGAGCGCCGCGGCGCCGAGCACCGGCGTCTGCGCTATCCAGCGCCTGAGCGCGGACAGGTCGGGCTGCGTAAGGCCGGCCGCTTTCACCTCGTCGCGCGCATAAAGGAGCTCCAGCGTCCGGACGATGGCGGGAAAGCGGTTGGTCCCCCGCGTGCGGGAATAGAGGTTGACGAACTCCGCCGTCTCCCGGGCGTAGCGCGACACCGTCTGCAAATTCCACACATTGACCGTCGCGGGGCAAAAGCACTCCTTGTGCTTGAGCTCCATGTTGTCGAGGATGCAGCCGTCCGAATCTATGCAGACAAGAAATTCCCTGGTTCTCTTTAAATCCAGCAGTATATCCATAATCCCTCGCTTCGTCGAAGTGCGTCCGGTTAAAGTCTTGTGTCCCAGCGCCCGCACCAGACGATGTCGTTCGCTTTTCCCCTGAAGGGAGAACGTCCCGTGATTTTTTCTACCGCCGCCCGGATGTACTCCCGCGTCGGCGCATAGGCGTTGATGAAGGTCTTGAGCATCGGCAGATCGATGAGATGGTTCGTGTAGTTGAGCGACATGCCGACCGTCGGCACCTCGTGCACGAACCACGGCAGCTCGCTCGAATGGGACGCCGACCACTTGATGCGCACGTTGTTCTCCTGCGCATACCCCTTCATGTTGACGACCATCAGCACGAGATCGTATTTCTTTTTGAATTCCTCGACCGGCTCCGCCTCGATGATGCGCATGCGGTTCATCGGGTCCGCGTGTTCCGCTTCCATCTCGTAGTAGTCCCTGTGCGCGGTGACGGCAAAGCCGACGCGCTCGAGCTCCTCGATCACGATCTTTTTGACGGGATCGGTGCCGTCGAGATAGGAGACGGGCGCGCTCTCGACGAAATACAGCGCCACGCGTTTTTTTGCGGCCGGGTCGACGGGCAGCAGCCGCTGGGTGTCCTTGACGAGCGTGATCGTCTCATCCGCCGCCGTCTGCGCCGCCTTGTGATGCGCTTCGCAGCCGACTGCCGCAAGGCCGCTCTTCTGCGGGAAGGCGAGCCGGTCCAGACCGAGCTTCGCTTTGAGGCCGAGGATGCGGTGCAGCGCGTCGGACAAGCGCGTCTCGGTGATGATCCCGTTCCTGTAGCCGTCCAGCATATAGCCGAAATCCTCGTCGGGGTCGTTGAAAAACAGGAACATGTCGCAGCCCGCGGCGATGGCGCCGGGGACCTGTTCGCGGCGCGGCGCGGCGCACGCAAGGCCGGCCATATGCGACGCGTCGGTCAGGATGAGGCCGTTGAACCCGAGCTTTTCCCGCAGCAGATCCTGCAACAGCTCCGGGCTGAGCGTCGCGGGCAGAATGTCCTCGTCCCGCATCGACGGCCGCAGCGCTTTGCTGTACGCGGGCAGGCAGATGTGCCCGACCATGACGCTCTCGAGGCCCGCTTCGAACAGCGCCTTGTAGACGCGCCCGTACGACGCGTCCCAGTCCGCGACGGACAGATCGTTGCAGCCCATCACGAGATGCTGGTCGCGCTCCTCGCTGCCGTCGCCGGGGAAATGCTTGGTGCAGCAGGCGATGTTGCTTTGCGCCATGCCGCGCATATACGCCGTCGCGCACGCGATGATCGTATCCGGGTCGTCGCCGAACGCGCGGGTGTTTACGATGGTATTGCGCCAGTTGAACAGCACGTCGGACACGGGCGCAAACGTCCAGTTGCAGCCGATGGCGGCCGCCTCCGCGCCGCCGACGCGCCCCATCTCGTACGCGGTATCGGTCGTCGGGCTCGCCGCGCACGCCGACGGCGGCGCCACGAGCGTTCCCTCTTTTACCGCGCCGTTTCCGCCCGCCTCGCAGTTTGCGGCGATGAGCACGGGCACCTTGCTGTATTGCTGAAATTCGCGGTTCTGCTCATAGACCTCCCCGAGCGTGCCGCCCTGCCAGCGCAGACCGCCCACATGGTACTTCTCGCAGATCTGCTGCGCCTTGCCGGGCCGGCGGTCCCAGTTGAGAAAGATGAACAGCTGACCGATCTTCTCCTCGAGCGTCATGGATCCGATCGTCCGCTCGACCCAGTCGAGCTGCTCCTGTTTTAAATGAAACGGGGATTTCGTAAGGTCCACCATCGCATGGCCTCCTTTTATGTCAATGCCGCCGCTTTTAACTTTTCACGCGGCGGCAATGCTGTCAACAGGCTGCGGCGCCGAGCGCCTTTTTCTTTTCCGCCGCGAGGGCGACGCGCGCGGCTTGTGCGCGCTTTTTGCGGAAGATGTCCTGATTCGCGAGGAACACGAGGAACAGCACGAAGAAAACCATATTCGCGACGCTCGCGTTTGCCTCCGAAAGCTCGAGGTTCGTCAGCCCGTAGCTGAACAAGCGAATGGTCAGCGCGGCGGCGATAACGCCCACCGCCTGATTGGAGCGGAGGCCGATATAGCCGCCGAGGATCATCGCGAACATGTTCGAGATGACCGGGCCGTTGCTCGCGAGGCCCAGCGACGCCGTCATCTGCGTGGAAAAAGCGACGTCCATCATGCCGGCGATGCACACAAGGCCGCCGGCGAAGGTATAGCACAGAACGGCATGCCTGAAAATATTGATACCGCTGTTGCGGGCGATGAGCTGTGAGCCCTGGATCGCGCGCATCTGATAACCGAATTTGGTGGCGTTGAGAAGGATCGTCACAAACGCGGCGACAAGGACGACGCCGCAGATGATGAACGCGGTGTCCGTCAGGATCCCGACGCCGGTGATGCCGAACAGATTGAGGCCCTTGCCCTGGGACGCGACATACGGCACGCACTCCCAGATAAGGCCGATGCCGACGCCGAGCACCATGGGCGGCACGCGCGTTATTACGAACACAAGGCCCGTGATGAGGCCGAACAGCAGTCCGAACGCAAACGCAAACAGCAGCAGCCACACGCCGGACAGTCCGAGCCTGAGCGCCAGCATGCCGCCGACGATCGTTCCGGCAAGGCGCTGCGCGCCCAGCGACAGATCGAACCGCCCGCAGGAAAGGTTGAAGGACAGCGCGAAAGCGATGATGGCGGAAATGCCGGTATTGCGAACGATCGTCTTGATATCCAGCAGCGAGCTGATCAGATGGCGGTCCTTTGCGAGGAAACAGACGAGCTCCATGAGCACGTACATGACCGCCGGAAAGGCCAGCGTAAACAGCGCGTCCTTGATTTTGTTGCTTGTTTTCATCATGTTCTCTCCCGCGTCGGTTGGGTTTTTGTCGCGGGGAGGAAGAAGGCCGTCCTCCTTCCTCCCCGCAAAACGATGAGATCAGATCCGAATTGCTCAGCCGATCTTCGCCGCGATGATCGCGTTGACGTCCGCGAGATCCGCGAGCTTCGCTTCGATATCCTTATAGGTGACGTTCGCGTTGTCTTCAACACACAGCGCGCGCAGGTCCTCCGCGCCCATGACGTAGGTTTCGGAGGAGGTGTCGAGTTTGCTCAGGCCTTCATAGGTCGCCGCGTCGTTGCACGCCCACGGCTCAACCTTGAACAGGATCGCCTTGCCGTTGTCCTTCATCGCGTCGGCGTGACCCGTCAGCGCATTGTAAAGGATGACCGCGCACATGGCGTTCGCATTGTTGAGCGGATTGACGACGGCCGCGTTGAGCACGGTGTTGCCGAACGCGTCGAGCGTCGTAAAGCCGGTGGCCGTCTGCGCTTCGATGGAGGCCGTGCCGATGATGCGGATGTCCTTGTTGATGCTCTTTTCCACGTCGCCGATGACGTTCGCGAACGCGGAATAGGAGAACACGGCGGCGAAGGTGTCATACGCGCCGGTCTGGAGCTGGGTCTGGACGGCGGTCGTTGCGGCCGCGACGTCGGTGCCGGGATAGATGTAGATCTTGATGTCGGGATTGCCGGTGACGACTTCGCCCGGGTCCTGATTGTTGATGATGTCTTCAATGCTCTTTTCGTATGTCAGGTTGTACTGCTTCTGCATCGCTTCGAGCATGCCCTTGACGGAATAGTAGTGGGACGCGGCGCCCTGCCCGATCGCACCGCCGACCGCAGCGCCGGAGAAGATGAACAGGCTGTGGTTCTCGCCGTCGCTGAGCAGGTTTTCAAACGCCTTCATGTACGCGTTGCCCATGCCCGTCGCGGACGCGCCGCAATGGCCGAGGTTGTGCGCGACTTCGGCGACATCGTTGTTGAGCGCCGAGTTCTGCGTGATGAAATACATGCCGAATTCTTCCGCCTTGCGCGCGCCCTGCGCGACGGCGTCGTTGGAGGTGACGTAGTTGATGATGCCCACGCAGCCGGCCGCATACGCCTTCTCCATGAAGTCGATCAGGCTGTTGGCGTCGGACAGCTTCTCGGAGATCATAAACTCCATGTTGAGCGTCGGCGCGACCTCGGTCTCATAATACGTCTTCTGGACTTCCCAGCTTTCGCCCTCGAAGATGGTCGCGACGGCGATCTTGAACGGATCAGCCTTTGTCTGCTCCGCTTCCTTCGCGCCGCAGCCCGCAAACAGGCCGAGTATGAGGCACAAAATGACAAGCACGCTAAGTTTTTTCATTTGTTCTCTCCTTCGTGAAAATTCTTTTTTATCAACAATCATCCGCAGCAGGCGCCGCGGCATGCTGTTTCGAAACGAAGCCCGATCAGCCCTCGGGCGCGGGCAGCCCCTGCGGGCGCTTCTGTGCGGTGCACACGAGGATCAGGAACAACACCCCGCGCACGCCCTGGATGATGGTGGAATCCACCTGGATCATCAGCATGCCCTGGTTGAGCACGCACACGGTGATGGAGCCGATGATGCCGGCCCAGGCAAAGGATCTGCTGCCGCCGAAGATGGACATGCCGCCGAGCACGAGCGCGAGCATGCAGTCCATATTGAGCGAGGTCAGCGTGTTCTGGCCGATGGAGCTCGCGCGCACGATGGCGAGCAGCGCGCCGATGCCGCAGCCGACGCCGGCGATGACGAACGCGATGAGCAGGTACTTGCCCTTGGAAATGCCCGTCTGCTGCGCGCACAGCTCATTCGTGCCGATCATGCGCAGCGAACGGCCGATCGCCGTGAAGTGGAACAGCACCACCGCGCCGAGAAAATACACCGCAAAGGCGATATAGGAGAACTTCGCGTCGGTGAGCGCCGTGATCATCTCATACGGCAGCGAGATCGTCGAGCCGCCGAGGATGGATTGCTGGGTGGCGGCGAGCAGCGTCATCATGACGATGGTCACGTACATGACGCGCACGTTGAGCAGCGTGCTCAGCAGCGCCGACAGCGCCATAAGGCCGACGCCGAGGCCGATCGCGACCAGGATCATGACGGCGACGCTGCCCGTCTTGTTGTAGACGATGCCCGCGATGGTCGCCGTGAGCACCGTCGTCGCGCCCATCGCGAGATTGACGTTGCCCGTCGCGAAGATGAACGCCGCGCCCGTCGCGACCGTGCCGACGATGAGCGCCTGCTCGAAGATGATCTTGAGACTCGTCGCGCTCGCAAAGCGTCCGTTGGTCGCCACGGAGAAAAACAGGACCAGCAGCGCGAGAAAAACGACCGGCAGCAGCTGTGCGAACGCGCGGCTTTCAAAAATCCGCTTGATGCGCTCGGCGGGCTTTGCCGAAGTTTTGTCCTTGCCCATATTCCCGCCCTCCTAAATCATATAGTCGATGAGCGAATGCTCGGTGAGCCTCTCGCTGCGCAGCTTTTCGCAGGTGATCTCGCCGTCCTTGAGAATCAGGATGCGGTCGCACATGCCGATGAGCTCCTGCAGCTCCTCCGAGATGAGCAGAATGGATTTTCCCGCCTTTTTCATCTCGTAGAACAGCTTGTACATCGCCGCCTTGACGCCGATATCAATCCCGCGCGTCGGGCAGTCGAGGATCAGGATCTGCGCGTCGGACGCCATCCATTTGCCGAACACGACCTTCTGTTTGTTGCCGCCGGACAGCGTGTTCACGTTGTAATGCTTGCCCGCGCACTTGATGGACAGGTCCTCGATCTGCCGGTCGACGTAGGCGTTTTCCCTGCGGCCCGAGATGAGATTCCCGAACAGGCGGTTCGCCTTGTAGCCGGTCGAAGCGATATTTTCGTAGATCGTCGCGGACAGCCCGAGCGATTCGGTGTCGCGGTTTTTGGAGACGTAGCCGATGCGGTTCGCGATCGCGCTGCCGGGGCCCGTGATGCGCTTTCCGTCGCCCGTCGTCACCGCCCCGTCGAGCACCTTTTCGATGCCGAACAGCGCGCGTCCGACGGTGTGCATGCCGCAGTGGGACAGCCCGCCGAGGCCGAGGATCTCGCCCTTGTGCAGCTCGAGATCAAAGCACAGCAGATCCTCCATCGTCGTGATGCAGTCCGCGCGCAGCACGACCTCCTCGTCGTAGCCGTCCGTGTCGCTGCGGTAATAGTCGCCGCGGACCTCGCGCCCGACCATCATGCGGCGGATGGTCGCCGCTTCATAATCCTTTTTATCGAGCGTCCCGATGATGACGCCGTCGCGCAGCACCGTGAGCTTGTCGCAGTGCTCCATCATCTCGTCGAGATCGTGCGAAATGAACAATACGCATTTGTTGTTCGCGCGCTGCTCGCGCAGCATGCGGTATAAAAACTCGCGCCCTTCAAAGGAAAGCGCCGTCGAGGTCTCGTCGACGATGAGCAGCTCCGGCTGCCAGTACATGCATTTCGCGATCTCGATGATCTTGCGCATTTGCATGTCGAGCTCCCCGGTGCGCTGCTGCGCGCGAAAGCTCGTGATCTCGAGCCTGTCGAGCAGCGCCTGCGCTTCGCGGACCATCCGCCCCCGGTCGACGAAGGGCCCTTTGGAAAACAGCTTCTCGTGCCCGAGAAAGATGTTCTCCGCCACGGTGATGTTCGCGATGCTGCCCGCCTCCTGCACGATCATGCCGACGCCGTGCGCCTGCGCGTCCAGCATGCTCTGCGGCCGCCACGGCTCGCCCTTGAAGAGCATCTTGCCGCGCGTCGCCTCCTGCATGCCCGCGATGATGGAGGAAACCGTCGACTTCCCGCTGCCGTTCTCTCCGATGAGCCCGTAGATGTTTCCCCGCTCCAGCGAGAAGGATACGTCGTTGAGCGCGACGGTCACTCCGAAATTCTTGCAGATGTTGCACACTTCCAGAAGATTTTGCTCGTTTTTCATTCTTCAGCCCTCGTCGCATGAACCGGGTTATTGTACCTCTACTTTAGCAAAGGTGACCGGTAAATGTACATTGCAATTTATACAATTATATATTGCAATTTGAACATATTTTTGCTATTGTGTATACATGCCTTACGATATACGTTTTCAAAACTACACTTTTAAGCACTCCGTGGACGAGCGCCCGTTCACCGGCGTCGACAGCTTCGCGGAGCATTTCCACACCTCCTACGAGCTGCTGTATTTCCTGCAGGGGGACGCGGATTTCGTCGTGCAGCACGAACAATACAAGCTGCGCCCGCACAATCTGCTCGTCATACAACCCGGCGCGCATCATCACCTCGTCGTCAATTCACAAAAGCGCTATGAGCGCGTGGTGCTGCGCTTTGACGCCCAGGGCGTGCCGTTCGCGCTGCGCGGGGAGCTCGCGGGACTGCCCAATGTGTTCTACATTAAAGACACGCGCCTGTCGAAGGAGATCCTGCGCCTCGACGCTTATTGCGCGGAAATCGGGCCCGCGCTCGCGCCCGTGGTGCTGCGCGGCGCATTGTCTATCATACTCGCCTACCTTTTGTGCGGCAAGGATCTCGAGCAGCGCGCGGACTACACCGACGTGCAGGTGAAGCAGATCACCGACTTCATCAGCGACCACCTCAGCGAGATCGGCACCGTCAACGACGTGTGCCGCAGCCTGCACATGTCCAAGACCTCGGTGACGCAGCTGTTCGGCGAACGTCTGCAAACGCCCGTGATGGCTTACATCCGCACGCAGAAATGCATGCGCGCGCACGCGCTGCTCGCAAGCGGCGCGCCGGCGACGTCGGTGTATCTCCAGTGCGGCTTCAACACCTACTCCTCTTTTTACAGAGCCTATTCCGCCATCTTCGGCCACCCGCCCTCCGCGACGCAGTCGGACAAATTCGATTGACGGCAAAAAACAGCGGCAAAAAGCCCGGGGATGACCTCCCCGGGCTTTCCTTGTTCCGGCCGCTTTATGCGGCGAACCGCCGGCTTCCTGTGTATAGGACAGTAAACCTCCGCTTCGCCGTGTTCCTTTTCCGCATCGAACGCGAGCAGCACCGCGCTGTGAAGCTTGTTTTGAATGGCAATGATCGTATCGTTGTCGCGGCTCGGACAGCCGCGTCAGCCGGCGCAATAATCACCGGCGCATCCTTCTCGTCGGGGATGGCGGCCCTCCGAAACGGCAAAAGAACCGGAGGCCCTGCAGTCAAGCAGGCAGGGGCCTCCGGTTCTTGCGGCTCGCCGCGGGGAAAGGAGAAAGCTCACAAACGCCCTGATCGCAAGGGTTTGTGAGCTTTCAAGCGCTTTGGTGCCGGTGGCGGGGGTCGAACCCGCACGGTGTCGCCACCACGGGATTTTGAGTCCCGCACGTCTGCCAATTCCATCACACCGGCTGATGCTTTTCGATTATACCACAGCGCCCGAAGTTGTTTCAATAGATTACAGTTTGAGACGGCTGTTGTTTTTTGCGCCCTCTTCTGCTATACTCGGAAAGGTTCAGAAGGATTTACGGATTTACTAGCAGGTTTCATGATCAGGGACAAAGCTTTTTATCGCTCCATGCTGGCGATCGCGGTGCCGATCGCGCTGCAGAACATCATAGGCTTCGGCGTACAGATGCTGGACACGATCATGGTCGGCTCGCTCGGCGATACCGCTCTTTCGGCGGCTTCGCTCGCGAACCAGCCTTTTTTTGTGTTCATGATCTTCAGCTTCGGTCTCGCGTCGGGCGGCTCGGTGCTCATCGCCCAGTATTGGGGGCGGGGCAACACCGACGTCGTGCGCCGCGTCATGGGCATCTCGATGCGCTGCGTCGCGGTGGCCTCCGTCCTGTTCGCGGCGGTCTGCTTTTCCTTTCCGCTGCAGGTCATGGACATCTTCTCGAACGAGCCGGACGTCATCGAAGCGGGCGCCGCGTATCTGCGGGTCGTGGTGCTGTCGTACGTCTTTTACGGCGTCTCGAACTGCTATCTGACGGCGCTGCGCGGCGTCGAGAACGTCAAGCTCGCGACGGGCGTCTACTGCGTCTCCTTTTTCGTCAACGGCTTCTTCAATTACGCCTTCATCTTCGGCAAATTCGGCTTCCCCGCGCTGGGGCTCGTCGGCGCCGCCTGGGGCACCGTCATCGCGCGCATGTCGGAATTCCTGATCGTCGCGCTCTATTCGACCTTCGCCGAGAAAAAGATCGGCTTCCGCCTGCGCATGATCTTTCAGCGCGAGCGCGAGCTGTGGGCGGACTTCATCCGCCACAGCCTGCCCGTCGTGGGCAGCGAGCTCATCTGGAGCCTCGGCTCGGTGACGCAGGCCGCCATCATCGGCAACATCGGCTCCGTTTTCGTGTCCGCCAACAGCATCGCGAGCGTCGCGCAGCAGCTGGCGATGGTCATGATGTTCGGCGTCGGCAACGCCGCGGCGGTGCTCATGGGCAAGGCCATCGGCGCGGGCCGCACGGAAGAGGCGAAAAAGATGGGGCGCACGTTCCTCGTCATCGCGATGGGCGTCGGGGTGCTCTCGTGCGGCATCATCCTCGCGCTGCGCACGCCCATGCTCGCGTTCTACAACGTCAGCGCCGGGACAAAGACGCTCGCCCGCGACATCATGGGCGTCATGGCCGTCATCATGCTCTTCGCGCCGCTCGAGACCACCTGCATCGTCGGCATCCTGCGCGGCGCCGGCGACACGCGCTTCGCCTTCGCCGTCGACGCGGGCTGCACCTGGGGCATCGGCGTCACGATGGGCTATCTCGCCGGTTTCGTCTGGAAACTTCCCATCCTCTGGGTCTACGTCTGCCTGCGCAGCGACGTCTTCGTGCGCATCGCGCTGTGCCTGTGCCGCGTTCTGAAGGGCGATTACATAAAAAACGTCACAAGAGATATATAAAAAGATAAATCTTGACAAATTTTTGTGAAACTATTATAATATCTCAGTACGGGTAATCTGTGGTTTGATCATCAAGGTAAAAACACTGAAAAAGCAAGCTTCCGGCGCCGGCGAATCCGGCGAAGAATCTCTCGCGCGGCTGATGGCCGCGTATATGCCGTACATACGCCGGCGGGCAAACGCCGTCAGCGTGAGCGGCCTTGAGAGCGACGACCTCATCCAGGAAGGCCTCATCGGTCTGTTCCGGGCGGTCGAGTCCTACGACGAAACGCAGGGCGCTTCCTTTTCCACCTATGCGCTGTCGTGCATCGGCAACGGCATGACGGAGGCCGTCCGCAGGGCGGCGCGCAAAAAGCACCGGCCGCTGAGCGGATATGTTTCGCTGAGCGCGGAGGGCGCCGAGGCGCTTCCGGACGGCGCGAGCGTGGAGGAACAGGCGATCGCGCGGGAGGAGTACGCGGGACTCCGGCAGAAGATCCGCGACCATCTTTCCGATTTCGAACGAAATGTTCTCGCTCTGTATCTGCTCGGATATGATTACAACGCGGTGGCCGCGCGCCTCGGCACAACGCCGAAATCCGTCGACAACGCGCTGCAGCGCGCGAGAAAAAAACTGAAATAAGCCGGGCCGAGAGGTCCGCTGTATGCCCTTTGTAGCTTAAAGGAAGAGCGTTGGTTTCCAAAGACGTCGGGTCGGTACCGTCCGGGGGCAATCCAAATTATTTTTTCCCAACTGAAAGAGGAGAACAAAGCACATGTACGAAGACAAAACCCTTGTATGCAAAGAATGTGGCCAGGAATTCGTTTTCACGGCCGGCGAGCAGGAATTCTACGCGAGCCGCGGATTTGAGAACGAGCCCCAGCGCTGCAAGAACTGCCGCGACGCCCGCAAGAACGCCGGCCGTACCAACCGTGAGATGTTCACGGCGACGTGCGCCCGCTGCGGCGGCGAGGCGAAGGTGCCCTTCAAGCCCCGTGAGGACCGTCCTGTTTACTGCAGCGACTGCTTCGCGAAGATGAAGGAAGAGGAAGGCAGATAAATCGAATGCCAAAAGGGCGTCCGCAAGGACGCCCTTTTATTTTCCCCCGGCGCGCAGCGTCTTTTCAAAACGGAAGAAACATGCTATAATCATCCCAACAACAAACGGAGGCATGACAATGAACGTAACAAAGGATTCCGTGATCGGCGATATCCTCGATCAGGACGTCGACACCGCCCAGTTCTTTTTCGAGATCGGCATGCACTGCCTGGGCTGCCCCGCATCCCGCGGAGAGACCATCGAGCAGGCGTGCGCGGTCCACGGGACCGATCCGGACGAGCTCGTCGCGAAGATCAACGCGCACCTGTCCGCAAAATAAACGAAACGGAACAGCGCCGCGCCGCGGATACCGGCCGGCGCTTTTTGCTGTCATGATCAAACTTTCAAAACGCCTGCAGGCCGCGGCCGAGGCGGTGCGGCCGGGCGCGCGGGTCGCCGATGTCGGCTGCGACCACGGCAAGCTGTGCGCCTATGTGCTGGAAAGCGGCATCGCGCGCGCCGCCGTCGCGACGGACATCAGCGCGCCGTCGCTCGAAAAGGCGGCCGCGCTGTTCGCCTCGCTGGGCCTCGCCGGCCGCGCGAAAACCGTGCTGTGCGACGGGCTGCGCGGCGTGGGATGCGGCGAGGTTGACGACGTCGTGATCGCGGGCGTCGGCCCCGACACCGCGGCGCACATCATCGGGGACTGCGCGTGGCTGCGGGATGCAAACAGGCGGCTGATTCTCGTGCCGGCATCCCACCACGAACGGCTGCGCCGCTGGCTCGCGGCGAACGGCTTTTCCGCCTGCGCCGAGCGCGCGGTGGAGGAGGGCGGGCGCTGCTACACAGTGCTCACGGCGCGCTATACGGGCGAATGCGCCGCGCTGTCCCCCGCCGAAGCGGCGCTGGGGCTGCTTCGCTGCGACGGCGAAGACGCGCTGCGCTATTACCGGAAGGAATACGAAAAGGCGCGGCGGCTGTGCGGCGCCCGCTGCGGCGACGAAAAGCGCGCCGCGGCGCGGGAGATCCTGCAGGCGATCGAGCGGACGCCGGGCTTTGTGCCGCCGCAAAAATAAGCATTTGAAAGCAGGCCCGCCGGACGGCGGGCCTGCGCTTTGGCGGAGAGAGTGGGGTTCGACTCTCGCCTGCGGGCTCGGTCAGTCGCGGCTCTGACAGCCCCCCGGGCTGTCATTCACTCCCGCTCCCTTGCGAATCCCACTCTCTTTTGAAAATGAAAAAAGCAGGCCCGCCGGACGGCGGGCCTGCTTTTTTGGCGGAGAGAGTGGGATTCGAACCCACGGTGGGTTTCCCCACGCCGGTTTTCAAGACCGGTGCCATAGACCAGCTCGACCATCTCTCCACAGAAACGGCGGCATCCGCCGCCGTCTTTTTATACCCTATTCGGTGTAATCGACCACGTCGACGACCTCGCCGCCGCGCAGATAGACGCGCTGCACGCGCCGCGAAATGCCGCACATGAGCTCGTAGCTGATCGTGCCGGCGATCTTCGCGATGTTGTCGAGCGAGATGGGCGAGCCGCCGCCGAACAGCGTGACGGTGTCCCCCTCGCGCACGTCGGCGCCGGTGACGTCGAGCATCATCTGGTCCATGCACACGCGGCCGACGACGGGCGACACCCTGCCGGCGACGTAGCCGAGCCCCTTGCCCGACAGCGCGCGCAGATACCCGTCGGCATAGCCGATGGGGACCGTCGCGACGGTCATGTCGCGGTCGGCGGTGAAGGTGCAGCCGTAACTGACCTTCTCTCCTTTTTTGACGGTCTTGACGAGCGACACGACGGTCTTGAGCGTCATCGCGGGGCGCAGATCGAGCGGCGTGTGGGCGGCGTCCATCGGGGATTCCCCGTACAGAATGAGCCCCGGGCGCACCATCTCATGGTAGTATTCCGGATACAGCATCGTGCCCGCGCTGTTGCAGCAGTGCTTGTGAAAGAAGGTATAGCCGCGGTCGTCGAGCTGCTGCGCGACCGCCTCAAAGAGCGCGTGCTGCTGCTTCGTATACGCGACGCTGCGGGGATCGTCCGGCTCGTCCGCGACGGCGAAATGGGTGAACATGCCCGTGACGCGGAAATGCGGATCGTCGCAGACGGCGGCGATCTGCGCGGCGGCGGCCTCTGCGTCGCGCGAGGAAAAGCCGATGCGGGACATGCCGGTGTCGAGCTTGATGTGGACGTCGGGGCGCACGCCCGCGCGCGCCGCCGCTTCGGACAGACCGCGCGCATAGTCCGCGCCGAGGATCGTCTGGGTGATGCCGAGCTGGGCGAGCTCGCCGACATTTTCGGGCGGCGTGTAGCCGAGGATGAGAATGGGCTTCGAGATGCCAAAGCGCCGCAGCTCCTTCGCCTCGTTGATGTTGGATACGCCGAACCAGTCGGCGCCCTGCGCCTCGAACGTCTGCGCCACCTGGCGCGCGCCGGGCCCGTAGGCGTCCGCCTTGACGATGGCCATGATGTCGACCCCGCGGCCGACCTTCGCGCGGATGGCGCCGAAATTGTGGGCGAGCGCGTCGAGGTCGATCTCGACCCATGTGCGTTTGAGCTGACGCATGCTCACCACCCCCTTAACCGTGTTGATATTATTTGATGTAGCCGATGTGCCGCGGCAGGCCGTTCTCCATGATGGGACGGACCTCGCCGACGATGAGCGGCCGCACGTAGTCGCGGAATTCCTTCGTCACGTAATCGCCCTCTTCGTTGATCCAGTCGCGCGGCACGTCCTTTTTGAGGTTCGCGACAAGGCGCACGTCGCACAGCTTGAGGTCGATGTCGTAGGGATGATTGCTGACGCGCTCGAAAATGACGAGCTTTCCCGTCACTCCCTCGAGCGCGCTGCGCAGCGCGAAGGCGCCGGCCTTGAAGGCCTCCTCCATGTCGGTCCGCGACTGAAGGTGCGCGGCGCAGCGCTGCAGCGAGCTGAACTCGATGGCGCGGACCTTGCAGCCGAGGCGGATGGCGATGACGTCGGCCAGCACGCGCGCGGTGCCGGTGAGCTGCTTGTGGCCGAAGGCGTCGGTCGCGCGCGAGGCGGTGTTCGTGTATTCGCACACATACTGGCCGTCCTCGGTGCGGATGCCCTCCGACACGCAGACGATGACCGAGCGGCGCTCTTTCTGGATCTGCGAAACGCGCTCGATGAAGCGGTCGACGTCAAAGGTGAGCTCGGGCAGATAGATGAGATCGGGCCCCGCGCAGTCGGCGCCCTCGGCCAGCGAGGAGGAGCCGACGAGCCAGCCGGCGTCGCGGCCCATGATCTCGATGACCGAGACGATGTTCATGTCGTTGACGGTATTGTCGCGGATGAGCTCCTTGACGGACGTCGCGATGTATTTGGCCGCCGAGCCGAAGCCGGGCGTGTGGTCGGTGATGACGAGGTCGTTGTCGATGGTCTTCGGCACGCCCATGAAGCGGATGTCGCTGCCGATGCGCTCGGCATAGGTGCTCAGCTCCGCGATGGTGTCCATCGAGTCGTTGCCGCCGATGTACATGAAGACGTCGATGCCGTTCTTTTCGAGGATCTCGAAGATGCGCGCGTAGACCTTCTCATCCTTTTCGAGCGTCGGCAGCTTAAAGCGGCAGGAGCCGAGAAAGGCCGAGGGCGTGCGCATGAGCAGCTTGAGATCCTTCTCCGTCCGGATGTAGTCGCGCAGATTGACGAAGCGCTCCGCAAGGAAGCCCTCGATGCCGTTGCGCATTCCCCAGATCTCGAGATCCTCATGCTGTTTCGCCACGCTGATGATGCCCGCGAGCGAGGCGTTGATGACGGCCGTCGGGCCGCCGGATTGTCCGACGATGATCTTTCTGGCCATTTTCTCCTCCTGCACCGTTTCTGATAATGGAGCGCGCCGTGTCCGAAATCCGATCCTTATCGCAAATTTCCCGATTATAGAAATTATAGCATATCCGCCTGCAAAGCGCAAAAAAACTTTGGCGGATACCGCGCTGAAAAGACCGGCCGGCGGGCAGCGCCCGCCGGCCGGTCTTCGGAAACGATCAGTCCTCCCGCCGCGTGCGGCAGAGCATATAGACGATCGAATCGGTGATCGCCTTGAAGCTCGCGTCGATGATATCCGCCGAGACCCCGACGGTCGTCCACTGCGTCTCGCCGTCCGTCGTGTCGATGAGCACGCGGACCTTCGCGGCCGTTGCCGATTCGGGCGTGATGACGCGGACCTTGTAGTCGACGAGGTGCGCCCTCGAGAGGCTCGGATAGAATTTGGACAGCGCGCTGCGCAGCGAGATGTCGAGCGCGTTGACGGGGCCGTCCCCCTCGGCCGCGCGCAGCTCGCTGTCGCCGCCCACGCCGATCTTGACGACGGCCACCGAGCTGCGGCGCCCCGCTTCGATGGAGCGCTCGCCGATGATCTTGTAGTCGAGCAGCGTGAAAAATTCCGGCAGCCGGCCGAGCTCGCGCAGCGCCATGAGCTCGAAGCTTGCGACGGCCGCCTCAAAGGAATAGCCCTCGTATTCGAGCGCCTTGAGCCGGCGCAGCACCGTGTCGACGGCCGCCTTGTCGGCCGCGAGCGCGGGGTCGATCTTCGCGAGCTTTTCCGCGACGGCGCTCCTGCCCGCGACCTCGCTGATGAGCAGTCTGCGGGCGTTGCCGACCGCCGCCGGGTCGATGTGCTCGAAGGCGCGCGGATCCTTGACGACGCCGTCGATGTGCATGCCGCCCTTGTGCGAAAAGGCGCTCGAGCCGATGTACGGCAGATTCGGCGGCAGCAGCATGTTGCACAGCTCCGCGAGATGATAGGCCGTGCGGGTGAACAGCGCGAGCTTTTCGGGGGGCACGACGTCGAAGCCGAGCTTGAGCTGCAGCGTCGGGATGAGCGTCGAGAGATTCGTGTTGCCGCAGCGCTCGCCCATGCCGAGGAACGTCCCCTGCACGTCCGTCGCGCCCGCCTGCACGGCCGCGATGCTGTTCGCGACGGCGAGCCCCGCGTCGTTGTGGAAATGGACGCCGATGCAGAGGCCCGGGAAGGCGGCGCACACCGCCCGCACGGCGTCCGCCGCCGCGTCCGGCGTCACGCCGCCGTTCGTGTCGCACAGCACGAGCTGCTCGGCGCCCGCTTCGGCCGCCGCGGCGAGGCAGGCGCGCGCATACGCCGCATCCTGCGCCCAGCCGTCGAAAAAGTGCTCCGCGTCGAAGAACACGCGCTTGCCGCGCGCGGCGAGATACGCCGTCGTCTCGCGGATCATCGCGAGGTTCTCCTGCGCGCTCGTGCGCAGCACCTGCTCGACCTGGAAGCGGCTGCTTTTGCCGACGATGACGGCGACGGGGGTGTCCGCGGCGAGCAGCGCCCGCAGGCCCTCGTCCGCCTCGCAGCTGCCGCCCGGGCGCCGCGTCAGACCGAACGCCGCGATGCGCGCGGCGCCCGGGCGGTTGTCCCTGAGCAGACTGAAAAATTCGGCGTCCTTCGGGTTGGAGGCGGGGATGCCCGCCTCGATGAAGTCAAAGCCGAGATTGTCGAGCAGCATGACCGCGCCGAGCTTGTCGGACAGCGAAAACTGCGCGCCCTCGCTCTGCGCGCCGTCGCGCAGCGTCGTATCCAGCACACGGATCTTTTTGCCCATAAGCCCCGCCTTTCGCCGCAATATCAGTGCCGGGTGAGATACATCGCGCGCATGTGCGCGAGATCCTCCGGCGTGAGCTTCAGTTCCTTGAGATAATAGTCGTCCGCGTCGCCGTACCGCTGCGAGACGGCGTCGAGCGTGCTCTCGATGGACTCGGGCAGCACGAGCGTGAAGAATTCGACCCAGCGCAGCATCTCCTCGTCCCGGATGAGGTCGCCGTACTCGGCGATCTTGCCGTCCGAGAAGGCCTTGCGCGTCTCGCGCGTGAGCATGTAGTCGTAGAGGATCGTCTCGCGCGGCACGCCGAGCAGGCGCAGCAGCAGCGCCGCGGCGATGCCGGTGCGGTCCTTGCCGGCGTAGCAGTGGAACAGCAGCGGGGTCTCCCCGTCCGCGAGGCGGCGGAACAGCCGGCGCAGCGCGTCGGAGTCGAACAGGCAGTCGACGTAGGATTCCGACACGACGCCGTAGCATTCCTCCAGGCGCTCGCGGCTTTCGCGCAGCGCCTCGTCGAGCGTGAAATTGAACGACTGCTGCTCGCCGTACATCGGCAGAAATTCGTGCGCCGCGCCGCGCAGCGGCGGATCGTAGGTGTCGGGATCGTGGAAGTCGAAGCTGCTGCGCAGGTCGACGATGCGCCGGATCCCCAGCGCCTCGAGCGAGGGCAGATGCTCCTCGCCGCACAGGCACAGCATGTCGCTGCGGTAAACGCGCCCGTAGCGGACGAACTGCGCGCCGTCCGCCGTGGTGTAGCCGCCCACGTCCCGCAGGTTGCGCATGCCGCCCGCGGGGATGCTGCGGGGCGTCGTCACGCTGTAGCGCCCGTCCTGCAGAATGTGGAAAAAGACCCGGCGGCCCGGAAAGGGATCGGCGACGGACGCCGCGCCCTCGAAAGCGCCGAGATCGTTGTCGTCACAGAAGCCGTCGGGCGACGTCGCCCAGTAGACGCGGAAAGCGCCGGGGCGGGACGCCGTCAGCGCGTATCCGTCCGGCGTGCGGTCGGCTGTAAATTCCTCGCGGGGGATCGCCATACGAACCTCTTTCCGTTCAAGCCTGTTTTCTTAAAAAAATATTATAGCACATTCAAAAGTACATGAACAGCTGGCAGGGCAGCATGCCGTTGTACAGCTTGCGCCGGCGGACGGCCTTTCTGCCGATGCAGCGCTCGAATTCGGGGTGACTGCTGATGACGTACAGGCCCCTGCAGCGCTGCGCAAAGATGTTTTCGCCGAAGGCGGCGTACAGCGCCGCCGCCTCCTTCTCGTCCATGAGCCGCTCGCCGTAGGGCGGGTTGGCCATCACGGTCTCATTCGGCGAAAAGACGGTCCTGCGCGCGTCGGCGACTTCGAACCGCACGCAGTCCGCGACGCCCGCGCGCTTCGCGTTGTCCGCGGCGAGCGCCACGGCGGCGGGATCGATGTCGCTGCCGCGTCCGGCGAAGGGGACGTCGGCATGCATCTCCGCGCGCGCCTGCTCCCGCGCGCGGTCGAACGCCCCCGCGCCGAGAAAGCCGTACTGCTCGCCCGCAAAGGCGCGGCGCAGGCCCGGGGCGATGCCGCGCGCGCGCAGCGCCGCTTCGATGACGAGCGTGCCCGACCCGCAGAAGGGATCGCACACCGCGCTGTCCGGAAACACGCGCGCGAAATCACAGATGCCGGCGGCGAGCGTCTCCTTGATGGGCGCCTCGTTCATGAGCGGCCGGTAGCCGCGCTTGTGCAGCCCGTCGCCCGACGTGTCGAGCATGAGCGTGCAGACGTCCTTGACGATGGAGAAGCGCACGCGCTTGGTGACGCGGTCGTTCTCGGGCAGAAACTCCGTTTTGTAATCCTGCTTGAGGCGCTCCACGAGCGCCTTCTTGACGACCGACTGACACGCCGGCACGCTCGTCAGCGCGCTGTTCATCGAATAGCCCTTGACGGGGAAGGCGTCGGCGCGGTCGATCACCTCGCCCCACGGCACCGCCCGCGCGCCGTCGAACAGCGCGTCGAAGGTGGGCGCGGGATACTCCGCGAGGATGATGAGCACGCGCTCCGCCGTGCGCAGCCATATGTTTGCGCGCGCGATGTCGTCGCCCGACGCGTCGAACGTGATGCGCCCGTCGCTCGTTTTTATGTTTTCGACGCCCAGCCGCTTGAGCTCGAACGCCAGCACCGATTCCAGCCCGAAGCCGCACGTCGCGACCGCCGTATATTTCATCGTTTCCCTCCGTTATAAAAGCCGCGGCAATCGCCGCGGCCCGTTGCAGGTTTATTATAATTTATTTCTCCGGAATAAGCAATCCGTAGGCCTCGTCGTGCCGCTTGTAAACCACCTTCAGCTCCTCGCTGTCGGAATCCTCAAAGACGAAGAAGCTGTGGCCGAGCATTTCCATCTGCAGGATCGCCTCCTCGACGGTCATCGGCTCGACGCGGAAGCGCTTGGTGCGCACGATGTCGTACGACGTCTGCTGCTCCTGCCCCGCGTCCGGCAGCGTGTCCACCTCGGCGCGCTTGACGTGGGCGCCCAGGCGGTCCTTGTTCTTGACGATCTGCTTGACGATCAGGTCCGCCGCGTCGTTGAACGCGGTCTCCATATCCGGCGCCGAGCGCTCGGCGCGGAAGAGAAATCCTCTGCTTTTGACGGTCACCTCCGCGGTCTGCCGGTTGGGCTCGACGGTCACGGTGACCTTCGCCTCCGCGTCGTCCTCAAAGAACCTGTCGAGCTTCGCCATGCGCTTTTCGACCATGTTGATGAAATTCTGCTTGAGATTTACCTTTCTGCCCAGTGTCTTGACGTTCATGCAGGTGCCTCCCTTTGAGAAATATTAGAGGATTCTCCTGGCTAAAGTATAACATTTCGGTTACAAAAAAGATAGACGATTTATGAATATTGCGCGCCCGCCGGCGGGCAAAAAATACCGCCCGGGATGTTTTCCGGGCGGTCTCAAAAGAGAGAGAGTAAGGTTACAGAGGGAATGCTCCTCCACTATAGCCCGCGCGGGCGGCGCAATCTGTCGAAGCGCGCGAATGCTCACGCGGTGCCGCCGCTCAGCTGCGCGCCCGTGTAATAATGGGCGAGGATCTCGTCGAAGGTGTATCCCTGCCGTGCGAGCGCGTTCGCGCCGTACTGGCTCATGCCGACGCCGTGGCCGTAGCCGCGCACCGAAAAGACGAACGACGCGCTGCCGGCGTCATACGCGGCGTCGAACGCCGCCGAGCGAAGCCCCAGCAGCGCGCGCAGCCGCGTGCCGGTGAAGTCGCGCCCGCACACGCGCAGCGAAAGCACGGTGCCCGAGGCCGACTTGACCGCCGCGCCCAGCCACTGCGACGGGTCGCCCGACGCCGAAAAGCCGTCGTCGGCGGACGCGAGGATGCCCGCGAGGTCGGACGGGGTGAACGTCGCCGAGGACGCGTACCCCCGGGCCGCCGTGTCGGCGGCGCTGTCGACGGGCACAAGATACGGCAGCGAGGCGGCGAAGACGTTGCCGCTGTCCTCCGTGCGCCCCGGCGATATGGCGTGATAGCACGCGCAGATGGGCGCGCCGCCGTAGGTCAGCGTATAGCCCCGCACCGCGTCGACGGCGTCCTTCACCTTGTTGTAGTACAGGGAAAAATCATCCCCGAAGCAGCTGCGCGCCTTCTCCTCGCTCATGTAGCCGACGGCGGCCGCCGTGTTGACGGACAGGACGCCCCCCTCGAGCGCCGGCAGCGGCTCGCGCGCGCGCAGCTCCTTCAGGTACAGCGCGTAGCTGCGGCAGGCGACGGCCTGCGCCTTGAGCGCCTCGGGCTTGTACAGCGCGGGCATCTCGCACAGCACCGCGCCGAGCACATAGTCGTCGAGCGGCAGCGCGAGCGTCTCCCGGGACGACTCGTCGTAGACGACGATCGTCTCCCCGGCCGCCGGCTGCGCGGCGTCCTGCGCCGGCGCGGCGGTCCCGCCGGACTTGTCCGCCGCCGCGGGCAGCAGCGCGAGCGCCGGCGTGAGCGCGATGACGACGGCGAAAACGGCGAGCGGCGCGATTTTACGTTTCATGACGACTCCTTTTTATTGCAAATTCCGAAATATGTGATACAATTACTTAATATTCAGCTCACTGATTTAAAGCGCTCGCAGAGGAGGCACGCCATGCTGAACAAACTGACCCCGGAAATGCGGGATTCCTTTACATATCTATGCGACGAATTCCGCAAATACAACTACATCGGCGCGGATGACTGGGAGAAGTACGACGTCAAGCGCGGCCTGCGCAATGCGAACGGCACCGGCGTGCTCGCGGGGCTCACGAGCATCTGCGACGTCGTGGGCTACGAGCTCGTCGACAACAAGCGCGTCCCCTGCGACGGCAAGCTCATCTATCGCGGCATCGACGTGAACGACATCATCGAAGCCGGCAAAAAAGAGGACCGCTACGTCTTTGAGGAGGTCGTGTGGCTGCTGCTGTTCGGCTCGCTGCCGACCCCGGGGCAGATGAAGCTGCTGCGCAAGGTCATGTCGGAGATGCGCGACCTGCCCGACGGCTTCGCCGAGGACATGATCATGAAGGCGCCGTCCCCCAACGTCATGAACAAGATGGGGCGCTCGGTGCTCGCGCTGTATTCCTACGATCCGGACGCCGAGGACATGTCGCTCGAAAACGCGCTTTTCCAGGCGATCAAGCTCATCTCCTGCGTGCCGACGATCATGGTCGACGCCTACCAGGTAAAGCGCCGCGTCTACGACAAAAAGAGCATGTATTTCCACATGTCGAAGCCCGAGCTGTCGCTCGCGCAGAACATCCTGCGCATCAACCGCCCCGACAAAAAGTTCACCGAGCAGGAGGCCCGGCTGCTCGACATGTGCCTCGTGCTGCACGCCGACCACGGCGGCGGCAACAACTCGACGTTCACGACGCGCGTCGTCACCTCCTCGGGCACCGACACCTACGCGGCCATCTCCGCGGCCATCGGCTCGCTCAAGGGGCCCCGGCACGGCGGCGCGAACATCAAGGTCATGGAGATGCTCGACTACATCAAGGCGGGCGTGCGCGACTACGGCGACGACGACGAGATCGCGGCCTTCCTCGGCAGCATTCTCGACAAAAAGGCGGGCGACGGCTCGGGGCTCATCTTCGGCATCGGCCATCCCGTCTACACGAAGAGCGACCCGCGCGCGACCATCCTGCGCCAGAACGCCCGCGAGCTCGCCGAGCAGACGGGCCTCGGCGACGATTACAAGCTGCTCAACGCCGTCGAGCGGCTCGCCCCCGGCGTCATGCTCGACAAGCGCGGCGTCGCCAACTCCTGCGCCAACGTCGACCTTTACTCCGGCCTCGTCTACCGCACGATGAAGATGCCCGTCGATCTGTACACGCCGCTGTTCGCCGTCGCGCGCATGGCCGGCTGGTGCGCCCACCGCGTCGAAGAGATGATGTTCGGCAACCGCATCATCCGCCCGGCGTACAAATATCTCGGCGTGCCGCGCGCATACGTCCCGTTCGGAGAAAGAAAAATTGAAAGATAAGTACGCGCTCCTCGCGGGCGGCGCCGCGCTGCTCGTGTTTATCGGGCGCCTCGCCGACGTGCTGCTGCACGTCGAGTCCGGCAGCGGCTTTTACGCCGGCGGCAGCGCCGTGCGCTTCGCCGCGCCGGCGCTCGCGCTCGCCGCATCGGCGCTGCTGCGCGCGCGGTGGGCGGCCGCCTTCCCGGGCGACGGCGAAAAGCAGCCCGCCGCCGGCGCGCTGTTTGCGGCCGCAGGGCTCTTCGCCGTCTCGCTGAGCGCGATGCAGCTGCTCGCGGAAGTCGCGCTCGCGTCTTCCGCCGCCGTCGGCGCCGTGTCGGCGCTGTGCGCGGCCGCGGGCTTCGCGGCCGCCTGGTGGTTCTACACCGCCGCCGTGCGCGGCTTCACGGGCAGGCGGGAGGGCGGCGCGCTGCTGCCCGCCGCGGTCGTGCTGTGGTACTGTCTGCGCGCGCTCGCCGTGTTTGTGCGCGGCCCGATCAACGCCAACGACAGCGTGACGATCTCGGTGCTGCTGAGTTGCCTCGCCCTCGCGGGGGCTTACCTCGCGTTCGTGCGCGAAAAGCCGCAGTTCCCGGCGGCCGCCGCGCTCGCGCTCGCGGCCTGTGTCGGGTTCGCGCTGCCGTCCGCCGTCTGGTATCTGCGGGAGGACGACGCCTTCCGCGCAGCGCAGCTCATCGGCGACGCTTTCGGCGCGCTGGGACTTTTCGCCGCCGCCGAGCGCGCGGCCCGACTGAAGAAGGAGGAAGAAAAATGAACCGGAAATGGATCAAACCCGTCACCATCGTGCTGTGCGTGGTGCTGGCGGCCGTATTGCTCATCACGAGCTTCCTGCCGCTGCTCACCTACGCGCTCGGTCAATAAAACAAGAAGCGCCGGCCCCGAAGGGCCGGCGCTTTTTTTGCGGTCCGCGGCGCTTTCCCCCGCCGTCACAGCAGATGGGTCAGCGGCATCAGACATATCCCGGTGAACGTCGACAGCAGCGCGAGGCGGTCGTGCGCGTACTGGCGCGACGACGGGATGAGCTCCTCGACGGCGATGTAGATCATGATGCCCGCGACGGCGGCGAAGACCGCGCCGAGCGCGAAGGGCGTGATGAACGGCCGCAGCACGAGGAAGGCGAGCAGCGCCCCGACGGGCTCGGAGATGCCGCTGAGAAAGGTCATTTTGAACGCCTTGCGGCGGCTGCCCGTGACGTAGTAGATCGGCAGGGCGACCGAAATGCCCTCGGGGATGTTGTGCAGCGCGATGGCGAGCGCGATGGACACGCCCAGCGTCACGTTCTCATACCCCGCCATGAACGTCGCGATGCCCTCCGGAAAATTGTGCAGCGCCATCGCGAGCATCGACACGAAGCCGACGCGGTAGAGATCCTTGTGGGGCTTGTCGCCCGTCTGTTCGTCGTAGGCGTCGTGGGGCACGAGGCGGTCGAGCGACGCGGCGACGAGCAGGCCGACGATGAGAAAGCCCACCGCCGCGAGGATGCTCATCTTGCCGGAAAGACCGGCCGCAAAGCTTGCGAGCGCATTGGGGTAGAGGTCGGTGAACGACACGCTGAGCATGACGCCCGCCGCGAAACCGAGAGAGACGGTGATGAGCTTTTCGCTCTTGTTCCTTGTAAAGACGACGACCAGCGCGCCCAGCAGCGTCGCGAGCCCGGCGAGCGTCGACAAAAGCAGCGCCCGCAGCGCATCGGCAGTAAACACAGGCTTCCCCCTTGCTTTTTTTATTCAAGGCGGCGGGCGCGCTCCCGCGCGCCCGCCGTCCCGTGCATTGTGTTATTCGAGCCCGATCTTGCGGCGGGCCCTGTGCAGCGTGCGCTCGGCGATGGCCGCCGCGCGCGCGGCGCCGTCCTTCGCGACGCCCGCGAGGTACGCCTTGTCGGCGACGATGCGCCTGTACTCGCTCTGCACGGGCGCGAGCGCCGCGACGACCGCTTCGCCGACGGTCTGCTTGAAATCGCCGTAGCCGCGCCCGCTGAATTCCGCTTCGATGTCCGCGAACGTCCGGCCCGTCAGCGCGCCGTAGATGGACATGAGGTTGGTGACGCCCGGCTTGTCGTCGGCGGCGCGCACGACGCTGTCCGAATCGGTGACGGCGCGCTTGAATTTGCGGATGATCGCGTCGGGCTCGTCGGTGAGCATGATCTTCGCGTTATCGTTCTCGTCCGACTTGCTCATCTTCGACGACGGGTCCTGCAGGGACATGACGCGCGCGCCGACTTTCGGGAAATAGCCGTCGGGGATCCTGAAAACGTCGCCGTAGATGCCGTTGAAGCGCAGCGCGATGTCGCGGCACAGCTCGAGATGCTGCTTCTGGTCGGCGCCGATGGGCACGAGATCGGTATCGTACAGCAGGATGTCCGCCGCCATGAGCACCGGATAGGTGAACAGGCCGGCGTTGACGTTGTCGGGGTGCTTGAGGGATTTGTCCTTGAACTGCGTCATGCGCGACAGCTCGCCGAACTGGGTGTAGCACGACAGCAGCCACGACAGCTCCGCGTGCGCCGCCACATCCCCCTGGATGAACAGGATCGACCGTTTGGGATCGACGCCGCACGCGAGCAGCATCGCGAGCGCCTCGCGGATCTGGCGGCGCAGCGCCGCCGGCTCGTGGCGGATGGTGATCGAATGCAGGTCGACGACGCTGTAGATGCAGTCGTAGTCGTCCTGCAGTTTGTCCCAGTTGCGCACCGCGCCGATGTAATTGCCGAGGGTAAACCCGCCCGTCGGCTGGATGCCGCTGAACACGCGCGGCTTTTTTGTTTCGTCCATACAAGGAAGCCCCCTTTTCTTTCCTGTTATTTTACATGATTCGGCGGTATGCGTCAATTGACAAACCCGGCGGCTGCCCATACAATGATAAAAGACGACATGCCGCCGCGGCCGGCGGCTTATTTTGAACAAGAGGTGGATCGTTTTGGACAAAGTGAGAACGCGCTTCGCGCCGAGCCCGACGGGCTACATGCACGTCGGCAACCTGCGCACGGCGCTGTACGCGTACCTGATCGCGAAGAAGAACGGCGGCAGCTTCATCCTGCGCATCGAGGACACCGACCGCGAACGCTACGTCGAGGGCGCCGTCGATATCATCTACAGCACGCTGCGCGAGGCGGGCCTCAACTGGGACGAGGGCCCCGACATCGGCGGCAGCTACGGGCCGTACGTGCAGAGCGAGCGCATGGGGATCTATCTCGGCTACGCGAAGGAGCTTTGCGAAAAGGGCGGCGCCTACTACTGCTTCTGCACAAAGGAGGAGCTGGACGCGCGCCTCAAGCACGAGAAGTTCGAGGAGGAGGTCACCCACTACGACGGGCATTGCCGCGCCATCCCGCTCGAAGAGGCAAAGCGCCGCGTCGCGGCGGGCGAGCCGTACGTCATCCGCCAGAAGATGCCGCGCGAGGGCGTGACGACCTTCAACGATCTCGTCTACGGCGAGATCACCGTCGAGAACAGCGAGCTGGAGGACCAGATCCTCATCAAATCCGACGGCATGCCGACGTACAACTTCGCGAACGTCGTCGACGACCACGTCATGGGCATCACGCACGTCGTGCGCGGCAGCGAGTATCTGTCGAGCTCGCCGAAGTACAACCTATTGTATGAGGCGTTCGGCTGGGATGTTCCGGCCTATGTCCACTGCGCGCCCGTCATGAAGGACGAGCACCAGAAGCTGTCCAAGCGCAACGGCGACGCCTCCTATCAGGATCTCGTGGCGAAGGGCTATCTGCCCGGCGCCATCCTCAATTATCTCGCGCTGCTCGGCTGGGCGCCCAAGAGCGAGCGGGAGATCTTCTCGCTGCCGGAGCTCGTGGAGGCCTTCGACATTTCCGGCATCAGCAAAAGCCCCGCCATCTTCGACGTCGGAAAGCTCAATTTCATCAACGCCGAGTACATCCGCGCGCTGTCGCACGACGAATACAAGCGGCACGCGATGCCGTTTATCCGGCAGGCGGTCCGGCGGGACGACATCGGCTTCGACGTGCTGTGCGACGCGATGCAGCCCCGCACCGAGGTGTTTTCGGAGATCCCCGGCAAGCTCGGCTTTATCGACGCGCTGCCGGTCTACGGCAACGAGCTGTACGCCAACAAGAAGATGAAGACCGACGCCGACAGCGCGAAGACGGCGCTCGAATGGACGCTGCCCGTGCTCGAGGGCATCCCCGAAAAGGACTGGACGTTCGACAACGTCCACGAGAAGCTCTTTGCGCTCATCGCGGAAAAGGGCGTCAAGAACGGCTGGCTGCTGTGGCCGCTGCGCACCGCGCTCAGCGGCGTGCCGGTGTCCCCCGGCGGCGGCGTGGAGCTCGCCGTCGTCCTCGGCCGCGGCGAGACGCTCGCGCGCGTCAGAAAAGGCCTCGCGCAGCTGTAAAAAAACAGGAGGCCACATGGAAAAAAGCAGTACAGATAATTCGGGCACGCGCAGTTCAAATATGGAACTGCTTAGAATTGCTGCTATGTATATGATTGTCACTTTTCACGGTGTTGTGAACAGCGGCGTGGAATCTGCTGCTTTTACCCCGGGAAAAGTTGCCTCTATGTTCTATGGCATCGGCGGTAATCTGGGGGTAGATCTGTTCTTCCTTATAAGTGGTTATTTTTTGGTAAGAACAGATTTCCGTCTGTACTCTATCGTTAAGATACTTTTGCGTGTGATGTTTTATTCTGTAACGATTTATCTCGTGTGTTGTGCTTTTGGAATTGTAGAGTTTGATATCGCCACATTTGGTTTGCAATTTTACACAACGATCCGGATGCGTTACTGGTTCGCAAGCATTTATGTAGGCATTCTTTTAATCTTTCCCATCCTGGGGGCTGGTTTTAAGACTCTTTCACAGAGAGCTTTTATTTTGTTTTTGTCAGCGCAGGGATTTCTGTTTATAATACTGCCGACCTTCTTCAACCGCATGCTTTATCAGGGTGAATTGCCTTGGGCGCTGTTTGTTTGCTCGGTCGGTGCCTACATACGTCTCTATGGGCTTCCGCTTTTGGATAAAAAATATTTATCTCTCCTCCTTGCTGCTTTTGCAACAGGTTTTATCTTTTTCTATTCCGTGAAGCATGCAGTTCTTGCGGATTTTGATGAATCCGAAAAAGAACTGGCCATGTTTTTTAGGGGGAAAAATACGCTCCCCGTGTTTCTTGCTGCTTTAGGGCTTTTTATGTTCTTTAAGAACCTATCCGTAAAAAACAATCGGTTCATTAATCAAGTCTCCTCAACAACCTTTGGGGTCTATTTGATCCATGAGAATCGGATTTTACGCGATATGCTGTGGCGGTTTTTCTTTGATGAGAATTATCTGATCTTTACTTGGCGATTCTGGTATATAGCGCCTGCCGTCGGAGCGATTGTTTTTTGTGCCTGTGCTGCGATTGATGTATTGCGTGAAAAAACAATCGGCAAACTGTATGGCAATTATGTTAAGCCCTTATGTGAAAAAGCGCAGCTTTTGATAGGGTTATAAATACACCCATAAAAAAGGAACCTCTGATAAGAGGTTCCCTTTTTTTATTTCTCATACCGCTCTTTGTAGTACTGCTGATACTCCCCCGACACGACGTCGTCGATCCACGGGCGGTTCGCGAGATACCATTCGACCGTTTTGACGATGCCGGCTTCGAACGGCGTCTCGGGATACCAGCCGAGATCGTTTTTGATCTTCGTGGGGTCGATGCCGTAGCGGCGGTCGTGGCCTTTGCGGTCCTCGACGTGCCGGATGAGGCTGCGGTCGACGGCGGGATCCGCCTTGCCGACCGCGTCGATGATGGTCTCGACGATAAAAACGTTGGTGCGCTCGTTATGCCCGCCGACGTTATAGACCTCTCCCGGTTTCCCGCCGCGCGCGACCATGTCGATCGCCTTGCAGTGATCCTCGACGTACAGCCAGTCGCGGATCTGCAGCCCGTCGCCGTAGACGGGCAGCTGCTTGTGGTGCAGGCAGTTGTTGATCATCAGCGGGATGAGCTTTTCGGGGAACTGATAGGGGCCGTAATTGTTGGAGCACCGGGTGATGGACACGGGCATGCCGAAGGTGTCGTGATAGGCCTTTACGAGCAGGTCGGCGGACGCCTTCGAGGCGGAATAGGGGCTGTGGGGATCGAGCGGCGTCGTCTCGGTGAAAAAGCCGTCCGGCCCGAGCGAGCCGTAGACCTCGTCGGTCGACACCTGCAGATACTTCACGCCCTCCCGGAAGCTGCCGTCCGGCTGCTCCCACGCCTTTTTCGCGGCGTTCAGGAGCGTCGCGGTGCCGAGGACGTTCGTCTCGACAAAGATCTCCGGATTCGTTATGGAGCGGTCGACGTGGCTCTCCGCCGCGAAGTTGATGACGGTGTCGATGCCGAATTCCGTAAACAGCGGCTCGATTTTCTCCCGGTCGCAGATGTCGTACTGGCGGAACACATAGCGGCGGTCGTCTTCCACCGACGCGAGGTTTTTGAGGTTGCCCGCGTAGGTCAGCTTATCGACGTTGACGATGCGCACGTCGCCGTGCTTCCGGAGCATATAGATGATGAAATTGGAGCCGATAAAGCCGGCGCCGCCGGTCACCATAACATTCTTCATGCCTTTTTCTCCTCTTCGGGCAGCCGTTCGATGTACTCCTTGAGCGCGTCGCGCCAGTCGCGCATGTGGTCGCCGACCGTCGCGCGCAGCGCCATGTTGTCGAGCGCCGAATACGCCGGCCGCTTTGCGGGAGTCGGATATTCGGCGGTCGTGCAGGGCTTTACCTCCGCCCGGATGCCGGCGAGGCGCACGATCTCGCGGGTGAAGTCGTACCACGAGCACACGCCGTTGTCGGTGCAGTGATAGACGCCGTAGAACTCGGTCGCCGCGAGCAGCAGCAGGTGATGCGCGACGTCCGCGGCGCTCGTCGGGTTGCCGAGCTGGTCGCTGACGACCGTCGCCGCGCCGGTTTCGCGCGTGATGCGCAGCATGGTCTTCACAAAATTGCTGCCGATGTAGCCGTACAGCCACGCCGTGCGAACGATATAATAGCGACGGCAATTTTCCCGAACAAATTGCTCGCCCGCGAGCTTCGTCTTTCCGTAGACGCTCTGCGGCCCCGTCAGGTCAAATTCGCGGTAGGGCGCGCTGCCGTCGCCGGGAAAGACATAATCGGTCGAGACGTGAACGAGCTTTGCGCCCGTCTTCTCGCATGCCTCGGCGAGATATTTCGGCGCGAGCGCGTTCGCCTTGTACGCCGTCTCGTAATCGCTCTCGCATTTGTTGACGTTTGTGTACGCCGCGCAGTTGAAGACGGCGTCGTAGCCGCCCGCCGTCAGAAAATCGAACACGGCGGCGCGGTCGGACAGATCGAAGCTGTCGATGTCGACCGCCGTGACAGCGGCATTTTTATAGCAGCCGGGGATCTCGCCGATCTCGCTGCGTCCCGCCGCCAGCTGCTTTTGCAGCTCGCGGCCGAGCTGCCCGCGGCAGCCGGTGATGAGCAGTTTCAAATCGCGCCTCCTTACCTGACCGTGACGTGTTTTGCGATGTTGAGGATGTACTGGCCGTACTCCGTTTTGGACAGCGCCGCGCCGAGCTTTTCGAGCTGGTCGCGGTCGATGAATTTCTGACGGTAGGCGATCTCCTCGAGACAGGCGATGTACAGGCCCTGCCGCTGCTGCACGGCGTCGACGAAATTCGCCGCGTCGAGCATCGCCCGGTGGGTGCCCGTGTCGAGCCACGCCATCCCGCGCCCGAACAGCTCGACCTTGAGCTCGCCGAGGCGCAGATATTCGTTGTTGACCGCCGTGATCTCGATCTCGCCGCGCGCGGAGGGCTTGACGCTCTTCGCGATGTCCACGACGCGGTTGTCGTAAAAATACAGGCCGGGGACGGCGTAATTCGATTTCGGCTCCTTCGGCTTTTCCTCGATGGACAGCACGTTGCCCTGCTCGTCAAAATCGACGACGCCGAACTCCGACGGGTTCGCCACGTGGTAGCCGAAGATCGTCGCGCCGCTCGCGCGCGATACGGCGCGCTGCAGGCGCTCGGTGAAGCTGTAGCCGTAAAAGATATTGTCGCCCAGCACAAGGCAGATGTTGTTGTCGTCGCCGATGAAGGATTCCCCGACGATGAAGGCGTCCGCGAGGCCGCGCGGGGCGGTCTGGACCGCATATTCGATGTGCAGCCCTAGCTGGCTGCCGTCGCCGAACAGCTGCTCGAAGCCGACGACGTCGCGCGGCGTCGAGATGATGAGGATGTCGCGGATGCCTGCGAGCATGAGCGTCGACATGGGATAATAGATCATCGGCTTGTCGCAGACGGTGAGCATCTGTTTGCTCACGGCGATGGTCGACGGGTACAGCCGTGTTCCGGCACCGCCGGCAAGTATGATACCCTTCATAGCACACCTCGATTATATTTTTTTAACGCAATAAGAGCAAAGCTCGAATACCGCGGTTTCTTCAGACAATGTGCGCCGGGCGCGCGAATGGGAAATTTTCATTCGAACAATGTGCGCCGGGCGCCCGAATGGGAGCGGAGGTCGTACTTTTCTGCGAGAAAAGTACCAAAAGCGTGGGGGCTTCCGATGGCCCCCACACCCCTCGGCGGTTCAGGGTGTGACCACACCCTGAAAACCCCGCCGCGCAAACGCCTTCGTAAACTGTGACCGTTTGCGCTGGTTTTCCTCTTCTTTGCTG
>JAYFNU010000019.1:0-70431 GCA_034933305.1 Oscillospiraceae bacterium | reverse complement strand
GGGGCCGCTTCCCGGCCGCCGGGGAGCTGCGATCCCGATCAAAAAGCGCCCGTCTGCCGCGCGGCAGACGGGCGCTTTTTGATCGGGATCGCAGCTCCCCGGCGGCCGGGAAGCGGCCCCGCGCGGGGCGGGATCAGATGAACAGGCGCCGCAGGATCTCGTCGCGCAGCTCCTTGCGCTTGTCGAGGATGAGCATGATCGCGGAAAAGACGATATTCGAGCCGACGACGAACAGCGACCACAGCACCGGGTGCTCCGCGCCGGCGAAGCGGCTGATGGTGCAGTCGATGACGACGCAGGCCGCCGCCGCGACGCCGAAGAGGATGGCCGCCTTTTTGAGCCCGCTCAGCCGGCTGCGGCGGATGACGAAAATGAACGCCGAGACGGTCGCGCAAAGGCACAGCATGAGCGGCAGACCGAGCGGCAGGAACCAGCCGCCGCCGGAATTGTACGCGATGAGCGCGATGTAGCCGACGAGCACGGCGGTATCGATGGCGAGATAAAGATAGGGGCGCGGGACCTCGTAGAGAAAGGGGAACACGCAGAGGAAGAAAAGACAGACGTCGGCGCCCACCACGTAGGCCGACCAGGTGATGCCGCGGTTGAAGAGCATGTCCGTCAGCACGGGGATGACGATGGGGATGAGCATCAGCGCGCAGATGAGCAGCACGACGAATTTCCGGTTCACCTTGCGCACGACCGCGTCGATGCGCGTCGGGTACGGACGCCGCTCGTCGTCCTTCCATTTGGCGCGCGGGTTGACCACCTCCGTGCCGCACAGCGGGCATTCTTTTTCGGAATCGGCGAGTTCCACGCCGCAGTTGACACAGTAGGACATCAGTCGTAGCTCCTGTTGCTTTCGATCTTGACCGGAATGCCTTCCCTGACGAGGAAGGTGAAGAAGCCGCGCTCGACGGCGGATTCCGCGATGGCGCGGGTGAAGTTGACGCACATGGTGCCGTTGTAGCTCACGACGGCGCATGCGACGGGGTTGAACTTGAGCGCGCCGAGCATGAACTCGAGCCGCGTCACATACTTCGCCATCTCGTCCGGAAGCTTCACGTCGCCGAGATTCGACAGCGTCGTCGACGACGTGCGGTCGCCGTTGAGCCGGAAGGCGAGGCTCATGGTGGGGTTTTTGAGGAAGAGCGGCGTCGCGCGCAGCAGCGCGTTGCGCTCGGTGACGACGTTCGCCGACATGCGGGCGTTCATCATCTTTTCGCTCGTCTCGAGCCCCATAAAGGATTTGACCTGCCGCAGCACCTCGGGGAACGTGTACTTCCCGAAGCGCGGGTCGATGCCCGGATTGACGAAGGACGCGAAGTTCCGCAGCGTCTCGCTGCCGTAGAATTTGCGCAGGTTGACCGGCACGCAGACCTTGACGGGCATGCGCCGGCGCGCGGCGGAGATCTCGTTCTGCTCGACGGCGTAGACCGCCATGATGAGCACCGACGTCAGGTATTCCGTGACCGTGACGCCGCGCGCTTTCGCCTTCGCGAGCACGGCGTCCGCCGGCATCGTGCCGGTGATGATGCTGATGAGGTTGCGGTCGACCGACGTCCCGCGCAGGCGGTAGGCGGCGGCCTCGCCGCGCTTGAGCGTCTCCCGGCGCGCGTATTTCGCGAAGGAATCCTCGAGCTCCCCGGCGCGCGGCGGCTCGCCGCAGTCAAGGATCTCCTTCGAGCGCGGGATGACCGCGCCGTATCGGAGCGTCAGGTATTCGGCGACGAGCGTGCGCAGAAAGGTCATGCCGCCCGTGCCGTCCGTCAGCACGTGGAAGACCTCGAGCGCGATGCGGTTCTCGTGGTAGCGCACGCGGTACATGAGGCCGCCGTTGCTGCGCAGGTCGATGCGCGCGCAGGGATTCGCGACGTCCGGCTCGACGGGGTATACGTCGTCGACGCGCTCGAGATAATACCAGAAAAGCCCCGGCCGCAGCCGCAGCGAAAAGCCCGGCAGCCGCGGCGCGGTGCGGCGCAGCGCCTGCTCCAGCACGGCGGGGTCGACGGGCTCGGTCAGCGTGGCCGACACCCGGAACATCGCCGTCCAGTTGCGTGATTTCGCCGCGGGATAGATCTTCGCCGCGTTGTCGAGCTTATACCATTTTTTATGCGGATCGATCGAATGTTCGTTCATGGTCTCTTTTTACGTTTACCTGTTCAAAAAATCGCGGATGCGCGTCAGCGCGCGCCGCGCCTCCGGTATGCCGAAGAGCACGTAGACGTGCCACATGCCGTCGGCGATGTGATATTCGCACCGCACGCCCTCGGCGCGCAGCTTGTTCGCGAGGACGACGGTGTCGTCCATGAGCAGCTCGTAGCTGCCCGCGAACAGCAGCGTCGGCGGCAGACCGCACAAGTCGCCGTAAACGGGCGACACGAGCGGGTTCTTCACGTCGGCGCCGGCGTAGTGGGCCGCGCAGGCCCGCAGCCAGCTCTCGAACAGCGACGGGTCGCGCTCGGCGTTGGTGGTGTAGCTCGGGTAGCAGCAGGTGAGATCGGCCCACGGCGACAGCGCGACGAGCGCCGACGGCAGGGGCAGCTTTTTCTGTTTGAGCGCCTGCATGAGGCAGAAGACGAGCCCGCCGCCCGCCGACTCGCCGATGACGGCGACGTCTTCCGGCGGGTAGACCGCGAGCACGCGGCGGTAGGCCTCGAGCGCGTCGTCGAGCGCGGCCGGGAAGGGGTGCTCCGGCGCGAGCCGGTAGCCGACGCACAGCGTGTCGCGCCCCGTGAGGTCGGCGAGGATGCCGCCGAAGCCCTTCGCATAGGGCAGCGAGCCGGCGACGTAAGCGCCGCCGTGCAGGTAGAGGATGGCCCGCTTCGCGCCGTTGACGGGCGCCGCCCATTCGGCGCTGAAATTCCGGAAAGGTTCCGGGCGGTACTCCACGCGGCCGGCGAGCACCTTTTCGCCCAGCAGGCCCGCCGCATCCTGCGCCTTGCGCTCGGTCTCGATATCGAGGATCTTGAGGATCGGCCGGACGAGCCGGATCTGCGCGCGCATCGCGTTTCCGCGTACGGAAGCCATAAAACCTCTTTCTCCGGGCCTGCCCCGGCTGGTCTCGTTGTCCCTATTGTATCACATGCCGCCCGCGCGGATGTAAAGGATCTGAAAATAACGGATCAGTATATGCGCACGCACACGCGCAGGCGCTCTTTTTTCGTCGCGCGCTCGACGCCCTCGTAGAGGAAGCGCCCGCGGCCGCGCACGGAGACGATGCTGCCCGGCGAGGGGGCGTGCGCAGGGCTGTCGGTCAGCCGGGCGTCGATGAAGACGGCGCCCGATTCGACGAGCGCGCGCGCTTCGCTGCGCGACAGGTGAAAGACGGCGCCCACGAGCGCGTCGAGCCGCTCGGACGCGACGACGAGATACTGCGCCTCGGGCGGCGCGGCGGCCCCGCCGGGCGGCTGCGCGGCCGGCGCGCACACGAGATCGGTGTGCCGCGCGCGGGTGAGATTCTCGCACAGGAAATCCGCCGCCGTGCGCAGACATACGAGCGACGCGCCCGCGTCCGTGACGAGCAGGTCGCCGAGGACCTCGCGGCGCATGCCCAGCGACATGAGCGCGCCGAGGTAATCCCGGTGGGTCAGCGATTCGGCGAATTTCGGCGCCTTCGGCCGGACGTCGAGAAAAGCGAGCGGGAAATCCGCCGCGCGGCCGCACAGCGCCTCGCTGCCGAAAGCCGCGAGCTTGCGCTCCGCGCCGTCAAAGCCGCCGGACAGCACGTACGGCGCGTCGAGCGCGCGGGCCGACTGCGCGAGCGCGTCCTGCTCGGCGAGCGTGAGGAATTCGCTGCACACCCAGATGCCCCGCGCCGCCGACCGCCGCGCGAGCTCCGCGAACCGCTTTTTCAGAAAATCTTCGTCGTTCGGCATGCGCGCGCTCCTCCTGCTTGCAATAAAGTCATTGTGACCCGGCCCGCGCCGAAAGTCAAGCGGTTGACATCCGCGCGCCGCGGTATATAATAAAATATACCGAATAGGTATAATAAGCGGGCCCAGCCCGCGCCAAAGGATCAGGAGAAGCATATCCATGAGTGAAGAATGCAGCCATGACTGCGCAAACTGCGGGGAAGCGTGCGGCGAACGCGCGCAGCAGCCGGAGGACCTCCGCGCCCCGCTCAACCGGATGTCCCGCGTCGGCAAGGTGATCGCCGTCGTCAGCGGCAAAGGCGGCGTCGGCAAGAGCCTGGTGACGTCGATGCTCGCGGTGCTCATGCAGCGCGCGGGCTACAAGACCGCCGTGCTCGACGCCGACCTCACCGGGCCGTCAGTCCCGAAGGCCTTCGGCATCACAGAAAAAGCGACGGAAAACGAATGGGGCGTGCTGCCCGCCGTCAGCAAGATGGGCACGAAGGTCATGTCGCTCAACCTGCTGCTTGAGAACGAGACGGATCCAGTGCTGTGGCGCGGGCCCATCATCGCGGGCACGGTGCGCCAGTTCTGGACCGACGTCGTCTGGGGCGACGTCGACTACATGTTCGTCGACATGCCCCCGGGCACCGGCGATGTGCCGCTGACCGTCTTTCAGTCGCTGCCCGTCGACGGCGCGGTCGTCGTCACCTCGCCGCAGCAGCTCGTCGGCATGATCGTCGAAAAGGCCGTCAAGATGGCGAAGATGATGAACATCCCCGTGCTCGGCCTCGTCGAGAACATGAGCTATTATAAATGCCCCGACTGCGGCGCGGAGCACGCGGTCTTCGGCGAGAGCCGCGCGGCGGAAGCCGCGGCGGCGGCGGGCATCGGCACCGTCTGCCGGCTGCCCATCGACCCGAACCTCGCCGCGGGCGTCGACGCCGGGCTCATCGAGCTGTTCGAGAGCGACGCGCTCGACGCGCTCACAGGGGTCCTCGAGAAGATCTGAACGCGCGGCGCGCCCGGGATCGCCCCGCCGAAAAATTCGACAAAAACAGACATCGGTTTTTGTGAAATACAGAAAAATGCAGAAAAAGCATAGAAAAGTGTCGGCGCCGGCGCTATAATCAAAACTGATATTTTGCGGGGGCGGCGGACGATGGACAAAAAAGCGACGATCAATGATGTGGCGCGCGCGGCGGGCACCTCGGTGACGACCGTGTCGCGCGTCATGAACAATGTGGACTATCCGGTCAGCAGCGAGCTGCGCGAGCGCATCAAGCAGGCCGCGCGGGCGCTCAGCTATGTGCCGAACACGGCGGCGAAGAATCTGCGCAAGAACACGTCGGCGGACGTCGGGGTCATTATCCCGAACATCACGAACCTGTTTTACCCGCAGACGGTGCTGGGCATCGAGTCCTCCGTGCGGGACAGCGGGTGCAATCTGCTGCTGTTCAACACGCTGCGCAGCAAGCAGCGCGAGAACGAGTGTCTCGAGATGCTGTGCGAGCGGCAGGTCAAGGGCGTCATCATCTCGCCGGTGAGCAACACCATCGACAACATCCAGAAATACATCAATCGCGGCATGCACTTCGTGCTGCTCGACCAGCACATCGAGGGCGTCTCCTGCCCGTCGCTGAATTTTGATTCGCGCAAGGGCGCGCGCATCGCGATGCGCCATTTCTTCGACAACGGCCACCGGCGCATCGCCTTTGCGACGACGCCGCTCACGCGCTGGACGCGCGAGGAGATCCACCGGGGCTACAGGGAGGTCCTGCGCGAGAAGGAAGTCGAGTACGACCCGGCGCTCATCTTCGTCGCGGGCGACGAGTCGGAGACGGAGGACGCCAACTACGAGGTCGACGCGGGCCGCGACATCGCGGAGAGCTTTCTCGCGGCGCGCTGCGACGCGACGGCGATCCTGTGCGTCAACGACATGGTCGCCTTCGGCGTCATCAAGACCCTCGCGAACCGCGGCGTGCGCGTGCCGCAGGACATCTCGGTCATCGGCTTCGACGACGTGCCCTTCGCGGGCGTCTATCTGCCGTCGCTGACGACCATCCGCTATCCGGCGTACGAGACGGGCAAGCTCGCGGCCATGCTGCTGCTCGAGAACATGAACAACAGCAGCGCGCCCGTCGAGCTCAACATGCGCATGGAGCCGCGCTTCATCGAGCGCGACACCGTCTTCGCCATCGGGGCCGCCGCCGCGGCGACCTGACCGCGGAAAACACAGAAAAAATGCGGGCCGGAGGGGATCGCTCCCCTCCGGCCCGTTCGCTGTCCTTCCGACGGCTCAGTACCTGCCGTCCGTCGCTTCGAAATGCGTCGGCGCATTGATGGCGCGCCCGCCGCCCTTGACCCATTCGGCCGTCATGCGCATCATCGCGTTGAGCGGCATGAGGGGATAGCCCATGAGCTCGTTGAGCTTCTGGGTGTTGCTGAACATCGACGGCTTCGTCGAGTACTTTTCGCCCGAGAACACGGGCTCCCTGCCGAGCAGGCCGCCCATCTGCAGCGCCGCCGCGTACATGCTGATGGATTCCGGCCCGGTGACGTTGAGCAGGAAGGGCGGGTTGTCGCAGTAGGCGAGGGAACGGATGGCGTACTCGCAGCAGTCGCCCTGCCAGATGCAGTTGAAGAAGCTGACGTCGAGATTGACGGGGGTCCCTTTCATGATGCTCGTCGCGAGGTCGTACAGCACGCCGTAGCGCATGTCGATGGCGTAATTGAGCCGGAACATGAGCGATTTCGTGCCGTTGAGCTCCGCGTAATGCTCGAACACGCGCTCGCGCCCGAGGCAGGTCTGACCGTATTCGCCGAACGGATCGGGGGTGTCCGTCTCCCGGAACCCGCCGCCCGTCACCGGCGCGAAGCCGTAGACGTTGCCCGTCGAGAAGCTGACGATGCGGCTGTCCTTAAAGCGCTCGCAGATCTTCGCGGGCAGCAGCACGTTGATCGCCCACGTCAGCGACTGGTTTTTGTAGGTGCCGAATTTGCGCCCGACCATATAGATGATGTTGGGCACGTCGGGCAGCGCGGCGAGCTGCGCCGGGTCGAAGAGATCGGCCTCGATGACCTCGACGCCCGCGTCGCGCATGGTCGCGGGCGCATCCTCGTAATCAAATTTGGAAACGCCGATCACGCGCTTTTTGACGCCGGCCTCGCGGCAGGCGCGCGCCGCCATCGCCGCGAGGGAAGGGCCGATCTTTCCGCCGCAGCCGAGGATCATGATGTCGCCGTCGATCTTCCCGATTTCGGCGACGAGACGCTTCGAGGGGCGGGAGAGCAATTCGATGAGTTCTTTATCCGTCATGGCAAAACCTCCAAATAAAATACGATTCGGCGAAAAGCCGCAGAGACCCGGTGCTCAGCGCTCCACCGGTTCCTCGCGGCCGCTCTCGAGACTGCGCACGATGGCCGCGAGCAGGCCGGACGACGCGGCGAGCCGGTCGGTGTTCTCCATGCCGCGGCCGCTTTGAACGGCCGCGAGGAACGCCTGCATGCCCGCGCGGTAGCAGGGCGCGTCGTCGGGCGCGGCGACGCGGAGCTTGCCTTCCTGCTCGTAGACGATGCACGGGCTGTCGAGCCGGGGGCCGCTCTCGAGCGTGACGAGGCGGTCGGCGTAGCGCACGGTGCTGCACACGCTGTCCCCGGCGCGCTTCGACGAGACGGCCAGCGCGCCGCTGAAAAACAGCGAGCAGAGATCCGTCAGATGGCTGCCGTAAAACCGGTAACCGCCGAAGGGGCTGTCGGGATCCGCCCGGTAGCGGAAGGAAACGCTGCTGCTGCGCTCGAGCGGGGCGCGCAGCGCGTCGAGCTCGGGCAGGAAGCAGAAGGTCGAGCCCGCAACGAGCGGGACGCCCTTTTCCCGCGCGCGGGCGAGCAGCGCGCGCGCCGCCGCCGCGTCGGGCGCAAAGGGCTTGTCGACGAAGACGGGCCGGCCGGCGTCGATGCAGGCGCCCGCGAGGGCGGGATGCGTGTCGGCGAGGCGGGTCGTGACGAGCACGGCGTCGCTGCGCGCGATGAGCGCCGCGGGGTCGTTCTCGACCGCCGGGATGTCCGTCAGCGACAGGACGTAGGGCAGCCGCGCGGGCTCGTCGACGGGGCAGATCGCCTCCACCCTGCAGCCGGGCGCGATGTTCTCGCGGTTAAAAAGCGCGCCGAACCACTCCGCGTGCTTGCTCTGACAGCCGATGATGCCGATGCGCATGACGCTCCCCCTTTGCTCCGTTCAATCCCCGGAATTCCCTCTGATTATAGACGCGCGGGGCAGAAAAGTCAACGAAGCGTGCAGAAAACTTTCATCCGGCGCGCGCGAAAATTGCAAAGCAAATTTTTCCGAAAGGTTGCAAATGTAGCGCGATTCGCCTATAATAAAGCCGAAATGAGCCGTGGCTTCTGGGGAAAATGCAGAGCAAATCCAACAGAAAATAAATAGAAAATTATACATTTCCCCCATTCGCCGCTGTGCGGCGCAATGCAGGAGCAACAATACAAAGGAGAGAAAACAATGATCAAGGGTTATGACGGTTCGATCGACGACATCGGAAACGGGACGGAGCTGGCGATCCTGTCGCTCGGTTCCATCGAGCAGCACGGGCCGCACATGTCGATCATTACGGACTGGGTGATCGCCGACGCGATGGGGCGGGGCGTGGCCGAAAAGACAGGCGGCATGTACGTCCCGGCGTTCCCGGTCTCGACGAACCGGGAAGCGCTCGGCAAGCGCGGCGCCGTGGGCATGCACTCCGACGTCTTTTATGCGATGCTGCGGGACGTCTGTCTCAATCTCAAGGCGACGGGCTTCCGCAAGATCGCGATCATCCAGGCGCACGGCGGCATCTTTTCGCTGACGCCCATCGTGCGCGAGCTCAACGCCGACTGCAATCCCGAGCTGATGGTCGCGAAGCTCGACATGATCGAGACGTGCTGGCCCAAGTACCAGAAGCTCGGCATCACGGAAACGACGGACACCGAGCTGCACGCAGGCGAGGCGGAGACCTCCTTCATGCTCTACCTCGCGCCCGCGCTCGTCGATATGAGCAAGGCGGTCGATTTCGTCCCCGACATCAAGCGCAGCGACCTCAACTACGGCGGCTTCCTGCGCTACAGCCCGTCGGGCGTCTGGGGACATCCGCGCTGCGCGACGGCGGAAAAGGGAAAGAAGCTGCTCGAATTCTCCGTCGAGGAGACGGTGCGCGAGATGAACAGGATCTTCGCCCTGATGGAAGCCAAAAAGCCCATGAACGGCTGCAATTTCTGAGCGCGGCGCCGCGCCGCGTCGGTTCGGTCGGCAATTTGACGTATTTTATAGAAATTTTCTGTACGAAAGCGTAAATTTTCCAAACTTTGCGTCTTTTTTCTTGCATGGATGCGCGCAGGGCGCTATAATAACGGTGTCAGAGGCGCGGAATTTCGTGAAAATCCATGAAAAGCCGGGGCACCGGCGCAGAAAACCGAGAGGAAATATTTTCTGATTTTTTGGTGGTATCACGCACAGCGTGTTTCACAAATATTTACGGAGGAAAAAAGAATGAAGAAATTAGTGGCAATTCTGCTGGCGCTTGCCATGGTGCTCACATTCGTCGGCTGCAGCGGCAGCGGCAGCGACACCACGGACGACACCGCGGCGGAAAACAAAGACCCCATCGTCATCGGCAGCATTCAGGACCTCACCGGCGGCGCTTCCGGCCCCGGCAAGGCGAACGCCTGGGGCGCGGAATATGCCGTGAAGGTCATCAATGAAAACGGCGGCATCAACGGGCGCGAGCTCCAGATCGTCACGCTCGACTGCCAGAACGACGCCGAAGTCGGCGTCACGGCGTATCGCAAGCTCGTCGACGAATACAACGTCTGCGCGATCATCGGACCTCCGCTTTCGAACCCGGCTTCCGCGTGGGTCGAACTCGCGACGGAAGATCAGGTCCCGATCGTCGGCCACTTCATGGATGAGGTCTGCACGACCAATCCCGACACGGGCGAAGCGTATCCCTATATGTTCCTCGCCGAGCCGAGCTGCAGCGTGCAGAGCTACATTCTCGCGGAGTATGCGATGAAGGAGCTCAACATCAAGACCGTCGCCACCCTCTACAACACGAGCAACGCCTTTGCGGCCGCGCATGAAGCCCCGTTTGTCGAGTACATCAACAACAACGGCGGCCAGACGCTCGCCGAAGAGACCTTTACGTGGGCGGATCAGGATTACAGCGCGCAGGCGCAGAAGATCGCCGGTCTCAAGCCGGACGCCGTCTTCCTCTCCGACTATGCCGCGCAGATGAAGATCGCCTACGACAACCTGCGCGACGCGGGCTATGAGGGCATCATCCTCGGCGCGAACACCCTCGGCGGACAGTTCGCTTCGATGGTCGCGAACGAGGTCAAGGACTGCTACTTCGTCCAGAACTACGACTTCTACGAGGAAGGCAGCATGGTCAAGACGCTCGTCGACATGTGGTCCAAGGAAGGGAACGTCGATTATCCTGTCTGCAACGCCTGCTTCGGCTGGGATGCCGTTCAGGTCCTCGTCAATGCGATGAAGCAGGCGAAGGATCCGACCGACGGCGCTGAGCTGCGCGACCTGCTCGAGAACAACACGAAGGACGTCGAGCTGTCCCACGGCACCATCACCATCGATCCGGCGACCCATCGCCCGACGCGCGACATGGGCATGTATATCGCCATCCACAAGGACGGGAAGACCCCGGTCGTCACCTACATGACGTCCGATTACAACAGCTAAAAACAGACAAAACGGTATGAGAACCGGAGGGCGAGCGGTGAGCCGCTCGCCCTCCTTTTTAGGAGAAGGGTACTATGAATTTCCAACTGTTTGTGAGCGGGCTTTCGCTGGGCGCCGTCTACGCGTTCATCGCGGTCGGGTTTGCGATCGTTTTCAGCATCATGAAGTTCAGCAATTTCGCGCACGGCAGCATGATCAGCGCCTGCGCGTATATCGGCTACTTTTTTCAGGCGGCCTTCGCAAAGCAGCCGCCCTTCGTGCTGACGGTGCTGTTCACGGTCGCGATGGGCATGCTGATGGCGGTCATCGTCGATTTTCTCGGCTACCGCAGGCTCCGCAAGAAAAAGAGCCCCAATCTGTATTATTTCCTTTCCTCGATCACTTTTGCGATCATGATCGAGCAGATCCTCAACATCTATTTCGGCAAGCAATACTATTCGTACCCCTTTATTTTTAAAGACACGACGTTTTACATAGGTTCGATCCGCTTCTCCACGATGGACACCATGATCCTCGCGACGGCGGTCGGCCTGCTGACGCTGCTTATCCTGCTGATCGAAAAGACCAAGATCGGCCTTGCCATCCGCGCCGTCGCGATCAATCCCGAGACGAGCCGCCTGATGGGCATCAACTCGAGCGTGGTCATCACGACCGTCTTCGTGCTCGCGGGGATCCTCGCGGGCGTGGCGGGCGTTTTCCTCGGCATGAAATATACGGTGTATCCTTCGCTCGGACCTTCGATGATGATCAAGGGCTTCGTCGCCTCGGTTATCGGCGGTCTCGGCAGTCTCAGCGGCGCGATCATCGCGGCGCTCCTGCTGGGCATCATCGAGATGCTCATCACCTACTTTTTCGGGGCGCTGTGGACGCCCGTGTTCCTGTTCGGCATCATGCTGCTGTTCCTGTTCATCAAGCCGGAGGGCATCTCCGGGAAATTCGCCAAGGATAAGGTTTAGGAGGTAGCGAAATGTCGAATTATCAGCTGAGCCTTATCATGCTGTCCTGCATTTCGATCATCACGGTGTGCGGCGTGTTCGCCATGACGAGCCTCGCGGGCATGTTTTCGCTCGGGCAGGCCGCCTACATGTCGATCTGCGCCTACGTGACGTTCGTCCTCGCGAAGATGTTCAACATCCCCATCCTTGTGACGGCGATTTTCGGCGTTCTCTTTTCGGCGCTCATCGCGTGGATCATCAGCATCCCGACGCTCAAGCTGCGGCGCGACTATTTCGCGCTGCTGTCGGTCGGCTTCAGCCAGATGGTCGCGGCCGTGGTCATCCTGCTGGGGGACTACACCAACGCCTCCATCGGCTTTTCCAAGATCCCCAAGACGAAGGGCCTCGTCTATATCGTCGCCGGCACGGCGGCGCTCATCGTGTTCATGGTCCGCAACCTCAAGTATTCGCGCTTCGGGCGCATGTGCATGGCCCTCAAGACCGATGAGATCGCGGCGCGCAGCTTCGGCATCGACGTCTACAAGCTGAAGATCAAGGTCTATGTCCTCGCGTCGGCCATCGCGGCCGTGGGCGGCATCATGTACGGCCTGCGCAACCGCATCATCACGCCGGACGCCTTCGGCTGGTCGCTGTCCGCGGAGATGCAGATCTTTCTGTTCTTCGGCGGCACCAACTCGCTGACGGGCTCCGTCATATCGGCGGCCGTGCTCAAGCTGCTGCCCGAGCTGCTGCGCGACGTCTCGGTCGCGGGCGTCAGCCTGCAGGAGTTCCGGACGGTCCTCTACTGCGTCCTCATCATCATCGTCATCAACTTCCGCACGCAGGGCATCCTCGGTGAGAAGGAGCTGTCCTTCGCGGGGCTGTTCGGCAAAAAGAAGGCGCCCGCCGTTCCGGCGGCGCCGGCTGAAGCGCCGGACGCAGCGCCGGCCCGGCACCGTGTCCGCGTCGCCCCGGCGGCGGACGCGAAAACCGTGCTCAGCACGAGCGGCGTGCGCATGGCGTTCGGCGGCGTCGTCGCGGTCGACGACTTTTCGATGGAGCTGCGCGAGGGGGAGATCCGCGGCATCATCGGCCCGAACGGCGCCGGAAAAACGACGATCTACAACGTGCTGTCGCGCATTTACACCCAGGATCAGGGCAGCATCGACTTCCTCGGCGAAAACATCGACAAGCAGACGCAGATCCGGGTCGCCCGCATGGGCCTTTCCCGGACCTTCCAGAACACCCGCCTGTTCACGGGCCTGTCCGTGCTCGACAACGTGAAAGTCGCGCTCGACTTCGACGGCCGGTACAATATCTTTGAGGCGATGTTCCTGCTGCCGCGCCGCTTCAAGCAGGAGAAGCAGACCCGCGCGCGGGCCATGGAGTGCCTGCGCATCCTCAAGCTCGACCAGTACGCCGCCATGCGGCCGTCGAGCCTGCCGTACGGGCTGCAGCGCCGCGTGGAGATCGCGCGCGCGCTCGCGAACGATCCGAAGGTCCTCATGCTGGACGAACCCGCCGCGGGCCTCAACCCGGAGGAGGTCTTCGCGCTCATCGACTTTATCAACGACATCAAAAAGAGCTATCCGCGCCTTGCGATCCTGGTCATCGAGCACCGCATGGATCTGATCATGAACCTGTGCGATTATATTTATGTGCAGGATTTCGGTCACACCATCGCGCAGGGGACGCCCGATGAGATCCAGACCGATCCGAAGGTGCTTGCGGCATATCTCGGCGAGGAGGACAAGCGGGCATGAATTTACTTGAAATCAGGGGCCTCACCGTCAGCTACGGCGCGATCGAGGCCGTCCACGGCGTCGACATGGACATCGAGCAGGGGAAGATCACCGCGATCATCGGCTCAAACGGCGCCGGGAAATCGACGATCATCAACGCCGTCTCGGGCATGGTGAAATACGGCGGCAGCCTGCGCTTCGACGGCAGGGAGCTGTCGGAGAAATCGTACAAAAACGTAAAGAGCGGCATCATCCAGGTCCCCGAGGGGCGGCGCGTGTTCGCGGGCCTCACGGTGGAGGAAAATCTCCGCCTCGGGGCGTATGCGCTGCGCGACCAGCGCGAGGTGAAGCAGCTCATGGAGCAGCAGTTCGCGCTGTTCCCCCGGCTGAAGGAGCGGCGCGCGCAGGACGCGGGCACGCTGTCCGGCGGGGAGCAGCAGATGCTCGTCATCGCGCGCGGCATGATGGGCAAGCCCCGTCTGCTCATGCTCGACGAGCCGTCGCTGGGCCTCGCGCCGATCATCGTCAACGAGGTGTTCGAAAACATCGTGCGCATCCGCGACGCGGGCGTCACGGTCATGCTCGTCGAGCAGAACGCCAAGAAATCGCTGTCGGTGTGCGACTACGGGTACGTGATCGAAAACGGGCGCATCGTGCTTTCGGGGACGGGCGGGGAATTGCTGTGCAACAAGCAGGTCGCCGACGCCTATCTCGGCGCAAGCAGGGAAAAGAAGAACTAGAGGAGCGAATGCGAAATGCAGACGAATTCATTTAAGGCCGGCGAGCTTGCCGTGCATATTTTTGACACGCGGGACAATATGGGCAAGGCGGCCGCCGCGGCCGCCGCGGCCTATATCAGCGCGGTCATCGCGCGCAGGGGCGAGGCGAACGTCGTCTTCGCCGCGGCGCCGTCGCAGAACGACGTGCTGCTGCATCTCAAGGAAGAAAAGGTGGACTGGACGAAGGTCCGCGCGCTGCACATGGACGAGTATGTCAGCCTCCCCGACGACGCGCCCGCGGGCTTCGGCAATTTTCTCGACCGCGCGATCTTCCGGGCCGAGCCCTTCAAGGAGATCCACTATCTCAAGTGCACCGGCGGCGAGACCCCGGCGCAGGCGGCGGCCCGCTACACGAAGACGCTTGAAGCGTATCCGCCGGATCTCGTGCTGCTGGGCGTCGGCGAAAACGGGCATCTCGCGTTCAACGACCCGAGCACGGCCGATTTCGACGACCCGCTGGCCGTCAAGATCGTCGAGCTCGACAGGATCTGCCGCATGCAGCAGGTCAACGACGGCTGCTTCGCGAAGTTCGGCGACGTGCCGAAAAAGGCGATCACGCTGTCGATGAGCGCGCTGCTGCGCATCCCCGGCAAGATCGCGGTCGTGCCCGGGCAGAAAAAGGCATCCGCCGTGCGCGGGCTTATCCGCGGCGAGGTGACGACCGCCTGCCCGGCGAGCATCCTGCGCCGCTGCCCCGGCGCCGAGATCTATCTCGACACCGACAGCGCCGCGCTCCTGCGCACGGAATAGAGGGGATCTGACGATGTACACCTATGAGATGACGGCCGACGACATTATGCGGCTCGACCCCGACACGGCGGTGATCCCCGTGGGTTCGCTCGAACAGCACGGGCCGCACCTGCCCGTCATGACCGACTGGGCCATCGCGTCGGAGCTCGGCAGGCGCGTCGCGGAAAAGCTGAACGCTTTTCTCGTGCCGGCGCTGCCCGTCAGCACCTGCCGCGAGCAGATGGGCAAGAAGGGCAGCGTCTGGATGGAGCCGACGACCTTTTACCAGATGATGACCGACATCATCCTGTCGCTCAAAACGCAGGGCTTTAAAAAGATCGCTATCCTGCAGTGCCACGGCGGCATCTTCATCATGACGCCGCTCGTGCGCGACCTCAACGCGCGCTGGAACCCCGAGCTCATGGTGGTCAACGTGCCGCCCGACGTCTACGGCCCGATCCTTCTCCGGGAGGGCATCCTCGAGACGCCGGAGCTGCACGCGGGCGAGGGCGAGACGTCGAAGATGCTGCGCCTTGCGCCCGAGACCGTCCGCATGGACCGGGCGGTCGACTTTGTGCCCGACGTGCCGCGCGCCTATCTCAGCTACGGCAGCATCTACCGCGCGTCGCCGTCGGGCGTCTGGGGACAGCCGACCCGCGCGAGCGCGGAAAAGGGCGAAAAGGCCCTCGCGCGCATGGCGCAGATCGCCGTCGACGAGATCGCCGGCGCGTTCGCGTACATGGAGAAAAAGGAGAAACTCAATTACAGCTGGTTTTAAATCTTCAAAAATGCCGAAAAAAGCTGTAGAATAATACAAACAGTAAAAAAACAGCGGCCGCGGGGCGGCTGCCCGATCAGAAGGCGGTGGAATTATGAAGGAGAAACTCAGAGTGCTCGTCGTCGGCGCGGCGTTCAGCGCGGACCTGCACATGGACGGCTATTCCCGCATCCTCGACAAGGTCGAGATCGCGGCGATCGCCGACAAGAACCTGCAGCGGGTCGACGAGCTCGCGCAGCGCTACGGCATCACGGGCTACAGGGCCTTCGACAGCTTCGAGGAGGCCGTCGACAAGGTCGACTGCGATCTTGTCGACATCTGCATGCCGAACTTCCTGCACCACGACGTCGCCATGGCGGCGCTCCGGAAGGGGCGCGACATCATCTGCGAAAAGCCCTTCGCAACGACGGTCGCCGACGGCGAGGAGATGATGGCGCTCGCGAACGAAAAGGGCCTGCACGTCTATTATGCGGAGGACTGGCTCGGCTCGCCGTCGATGAACAAGGCGCTCGACATCGTCAACAGCGGCCGCCTCGGCAAGCTGCTGTACGTCCGCGCGCGCGAGTGCCACAACGGCTCGCACAGCCCCTTCGCGCAGAAGATCGCGCTTTGCGGCGGCGGCAGCATGATCCATCTCGGCGTGCACCCCGTCTGCTTTATGCTCGCGCTCAAAAACAACGAATGGGACTCCGTCGTCGCGATGACGTCGGGGGGCCTCGAAAACAACCTGCGCCACAAGGAGATGGAGGGCGAGGATTTCGGCGCCGCCGTCATGCGGTTCAGGGACGGCACCTTTGCGGTGCTCGAGGGGAACTACGTCACCGAGGGCGGCATGGAGGACTACATCGATTTCTATTGCACCGCAGGGTGCCTGCACGTCGACCTGACGTTCTCGAGCTCGCTGCGCGCATACAGCGTCGGCGGCCTCGACTACACCGTCGAGAAGGCGGACGTCACGACGGGGTGGTCCCGTCCGGCGGTCGACGAAAAGTACAATCTCGGCTATGTCGCGGAGATCGCGCACTTCGTCGACTGCGCGCGCCGCGGCGCCGACGCCCGCACGGGTCTGCGCGGCGCGGACGGCCTCGAGGCGCTGCGCGTCATCAATCTGATCTACAAGGCGGCCAAAGAGGGCGTCGCCGTCCGGAACGACAGATAAGGAGCGAAGCCATGGAAGATATACGAATCCCGGTGACCGTCGGCGGCGTGACCTTCAAGAATCCCTTCTTCGTCGCGTCGGGCCCGACGACCAAGACGGTCCGTCAGCTGCAGCGCATCGAGGAGACGGGCTGGGCGGCGGCCAGCATCAAGCTGTCCATCGATCCCGCGCCCTACATCAACCGCAAGCCGCGCTACGCGGTCTTTCCGGAATACAGCGCGCTCGCGTTCACGACCGAGAAGCGCCTGACCTTCGCGGAGGGCTTAAAGCTGGTCGGGGACGCGAAAAAGGTCCTCAGTGATCTGCTGCTCATGGCGAACATCACCTATGCCGGCGACGCCGGCACGCCCGGCTGGGTCAATATGGCGAAGCAGTTCGAGGCGGCCGGGGCGGACATCATCGAGCTCAATATGTGCTGCCCGAACATGTCCTACAACGTCGAGCTGACCTCCGGCGGCAGCGAGACGGCCGCGAAGCAGACCGGCGCGTCGCTCGGCCAGCAGGCGGGTGTCGTCGCGGAGATCGTGCGCGCCATCAAAGCCGAGATAGGGATCCCGCTGTTCGTCAAGCTCACGCCGGAGGGCGGCCAGATCGCGCATGTCGCGAAGGCGCTGTACGACGCGGGCGCGGACGCCGTCGGCACGACGGCCAACCGTCTGGGCATCCCGCCCATCGACATCGACGACCCCGCAAAGGCCGTCTACCATCTGCAGAAAGAGATCAGCATGTCCTGCTACTGCGGCGAGTGGCTCAAGCCGCTCGCGCAGCGCGACGTGTACGAGATCCGCAAGGTCTGCGGCATGGAGCCCGTCGTCACGGGGGCGGGCGGCGTGCGCAACTGGCACGACGCCGTCGAGCTCATGCTGTGCGGCGCCGACCTCGTCGGCGTGTGCGCCGAAACGCTCATCAGCGGCTACGACATCGTCCGGCCGATGATCGCCGGCCTCAGGGAGTACATGGATAAGCACGGCTGCAAAACGCCGCGCGACTTCATCGGCCGGATCGTCCCGGAGGTCAAAACGGCCCCGGAGGTCACGCTGTACAAGGGCTATGCCCACATCAAGGATCAGCCGCTGTACGCGCCGTGCAAGTCGGCGTGCCCGCTGCACGTGCCCGTGCAGGGCTATGTGCAGAAGGTCGCGAAGGGGGACGTCGCGGGCGCCTATGCCATGATCGCCTCCAAGGGCCCCATCCAGAGCGTTTGTCAGTTCCTGTGCGAGCATCCGTGCGAAAAGGCGTGCGTGCGCGGGCGCGCGGACGGCCCGGTCGCCATCCGCGACCTCAAGCGCTATGTGCTCGACGCCGCCGCGAAGCGGGGCCTTGCGCCCGGCTGGACGGCAAAGGAGCAGCTCAATCAAAAGGTCGCCGTCGTCGGCTCCGGCGCGGCGGGCCTCACCGCCGCCTTCGAGCTCGCGCAAGCGGGCTACGGCGTGACGGTCTTTGATTCCGACAGTCAGTTCGGCGGCACGCTGCGCCATGCGACGCCGTCCTTCCTGCTGCCTGCGGGGACGCTCGACGGCATGCTCGCGGCGCTGCGGCCGCTCGGCGTCCGCTTTGAAGCGGGGAAGGCCTTCGGAAAAGACATCACGGCGGACAGCCTCAGGGCGGACGGCTACGCCGCGGTCGTTCTCACGGTCGGCGCGGCGGCGGTCGCTCCGGCGACAGACAACGCGAACGCCGAAAACATTTATGATTCAAAAGCCCTTGTGCGCGCGCTGCTCGAAAAAGAGCGCGGCGCGGGCAAGCGGCTCGTCGTCTGCGGCGGCAGCTTTGCGGACGTGACGGCGGCGCGCACGGCGGTGCGCCTCGGCGCGGACGTCGTGCTCGTGCCGGACGGTCCCGCCGCCGACACGGCGGACGCCGAAGCGGAGGGCGTGCGCGTGCTGCGCGACGCGAAGCTCGTCGGCTTTGAAGCGCGCGGCGGCGCGGTCACCGGCGTTCGCCTCGAAAGCAAGGCGGTCGCGGGCGCGGCGTTCACGCTGCCCTGCGACACGGCGGCCGTCGGCTTTGCGCGGGTTGCGAATGCTGCGGTGCTCGGCGGACTCGCGACCGAAAACGGCCGCGTGAAGACCGGCGCGCTCGGCGAGACCGACGCGCGGGGCGTCTTTTGCGCCGGTTCCCCGTGCGGCGCGCAGGGGTTCATCGCCTGCGCCGCGTCGGGCCTTCGGGCCGCGGCGGGCGCCGACAGGCTGCTGCGCGGCGGCGGGGCGACGATCGTGCCCGACGCGGGCTTTGCGACGGTGAAAGCGAACGATGTTCTCCGGCGGAACGGCTATCTCGAGCCCGCGCCGTCGAAGGCGGCCGCGCTGGCGCGCCCCGGCGCCGAGCGCGCGAAGGACTTTGCGCTGACGGCGCGCGTGCTCACCGACGCGGAAGCGCTCGCGGAGGCGCGGCGCTGCCTCAACTGCGGCTGCTCGGAGGGCTGCCAGCTGTGCAAGACCATCTGCACCGATTTCGCCCCCTACGTCGCGGGCTGCGACCGCATGGCGATCAATAAAGACGAATGCGTCGCGTGCGGCATGTGCTTCAACCGCTGCCCCAACCACAACATCGAGATGCTGTCGACCGGCGAAACGGTCTGAACGGCGCCCGGCGGAACAGAAATAAAAGAGCTCCCTTCCTTTCGGGAAGGGAGCTTTGTTTTGCCTTTGTGCTACGCCTGCGCGAGCTCTTCGACGCACAGGCCCGTCGAGCGGATATACTGCGCGAGCTCCGGCCCGACGTAGCGGATGTGCCACGGCTCGTAGGCGTAGCCCGTCCAGTCGGTCTTGCCGTCGGGATAGCGGAGGATGAAGCCGTACTCCGCCATGTGCTCCTGGAGCCACGCATATTCCGGCGTATTCGCGAAGCGCTGGGACAGCACGGTCGACGTGTCGCTGCCCGCGCCGACGTCGAAGGCGAGGCCCGTCTGATGCTCCGAGGTCCCCGGCTTTGCGGAGATGGTATCGGTGTACGCCTGCCCCTTCGTGGCGACGTAGTTTTCATAGATGGATTTCTGCGTGTCGTAGCTGCGGTAGCCGGACACGGTGTAGATCGTCAGCCCGTCGGCCGCCGCCGCGTCGTACAGCCGCTGCACCGCCGCGCCCGCTTCGGCGTCGATGCCCCCGCCGTAATCCCGCGGGACCGAATACTGTTTGTTGACATACAGCATCGTGTAGCCGTTGAGCGTGAGATAGGTCACGCCGTCCTTTTCGGTGATCTCGGCGCCCTTCTCGTACGGGGCGGGCGCGCTCTGCTCGGGTTCGGTGAAGACCGGCTGCTGCGCGGAGGCCGCGGTGTCCTCCGCCGCTTCCTGCGTCTGTTCGGGGACGGCGGGCGCCTGCCGCGCCGCGATAAGACCCGACACGCCGCGCACCGCGAGCCACACCGCGCCGCCGAAGATCACGACGAGCAGGATGCGCGCGATCACTCTGCGTCTTCTTCGTTTCTGCTTTTTCGTCAAGATGGTTACCTGATTTCCATTGATGTATTATATATATAATATACCACATCTAAACGCGAATAAACAGGAAACGGGCGCAAAAAAGCCGCCGGCGGGCGGCGGCTTCGGAAAGACGGGCTCAGACGGTCAGGGTGATCTTGCCGCGGTCCGTCATGAGGATGCCGAGAATATTGATGCAGTTCGACGTATAGGGCGCATCCTCCGGGATGGTCGTGTCGTAATAGGTGACGAAGTAGACGTATTTCCCGTCCGCGCTCGCCCCGATTTTCTGCTTGGAATTGTAGAACTCCAGCTCGTCCAGCAGCGACTGCTCGACGCATTCGATCTGCATGAGCTTGACGTCGGTCCCGTCCGCGGTGTAGTCGAAATTGAACTGGCGGTTGACATATCCCTTGATCTCGGCCGTGGTCGTCTCGAATTTGAAATGGTCGAGCCACGCCGAGGGGATGATGAAATAGAATTCCTCGTGGATGAAGTAGTTTTCCTGGATGGTCCAGGTGGCGTCCGGCGTGAATACGGTGCTGCTCGAAGCGGACGCGCCGTAGACGTCGGCCTTGTCGCCCAGCGCGACGCTCGGCGCTTCGGCCGGGATGATGTTCTCGCCGCCGTTTTCGAGCGGCGCGACAAAGCGCGCCACGCCCGGGTCGTCCGCTGCGGCCGAACAGCCGCACAGGACGGCGCAGAGCAGCGCGCACATCGCGATGTAGTTTCTCAGACTAGTTTTCATAAAACCTCAGCAAAAAACCGGTTGACCCCTCTTTTGTCTGCCTGTCGGCGAGGGGTAACCGGTTGATTTTATTATAGGGTGCCCCCGCACAAAATTTGTAATCAATTTGTAAATATTTTGTTAACCATCGCTGCCGAACAGGCGGCGGAGTTCGGCGGGCGCCTCGGCGGAAAACTCGAAGCGGTCGCCGCTGAAAACGCCGTCGGCGCGGCGGACGGTGAAGTCGCCGCTCGCGCACGCCGCCTGGGCGGCGAGCGTCAGGCTGTAGAGACCGGATACGCTCACGTCGGTGTCGAGGCGGTTGACCAGCTTCTCATAGGCCGCAGACAGCGCGGCGGGGAAATCGGGACCCGCGTATTCGACCAGCGCCGCTTCGAAGAGCGCCTGCCGCAGCGCGGCGGCGTCGGGCGGGGCGTAATTGCCGTAGACGAGCAGCTTCGCCGTGTCGTTGCCGGAGAACCAGGAGGTGCCGGCCTGCTTCGAGTAGACGAGCCGCCATTCGGTGTCGCGCGCCTCGAGCGGCTGCTTGAGCGTGAAGGAGAATTCGCCGAGCGCGTCGATGAGCGCGGCGAGCCCGTCGGTGTCCGCCGCGGCATAGCCCGACAGCGGGACGCCCAGCGTGCCGCGGATCGCCGCCGCGGCGCCGAGCGCGCCCTTCGACGCGAAGATCTCGGAGACGGTGCGCGGCTGCTTGTTTTCGAGCAGCACGGCGGCCGCCGGTATGTCACACACGACGATGCGCCCGGCCGTGACGTCGAAGCGCAGCAGGCTCGCCGTCAGCAGCCGCCCGCCGACGCTGTCGCGCACGAGCAGCAGGAGGTTGTAGCTTTTGGCGCCCGACACGGGCACTTTTTCGAACGGGTCGGCCGCGCTCTGGGCGGCCCGGGCCGAGAGGCTGTTCATCTGATAGAGGAAAACGCCCGCGTACAGCGGCAGGAGCACGGCGAGCGTGATGAAGAAGCCCTTGCAGAAATCGCGGAATTTCGCGCGCTTTTCGCTGCGCATCGCTTTTCACCCTTTCGGCAGATACTGCCGTTAGTGTGGGCAAAAAGCGGGGGATTCATTCACGCGCCGAACGCGCGCCGCAGCAGCGACCACAGGATGGGCACGAGCATCGCCGGCAGCATGTTGGCGGTCTTGATCTTGTTGACGGCGAGAAAGTTGATGCCGATGCACAGGATGATGGTGTATCCGACGAGACAGAACTGCGTGAGCAGCTCGCCGACGAAAAAAGTTTCGAGCGCCCGGGACAGCAGCGTGATGGCGCCCTGGTAGAGCAGCACGGAAACGGCCGAGAACAGCACGCCGATGCCGAGCGTCGCGGCGAGGACGATGGCGGCGGTGAAGTCGAGCGCGCTCTTCATGACGAGGATGGAGCTGTCGCCGCGCAGGCCGTCGTTGATGGAACCGACGACGGCCATCGCCCCGACGCAGAACAGGATCGTCGCCGACGAAAAGCCCTTTGCGAAGCCGCCGGCGCCTGTGCGCGCTTCGATGCGGCGCGACAGCCGCTGCAGCGCGCCGTCGATGTCGAGCAGCTCGCCCGCGAGCGTGCCGAGCACCATGCTGACAATGAGCAGCAGCTCGCCGGCGCTCGAGACGGCCCCGTCGCTGACGGTGAGCATGTTCGAGGCGATGCCGCCGAGCGCGAGCACGATGACGGCCGCGCCGAGCGCCTTGTTGATGCCGTCCTCGACGGACGGCCGCAGCGCGCGCCGCGCGGCGAGCCCGATGGCGCTGCCCGCGACGATGGCCGCGCAGTTGATGAGTGTTCCGGTCAATGCCGTGCCTCCCGTGAAAACTTGGCTTACATAATAACGCATGTGCGCCGTTTTTTCAACCGCAAAATCCGCCGGGGCCCGTTTTCACCGTTGAACATATCGCGCGGGTGAAGTATAATGGAAAAAATTTGAGGATCGGCGGCAGCTTTCGCCGCCGATGTGCTTTGTGAGGTGCAAATGAAATTCATCGATGCGCTCAAGCATTCGCTTGACACCAAGGATTCCCACGTCTGCGTGGGGCTCGACAGCCGCTGGGACCGCATCCCCGTCTTTCTGCGCGAGGACCGCACCGTGAGCGACGCCATCTTCGCGTTCAACCGCGGGGTCGTCGACGCGACCGCGGATATCGCCGTCATCTACAAGATCAACGTGAGCTTCTACGCGGGCTTCGGCGCCGAGGGCCTGGAGGGTCTTCGCCGGACGAACGCCTACATCAGGGAAAAATACCCCGATATCCTCCTGTTCGCCGACACCAAGCGCTCGGAAATGGGCGAGTCGGTGCGCATGGTGGCGGGCGAGCTGTTCGGCTGGCTGGGCTTCGACTGTGTCCTCGTGACGCCGTGGTTCGGCTCGGACACGGTGCGCGACTATCTGGAGGACGAGACCAAGGGCGTGCTGGTGTTCGTGCACGACAGCAATCCCTCCGCGCCGGAGATCCAGCATCTGGTGCTGGCGGACGGACGGCAGGTCTACGAGGAGGTCGCGCGGCTCGTCGCGCACGACTGGAACATCAACGGAAACCTCATCGCGGAAGCGGGCGCGACCTATATCCCCGAGCTGCGCCGCGTGCGCGAGATCGTGGGCGAGGATATGCCGCTGCTCGCCGCCGGGGTGGGCGCGCAGGGCGCGTCGCCGGCCGATCTGAAGGGAATTTTCGGCCGCAACGGGCGGCGGCTCATGGTCAACAGCTCGCGCGGGATCATCTTTTCGAGCAGGGCGGACAACGCGGCGGATTACTTTGCGGACGTCCGCACGTCGGCGCAGACGCTGCGCGACGCGCTCCGTGCGGCCGCTTTCGACCGCTGATCCCCGTCCGCGCGGCCGCAGCCGCCTTTCGGGCGGGCCCCTCCGCGCGCCGCGGCAGGGCCGCGGTCTTATATTCTTAATACAGCGCAAGGGAGCGCGTCCCCGGGCGGGGACGCGCTCCCTTTATGTCTGTATCGGCGTCCCGGCTGCGCGCCCGGCTCTTACGCGTCGTAGCTGACGCTGTTTTTGCCGAAGTTCCTGTTGTAATACGGGTCGCCGGGATCCTCCTCGTAGTAGGACGGCCATTTTTTGCGCAGCAGCGCCTTTTCGCGCTCCATGCGCGCTTTTTTCTCGCCGTTTTTGTCGTAGCCGCGCGTGCGGGATTCGTAATGATACGCCTCGGCGACGGGATTGAAGACGATGAGGTATCCCTTTTCGCGCAGCTTGAGGCACAAGTCGACGTCGTTGAAGCTGACCGCGAGCTGCTCGTCGAAGCCGCCGACGGCGTCGAAGGCCGCCGCCTTGACCATGAGGCAGGCCGCCGTGCACGCCGACATGTTCGACGCGATGGCGAGGCGGCTCATGTAGCCCTCGTGATCGCGCGGGAACAGCGGGCAGAGGTTCGCCGCGCTGCCGCACACCCCCATCGCGATGCCGCCGTGCTGAACGGTGTCGTTCGGGTACAGCAGCTTGATGCCGCACGCGCCGACGTCGGCCCGCTGGGTGAACATGAGCATCTCTTCGATCCAGCCGGGGGTGATGACCTCGATGTCGTTGTTCAGGAACAGCAGCTGCTCTCCCTTCGCGAACTGCCGCGCATAGTTGTTGAGCGCGGAAAAGTTGAACGGCACGTTCTGTTTGTCGTAGGCGACGACGCGCACGCGCGGGTTGCCCGCGAGCGACTTGTAATACGCGAAGGTCGCGTCTTCCTTGCTGCCGTTCTCGAGAACGATGATCTCCAGATTCTTGTACGTGCTTTTCCCGAGCACCGAGCCGATGCATTTTCCGAGCATGTCGGCGTGGTCGCAGGAGGGGATGATGATCGACACGAGCGGCTCGCCGATGATGTCGTAAATGACCCGCATCATCGGCACGGCCTTCGAGTAGACGACGGTGCCCCTGAGCCCCGTGCGGTCGAGGTGCGCCTGCACCGAGCGGCGCGCGGCGTCGTAGGCGTAGGGCTTCGCGGAGATGTCGGCGGCGACGGAGCCCGCGTGAATGCGCCAGTAGTACAGGGGCTTCGCGATGTGGTGGATCTTTTTCGCTTTCTCCGTGACGCGCAGCGTGAAATCGTAGTCCTCGCTGCCGTCGAACGCCGGATCGTACAGCCCCGTTTCATCGAGGAGCGAGCGCCGGATGACGGAGAAATGGCAGATGTAATTGCATCCGCGCAGGAAGTCGGGCGAAAAGCAGGGCTTGAAATGCATCGAGCGGCTGTCGGACGGCTTATTGACGAACGTCGCCTCGTCGGAATAGAGAAAATCCGCGCCCGTCGCGTTGATCGCTTCGACGACGTCGTACAGCGCCGACTGCGCGAGCAGGTCGTCGTGATCGAGCAGGCCGACATACGCGCCGCTCGACATGCGGACGGCGGCGTTGCGGTTGCCGGCGATGCCCTCGTTTTTTTCGAGCTTTTTGTAGCGGATGCGCGCGTCAGCGGCCGCAGATTCCCGCGCGATGTCGCCGACGCTGCCGTGCGCGGCGTCGCTGCCGTCGGCGAGGCACAGCTCCCAGTTCCGGTAGCTCTGCGCGCGGACCGATCCGATGAGGTCGCGCAGATAGCCCTCGTCCGTGTTGTACAGCGGCACGACGACGCTGACGAGCGGCATGCAGGGGAAGACCGCCGCCTGCTGCTGCGCGCGCTGCTCCGGCGTGAGGTAAAAAGCCTTTTTGATGCTTTTCAGCTTGAAGTAACGGCGCGTGACGTATTTCGCCGCGAAGACCGTCTGCGCGAGCCCCTCGTTTTTGAGCATGCGCACGGTCTTGTAGCCGTATTTGAAGAGCGGGTTGCTGTTTGCCCACGCGGGCACGGGCTTCGAGCCTCTGTCCATAGCTGCGCCTTTCTTTCGTTTCCTGTGTCCAGTGTACCACACGGCGCCCCGCGCGGCAACGCCCGCGGACAACAAAAAGCCCGCCCCTGTCGGAGCGGGTCTTTGCAGCGGATCCAAACGTCGTTTATACTGCGCGGTTTACCTTGCCGGAACGCAGACAACGGGTGCAGGCGTAGATGTGCTTCGGGGTACCGTCGACCATCGCCTTGACACGCCTGACGTTCGGTTTGAAGGTCCTGTTTGAACGCCTGTGGGAGTGGGATACCTTGATGCCGAAGGCGACTCCCTTTCCGCAGATTTCGCATTTAGCCATACTCTGCACCTCCTTATAACTGAAATAGTCGCGAATAGTATAATAGCAGATTGAGACGGCAATTGCAAGCGTTTTTTTCCGCATCCGCGGGAAAGCGCGAAAGCCGCCCGCGGGGCCTAAATGATCCCGAGCGGGATGAGCACGGCGAGCAGCACCGCCACGAGCCCCCACAGGCCGATCAGGAAGGCCCGCCGCTTTTTGGGCGCCATGTCGGGGACGTAGTTGCTCGCGAGGAAGAACGGCACATAGGTCGTGATGAACACCGGCAGCACGCCCCACCATTTGTAGACCCACAGGAACGACCCGTTGCTTGTGCCCGCGAGGAAGGATTCGAACAGCGCGAACAGCAGCGCCATCTCGAGCGCGCCGGCGAGCTTGCAGCTGACGCCCTTTCCGCCGTTCTTTGTGAAATAGCGCGCGCTGCGGTCGTCGGGCAGCATCTTGAAGGAGATGACGCCGGCGAGCGCGAACATCATCGACAGCTCCCAGGACACGCCCACGAGCAGGATGAAGGTGGTCGACGCGTTGGACACCGACCACAGCGGATAGCCGAAGACGTGGCCGATGACGGCGTTGACGATCTCGTACAGCCAGTGCACGCCGTACAGCGCGAGGCCCGCCCACACCGCCGGGTAGTTTTTGTTGCGGATCTCCGTCCAGTAAACGTAGAAGACGACCGCGAGGATGAAGATGAACGTCCAGTTGAAATTTTCGGTGCTGCGCACGGCGATCGCGCCGACCTGCCGCATGACCTCCGGCGAACCGGAACCCCAGAATCTGAACATGGCACACCCCTCTTTCTGTTGCTTTCCATGATTTTGTTCCGCGCGGGCCCGGCCCGCGCGGCGGTTGTCACAGTCTCACCGCGCGAGGCGCAGGAGATATTCCGCGGTGCCCTCCTCGGCGACGCGCTCGCCCGTCGGGCGAAAGCCGTTCCGCCCGTAAAAGGCGAGGGCGCGCGTGTTTTTTTCGAGCGCCCAGAGGTGGTCCGCGCCGTGCCGCGCGACCGCGAAGTCCAGCAGCGCCGCGCCGATGCCCTGCCCCTGGAAGCTCGGCTCGACGTAGAGCTTGACGATCTCCCGCGCGCGGATGCGGATCATGCCCTTGACGATGCCGCCGTCGTCGAAGACGAAGGTCTGCGCGAGCGCCTGCGGATCGAGGTATTCCCGCTCGACCGCGGGCACCTGCATCCTGCCGAAGGAATAGGCCTCGTCCCGAAAGATGGGGAAGTAATACAGCCGGTTGTTGAAGACGAGCATCTCCGCGATCCTCGCCGCGTCGTCCGTCTTTGCTTTCCGAATGGCTCCCATCGCCGCCGCCCCTTCCCGTCCCGCGCCGTTTTTTCCACTATACCACACGCGCGGCGCGGCCTGCAACGCAAAAAGCGCCCGCCGCCGATCCCCGGATTGTATTTTTTGCGGGATTTCTATATAATACATAGATCAGGTGGAACGATATGGATTATAACTTTCTTTTAAAACTTATCTCGCGCGTCGTCATCCTCGTGACGGCCATCCCCGTGCACGAGTCGGCGCACGGGCTCGTGTCGCTGTGGCTGGGCGATCCGACGGCGAAACGCGCCGGGCGCATCTCGCTCAATCCGCTGCGGCATTTCGACATGCTCGGCACCCTCTGTCTGCTCGCCGTCGGCATCGGCTGGGCAAAGCCGGTGCCCATCGATCCGCGCTATTACAAAAACCCGCGCGCGGGCATGGCGCTGTCGGCCCTCGCGGGCCCGGTGTCGAACCTGCTCATGGCCTACGTCGCGATGTGTCTGTACAAGATCGTCGCCTACACGGCGCCGGCCGCCTCGGGGTTCTGGAGCTACGCCGCGCTGGTGCTCTATTACATGGTCATCATCGACGTCTACCTCGCGATCTTCAATCTCATGCCCTTTCCGCCGTTCGACGGCTCGCGCATCTATACGGCCTTTCTGCCCGAGCGCATCTATTTCGGCATCATGAAATACGAGCGCTACATCTTTATCGCGGTCTTCGCGCTGCTGATGCTGACGAGCGTCTTCGACGCGCCGCTGACGGCGGCGACGAACGCCGTGCTCACGTTTCTCGACAAGGTGACGGGGCTCATCGACCTCGTCGCCGGCTCCCACCTCGCGCAAAGCGCGCTTTGACGACAAAGGACACCGAATTGGACGAGATCAGGTTCAAAACTGAAGATTTCGAGGGGCCGCTCGACCTGCTGCTGCATCTTATCGCGAAGAAAAAGATGGAGCTGTACGACATCCGCATTTACGAGCTCATCGACCAGTATCTCGCCTTCATGTCGGCGGCGGACACCGCGTCTCTCGACCCCGCGAGCGAGTTCATCGAAATGGCGGCGCGGCTCGTCTACATGAAGTCCGTCGCGCTGCTGCCGCGCAGCGAGGAGCAGCAGGAGCTCGAGCGCGAGCTGACCGGTCAGCTCGTTGAGTATCATCTGTGCAAAAAGGCGGCCCAGCGCCTGCGCGACATGGCCGAGGGCGTCAATTTTTACGTCCGCGAGCCGCTCGAGATCCGGCTCGACAGCGAGTACAGCCTCCGCCACGAGCCGCAAAGCCTGCTCGAGGCGTACATGAGCATCATGGGCAAGGGCGCGCGTCTCGCCCAGCCGGGAACGGCGGCGTTCGAGCCCATCGTGACGGCGCCCATCGTGTCGGTCGAATCGCGCGTCGTGCGCATCCTGCGCATGCTGCGCGGCGGACAGGCCCGCCGCCTCGGCGATTTCTTCGCGGGCGTGCGCGGCCGCAGCGAGTCGGTCGCGACCTTCCTCGGCGTGCTCGAGCTCATCAAGGCGGGGCGCATCGCCGTCGCGGACGACGGCAGCGTCGCGTTCAACGTCAGACACAAGGAGACAGCGCATGAACACTGAATTGTATAAAAGCGCGGTCGAAGCGGTCCTCTTCGCCGTCGCCGAGCCCATCTCGGCCGAGAAGATCGCCGACGCGGTCGCCGTCGACGCGAAGACGGTGAGCGCGCTGCTCGCAGAGCTGCAGACCGAATACGACGACGCCCAGCGGGGCGTCGTGCTGCTGCGCTTCGACGACCGCTACCAGCTCGCGACGCGCCCCGTGTTCGCCGATTTCGTCGTGCGCGCGCTCGACAACCGCCGCAACACCCCGCTGTCGCAGGCGGCGCTCGAGGTGCTGAGCATCGTCGCGTACAACCAGCCCGTCTCCCGGTCCTTCATCGACCAGATCCGCGGCGTCGACAGCTCTTCGCCCGTCGCGAGCCTGCTCGCGAAGAACCTCATCTGCGAGGCCGGCCGGCTCGATCTGCCGGGGCGCCCGGTCAGCTTCAAGACCACCGACAATTTCCTGCGCTGCTTCGGGCTGTCGTCGACGGCGCAGCTGCCGCCCGTGTACAGCGAGGAGCTGGAGCTGACGGACGACGCCCCCGCGGAGGACGAGGACGGCGACCTCTTCGGCGAATGAGCGCGCTGCTGCTGATCCTGAAGATCCTCGGCTGGACGGTGCTCGGCCTGCTCGGGCTGCTGCTGCTTCTGTGCGCGGTGCCCGTGTCGGCGCGCGTGCTGTGGCAGGACGGGGAGCTGACGGTCTGGGCGCGCGTGTGCGGCGTCCGCATCGGCATCCTGCCGGGGCTCCTCTCCGAGAAGGAAGCGAAGAAGGATGCGGAACAGGCGGCGCGCGGCGCCGAAACGGAAGCGAAAAAAGCGGAGAAGCGCATGGATCTCGCGGAGCTGCGCGGCTATATTGCCGGCGGCACGCGCGCCGCGGCGTATTTTCTGTCGCACGTGCGCGTGAGCGACGTCCGCGTCCTGCTCGCGCCCGACTGCGGCGATCCCATGCGAACGGCCTTCAAGACCGGCCGGGCGTGGGCGGAATTCGGCGCGCTCACGGCGCTCGCGGAGAACACCTTCCGCTGCGTGAAGCTCGCCGACGTGCGCATCACGCCGGTCTTTTCCGACGCCTATGCGCCGCCGGAAAAATTCAGTTGTAAATTCAGCGCGCTCGCGGGTATAATGATAGGTACATTCGTCGTGTTCCTCAGACGGCGCGCCGCGGTGTCGGCCCCCGCGGGGAACGAAGCAAAGGAGAAAGACAATGGCTGAACAGCATCCGATCAACGAAATGCTCGAGACAGCGATGGAAAAGATCCGCGAGATGGCGAATTCGGGCACCGTCATCGGCGACCCCGTCGTCATGCCCAACGGCGTGACGGCCATCCCCGTGTGCAAGGTGACCTTCGGCTTCGCGTCGGGCGGCATCGACCTCGCGAAGCAGACGCCGGACAAGTTCGGCGGCGGCACCGGCGGCGGCGTCAGCATCACCCCCGTCGCCTTCCTCGTCACGACGAAGGAGAGCGTCAAGCTCATGCAGCTCGACACCATCGCGAGCACGGCGGACAACATCGTGCGCACCGTGCCGGAGGTCATCGACAAGGTGTCGGCGCTCATTTCCGGCAGAAAATCGGAAGAATAACGGCGAAAGGCGGTCCGCGCGGCCGCCTTTTTTACGGAGAAACAATATGGACGAACGCATACAGAAGGTGCTGTCGGCGCAGGGCTACTGCTCGCGCCGCGCAGCCGAACAGATCATCCGCGAGGGGCGCGTGCGCCTCAACGGGCGGCCCGTCGGGCTCGGGGACAAGATGGACGTCGCGAAGGACGTCCTGAGCGTCGACGGCGAGCGGGTCTGGTTCCAGAAGAAGCCGCAGAAGCTCTACTACATGCTGTACAAGCCGCGCGGCTATGTGACGACGCTCGCCGACGCGCACGCCGAAAAGACCGTCGCCTCGCTCATGGCGGGCGTGGAGGAGCGGCTGTATCCCGTCGGCCGGCTCGACAAGGATTCCGAGGGCCTCGTGCTCATGACGAACGACGGCGCGCTCACCAACCTCATCACCCACCCGAGAGGCCACGTCGGCAAGCAGTACCGCGTCAGCGTGCGGCCGGCGCCGACGGAGGAGCAGCTCATCTCGCTGTCGGCGGGCGTGACGCTCGACGACGGCTACAAGACGGCCGAATGCATCGTGCGCGTCGTCGCGAGCGAGGAGCAGCGCGGGGTCATGGAGATCACGCTGTACGAGGGCAGGAACCGCCAGATCCGGCGCATGTGCGAGGCCGTCGGCCTCGAGGTCATCCGCCTCAAGCGCTTCGCCGTCGGACCGCTGCGGCTCGGGATGCTGCGCCCCGGCGAGTACCGGGAGCTCAAAAAGGAAGAACTGGCGGCGCTGCGCAACGCCTATTCCGAGTGAGGGGGCGGGCACGATGCTGACGATCAGAAAAGTGCGGGACGACTGCGCGGACGTCGCGCTCGCGCCGGGGGAGATCGGCTGGGCGGCCTACGACGAGCGGGGGCTCGCCGGCTGGTGCGTCTGCCGCATGTCGGACGATCTCGCCGCGGTGCGCCTGCTGCGGCTGCACACGCGCGACGGCGACCTGCCGCTGGCGGACGGCCTCGCGCGCAGCGCTGTCGCGGATGTGCGCGACATCGCGCAGCGCGCCGAGATCGCGGGCGACGACCCGGAGCTGCGCGCCTTCGCGTCGCTGACGGGCGCTTTTGAAGATAATATTGCTAAAATTGAAAAAATTTTTAAAACCTGCTGCTGAGCGGCAGGTTTTTTGCTTGCATTAATATATCAGATAGGGTACAATAAATCCGATTTGGGTTTCCACTTCCTTTACTGAAAAGAGGTCAAGATATGTCCGAAAAAAGCAAAAAAATGAGCGCGAAAGCGCGGCTGGAGACGCTGTTTGACGGCGGCATCTGGTTCGAGCTGGAGGGCTCGCAGCAGCCGGCTGCGGCGATCGCGGCCTACGGCAGCGTGGGCGGCGCGACGGTTTTTGCCCTGTGCCAGGACGGCGCTGTCGACAGCGGCGCCGTGGACGCGGCGCACGCGCGCAAGTGGAACAAGCTCTATGAACTCGCCGCCAAGACGGGCGCGCCCGTCGTGACGCTGTACGATTCCGTCGGCGTGCGGGTGAACGAGGGCTTCGCCTCGCTCGAGGCGGCCTCGCAGATCCTGCGCAGCTGCTCGGCGCTGTCGGGCGTCGTGCCGCAGATCGCGGTCGTGCTCGGCACCTGCGCCGGTTTCGCGTCGATGGCGGCCGCCATGGCCGACGTCTGCGTGATGGCGAAGGACGCCGAGCTCTTCCTCACGAGCCCCTTTGCGGACAAAGCCGCGGGCGGCAGGGAAAAGGAAGTCGGCAGCGCCGCGTTCGCCGAAAAGGCGGGCGTCGCCGCGCTCGTGTGCGAGGACGAAAAGGAAGCGATCGAAAAGGCGGCGCAGATCCTGCGGATGCTGCCGCTCAACAATCTTGACGCGCTGCCCGGGTTCGAAGGCGAAGCGCCCGCGTTTTCCCGCGAGGGCTCGCCCATCGAGACCGTCGCGGACGCCGGCAGCCCCGTCGAATTCTTCGCCGGCGCCGGCAAGCACGCCCGCGCCGCGCTCGCGACGCTCGGCGGCACCCCCTGCGGCATGATCGAGGCGAACGGACGTCTGTGCCGCCTCGATACGGCGAAATGCGCGCGGCTCGTCGAGCTGTGCGACGCCTTCAGCCTGCCCGTCGTCTGCTTCGTCAATTCCGACGGCTTTGCGGTCTCGGCGGAGAACGACGAGATCGGCGGCATCAAGGCGGCGGCGGGCCTCGCCCACGTGCTGGGCGAAGCGACGACCGCGAAGCTGTCCGTCATCACAGGCAGCGCCGTCGGCGCGGCCTTCACCACCTTCTGCTCGAAAAACGGCGGCGCCGACATGACCTGGGCCTGGGATGACGCCGTCATCAGCGCGCTGCCCTGCGAAGCGGCCGCCGCGCTGCTGCACGCCGGCGATATCAAGGCCGACGCGGATATCCCCGTGCTCGGCGCAAAATATGCCGCCGAGGAAGCGAGCGCAGCCTGCGCGCTCAAGGCGGGCGTCATCGACGCCGTCCTCGCGCCCGAACAGACGCGCGACGCCCTGATCGCCGCGCTCGACATGCTCGCCACCAAGCGCGTTTCCCGTCTGCCGAAGAAGCACGGCAATCTTCCGCTTTGATGAATTTGGAGGGATTTGAAATATGAGAAAGTTCAATATAACCGTCAACGGCGTCGCGTACGACGTCACCGTCGAAGAGAAGGGCGCCGCGCCTGCCGCCGCGCCTGTCGCTGCGCCTGTTGCTGCGCCTGTCGCCGCACCTGTCGCCGCCGCGCCGGCCCCTGCCGCCGCGAGCGCCGCGAACGCCGCCGGCACGAAGGTCAACGCGCCGATGCCGGGCAATATCCTCGACGTCGCCGTCAAGGTCGGAGATGTCGTGACGGAGCGCCAGAAGCTCGTCGTTCTCGAAGCGATGAAGATGGAGAACGACATCACTTCGCCGGCGCCGGGCACGGTCAAGGCCATCGCCGTCGCGAAGGGCGACGTCGTCTCCACGGGCGATCTGCTCGTCGTCATCGGCTGAGGGAAGGACGGACGAAATGGCAAAAATTAAAGTAACTGAGGTTGTGCTGCGCGACGCGCACCAGTCGCTCATCGCCACGCGCATGACGCTCGACGAGATGCTGCCCATCCTGCCCGTCATGGACGAAGTCGGCTATCACTCGGTCGAAGCGTGGGGCGGCGCGACGTTCGACGCGTGCCTGCGCTTCCTCGACGAGGATCCGTGGGAGCGCCTGCGCGTCATCAAGAAGAACATGCCCAAGACGAAGATCCAGATGCTCTACCGCGGGCAGAACATGCTGGGCTACCGCCATTATGCGGACGACGTCGTCGGCTATTTCGTGCAGAAGATGGTCGCGAACGGCATCGACATTATGCGCGTGTTCGACGCGCTCAACGACATCCGCAATCTCGAGACGTCCATCACCGCCGCGAAGAAAGAGGGCGCGCACATCCAGGCGTGCATCTCCTACACCACGAGCCCCATCCACAACAACGAATACTTCGCGAAATACGCGAAGGATCTCGAGAACGCCGGCGCCGATTCCATCTGCATCAAGGATATGGCCGGCCTCATCCGGCCGTACGACTGCTACGACCTCGTCAAGAAGCTCAAGCAGACCGTAAAGATCCCGGTGCAGCTGCATTCGCACTACACGGCGGGCCTCGCGTCCATGTCGATCCTCAAGGGCATCGAGGCGGGCGCCGACATCGTCGACACGGCCATCTCGCCGCTCGCGCTCGGAACGTCGCACATGGCGACGGAGTCGCTCGTCGCGGCGCTGCAGGGCACCCCGTACGACACGGGGCTCGACCTGAAGAAGCTCGACGTGGTGCGCGCGCATTTCGAAAAGCTGCGCGAGAAATACCTCGCCTCCGGCCAGCTGTCCCCGAAAGTCCTCGGCGTCAACGCCAACACGCTGCTCGCGCAGGTGCCGGGCGGCATGCTCAGCAACCTCATCAAGCAGCTCAAGGACGCCGGCAAGTCCGACCAGTACGACGCGGTGCTCGAGGAGATCCCGCGCGTGCGCAAGGACAGCGGCTATCCGCCGCTCGTCACGCCGACGTCGCAGATCGTCGGCACGCAGGCGGTCTACAACGTCATCATGGGCGAGCGCTACAAGACCGTCACGAAGGAATTCAAGGCGCTCGTGAAGGGCGAGTACGGCCGCACGCCGGCGCCCATCGACCCCGCCTTCCAGAAATTCATCCTCGGCGACGAGAAGCCCATCACCTGCCGGCCGGCCGACCTGCTGCCCGCCGAATTCGACAAGCTGCGCGAGGAGTGCAAGGCGTTCGCGAAGAGCGACGAGGACGTGCTCAGCTACGCGATGTTCCCGCAGGTCGCGACGAAATTCTTCGAGAACCGCCGCGCGAAGGAGCTCGGCATCGACGCCGAACACCTCGACAAACAGAACATGGTCCATCCGCTGTGAGAACGGCGAAGGCCGGGGCGTGCGCCCCGGCCTTTTGTTTCCCCGCGCAAGGCCGGATTTGTTGACTTTTCCGGCGCGACAAAGTACAATATTTTAGTTAAAACTATTCTTATTAACGGATCGGAGAGCGCCATGATCAACAGCATGACCGGCTTCGGCCGCGCGAGCGAGACCCTCAACGGCCGCGAGATCACCGTTGAACTGCGCTCGGTCAACCACCGCTATTTTGAATACTCCTCGCGCGTGCCGCGCGCGTATTCCTACCTGGAGGACAAGATCAAGGCGCACATCCAGAAGCAGGTCTCCCGCGGCAAATTCGACTGCGGCGTGACCATCGCCGACCAGGAGCAGGGCACCTCGCAGGTCGAACTCGACCTTGCGGTCGCGAAGGGCTATGCCGCGGCGCTCGACACGCTCGCGCGCGAGCTGGGGCTCGAGAACGACGCGACCGCCGTCTCCGTCGCCCGTTTCCCCGAGGTGTTCAACGTCCGGCGCGCGGTGCCCGACGAGGAGCAGCTGTGGGCCGACGTCCGCTCGGTCGTCGACGAGGCGCTCGATAGCTACAATTCCATGCGCGCGGCCGAGGGCGCGAAGCTCTGCGAGGACGTCTGCGGGCGGCTCGATTTTATCGAGAACGCCGTCGGCGAGATCGAGAAGCAGTCCGCGCCGCGCCTGGACAAATACCGCGAAAAGCTGCTCGCGCGCATGCAGTCGGTGCTCGAGACGTCGAATATCGACGAGAACCGCATCCTGCTCGAGGCGGCGCTGTACGCCGACAAGGCGGCCATCGACGAGGAGACCGTGCGCCTGCGCAGCCACATCGCGCAGTACCGCGGCATCCTGAAGCTCGACGAGCCCGTCGGCCGCAAGCTCGACTTCCTCACCCAGGAGGTCAACCGCGAGATCAACACCATCGGCAGCAAGGCCAACGACCTCGACATCACCTCGCTCGTCGTCGACGTCAAGGCGGAGATCGAGAAGATCCGCGAGCAGATCCAGAACATCGAATAAGGAGGCGCCCCATGAAACTGATCAATATCGGCTTCGGCAATATGGTGTCGGCCAGCCGGCTCGTCGCCATCGTCAGCCCCGAATCGGCGCCCATCAAGCGCATCGTCAGCGACGCCCGCGACAAGGGCGCGCTCATCGACGCGACCTACGGCCGCCGCACGCGCGCCGTCATCATCACCGATTCCGACCACGTCATCCTCTCGGCCGTCCAGCCGGAGACGGTGGCGAACCGTCTGTCCGAGGACGAAGAGGACGAGGCGGAAGAAGATGATTGACGAGCGGAAGCTCGTCGTCGTGTCGGGGCCGTCGGGGTGCGGCAAGGACACGGTCGTCGGGTGCCTGATGAAGATGCGCGAGGATATATTCCTGAGCGTCTCGTGCACGACGCGGCAGCGCCGCGCCAACGAGACGGACGGCGTGCATTATTACTTCATATCGCGCGGGGAATTCCAGCGGCGCATCGAAGCGAACCGCATGCTCGAATATACGGAATATGCCGGCAACCTGTACGGTACGCCGCTCGACGAGCTCGAGCAGAAGCTGACCGGAGATCACACGGTCGTGCTCATCATCGAAGTGGAGGGCGCGAAGAACGTCAAGCGCATGTTCCCCGGCTCCATGTGCGTGTTCATCGTGCCGCCGTCGCTTGAGGTGCTCGAGCAGCGCCTGCGGCTGCGCTGCACGGAGTCGGAGGAGGTCATCCGCACCCGCCTTCGCATCGCCGAGCAGGAGCTCAGCCAGCTCGATTTTTATGACGTTTCCATCGTCAACGACGTCGCCGAGGTCTGCGCCGCGGAGCTGTCGAAGGCGATCGACACATGGCAGAACAAACAACCGGAAAAAGGGGACGAAAATAGATGCTCAAACCAGCAATCGCAAAACTCCTGAATGAAAACGAAAGCGCCTACAGCCTTGTCATCGCGATCGCCAAACGCTCGCGCGACATCGCCGCCGAAGCGCAGGAGGACAAGGTCATCCTCGACGACAAGCCCGTGAACATGGCCATCGACGAATTCGGGGCGCACAAATACCGCGTCGTCAAGGGGCATGTGACGCGCGAAGAGTAAACCAACTGAATAGAGCGGAAGGAGGTGGCGTTTATGTGTTGCGGCGTAAAAGTTGCGGTGGATAACGCCGCCTTTCGTTTTGACCGCCTGTACAGCTACGCGGTGCCCGAGGCCCTCGCCGCGTGCGCGGTGCCGGGCGCGCGGGTGCTCGTGCCCTTCGGCAACGGCGCGCCGCGCATGGGCATCGTCATCGAGCCCGAGACGCAGCCGAAAGAAAATCTCAAGAGCGTCATAGATATAGAAAAGGGGGAGCCGCTCGTGGGCGCCGAGCTCGTGCGGCTCATACGGCTGCTGCGCGAGACGACCTTCTGTACCTATTACGACGCGGTGCACGCGGTGCTGCCGAAGAACGCGCGGCTCGTGCCGGACGAGGGCGGCGACGCCATCGTGGCGGCGACCGGCGCGCACCTCGAGACGGCGTACGAATACCGCGAGAGCGGCGCGCCGCCGCGCCTGACGGAGAAGCAGCGCGCCGTGTGCGAGCTCGTGCGGGACAATCCGCTCACCTGCGCGCAGATCTGCGCGCGGCTCGGCGTCGGCCGGGACGTCGTCGTCCGCCTCGCCGCCAAGGGGATCCTCGAAAAGCAGGAGCGCCCGAAGGACATCGAGCTGTACGGGGGCTACGGGGAGCGCTCGATCCCGTCGCTGACGCCCGCGCAGGAAAAGGCGCTCGCGCAGATCCGCGCTTTCATCGACGACCCGGCGGCGCCGGACACGACGCTGCTCAACGGCGTGACCTCGAGCGGGAAGACCCTCATCTACATCAAGCTCATCGAGCAGGCGGTCGCGGCGGGGAAGAGCGCGCTGCTGCTCGTGCCGGAGATCGCCATCGCGACGCAGATGATCTGCCGGCTGAAATGCCTGTTCGGCGCGCGCGTGGGCATCCTGCACAGCGGCCTGTCCGACACCGAGCGCATGCTCGAGTGGCAGAAGATCCGCAGCGGGAGCTGCGACATCGTCGTGGGCACGCGCTCGGCCGTCTTTGCGCCGGCGCGCAGCCTCGGCATCGTCATCGTCGACGAGGAGCAGGAGCCGAGCTACTGCTCCGAGCAGAACCCGCGCTACGACGCGGTGGCGGTCGCCGCCTTCCGCGCGCGGGAGACGGGGGCGCACCTGCTGCTCGCGTCGGCGACGCCGTCGGTCGAGAGTTATTACAAGGCGCAGACGGGCGTCTACAATCTCGTGTCGCTCGACGAGCGCTACGGCAGCATGCCGCTGCCGGCGGTGCGCGTGGTGGATATGCGCAGCGAGCTGCTCGCGGGCAACAGCCATCACATCAGCCAGTACCTCGCCGACCAGATCGCCCTGCGGCTGTCGAGGGGCGAGCAGTGCATCCTGCTGCTCAACCGCCGCGGCTACCGGACGATCTCGATGTGCCGCTCGTGCAAAAAGATCGTCAAATGCGACAGCTGCGATACGCCGCTCGTGCTCCACAAGAGCACAGGGACGTACGTCTGCCATTACTGCGGACGGCAGTACCCGCTGCGCGAGACGTGCGACGCCTGCGGCGGCCCGCTGCTGCACACCGGCGTGGGCACGCAGAAGATGGAGGAGGAGCTCGAGTCGCTTTTCCCGCGCGCGCGCATCCTGCGGCTCGACCTCGACAGCGTCACAAAAAAACATGCCGTCGAATCGCTGCTCGCCGCATTTTCCCGCGGCGAATATGATATAATCATCGGGACGCAGATGATCGCGAAGGGACTCGATTTCAAACGGGTCACGCTCGCGGGGGTGCTGAGCGTCGACCAGCTGCTGCTGTCGCCGAGCTTTCGGGCGAACGAGCGCACCTTTTCGATGCTCACGCAGGTTGTCGGCCGCAGCGGCCGCGGCGACCGGCGGGGCGAGGCCGTCATCCAGACCATCGACCCCGACAACAGCGTCATCCGCCTTGCGGCAAAACAGGACTATCGCTCGTTTTACAATGCGGAGATCGTGCTGCGGCGGCTGCACCTCTACCCGCCCTTCTGCGCGCTGTGCTCCGTCGGCTTCATCGCCGAGACAGACGCCGCCGCGAAGGCCTCGGCGGACGGCTTCCTCGCCGCGCTCAAGCGCATCCAGACCGAGCGCTATGCGGATATGCCGCTGCGCGCGCTCGGCCCCGCGCCCATGCGCGTCGCCTACGTCAAGGGGCTTTTCCGCTGGCGCCTGGTGCTCAAATGCCGCAACGACCGCACCTTCCGCGCGTTTCTGCGCGCGTGCATGGACGATTTTGCGAAAGACAAAAAGAACGATCATACCCGGCTGTTCGTGGATTTCAGAGACGATCTCGACGGCTGATAAAGGAGAATCTATGGCTTTAAGAAAAATATTGCTCAAAAGCGACCCGGCGCTGCGCAAGGTGTGCCGGCCCGTGACGGACTTCGGCCCGCGCACCTGCGATCTGCTCACCGATCTCGCCCAGACGATGGCGTCGGCCGACGGCCTCGGCCTCGCCGCGCCGCAGGTGGGCATCCTGCGCCGCGCGGTCGTCATCGTCGACGGCGAGGAGGTCGTCGAGCTCGTCAACCCCGAGATCACCGAAAAGAGCGAGGAGACCACCGGCGCCTTCGAGGGCTGCCTGTCGTGTCCCGATGAGCGCGCGTATCTGCAGCGCCCCGTGCGCGTCGTCGTCCGGGCGCAGGACCGCGCGGGCGCGCCCTTCGAGCGCGCCTTTGAGCAGATGGCGGCGCGCGCCGCCTGCCACGAGATCGATCACCTCGACGGAAAGCTGTTCATCGACCTCGCCGAGCGCGTGTACAGCGACGAGGAGCTCGACGAGCTGCTCGAGCGCACCGACGCGCAGGCGCCGGAAGAAAAAGGCGGGGAGGAAAAGGACCGCGCATGAAGATCCTGTTCATGGGTACGCCCGACATCGCCGCCGTCATGCTGCGGGCGCTCGCGGCGGACAATGACGTCTGCGGCGTGTTCTGCCAGCCGGACAAGCCCGTCGGCAGAAAACAGATACTCACCGCGCCGCCCGTGAAGGTGCTCGCGCAGTCGCTGGGCATCCCGGTCTTCCAGCCCGTCAAGCTGCGCGACGGCAGCGCGGCGGCGCTCGTGCGCTCGCTCGCGCCGGAGCTCATCGCCGTCGTCGCCTACGGGCGCATCCTGCCGAAGGACATCCTCGGCATCCCGCCGCGCGGCTGCGTCAATATCCACGCGTCGCTGCTGCCCGCGTACCGCGGCGCCGCGCCCATCCAGCGCGCGCTCGAGCACGGCGAGACCGTGACGGGCGTGACGGCGATGTACATGGACGAGGGCATGGACACGGGCGACATCATCGCGCAGGTGCGCGTCCCGGTCGGCGAGGCCGACGACGCGGCGTCGATGTTTCAGAAGCTCGGCGAAGCCGGCGCGTCGCTGCTCGCGGCGACCGTGCGCTCCATCGCGGACGGGACCGCCCGCAGGACGCCGCAGGACGCCGCTTCCGCGACCGCCGCGCCGCCCATCGAAAAGAGCGAGGGGCTCTTTTCCTTTGCGCAGGACGCGCGCGGCATCGCCGACCGCGTGCGCGCCTTCAGCCAGTGGCCGAACGCCTTCTTTACCGCGGGCGGCAAAACGGTCAAGGTGCTGCGCGCGGGGTATGTCCCCGGCGAAGGCGCCCCCGGCGAGGTGCTCGCGCGCGATCCGCTCACGGTCGCCGCGTCCGGCGGCGCGGTGCAGCTGCTTGAAGTCAAGCCCGAGGGCGGGCGCGCGATGACCGGCAGGGAATGGGCCGCCGGCGTGCGTCTGCGCCCCGGCGACGTTATTATCACGGAGGGTTGAAAGTATGTATTATCCTTATTACGGCTACGGCTCGGGATACGGCTTTGATTATTTCTGGCTGCTGGTCATCCCGGCGTTTATCCTGTCGCTCATCGCCCAGCTCGTCGTCAATTCGACCTACCGCCGCTACAGCAAGGTGCCGACCCAGCGCGGCGTCACGGGCGACCGCGTCGCGCGCATGATCCTCGACGCGAACGGGCTGCAGAGCGTGAACATCGAACACATCAGCGGCAACCTCACCGACCACTACGACCCGCAGGCCAACGTCATCCGCCTGTCCGACTCGACGTACGGCAACGACTCCGTCGCGGCGGCGGGCGTCGCGGCGCATGAGGCGGGGCATGCCGTGCAGTATGCCGAGGGCTACGGCCCCATCAAGCTGCGCGCGGCCATCATCCCCGTCACCCAGATCGGTGCGGGCCTGTCGTGGCCCGCGATTCTGCTCGGCGTGCTCATGAGCATCGACTTCCTCATCACGCTCGGGATCCTCCTGTTCAGCCTGTCCGTCGTCTTCCAGCTCGTGACGCTGCCCGTGGAGTTCAACGCGAGCCATCGCGCCGTCACCGTGCTCGAGGGCTACGGCGTGCTCGACACGCAGGAGCTCGACGGCGCAAAGAAGGTGCTGCGCGCGGCGGCCTGGACGTATATCGCCGCGCTCGCCGTGTCTCTCGCGAACCTGCTTCGTCTCATCCTGATGTTCGGCGGGAGAAGAAGAAATTGACGAGCGCGCGGCAGCTGGCCGTCCGCTGTCTGCTCGAAGCGGACAAGGGCGGCTATTCCAATCTCATTTTCAAGCAGCAGGCGGCCGGCGCGGGCTTTTCGGGGCGGGACACGGCGTTCGCGGCCGCGCTGTTTTACGGCGCGCTCGAGCGCCGGCTGACGCTCGACTACATCCTGGCCCCGCTGCTGAGCCGCCCGGTCGGCAAGCTCGACCCCGAGGTGCGCTGCATCCTGCGCGCGGGGCTGTATCAGTGCCTGTATATGCAGGGCGTGCCGGTGCGCGCGGCGGTCGACGAAAGCGTCGAGCTGTGCGCCGCGTTCGGCAAGTCCTCGGCGAAGAGCCTCGTCAACGCGGTCCTTCGCCGGGCGTCGGTGTTCGACCTGTCGTCGCTCGACGCCGTCGACGGCGCCGTGCGGCGCCTGTCGGTGAAGTATTCGCTGTGCGAGGGGCTCGCGGCGCTGCTGCTGTCCCAGTACGGCTCCGACACCGAGCCGATGCTCGGGGCGACGTTCGAGCGCTGCCCGACGGCGGCGCGGCTCAACGCGCTGCGCGCCGGCGAGGAGCAGCTCATCCGCACGCTTGCCGGCGAGGGCGTGACCGCCCGGCCGACGTGGCTGCCTTATGCCGTCGAGCTCGAGGGGCCGTGGCTCGGCTGCGCGTCGTTTGCGAACGGCGATCTGCGCGTGCAGAGCCTCGCCGCGCAGTGCGCGGCGGCCGCCGTCGATCCCCGGCCGGGCGAGCGGGTGCTCGACGCCTGCGCCGCGCCCGGCGGCAAGACGCTCACGATGGCCCAGCGCATGAAGAACATCGGCCGCATCGTCGCGCTCGATCTCCACATGAGCCGGCTCCGCCTCATCGACGAGGCCGCGCGCCGCGAGGGCGTCGCGATCGTCGAGACGCGCTGCGCCGACGCGGCGGCGTACGCCGACGGCGAAGCCTTCGACCGCGTGCTGTGCGACGTGCCGTGCTCCGGCTACGGGGAGATCGCGGCGAAGCCGGAGCTGCGCTATAAGGAGCCGTCGCAGGAAAACGACCTCGTGCCGCTGCAGCGCGCCATTCTCGACAGCGGCGCGCGCAAGCTGCGCGCGGGCGGGCGGCTCGTCTACTCGACGTGCACGCTCGACCGCCGCGAAAACGAGGACGTCGCGCTGGCCTTCCTCGGGGCCAACCCGGACTTTCGCGCCGTCGACCCCGGCTTGCCGCGCGAAGCGCCGCGGGACGCCCGCGGGTTCGTCACATTTTTGCCCCGCGCCGGCGCGAACGAGGGATTTTTTATAGCAACTTTCGAAAGAATATGATATTATGATGGATAAACGCGACCTGCTGTCCATGACAAAGCAAGAGCTTGCGGACGCGGCGGCGGCGCTCGGACAGCCCGCCTACCGCGCAAAGCAGCTGTACGCGTGGCTGCACCGCGCGCGGGCGGCCTCCTTCGACGAGATGACGGATCTGCCGAAGGAGTTCCGCGCGGCGCTCGCGCGGCAATATCGCATTGCGTGCCTGACGACGCTGCGCGCCCAGCGCGCGGCCGACGGCACGGCGAAATTCCTCTACGGCCTGCCGGACGGCAACAGCATCGAGACGGTCGCGATGCGCTACGAGCACGGCATGGCCGTGTGCGTGTCGACGCAGGTCGGCTGCCGGATGGGCTGCGCGTTCTGCGCGTCGACGAAGGACGGGCTCGTGCGCTCGCTCGAGGCGGGAGAGATCCTCGCGCAGATCTACCGCACCGAAGCCGAGACGGGCGAGCGGACGGACAGCGTCGTGCTCATGGGCATCGGCGAGCCGCTCGACAACTTCGACAACGTCGTGCGCTTCATCGGCCTCGCCACCGACAAGGACGGCGGCGGGCTGTCCAACCGGGGCATCACGCTTTCCACCTGCGGCCTCGTGCCGCAGATCGACCGCCTCGCGGCGCTGTCGCTGCAGCTGACGCTGTCGGTGTCGCTGCACGCGGCGACGGACGAAAAGCGCGGCGCGATGATGCCGGTCGACAAGATCTATCCCATCGCCGAGGTGCTGGCGGCCTGCCGGCGGTACTTTGAAGCGACAGGGCGGCGCATCTCCTTTGAGTACGCCGTCATCCACGATAAAAACGACTTTGACGACGACGCGCGGAAGCTCGCGCATCTCATCGCGGGCATGGGCGCGCACGTCAATCTCATCCCGGTCAATCCCATCCGCGAGACGGATTTCCGCGCTTCGCGCGCGGACGCCGAGGCGTTCCGGAAAAAGCTGGAGACGCTGGGCGTCAACGCGACCGTGCGCCGCACCCTCGGCACCGACATCAGCGCCGCGTGCGGGCAGCTGCGCAGGGAAGCGCGGCAAAACGACGAGAACCGCCCGAAGGAGGTGTAAGATTGAAGATAACCGCCATGACCGACATCGGCAAGGTCTACGAGGACAACCAGGATTATTATGTCGCGGGACGTCTGAGCGACGACACCTACTGGGTCGTGCTGTGCGACGGCATGGGCGGCATGAAGAGCGGCGCGAGAGCGAGCCGCATGGCCGGCGATTATCTTCAGTCCCAGGTGGAGAAGCGCCTCGTCGACCTCATCGAGCCGGACGGCGTGAAGGCCTGGATGCTCGAATGCGTCCAGAAGGCAAGCGACCTCGTCTTCAAAGAGGGGGGCGGCCGCGACGCCGTCATGGGCACGACGGCCGTCTTCGCCGTCGTGCGCAACAACAACGTCCAGCTCGTGCACGCCGGCGACAGCCGCGCGTATCACATCACGAAAAAGGGCATCCGGCAGATCACCCGCGATCATTCGATGGTCCAGGAACTGCTCGACAGCGGGCGCATCACCCCGGAGCAGGCCCTGCGCCACCCCAACCGCAACATCATTACGAGCGCGCTGGGCATTGACCGCAGGATCAGGATGGATTACAATGAATGCCGTCTCGCGAAGGGAGAGCTGCTGCTCATCTGCAGCGACGGGCTCTCGAATATGCTCACGGACGACGAACTGCTCGCGCTCGCGCGCAAAGAGGATTTCTACAGAACAGCCCCCGACATGGTCCGGCAGGCCGTGGACGCGGGCGGCTTCGATAACATAACCGCCGTGGTATTGGGCGCGTAATGCCCCGCAGACGGCAACGGAGGAAAGAGGAAAAATGGACAACTACATCGGCAAACGACTGGACGGCCGCTACGAGATCACCGAGCTCATCGGCGCGGGCGGCATGGCGAACGTCTACAAGGCGACCGACCGGGCCGACGGCAGCATCAAGGCCGTCAAGATCCTGCGCGAGGAGTTTCTCGACAACGAGGAGCTCGTGCGCCGCTTCAAGAACGAGTCGAAAGCCATCGGGCTGCTGTCGCATCCGAACATCGTCAAGGTCTACGACGTCAATTTCTCCGACAGCGTGCAGTATATCGTCATGGAGTACATCGACGGCATCACGCTCAAGGAATACATCGACCACCAGGGAAAGCTGACGTGGAAGGACACCATCTTCTTCATCACGCAGGTGCTGCGCGCGCTGCAGCATGCGCACGACCGCGGCATCGTCCACCGCGACATCAAGCCCCAGAATATCATGATCACCGCCGACGGCAGCATCAAGGTCACCGACTTCGGCATCGCGCGCTTTTCGCGCAGCGAGACGCGCACCATCACCGACAAGGCCATCGGCTCCGTCCACTATATCAGCCCCGAGCAGGCGCGCGGCGACGTGACCGACGCGAAGACCGACATCTACAGCGTCGGCGTCATGATGTACGAGATGCTCACGGGCGAGCTGCCCTTCACATCGGACAGCGCGGTCTCCGTGGCCATCAAGCAGATCTCCGACACGCCGAAGTCCCTGCGCGAGATCGATCCCGACATCCCCGAGGGGCTCGAGGAGATCACGCTCAAGGCGATGGCGAAGGATCCGGCGAAGCGGTACCAGTCGGCCGCGCAGATGCTGCGCGACATCGACGATTTCAAGAAGAATCCGAGCATCGTTTTCGAATACAAGTATTTCGGCGACGATTCGCCGACGGTTTATATCGACAACACCGCCGCGGCCGCCGCGAAGAGCGCCGCCAAAAAGAATCTCAGGCCCGCGGACGACGAGGACGACGGCGACGAGGACGATGAGGACGACGGGGACGACGAAGAGGACGCGCCGCGCAGGAAATTCCCGACGGCGATCCTGCTGGGCATCACGGGCGCCTGCGTCGTCGGCGCGCTCGTGCTGCTGTTCATGGTCTTCAACATGGGCTCGGGCTCGCTGTTCCATAAATATGCGGACGTCGACCTGCCCGATTTCACCAACATGAACATCACCGACGTCGAGGGCAGCGCCAGTTACAAGAACTTCAAATTCACCGTCGTCGAGGACTACAACGACGAATACGCCCTCGGCACGATCTATTCGCAGAGCCCCGTCCCGCCCAAGAAGATCAAGGAAAACGGCGAGATCACGCTGTACGTCAGCAAGGGCCCCGAAAAGATCACCATCCCCGACGTGGTCGACATGAAATACGGCGAGGCGGTCACGCTGCTGCAGAACCTCGGCCTCGTCGTCATGCAGGAGTCGGTCACCGACTCGAACTATGAGGCGAACCGCATCGTCAAGACGGATCCCGTCAGCGGCACCGAGGTGCTGTCCGGCACGATGATCACGCTCTACGTCAACTCGCAGAGCTCGTCGACGACGACGTATGTGCCGGATCTTCTCAACAAGACCTACAGCGCCGCGAAGTCGCTGCTCAACCAGAACGGACTCGTCATCGGCAAGATGACCGAGGAGTCGAGCGACACGATCGAAAAGGGCAAGATCATCTCCCAGAGCCTCACGGCGGGCACGCGCGTGTCGCAGGGCACGAGCGTTGACATCGTCGTCAGCCTCGGCGTCGTCGAACACAAGGTGACGATGCAGCTCGCGCTGCCGTACAAGCTCGACGGCTCGTCCGGCTATACGGTCATCGCGAAGAAGGACGACAACACGCTCGGCAGCACGCCGGTCACCGAATCCTCGTCCCACACCTGGAGCGTCAGCACCGCGGGCACGGGCAAGGCGACCGTCCTCGTATCGGCGATTGATGCCCAGAACCATACGTATCTGCTGTGGACCTGCGAGGTCAATTACGATACCGAGACCTACACGAGCGTCAAATCCGACAACGGCGTCTTCAACTGGACGGCGCCCTCGGTCAGCGTCTCCGGCGTGACGCTCAATGCGTCCTCGCTGTCGCTCGCACCGGGCGGCACGGGCACGCTCACGGCGACGGTGTCGCCGGACAACGCCTCGAACAAGTCGGTGAGCTGGAGCTCGTCCGACGCGGGCGTCGCGAGCGTCGACGGCAACGGCAACGTCACCGTCAGCAGCGGCGCATCCGCGGGCGCGACGGCCGTCATCACGGTGACGACGGCGGACGGCGGAAAGACCGCCTCCTGCACCGTCACGGTCACCGGCTGACGCGCGCATGGCCGCGACAACAGGGATCATCATCAAAGGCATCGGCGGTTTTTACTATGTAAAGACCGCCGACGGCGTTTTGGAGTGCCGCGCGAAGGGCATCTTCCGCCGGCAGGGCGTCACGCCCGCCGCGGGGGACCGCGTGGAGGTGGAGGGAGCCGACGGCGGCTACGTCGTCAGCGCCATCGCCGCACGCAAAAACTGTTTTCAGCGCCCGCTCGCGGCGAACGTCGACCGGCTGTTCCTCGTCGTGTCGGCGACCGATCCCCGCCCCAACCTCTTCGTGATCGACCAGTTTACGGCCCTCGCGCTGCTGCGCGGGGTGCGACCGGCGCTGCTGCTGACGAAGACCGACATCGACGGCGCCGCCGCGCTGCGCGCGATCTATGTGCACGCGGGCTTTGCGGTGTACGACGCCAACCGGGCGGACGAGGCGGCCGCGGTGCGCGCGCTCGCGGCGCAGCCGGGCCTGTCCGTCTTCACGGGGAACAGCGGCGTGGGCAAGTCGACCTTCCTCAACGCGCTGCTGCCCGGACTCTCGCTCGAAACGGGCGAGACGAGCAAAAAGCTCGGGCGCGGGCGCCACACGACGCGCGCCGTCGAGCTGTACGCCTGCGGCGACGGCTGGGTGGCCGACACGCCGGGCTTTTCGGCGCTCGATTTCGAGCGGGACGAGCGCATCCCCCGGGAGGCGCTCGCCGGTCTGTTCCCGGAGTTTGCGCCTTATCTCGGCGGCTGCCGCTTTACCGGCTGCTCGCACACCGTCGAGAAGGGATGCGCGGTGCTCGCCGCGCTTGCGGCGGGCGACATCGAACCGACGCGGCACGAGAGCTACGCCGCGCTGTACAAGCAGGCGTGCGAGCGCAATGCGTGGGAATAAAAACACCGGAATGCGCACATCCGCGGGGCCTTCGGGGCCCCGCGGATTTTTTTGCGCCGTTTTCACACTTTTCCGGCCCGCGTATATAATATAGGGAAAGCGAACGGAGGGGTGCGCATGCGGAAGAGGAACTCGGCGCTCCAGATGGCGGCGGCCGCGTTTTGCGCGGGCGTGATCCTGGCGCTCGCGCTGCCGGCGGGCTGGTCGCTCGCCGCCTGCGCCGCCGTGCTGCTTTTGAGCCTCGGACTCGGTCACTGACTTATGTAAAGGGGGACGGCTGTGCGCGTTGTAGTCATCAAAAGCCCGAAATATCTCAGCGGTATTCTGCGGCTGATCTTCAAGATCAAAAAGAACGAGGAAAACTGAAGGCGGCGCCCCGCGGGGCGCCGCGTGCAAACCGGGGAGCGCGTGCGCGCGCCCCGGTTTTTGCGTTTCGGACACGCACATAAACGGGGGTGCGGGCGAATATAGATTGATAAGAAAAGGTCGCGCTTTTAAATAAAAGGGGGAAATTCATCCATGGAGATTACAGCGACTACCGGCCGCCTCGGCGCCTGCGGAATCATCTGCGACATGCGCGCGGAAGTGCCCGCGGAAGGGGAGTTCACGATCCCCGACTACCAGCCGGAAATATGGAAGATCGTGAAGACGAAGGCGGAGCCCGTCGTCGTCAGCAGCCTTGCGGTGGGCGCGCGGGCGACGGTCGAGGGCTACGTCAAGCTCAGCGTGCTCTACGGCACGCGGGACGACAGCCGGCTGTGCGCGCTGTCGCAGCGCATCCCGTTTTCAAGACAGTTCGAGCTCAAGGAGCCCGCCGGCGACAATTACGACGTGCTGACGGACGTGCGCGCGGATTATCTCAACTGCCGCGCCGTCAACGGGCGCAAGATCGACGTGCGGGGGGCGCTGAGCCTTTCGCTGCGCATCCTGTCCTATGCCGACGTCGACGTCGTGACGGGCGCCGACGGCGCCTTCTGCCGCGGCGCGTCGGCGCAGTATCTGCGCAGCGCCGGCAGCGCGCGCAAACAGTTCACCCTCGACGAGCTGCTGCAGGCCGACGCGGGGGAGGACGCCCAGCCGACGATCCTGCGCTGTGAGGCGCAGGCGCTCGCGGAGAGCGCGGCGTGCTTTGAGAACCGCGTCGAGGTCAAGGGCGTCGTCTACGCGAACGTGGCGCTCGAGCTCGCCCAGGACGGCGGGTATCTCGTGCGCCGCGCCGGCTTCAAGCTCCCCTTCAGCCAGATCGTCGACATGGACGGCGTCAGGGAAAGCGACACCGCGGCGGCGTCCGCGGCGGTGCTGTCCTGCGCGGCGCTGCCGGAGCTCACGGAAGACGGGCTCGTCTCGCTGTCCGTCTCGTGCGAGCTGTGCGTGGACGCCTACGCGCCCGACGCGGTCGATTATCTCAGCGACGCCTTCTCGACGAAGTGCGAGCTGCTGCTCACGCGCGGCACGCCCGGGGTGACGGCGTCGGCGTGCGCGGTCAGCGAGCCGTTCACATTCTCCGACAGCTTCGACAAGCAGCCGGGGCAGCTGGTCGACTATTTCGTGTCCGGCTGCCATGCCGCCGTCGTCCCGGAGGAAAACGGAACGGCCGCCGAGGTCGAGGGGACGCTGTGCGCCGTGCTCGCCGACGAGGGGGGCGCGAACGGCTTCGATATCCCCTTTTCCTTCCGCCGGCCGCTGCCGCAGACCTTTGCGGGCGCGCCGTTCGGGGAGCTGACCTGCGTCTTCGACACGCTCGAATGCGTCGAGAGCGACACGCGGCTGTCGCTGAAGGCGTCGGGTTTTCTCAGCGGCACGGCGGCCGACATCGTCCGCCTGCCGGCCGTGCTCGACGTGCGCGCCGACGCGTCGAAGCCCAAGGCGCCGCGCGACATGGCGCTGTGCGCGTATTACGCGCAGCCGGGGGAGGATGTTTTCGCCATCGCGGCGCGCTTCAACACCTCGCCGCAGGCGATCGCCGACGAAAACGGCGTCGACATCGGCGCGCTCGCGCAGGCGTCGGTCCTGCTCATACCCATCGTGGAACAGTAAGGGGGCGACAGAATGAACAGCAGCATCTATCAGGACATCGCGAAACGGACCAACGGCGAGGTGTACATCGGCGTCGTCGGCCCCGTGCGGACGGGGAAATCGACCTTCATCAAAAAATTTATGGAGACCCTCGTGCTGCCGAACATCGACAGCGACGCGGTGCGCGAGCGCTCGCTCGACGAGCTGCCGCAGTCGGCGGCCGGCAAGACGATCATGACGACGGAGCCGAAATTCATCCCGGAGCAGGCGGTGAACGTCGAGCTCGGGGACGGCGTCAGCCTGCGCGTGCGCATGATCGACTGCGTCGGCTATATCGTGCCGGGCGCGCTCGGCCACACGGAGAACGAGCAGGCCCGCATGGTCATCTCGCCGTGGTACGACGACGCGGTGCCCTTCGGCGTCGCCGCCGAGACGGGCACGCGCAAGGTCATTAACGAGCATTCCACCATCGGCGTCGTCGTCACGACCGACGGCAGCATCAGCGACATCCCGCGCGCCGACTATGAGGACGCCGAGCGCCGCGTGGTGGAGGAGCTCAGGCAGATCAACAAGCCGTTCGTCGTCCTGCTCAACTGCGTCGATCCGCGCTCGCCCGAGAACGACGCGCTCGCGCGGCAGCTGCGCGAAAAGTACGACGTGCCGGTGCTGCCGGTCAACTGCCTCGACCTCGATGAGGAGACGATCCGCGGCATCCTGTCGGTCGTCACGAGCGAATTCCCGGTGCGGGAGATCGACTTCGGCATGCCCCGCTGGATCAGCGCGCTCAAAAAAGACCACTGGCTCAAGAGCGCGGTCTTCTCGGCGGCGGGGGATTTCGCCCGCAGCGTCGCGCGCATGCGCGACGTGCCCGAAAAGCTGTCGGCGGTGACGGCGTGCGAGTACGTCAGGTGCGCCGCGCGAACGGCGTCCGATCTCGGCACCGGCGTCGTGCGCGTCGAGGTCTCGCTGCTGCCCGATCTGTTTTACAGGATCATCGGCGAGACGACGGGCCTGCAGATCAGCGACGAGGCGAGCCTCATGCCCTGCATCGTGGAGCTCGCGGCGATCAAGGCGAAATACCAGAAGGTCCGGGGCGCGCTCGAGCAGGTGGAGCAGACGGGCTACGGCATCGTCATGCCGACGCTCGAGGAGCTGCGCCTCGAGGAGCCGCAGATGATCCGGCAGGGCGGCAAATACGGCGTCAAGCTGCGCGCGTCGGCGCCGTCCATCCACATGCTGCGCGCCGACATCACCACGGAGGTCAATCCCATCGTCGGCAGCGAAAAGCAGAGCGAGGAGCTCGTCAACTATATGCTGCAGGAGTTCTCGGAGGATCCCATCAAGATCTGGAGCTCCAATATCTTCGGCAAGTCGCTCAACGAGCTCGTCAACGAGGGCCTGCAGAACAAGCTCTACCGCATGCCCGCGGACGCGCGCATGAAGCTGCAGGAGACGCTCGAGCGGGTCATCAACGACGGGTGCAACGGGCTCGTGTGCATCATCCTCTGAGCCCCAAAGGGCAAAAAAAGAGCGCCGCGCGTGCGGCGCTCTTTTTTGTCGCGTCAGATGAAGTATTCGTTTTCCCGGCGGGCCCTGAGCTTTTCGGAAAACTCGGCCGCGAAGGCGTTGTATTTTTCCTCGTTCATGTTCTTCGCGCCCGTCGGGCACACGGCGATGCAGCGGAAGCAGGCGATACATCTGTCGTTGTCGATCTTCGACACGTCGGCGTAATCGATCGCCTGCTCGGGGCACTGCGCGGCGCACACGCCGCATGACACGCACAGCGCCGCGTCGGTCAGCGGCCGGAATTTTCCGCCGCGGCCGCCGTCCCTGTACGGCCGGTTGCCGGGAACGGCGCAGACGGAAATGTCGCCGCGCGCGAGCTTGTCGGCGGCTTTTTTCCCGAACGCTTCGTCGGCGGCGATATCGTCGGCCGCCGGGCGGCCGCGCTGGATGTCGCCGTAGGTGTGCTGCGCGACGAGCGCTGCGCCGGCGACGGGGATGAAACCGCAGGCCTTCGCGGTGTCGAAGAGCTCGGCGAGCGCGTCGTCATAGGCGCGGTTGCCGTAGGTGACGGTCACGACGCAGGGCGTGCCGTTCCCCTGAAGCTGCGAAAAACGGCGCACCGCGCCGGAGAACAGCCGCCCGCCGTAGACCGGCGCCCCGAAGACGACGACGTCGCCGGGCCCGAACGACGCGGGGACGGGCGCCGCGGTGCACGGCGTCAGGTCGATCTCCGCCGGCGCGCCGAACGCCGACGCGACGGCGAGCGCTCCCTTCTTCGAGCCGCCCGTGGGCGAGAAATAAACGGCGTAAACTTTTCCTTCCATGCGAAATGCCTCTTTCTGTGTTTTTCGTCATTATAAAACAAACGCGCCCCGAATACAACGCGCCCCGCGCGAAAGCGCGCGCCGCGGCCGATGATTTCGCCCGATGCGACAATACAATGGGAAAAGGGAACGTCTGCGCGGGCGGTTGATTATTTCGCATCGGATCAGTATAATAATAAAATACAATAGGGCGAACGGGAGGGCGTATGAAAGAGGCGACAACGAATTTTCTTCGGCGCTACAGGCGCGGCGTTCTCATCGCTTTCGACATCTTCTGCATCACGGTCGCCTATCTTGTCACGTGGGTCCTCATCTCGGGGCGCACGTCGGTCTACGAATACCGCAGCCTGCTGTTTTCGAGCTGCGTGCTTTTTGTGCTGTGCTTCGTCATCGTCTACGTGCTCATGGGCATGTACGACAGCCTTTGGAGATACGCCGAGATCTATGAGTTTTTCCGGTGCGCGCTCGCGTCGGTGCTCGCGATCGCGGCGTTTCTTGTCATCACGCTCGTCATCTACAACGAGCGCCGCATTCCCATCTCCGTCTACTTCATGTCGGCGATGTTCGCGGCGTCGCTGACGCTGTACACCCGCCTGACCTACCGCATGTTCCGCAACACGCAGATCACCAACGCCGGCAAGCAGCGCAAGCGCGTCATGGTCGTGGGCGCGGGCGACGCGGCGTCGACGCTGCTGCACGAGATCTTCCGCGACGAAAACACCGACTACAACATCGTGTGCGCCGTCGACGACAATCCGCAGAAGCTCGGCCGCACGATCATGGGCATCAAGATCATGGGCACGACGCGGGACATCCCGAGCCTCGTGGCCCAGTGCGACATCGACACCATCCTGCTCGCGGTCCCTGCGGCGGACGACGCCGAGAAGCGCCGCATTCTCAATATCTGCTCGAAGACGTCGTGCAACATGCGCATGCTGCCCGACATCTGCAAGCTCATCTCCGACGGAAAGGATCTTCTGTCGCGCGTGCGCGACGTGAAGGTTGAGGATCTGCTCGGGCGCGACGAGATCGACCTCGACGAGGTCGAGACCTTCGACCACATCCGCGGCAAGGTCGTGCTCGTCACGGGCGCGGGCGGCTCCATCGGCAGCGAGCTGTGCGAGCAGATCGCGGCGAGCGGGCCGAAGAAGCTCATCCTCGTCGATATCTACGAGAACAGCGCCTACAACGAGCAGCAGAAGCTGCTGCGCGAATACGGCGCGGCGCTCGATCTCGAGGTCTGCATCGCCTCCGTCCGCGACAGCCGCAAGATGGACGCCCTGTTCGAGAGCGAGCGCCCGCAGCTCGTCTTCCACGCGGCGGCGCACAAGCACGTGCCGCTCATGGAGACGAGCCCCGAAGAGGCCGTCAAGAACAACGTCTGCGGGACGTGGAACGTCGCGCGCAGCGCCGACAAATACGGCGTCGAGACCTTCGTGCTCATTTCGACGGACAAGGCCGTCAACCCGACGAGCATCATGGGCGCGACCAAGCGCATCTGCGAGATGATCGTCCAGGCGATGGCCAAGACGAGCGCGACGCGCTTCGTGGCGGTGCGCTTCGGCAATGTGCTCGGCTCGAACGGCTCGGTCATCCCGCTGTTCAAGGAGCAGATCGCCGCCGGCGGCCCCGTGACCGTCACCCATCCCGACATCGTGCGCTATTTCATGACGATCCGCGAGGCGGTCAGCCTCGTCATCGCCTCGGCCGAGATCGCGAAGGGCGGCGAGATCTTTGTGCTCGACATGGGCCATCAGGTCAAGATCCTCGACCTCGCGGAGAACCTCATCCGGCTCGCCGGTTTCACCCCCTATAAGGATATCCCCATCGTCTTCACGGGCCTGCGCCCCGGCGAAAAGCTCTATGAGGAGCTGCTGCTGTCGGAGGAGGGCATCACGAAGACCGACCAGAAAAAGATCTTTATCGGCAACCCCGGCGAGATCGACAAGGATGAATTTTTCGAGCGCCTCGCGGCCCTCAAGGCGACGGCGTACGACAACAAGCGCGAGCAGACCGTGCGCATGGTCATCGACATGGTCCCGACCTTCCGTCACGATGCGCTCGCGGCAAGGAACGAGGAAGTGATGCTGTGATGAAGATACCGTTTTCGCCGCCCGACATGCGCGGCAACGAAGCCGAATACGTGCGGCGGGTGCTGGAGTCCGGATGGATCACGACGGGCCCGCTGTCCAAGGAATTCGAGAAAAAGATCTCCGCGTACTGCGGCGTGGAGCGCACGGTCTGCCTGTCCTCCGGCACGGCGGCCATGGAGCTCGCGCTGCGCGTGCTCGGCGTCGGCCCCGGCGACGAGGTCATCACGACGCCCTACACCTTTTCGGCGTCCGCCGCGGTCATCGAGCACGTCGGCGCGAAGATCGTCTTTGTCGACGTCGAAAAGGACAGCCTGTTCATGTCCCCCGCGGCGGTCGCCGCGGCCGTCACGCCGCGCACGAAGGCCGTCATCCCCGTCGATATCGGCGGCGTCCCCTGCGATTACGACGCGCTGCTCGCGGCGCTGGCCGCGAAGAAGCAGCTTTTCCGCCCCGCGAACGAGGTGCAGACGCAGCTCGGACGCATCGCCGTCGTCGGGGACTGCGCCCATTCCTTCGGCGCCACCTATAAAGGAAAGAGCGTCGCGCGGTATCCCGATTTCGCCTGCTTCTCCTTCCACGCCGTCAAGAACCTCACGACGGCGGAGGGCGGCGCGGTCTGCTTCAGCGGCATCGGGGACATCGGCGCGGACGAGCTCTACGCGCAGTTCATGCTGCTCGCGCTGCACGGCCAGAACAAGGACGCGCTCGCGAAGACGAAGCTCGGCGCGTGGGAATACGACATCCTGCTGCCCGGCTACAAGTGCAACATGACCGATATCATGGCGGCCATCGGCCTCGCCCAGCTTGAGCGCTACGACGAGATGCTCGCGCGCCGCGCCGAGATGGTCGCGCGCTACAATGAATTTTTCGACGGCACCGATGTCGCGCCCGTCTGCCACGAGGGCGCCGATTTTTACGGCAGCCACCATTTGTACATCACCCGCGTGCGCGGCGCGAACGTGGAAACGCGCGGCGCGATCATCGAGGACATGGCGCGCGACGGCGTGTGCGCGAACGTGCATTACAAGCCGCTGCCCATGATGACGGCCTACAGGAACCTCGGCTTCGACATCCGGGATTATCCGAACGCCTTCGATTTTTACCGCAACGAGATCACGCTGCCGCTGCACACGCTGCTGACCGACGACATGATCGATTTCGCCGCCAATTCCTGTCTCGCCGCGGTGCGCGCGCACAAGGGGCAGGCGTATGTCTGACGGCTTTGCGCACTTGCCCGCGGCGATGCGCTGCGACGGCGTGCTGACCTACTGGCAGCTTCTGCAGAAGCGGCGCGCCGCGCTCTTTTTCAAGCGCGCGTTCGACATCGCGCTCAGCGGCGCGCTGCTCGTATTGCTCAGCCCGCTGCTCGCGGGACTCGCCGCCGCCGTCAAATGCGGCAGCCGCGGCCCCGTGTTTTACCGGCAGGTCCGCGTGACGAGATACATGCGGGAGTTCCGCATCTTCAAATTCCGCTCGATGGTCGCCGGCGCCGACCGCATCGGCCCGCTCGTGACGGTGGGGGACGACCCGCGCGTCACGCGCGTCGGCGCGTTTCTGCGCCGCACGCGGCTCGACGAGCTGCCGCAGCTGCTCAACGTCTTCGCGGGCGACATGACCTTTGTCGGCACCCGCCCCGAGGTTCCGAAATACGTCGCCGCGTACACCGACGAGATGCGGGCGACGCTGCTGCTGCGCGCGGGGATCACCTCGCCCGCGAGCATCGCTTATAAGGATGAGGCGCGGCTGCTCGAGAACGCCGCCGATCCCGACCGCGTGTACGTCGAGCAGATCCTGCCCGCCAAGATGGCGTACAACCTCCGCTATCTGCGGGAGTTCTGTCTTTTCGGCGATATCCGGATCATGTTCCGCACGGTGTTCGCCGTCGCAAAGGAGTAGAGAAAAAATGGGAAAATTCACGTTTCTGCCGACGGGCATCGAAGGGCTGACCGTCATCGAGACGGGCGCGTTCGGCGACGAGCGCGGCTATTTCATGGAGACGTACAACCGCAGAGAGTTCGCCGACGCGGGCCTGTCGATGACGTTCGTGCAGGACAACCAGTCGATGAGCCGGCGCGGCGTGCTGCGCGGGCTGCACATGCAGGTCGGCAACCCCCAGGGCAAGCTCGTGCGCGCGGTCAGCGGCGAGGTCTTCGACGTCGCCGTCGACATGCGCAGGGACAGCCCGACGCTCGGGCGGTGGTACGGCGTGACGCTGTCCGCGGCCAACCGCCGGCAGTTCTACATCCCCGAGGGCTTTGCGCACGGCTTCCTCGTGCTGTCCGACACGGCGGAATTCTGCTACAAATGCACGCGGCTGTACGCGCCCGGCGACGAGCTCGGCGTGCGGTACGACGACCCGGACGTCGGCGTCGCGTGGCCCGACTGCGGCGCGCCGCTCACGCTGTCGCCGAAGGATCTCGCGCAGCCGTCCTACAAAGAGGCCTGCCGCCGCCTGTTCGGCGAAAAATAACGCATATCATACAAGAGGAGAGAGAAAAATGCTTGTTGAAAATATAGACAAAAAGGTCGGCCCCGAATTCGACGGGAAAACGCTGCTCATCACCGGCGGCACGGGCTCGTTCGGCAACGCCGTGCTGCGCCGGTTCCTCGGCTCCGGCTTAAAGGAGATCCGCATCTTCTCGCGCGACGAGAAGAAGCAGGACGACATGCGCCAGAAGCTGCAGAACGACAAGGTCAAGTTCTACATCGGCGACGTGCGCGATTACGAGAGCATCAACCAGGCGATGGCCGGCGTCGATTACGTTTTCCACGCCGCGGCGCTCAAGCAGGTGCCGTCGTGCGAGTTCTACCCGATGGAAGCGGTGCGCACCAACGTCATGGGCACCGACAACGCCATCCGCGCGGCGTACAACAACGGCGTCAGCCGCTTTGTGCTGCTGTCGACGGACAAGGCCGTCTATCCCATCAACACGATGGGCATGACGAAGGCGGTCGCCGAAAAGGTCGTGCGCGCCTACGCCCGCAACGTCGGCGACAACGGCACCGTCTACAACATCACGCGCTACGGCAACGTCATGGCGTCGCGCGGCTCGGTCATCCCGCTGTTCGTCGACCAGATCAAAGCCGGCCGCGACATCACGATCACCGATCCCGGCATGACGCGCTTCCTCATGTCGCTCGACGAGGCGGTCGACCTCGTGCTGTTCGCGTTCCTCAACGGCCGCCAGGGCGAGACCTTCATCCCGACCGCGCCGGCGTCGACCATCAAGGACCTCGCCGAGGCGATCATCGAGATCTTCGGCGCGAAGGGCAGCAAGGTGCGCGTCATCGGCACGCGCCACGGCGAGAAAAAGCACGAGACGCTCATCAACCGCGAGGAGCTCGTGCACGCCGAGCGGGTGGACAACTTCTACCGCATCTTCAACGACACGCGCGACCTCAACTACGCGAAATACGTCGACACGGGCAACGCCGACGTCACCGAGCTGCACGACTACACGTCCAATCAGGAGCTGCTCGACGTCGAGGGCGTCAAGAAGATCCTGCTGAAGCTGCCGTATATCCAGGCGCAGCTCGAGGGCGAGAACGAACACGAAAAAGGACTTGTGTGAGCCATGAAAAAGGTACTCGTCACAGGCGCGAACGGCTTCATCGGCCGCAATTTCTGCTGCGAGCTGTCGAGATTCCCCGACCGCTACGCGCTGCTGCGCGCCGACGTTGAAACGAGCGCCGAGCAGCTGCGGGAATACCTCGGCGCGTGCGACGTGGTCGTGCATTTCGCGGGCGTCAACCGCCCGAAGGACGACAGCGAGTTCCGCACGGGCAACGCCGGCTTCACGGGCGACGTCGTCTCGGAGCTCGCGGAGCTCGGCAACGCGGTGCCCGTCGTCATGACGTCCTCCGTGCAGGCGGCGTTCGACAACCCCTACGGGCGCAGCAAGCGCGAGGGGGAAGAGGTGCTGTTCAGCTACGGGCGCGTGCAGAAGGTCCCCGTGTACGTCTTCCGGCTGCCGAATGTATTCGGCAAGTGGTGCCGGCCCAACTACAACAGCGCCGTCGCGACGTTCTGCTACAATATCGCGCGCGGCCTGCCCATCCAGGTCAACGAGCCCGAGCGCATCATGACGCTCGTCTACATCGACGACGTCGTCGCCGCCGTGCGCGCGGCCGTCGACGGGGAGCTGCTGCCCCGCGCCGACGGCTACTGCTACGTCCCGACGGCATATACCGCGCCGCTGCAGTACATCGCCGACAAGATCGCCGAATTCCGCGCCGTGCGCGACACGCTCGTCATGCCGGCGCTCACGGGCCTTGACAAGGCGCTGTATTCGACCTATCTCAGCTATCTGCCGACGGACGCCTTCGCCTATGCGCCGGTGAAGCATGCCGACGCGCGCGGGCTGTTCGCGGAGCTTTTCAAGACCGCCGAGCTCGGCCAGTTCTCCGTTTCGACGACGGCGCCGGGCATCACGCGCGGCAACCACTGGCACCACACGAAGACGGAAAAATTCATCGTCGTCAGCGGCGAAGCGTCGACGCGCCTGCGCAAGATCGACGAGACGGGCGTCGTCGAATACCGCACGTCGGGCGAGACGCCCACGGTCATCGACATCCCGCCCGGATACACGCACTCGATCACCAACACGTCCGCCGACCGCGAGCTCGTCACGCTCATCTGGGCCAACGAGCCGTTCGATCCGGCGCGGCCCGACACCTATCCCGCGGAGGTCTGAATGGAAAAATCAAAACTCAAGGTCATGACCGTCATCGGCACGCGGCCGGAGATCATCCGCCTGTCCGAGGTCATCAAATGCTGCGACAGATATTTCGACCACAAGCTCGTCCACACCGGGCAGAATTACGACTACTCGCTCAACCAGGTCTTTTTCGATGATCTCGGCCTGCGCGCGCCCGACTATTACCTCGACGCGGCGGGCGGTGATCTCGGCGAGACGATGGGCAACATCATCGCGAAGAGCTACGCCGTGCTCGCGAAGGAGCGCCCCGACGCGCTGCTCATCCTCGGCGACACCAACTCGGCGCTCGCGGCGATCTCCGCGAAGCGGCTGAAGATCCCGATCTTCCATATGGAGGCGGGCAACCGCTGCTTCGACGAGAACGTGCCGGAGGAGACCAACCGCCGCATCGTCGACCACATCAGCGACGTCAATCTGCCCTACACGGAGCACTCCCGCCGCTATCTGCTGTCGGAGGGCCTGCGGGGCCAGTACATCTACGTGACCGGCTCGCCCATGCGGGAGGTGCTCGAAAAGAACGCCGACGCCATCGACACGAGCAATGTGCTCGCCGAGCTCGGGCTCGAAGCGAAGAAGTACATCCTCGTGTCGGCGCACCGCGAGGAGAACGTCGATCTCGAGGAGAATTTCTACAGCCTCATGAACGCCATCAACGCCGTCGCGAAGCGCTACGGCATGCCCGTCATCTATTCGACGCATCCGCGCAGCCTCAAGCGCATCACCGACCGCGGCTTCCGGTTCGAGCCGAACGTGCGCAATCTCAAGCCCTTCGGCTTCTTCGACTACAACAAGCTGCAGAAGCACGCCTACTGCGTGCTGTCCGACTCCGGCACGCTGTCGGAGGAGAGCGCGATGCTCGGCTTCCCCGGCGTGCTCATCCGCACGTCGACGGAGCGCCCGGAGGTGCTCGACAAGGGGACCGTCGTCATCGGCGGCATCAGGGAGGACGACATCGTCTCGGCCATCTCCCTGTGCGTGTCGATGTTCGAGAACAGCGAGCCCGTCGCGCCCGTGCCGGATTATACCGACACCAACGTCTCGGTCAAGGTCGTCAAGATCATCGAGAGCTATACGAAGCTCATCAACGCCGACATCTGGAAGAAGAAATGAAGCTCCTCGTCGTTTCTCAGTATTTTTATCCGGAAAATTTCCGGATCAACGATATCGCGAAGGGCCTCGTCGAGCGGGGACATCAGGTCGATGTGCTCACGTCGCTGCCGAACGTGCCCGGCGGAAAGTTCTTTGACGGGTACTCGTGGTTTTCGCGCGGCGAGCGGGAGCACGACGGCGTGCGCATCGAGCGCGTGGGCGTCGTGCGGCGCGGCGACGGCTCGCCGCTGCGCTGGGTGCTCAACTGCGCGTCGTTCGCCGTCAACAGCCTGTTCCACCTGCCGCATCTGCGCAGGAACGGCTACGACGCGGTGTTCGTGTTCAACAACTCGCCGGTGACGAAGATTTTGCCCGCGAAGGTGTTCGCGCGCCGCATGCACATCCCGAACATCGTCTACATCCTCGACATCTGGCCGGATTCGATGTTCCTGCTGCTCGGGATGGACGAGGGCGGGCGCCGGACGCTGTTCAGAAGATGCAGCCTCGCGCTCAGCCGCTGGCTTTATAAAAGCGCGGATCTGCTGCTCGTCAGCTCCCGCGGCTTCGAGCCGAAGCTGCGCTCGATGGGGCTGACCGCGCCGATCGAATACTTTCCGAATTATGCGGAGCCGCTGGGCGCGGGCGGGGGCGGCGGCGTGACGCGCGCGTCGCTCGGCCTCGGCGCGGCGGATACCGTCGTCGCCTTCGCCGGCAACGTCGGCGTCGCGCAGGGCCTCGAAAAGCTCGCCGAGGCGGCCGCGCTGCCGCAGGCGGGCGGCGTGAAATTTCTCATCGTCGGCGACGGCTCGGCGCTGCCGGCGCTGCGCGCGCAGGTGCGCGCGGCCGGCCTCGAGGCGCGGTTCGTCTTTACCGGCTGGGTCGACAGCGCCGCCGTGCCGGACTATCTGCGGCTGAGCGACGCGGCGCTCGTCTCGCTCAGGGAGAGCGGCGTGCTCGACCTCACCGTGCCGGCGAAGCTGCAGACCTATATGTACGCCGGTCTGCCCGTCGTCGCCTTTATGAACGGCGCGGGCGCGCAGACGGTGCTCGAAGCGGACTGCGGCTTTGCGGCTCCCGCGGGGGATGCGCAGGCGCTCGCCGACGCGCTCGCGCGCATGGCCGCGCTGCCGAAAGAGGAACGAAAAGCGATGGGCGCGCGCGGGCGCGCCTACTGCGGGCAGCATTTTGACCGAGACCGGCAGCTCGACGCGCTGTGCGGTTATCTTCAGAAAGCGACAGAGGATTACGGAAAATGCCGATGAAAGTGCTTGTCATCATACCGGCCTATAACGAAGAGGAAGCCATCCGTTCGGTCGTCGAGGAGCTGCGCGCCAAAGCGCCCGCCTGCGACTATGTCGTCGTCAACGACTGCTCGACGGACGGAACGCGGCGCGTGCTGCGGGAGAACGGCTTCCGCTATATCGACGTGCCCGTCAATCTCGGCATCGGCGGCGGCGTGCAGACGGGCTACCGCTACGCCGCGGAGCGCGGCTATGACGTCACGGTGCAGCTCGACGGCGACGGCCAGCACGACCCCGCTTACATAGAAGCCATCGTCGGGCCCGTCGCGCGGGGCGAATGCGACATGTGCGTCGGCTCGCGCTTCATCAAAAAGGAGGGCTTCCAGACCTCCTTCATGCGCCGCTTCGGCATCCGCTTTCTCAAGTGGCTCATCTTCATCAACTGCGGCGCGCGCGTCTCGGACACGACGAGCGGCTTCCGCGCCTGCTCGAAGGAGCTGACGGCGTTCTTCGCCCGCCATTATGCGCAGGATTACCCCGAGCCGGAGGCCATCCTCTCGGCCGTGCTGGCGGGCTTCACCGTCGCGGAGGCCCCCGTCGTCATGCGCGAGCGCGCGGGCGGCAGCTCGTCCATCAAGCCGTGGCACTCGGCCTACTTCATGTTCAAGGTATCGCTCGCGATCATCCTCGGGCGCTTCAAGACAAAACGGGAGAAGAGGGGATAGGCATGGAAGCAAGTTTACGGATCTTTCTCGCCGTCGGGCTCGTCGTCTATTACGCGATCCTCTATTTCATGCTCAAGCGCGAGGCGATCATCCTCAAATATACGCTGCTGTGGATCCTCAGCGGCCTGCTGCTGCTGCTCTTCCTTCTGTTCCCGGAGATCGTCTTCCGCGGCTCGGCGCTCATCGGCGTTTCCAACCCGGTCAACGCCGTGTTTTTGCTGTTCGCGGGCTTCACGGTCATGCTGCTGCTGTCGCTGACGTCCATCGTCTCCCAGCTCAGCGACCGCAGCCGCAAACTGGTGCAATCCGTCGCGCTGCTCGAGGAGCGCGTGCGGGAGCTGGAGGAAAAAACTGCACAAAATAGCACAAAAAATTAGAGCATTTGAACTGTTGTGACGTCTTGACTTGCACTTTCAATAATGTAATAATTAGAAGACAAGTATGGAAAGCTGCGGGATTGGCATGACCAAAGAAGAACTGCAAAGAAAAGTGACGATCGAGACGCTCCTGTCGGTCAGGCAGACGACGGGGCAGGGCTTTTTGCCCGCCGCCGTTTCCAACCGCCACCTGCATCTCACGCGGCAGGATGTCGAACGGCTGTTCGGGCCGGGCTACAAGCTGACGCCGAAGAGCGCGCTGTCCCAGCCGGGGCAGTTCGCCTGCGAGGAGACCGTCACGATCATCGGCCCGAAGGGCAGGCTCGAAAAGGTCCGCGTGCTGGGCCCCGAGCGCAGGGAGACCCAGATCGAGCTGTCCACCTCCGACGCCTTCAAGATCGGCATCAAGCCGGTCGTGCGCATGTCCGGCGACACGAAGGACACCCCCGGCGCCGCGATCGAGGGCCCCTGCGGCCAGATCACGATCCCGAACGGCGTCATCGTCGCCGCGCGGCATCTCCATTTGTCCGACGCCCAGGCGGCCGTCTACGGGCTCAAGAGCGGCGACGTCGTCCGCGTCAGGACCGCAGGGGAGCGCGCCGTCATCTTCGAGAACGTCCGGGTGCGCGTCAGCAAGGATTTTGACATGGAGCTCCATTTCGACTTCGACGAGGCAAACAGCACAGGCCTTCGCAACGGCGACATCGTCGAGATCGTTTAAATTATTTTTTTCGGAGAAGCGATGGACAGCAACCAGCTGCAAAACATCATATCCGACATCACGAAGAACATCATCGAGCAGAGCGAAGCGTCGTGTGTAACCGCATCCACAACGCGCCCTGAGACGCTGGTGTTCTTGACGTGCGCCATCGCGTCGCCGCAGAAGACCTTCTCGCTCATCGCCGAAAAGTACGGCCCGGACACGGAATACGTCGTGTTTGACGAGCGGCTGTCCTACGGGGGCATCCGCGAGGTGCGCGCGAACGGCGCGAATCTGTCGGAGCTGCTCGAAAAGACGGCGGCCGCGGTGAACGTGGTGCTGCTCGCGCCGAAGATCTCGACGCTGCAGAAGCTCGCGGCGGGCAACGACGCCGAGGCCTCCGAGCAGCTGCTGCTCAAGGCGGTGCTGTGGGGACTCAACGTCGACGTGTGGCTCGATTTCAAACCGATGAAATTCAAGCGCAACACCTTCTTCGAGCGTGTGCTCGACGCGCTCGACGCGCTCACCGACATGGGCGTGTCGCTGTCCACCTACGATTGCCTGCCCGAGACGCGGCACACCGAGCCGCTCACGCTCGTGACCGAGCGCGACGTGCTGGACGCGGCGGCGAAGGGCGTGCGCGATCTCGTGTGCGCGGCGAACGCCGTCGTCACGCCGGCCGCCATCGACCGCGCGGGGCTTGAAAACATAAGAATCGTCAAACGATAGAATTTCGGGGGAAACAAAATGCAGATAGCAAGGGTAAAAGGCACGGTGGTCAGCACCAACAAGTCCGATAAGCTCATGGGCCTCAAGCTGCTCGTCGTCAAGCCCATCGATCTTTCGACGATGGAGGAAAAGGGCAGCCTGCTCGTCGCCATCGACGCCGTGGGCGCGGGCGAGGGCGAGGTCGTCATGACCGTTGCCGGCAGCTCTTCGCGCCAGACGGCCATGACCGACGGCAAGCCGGTCGACTGCTCCGTCATCGCGATCATCGATCACATCGACATCGACAGGAAGCGCGTCTTCGACAAGTTTGCCGAATAAAAGCCGAAACTATACGAATACAAAGAGGTTTGCCATATGTTAACGCAGCAGGATATCGAAAAGATCGTCCGGGAAACGACGATGGCGCTCACGGGGCAGATGCCCAACATCGCGGCGGCTCCGGCGCCGTCGGCGTCGGCGCCCTCGTACAGCCCGGCGCCCTCGGGCAAGCAGAGCTTCATGTTCGCGACGGCCAACGAGGCGGTCGCGGCCGCGAAGGCGGCGCAGGAGAAGCTCGTGCAGATGACGCTCGAGCAGCGCGGCCATCTCATCGCGGCGATGCGCGCGGCGGGCAATGCGAACGCAAAGTATCTCGCGGAGCTTGCCCACAATGAGACGGGCTACGGCAGCGTCGAACACAAGATCCTGAAAAACCAGCTCGCGAGCAACAAGACGCCCGGCATGGAGGATCTGCAGACGCAGGCCTTCAGCGGCGACGACGGTCTGACGATCGTCGAGGGCGCGCCCTTCGGCGTCATCGGCTCCATCACGCCGTCGACCAACCCGACGGCCACCATCATCAACAACTCCATCAGCATGATCACGGCTGGCAACTCCGTCGTCTTCAACCCGCATCCCGCCGCGAAGCACGCCTCGCAGGAGGCGATGCGGCTGATGAACGAGGCGATCGTCAGCGCGGGCGGCCCCGCGAACCTCATCACGACGTGCGAAACGCCGTCGCTGCAGAGCGGCCTCGACATCATGAACCACCCCGACATCCACATCCTGTCGATCACCGGCGGCGAGGAGGTCGTCAAGACCGCCATGAAGGCCGGCAAGCGCGTCGTCGCCGCGGGCCCGGGCAATCCCCCCGTCATCGTCGACGACACGGCGAACATCCCGCTTGCGGCGAAGACCATCGTCGAGGGCGCGAGCTTCGACAACAACGTGCTGTGCGTCGCGGAAAAAGAGGTCTTTGCCTTCGACAACATCGCCGACCAGCTCATGAGCGAGATGGAGCGCAACGGCGCGTTCCGCATCTACGGCGCGGACATCGACAAGGTCATCAACACCGTCCTCATCAAGAAAGAGGACAAGTACGTCATCAACCGCAAGTACGTCGGCCACGACGCGACGCTCATCCTGCACGATTCCGGCATCGCCTACACCGGCAACCCCCGCCTCGTCATCGCGGAGGTCGACCGCTATCATCCCTTCATCATGGTCGAGATGCTCATGCCGGTGCTCGGCATCTCGCGCGTGCGCGACATCGACGAGGCCATCAGCGAGGCGGTGCGCGCCGAGCGCGGCTGCCATCACTCGGCGATGATCCATTCGACCAACATCCACAACATGAGCCGCGCGGCTGCGGCGCTCAACACCACGATCTTTGTCAAGAACGGCCCGTCCTATTCGGGACTCGGCTTCGGCGGTCAGGGCTATGCGACGCTGACCATCGCGACGCCGACGGGCGAAGGACTCACCTCGGCGAGAACCTTCACGAGAGCCCGCCGCTGCGTCATCAAGGGCGACCTTCGCATCATCTGAGGGCGCACATGGATAGAGACGAGATCATCAACAAAATACGGGACGCCGGCGTTGTCGGCGCGGGCGGCGCGGGTTTCCCGACGCACGCGAAGGTCAACTGCCAGGCGGAGATCGTCATCGCGAACGGCGCGGAGTGCGAGCCGCTGCTGCGCGTCGACCAGCAGGTCATGGCGATGTTCGCGAAGCAGCTCATCCGCGGCCTGCAGGCCGAGATGGAGTGCTGCGGCGCGAAGGAGGGCGTGATCCTGCTGAAGGATCATTACAAGGACGCCATCGCCGCGCTCGAAGCGGAAACGAAATTCCTGCGCAACATCCGCCTGCACGTCATCCGCAGCTATTACCCCGCGGGCGACGAGCAGCAGATCATCTACGAGGTCACCGGGCGCGTCGTTCCGACGGGCGGACTGCCCAAGGACGCCGGCGCCGTCGTGCAGAACGTCAGCACGCTCGTCAATGTGGCGAACGCCCTCGACGGCGAGCCGGTCACGACGAAGTTCGTGACCGTCGGCGGCGCGGTGGCCAATCCGGTGACGGTGTGCGCGCCGGTCGGAACGTCCGTCAAGGCGCTGCTCAACGCGGCGGGCGGGGCGATCGGGGACTGCGTGATCATCATCGGCGGGCCCTGCATGGGCGCGGTCGCGGCCGACGTCAACATCCCCATCACCAAGACGACGGGCGGCATCCTCGCCATCCCGAAGGATCACCCGCTGCTTGAAAAAAAGAGCGCGGAGATCAACTACAAGGTCATGCAGTCGGTGTGCTGCCAGTGCTCGATGTGCACGCAGATGTGCCCGCGCAACGCGCTCGGGCTGCATGTGCAGCCGCACAAGGCGATGCGCGCCGTCGCAAACGGCGAGGACCTCTTCGGCGACGTCAACGGCATCTTTTCCTGCTGCGACTGCGGCGTGTGCACCTATTTTGCCTGCAATTTCGGGCTAAAGCCCAGCGCGATCATGAAGCGCATGAAAGGGCAGCTTGCGGCGAGCGGCGTCAAGCCGCGCGTCGAGGCGAAATACCCGCCCGACCGGTATATAGAAGACAAGCGCATCCCCACGGAGCGCCTCATCCTGCGCCTCGGCGTTGAAAAATACGACGTCGACGCCCCGATGGTGCCGGGCATCTACCCCGCCAAGGTTGTGCGGATCAATCTCAAGCAACATATCGGCGCCCCAGGCAAGCCGATTGTTGAAAAGGGCGATATGGTCAAACGCGGTCAGCTTATCGCCCAGATCCCCGAGAAGTCGCTCGGCGCGAACATCCATGCGAGCATCGACGGACGCGTGAGCGACGTGACGGAACAATACATCGAGCTGAAGGTGGTAACCAATGAAGATTCAACCGGCGCTGGGAACGCTTGAAGTCCTGTCCATTCCGAAAGGGATGGAGGCGTGCGACGCCATGCTGAAGGCGGCCTCCGTCAGTCTCGTGTCGGCGGGCACGACGTGCCCCGGGAAGTACATCATCGTCATCTTCGGCGAGGTCGCCGAGGTCACCTCGAGCGTCAAGGCCGGCGTCGATGTGGCGGGTGACAAGACCATCGACACGCTCATCATTCCGAGCGTGCACGAGCAGGTCGCACCCGCGATCAACGCCTGCAGCGGGGTGACCGAGGTCGAAGCCGTCGGCACGATGGAATTCTACTCGGTGTGCGCGGCCATCCAGGCGGCGGACGCGGCGGTCAAAGCCGCGAAAACCGACCTCATCGAAGTCAGACTCGGGCGCGGGCTCGGCGGAAAATCCTTCGTCGTGCTCACGGGCGACGTCGCCTCCGTGCGCGCCGCCGTCGAAGCGGGAAGAATGGCGGGTTCGCTCAAGGGCATGGTTTCCGACTGTGTGGTCATCCCGTCGCCCCATCCCGACTTCATCAAAACGCTTTTGTAATTCAATCAAAATAAACAAACAATCATCAATCGGAGGAAACAACAATGGAAAAACTGGCACTTGGCATGATCGAAACAAAGGGTCTCATCGGCGCGATCGAAGCGGCCGATGCAATGGTCAAAGCGGCGGACGTCCGCCTCATCGGCAAGGAAGAGATCGGACACGGCCTCGTCACCGTCATGGTGCGCGGCGATGTCGGCGCGGTCAAGGCGGCTGTCGAAGCCGGCGCGACGGCGGCGAAGCGCGTCGGCGACCTGTACGGCGTGCACGTGATCCCGAGCCCGCACAACGACGTCGAAGGCATCCTGCCCACGATGAACGTCAAGCATCAGGAGACCAAGACGGTCGCCACCCAGTACGCCGCGAAAAAGGGAGAATAAGCCATGTACACCGGAAGGGTGATCGGCACTGTCGTCGCTACGGTCAAGCATGAGGATATCATGAATATCCCGCTGCTCGTCGTCCAGGTCATCGAAAACGGAAAAGAGACCCGGCGGCTGGTTGCGGCGGACTCGACGCGTCAGGCGGGGCCGGGGGACTTCGTTTACCTCATCGGTAAAAAGGAAGCCGCCACGATCTTCCGCAAAGAGTACACCCCCTCCGACGCGTCGATCGTCGGGTTCATCGACGATTACCACGAAGTCCTGTAAAACCGCTCTCCATTGCGGCGGACGCCGCGAATCATATTAAATTAAATGATCGATATTCGAAAGGGAACAACTGTTATGGAAAAGCTGGCACTCGGAATGATCGAGACCAAGGGCCTCATCGGCGCGATCGAAGCGGCCGATGCGATGGTCAAAGCGGCGGACGTCCGCCTTATCGGCAAGGAAGAGATCGGACACGGCCTCGTCACCGTCATGGTGCGCGGCGATGTCGGCGCGGTCAAGGCGGCTGTCGAAGCCGGCGCGACGGCGGCGAAGCGCGTCGGCGACTTGTACGGCGTGCACGTGATCCCGAGCCCGCACAACGACGTCGAAGGCATCCTGCCCACGATCGCGAAATAAGAGCGGCCGTTTGACCGTCAATCATTCAAGCTGAACGGGGTGGGACCATGCGCGTCGCAAGAGTTGTCGGAAACGTCGTTTCCACAATCAAGGACAAGGGCTTTTACGGCCACAAGTTAATGATCGTCGAATATCTCAACGAGGACGGCAAGACCGACGCCCCGCGCGAGATCGTGTTCGACGTGGCCGATGCGAACGTCGGCGACATCGTTCTCGTCTGCATCGACGGGGGCGCGTCGACGATGTACCTCGGCAAGGACAGCGACGGGCAGAATGTCATCGCCGACGCGACGATCTGCGGCGTGGTGGATTACACCACGTTCGGCGGAAAGTACGTCGCCGGCAATACCACGCCGAAAAACGCCTGACGGAGGCTGTAAATGGATATTGAACAGCTGCAGTCGCAGGTGCGCGAGGAAGTCACGAACCTGCTGATGAAGGAGTACAATCTCTCGCCGAACGTCCTCGCCACGAGCGATATCCCGGAGAAGCTCGAGCATTCGATGCTCGGCCAGGACATCACGCGGGAGAAGATCCTGAAGGAAAGCGCGCTCGCGAAGCAGTACGGCGTGGCGGCGATCTGCGTGTCGCCCTATTACGTGCCGGCCGCCTTCTCGGTGCTGTACGGCACGCGCACGGCGGTCTGCGCCGCCATCGGTTTCCCGCAGGGCGCCATGTCGCACGAGGCGAAGCTCGCGGAGATCCGCGCGTGCACCAATGCCGGCGCGACCGAGCTCGATATCGCGCTCAACATGCTCGCCGTCAAATCGGGCGAGTACGACGTCGCGCGCCGGGAACTGTGCGAAGAGGTCGCCGTCGCGGGCATCCGCGCGCGGGTCAAGGCCGTTTTCGAGCATGCCTCCTACACCGACGAGGAAAAGAAGATCGTCCTCGCGATGGTCGCGGAGAGCGGCGCGGAATTCATCAAGATCCAGAACATGACGAGCGGCCACGGCGCGCGCGTCGAAGATGTCGCCTTTGTGCGCTCGCAGATCGGCGACAGCGTAAAGATCAAAATCGACGGCGGCGTCAAGACGCTTGAGACCGCCCGGGCGCTCTTGTCGGCGGGTGCCGACAGAATCGGCCTTACCGCCACCGAGGCGGTGGCAAAGGAGGCTCTCGGCTGCAGCCGCTTCTGATCGGCGGGCCAGGATGGAGGTAAATGAATTTGGATATAAACGAAGTCATCAAAAAAGTAACGGCTGAGGTGTGCAGCCAGTACGGTGTGTCGAGCGGCCCGTCCGTCGCGCCCGGAAATCTTGCGCCGGCGGATATCGCGAAATACATCGACCACACCCTGCTCAAGCCGGATGCGAGCACGGAGGATATCCACCGCATCTGTGACGAGGCGAAAAAGTATCATTTCGCGAGCGTGTGCGTCAACCCGTCGTACATCAAGCTCGTCGCCGAGCTGCTCAACGGCAGCGGCGTGACGCCCTGCTGCGTCATCGGCTTCCCGTTCGGCACGCAGCCGCCCGAGTCGAAGGCCAACGAGGCGCTCGACGCCATCTGCAACGGCGCGCGCGAGCTCGACATGGTCATCAACGTCGGCGCCATCAAGTCGAAGGATTGGCTGCTCGTCAAGCGCGACATCATGGGCGTCGTGGACGTCGCCCACACGAAGGCGAAGGTCAAGGTCATTCTCGAGACCTGCCTGCTCACCGACGAGGAGAAGGTCAAGGCCTGCACCATCGCGAAGATGGCGGGCGCTGATTTTGTCAAGACGTCGACCGGCTATTCCACCGGCGGCGCGAAGGTCGAGGACGTGGCGCTCATGCGCGCGACCGTCGGCCCCGATATGGGCGTCAAAGCCTCCGGCGGCATCCACAGCTATGAGGACGCCGTCAAGATGATCCGCGCGGGCGCGAGCAGGATCGGCGCGAGCGCGAGCATCAGCATCGTCAGCGGCGACGGCGGCTCGCCCGAGCACAAGTGTATCAACTGCGGCGCGTGCAGAGGACAGTGCCCGACGGGCAACTGCACGATCATCAAGACCGGTTATTGATTGCGGTTCCCGATTGATTGTAGAGGAGGGCCCGCGCGCAATCGCCCGCCCACTTTTTGCCCCGGGGCG
>JAYFNU010000018.1:0-35137 GCA_034933305.1 Oscillospiraceae bacterium | reverse complement strand
ATCGGGAGTTCGACTCTCCCACGGGTCACCAAAAACACCGCGGCGTGCGCCGCCCGGTGCTTTATGCCTCCTTAGCTCAGTGGTAGAGCATGCGGCTGTTAACCGCAGGGTCGTTGGTTCGAGCCCAACAGGGGGCGCCATCAAAAAAGCCCGCAGATGCATTATCTGCGGGCTTTTTTATTTTGGAAATAACACGAGAAATAACACACTTTTCATTTTTGGCCGTCGTTTGAAGCGGGCCGATCGTCAAATACCGCGCCGAGGATGTTCGCGGTATCGTCCCCGAAGCCGTCAAGATCGTGGCTGCAGATTTCATGCGTGTCCGATGTTCCGCGTGAACTGCCGTGTCGGGCAAAGAAACAATGTTTTCATTGATGTAAATTAATACAACAGTATTCGGAAGAAACAGCATCAATGGATCCAAACGACAAAGCCAAAACCGGAGATCCTGTGCGCATTAAAAAACAAAACCCCGGATTCTCCGTAGATCGCACCAGGGAGAGTAAACGATTAGTTGACAGCGCCGAATAGATTACAATATCTGTAACTTGTATTTATAAAAGGTGGGATGTATAATTATAAATTAATTAATGCCGGAGGAGAACAGATGGTTAAACGGATCAGAGGAAGCAAACGGCTTAACTATCTCGCTACAATAGCGGCGGTTTGTATATTTCCATACTTTTGTTATGTGCTCATGGAACTATGCTATCCGCGGGATCCGGTGTCGTGGCTAATAGAATACGTTGTTACAAGGACGCCGCAATTTTTATTATCCTGGATATTCTTTTCGCTATTGACGGCCGCAATTGCAGTCCTTGTCCGCCGTGTCTGGATACCTTGTGCAATTGTCGGCTCCATTTTCTCCGTCGCAACCTATGCGAACTATTACAAAAGAAGCTTTTGGGATTATCCTGTTGTTCCCTCCGATCTTTCCAACATTTCCAATGCCGTTAAAGCGACGAAGATGATCAGCATGCCGCCGACAAGACGTATGCTTTTGTCCTTGCTTTTACTGGCATGTGCGCTGTTAATACTGTCGATATTCAAATTGCCGGTTGATCGCAGCTCGAAAAGAAAGACCCGTTCGATTGTATGCATTTCTTTTCTTCTTTCTGCCTGCTTCTATTACTGGTTCATCTTTATTTACAATGACGCTTTGACGCTTAACAATATAGACAAACCTGTCGACATTGTTTCGCAGTATTATCAATACACTTTCTTCACCACCTTTTTCTCGCTGACGGACGAACAGATATTTGATCCCCTCGTCCCCGATAACTATCAAGAAGAAATTTCTCAAATCGGCGACGAAATACAATCGCTCAGCGAACAAAAAACGGTGCAGGGCTCTCCCGATATAATCGTAGTGTTGCTTGAAACCTACTATGATATGGATCAGTACGGCTATACCTTTGACACGGATCTGCATGCGAATTACGACAAATACAAACAACAGGGTTACAGCGGAGAGCTTTTGTCCTGTTTATACGGCGGCGGAACAGCGGACGCCGAGTTTGAAGTGCTCACCGGGTTAGCCGCAAAAAATGCATATGTCCGAACGATGGGATACATCGATTATGTTTATGAGGGCATGCCGAATATCGTTTCCTATTTGGAGCAAAACGGGTATTGCTCAACCGCCCTGCACGCGTATACGACGGATCTGTTCAACCGGGTGGCAGCTTATCAATACCTTGGGTTCGACGATCAGATCTTTATTGATTCGTTTGCTGCGGAAAATCAGAAATATGCGCGGGATTATTTAAGCGACGTATCCAGCATGCAGGAAATGATCGATACCTATGAGCAAATGACGCAGAGCGATTCGCCGGTTTTCATCAACATGGTGACGATGCAAAACCATCTGCCGTATACGGACTTTGACAGGCTCGCGTCTCAGGGTTATACTGCGGTCAAACTCAGCGATCCCGCAGCGCAGTCTTTATCTTCGGATACCGTTGGGCAATTGGAAGGTATGGCGACGCTTGAAAAGCTGACGGATGATGCAATCGGTGTTCTGCTTGATTATTTTTCACAATCAGACCGGGATGTTATCGTCGTAATGTACGGTGACCATCAAACGGAAGTGGCAGATGGCTTTAATGAAGCGACAGGTTTTTTGGCCGGGAAAGATGAGCTTCAGTATTATGTCGCTACCCATAAGACGCCGTATCTCGTTTGGTCAAACACGCAGCAAGTGCCGGCACAGTCCTTCGGTACGCTGTCGCTCAATAGCCTCCTGCCGGTCGCGCTGAATGCGTATCAGGCGCCGAGGCCCGCATATTTTGACTGGCTTGTGCAGGAGACAAAGAACGGTTCATACGCATTCGTAAGTTCTGACGTAGCCGGCATGACAGATGGTTCATTTGAGTTTTTCGATGAAAAAGAACCGGAAATCAACAGATACTATACTTTTTTATACGATATAGCTTCCCGGAAGCTGGAGCTGGAAGACATTTATCAAAAATAAGCGGTCATTTTGGCGCGGTTTTGATACGCTGTTCCTGTCGGCTTCGGATCCGCACTGTATTTTCTTATGGCGACGGATCGGTGCATGCGAAATCCGCAGCGCTGTACGGAGGGATTCGGATGCGCTTTAGCGCGCAGACTTGTTTTTCATTTGTATCAGCTTGCGCGCATTTCCGCGGAAGCCGCCGGCAAGGGCGAGAAACGCGCCGACCTCGGCGCGCGCCGGACAGGTGGGCGCCATCGGAAAAGCCCGCAGATGCATTATCTGCGGGCTTTTTTATTTTGTCATTCACCCGCATAAAAGCAGGGTGTTGAAAAATTGATTTCGAAGGATATACACAGCGGCAGATAAGATCCGGGGAGCTTGTGCGCATAAAAAATAGAACCTCCGACACCTCATCTATGGGACGGCTCCAATTGCCGGCGCAAAGTGGGGGCGAACGTTCTACTGACGTATTATATGCGCAAAACTCCGAAAAAGTCAACACTGAGCAAAATCATGTGAAATAGGACGCCGTGCAGCGCCTCACAGAGCGCTACAACGAGCTCGCGGCGGAGAGCGCGCTGTTCATTTTTCCCCGCCGGCGATGGTGAGAAACGCGCCGATCTCGACGCAATCAACGAGCTGAAGACCGCCCGCCGCCTGTTTGAGGGCGCGCTCGGGCAAACAAAAGCGCCGGCACGAAGGCAGGCGCGGGGGAGCAGTATCATATCAGCGCAGGCGCAGGGAACGAAATACAAGCCGCGCTGGACGATATTAATTATGATAAAGAGGTGCTACTGCGCGACTATACACCGGAAATCATGGTGAATCATGGCGCATCTAATTTACCAATGATGATGAACCCGGGGCATGTGCGACAAAATATATTTTCGGAAGCAGAAGCCGGGCAAAAGGGGCTATCGGCAAACGAAAGGACGCATTATCATGGACTTGGGAAAGAACTGTTCATGAGAGTGATTGATAGCCTCGATAGTCCGCAGAGAGTGTATAGGGGAACAAAAAAGGCCAGTGGAGAAAGGGGAAGAAACTATTTCCTCATAATCTCTACGCTCACTGATGCAGACGGAAATACAATTAATGTACCGGTGTATATTGACCAAGTCGGACAAAGAAACAATGTTTTCATTGACACAAATAAGATTTCAACAGTTTTTGGAAGAAATAACATCAATGAGTATCTAAATGAAAAGGTCGAAAAAGGAGAGCTGGAAAAAATCAAAAACAGAACCCTTTCGTCATCTATGAACGGGGAATATCAACCCGACCAAAGTGACGGAAAGCGTTCTGCTACCACATATTATGCACAAAACTCCGAAAAAGTCAACACTGAGCAAAATTATATAAAACAGGATTCCATGCAGCGCCTCATGGAGCGCTACAACGAGCTCGCGGCGGAGAACGCGCTGTTCATTTTTCGCCGCCGGCAAGGGCGAGAAACGCGTCGATCTCGGCGCGCGCCGGCATGGAGGGCGTGGTGCCGAGCTTCTGAACGGACAGGGCCGCCAGCGCGCTCGCAAAGCGCGCGGCCTGCCAGATGTCCATGCCCTCGGCGAGCCCTGCCAGCAAACCGCCGTTGAAGGCGTCGCCCGCGCCGGTCGTGTCGACCGCGTTCACCGGAAAAGCCGGAAGGATCCTTTCAACGCCGTCCGACGAGATGAAGACGCCGCGGGCGCCCAGCGTGATGACGACGTGGCGTATGCCCTTCGAAAAAAGGCGGGCGGCGGCCTTTTGCGCCGAGGCGAAATCGGTGATGGGGATGCCGGTCATGGCCTCGGCCTCCACCTCGTTGGGCGTCGCCATATAGACGCGCGAAAGAAAATCGTCGCCGACTTCGGCGTAGGGCGCGGGGTTCAGGATGACGCGGCAGCCGTGTCTGCACGCGAGCGCCGCGACGGCCTCGTTTGCGTCCTGGTTGATCTCCAGCTGGAGAAGCACATAATCGCAGGCGGCGATGACGTCCTCCGCCGCGGCGACCTCCTGCGCGGTGATCGTGTCGCAGGCGCCGGGCACGACCACGATCTCGTTCTCGCCCGTGCGCTCGTCCACGAGGATGAGCGCCGCGCCCGTCGCCGCGTCCTGCGAGAACAGCAGATGATCCTCCCGCATGCCGAGACTGCGCATGGCCCCCGTCGCCGCGTCCGCGAAGCTGTCGCGGCCGAGCTTGGTGATCATCGTGACGTCGGCGCCCGCCTTGTGCGCCGCGACGCCCTGGTTGAAGCCCTTTCCCCCCGGCCCCATGCGGAACAGCAGGCCCCGCACCGTCTCGCCCGGCCCGGGCATGCGGGGGCTTCGCGCCATCAGGTCCGCGACAAAACTTCCGAAAACTGCGACTTTGCTCATAATTGCTCCTCTGTGCCGGACGGCATTTTATTCGCGCGTTCTGATGCAGCCGCAGCTCCGCGCCGCGGCGAGCCCGGCGAGTTCCCGCGTGCGGCAATCGGCCGGCACATGCCTGCCGCATTCGGGCCGGCTTGCCCGCAAGCTCCTTTTCGTGCCTGCGCGGCACGGGGATGACGTTTCAGCGTGCCCGCGGGTCGCCGCGCGGATTCGTCGGCAGGTGCCGGATGTTTGTCGGGATCGCCTTCCCCGGGCGCCCGCAGCAACCGGCCGCGTTTTTTCAATTATATACCGCGCGGCGGACGAAAACAAATTTTGCGGCAGAAACCCGTCGCGGCCCGCGGCCGGCCGTGCCGCGCCCTGCGGGGGAGAGAGATAAAGAAACAAACGGTATATTAAGGCGGCTATAATTCAATATGTATATTTCCGGCGCGCGCTTTCTTTTTTACGGGCGGGATGGTAGACTGTAAAAAAAGGCGGGGGCGGATATGGCGGAAAGATTTGCGGCGCACGGCGCGGCGGACATAGAGGAGCAATATGCGCGGCTGCCCGGCGCGCTGCTGCCGTGGTACGCGGCGAACGCCCGCGCGCTGCCGTGGCGGGAGAACACCGATCCCTACCGGGTGTGGCTGTCGGAGATCATGCTGCAGCAGACGCGGGTCGAAGCGGCGACGGCCTATTACCGCCGCTTTCTCGGCGCGCTGCCGACGGTCGAGGCGCTCGCGGCGGCGCCCGAGGAGCAGCTGCTCAAGCTCTGGGAGGGGCTCGGTTACTATACGCGCGCCCGCAATCTGCACAGGGCGGCGAAGATCATCGCGGACGAGCGCGGCGGGCGCTTTCCGGACACCTTCGAGGGCATACGCGCGCTGCCGGGCATCGGCGACTATACCGCCGGCGCGATCGCCTCGATCAGCTTTGAGCTGGCGGAGCCCGCCGTCGACGGCAACGTGCTGCGCATCCTCGCGCGCATCCTCGAGGATCCTTCGCCCGCCGACGAAAAGAGAAAAAAAGAGGCCGCGCGGCAGCTGCGGGCCGTCTATCCCCCGCGGGGCCGCCGCGGCGCTTTCACGCAGGCCCTCATGGAGCTCGGCGCCACGGTCTGCGCGCCGGGCGCGCCGCGCTGCGGGAACTGTCCGGCCGCGCCGTTCTGTTTTGCCCTGCGCGGCGGAACGCAGGCGCTGCTGCCGGTGCGCGCGGCGAAAAAAGCGCGCCGCGTCGAGGAGCGGACGGTGCTGCTGCTGCTGTGCGGGGGCAGGCTCGCGCTGACGAAGAGACCGGACGAGGGCATGCTGCGCGGCATGTGGCAGCCGCCGGATATGCCGGGCGCGCTGGACGCCGGCGCGGCGCTCGCGGCGGCCGCCGGACTCGGCGCCGCGCCGCTGCGCTGTGAGGCGCTCGAACCGCACCGGCATGTTTTTACGCACGTCGAATGGGATATGCGCTGTTATGTCGTCGAGTGCGGGGCATGCGCGCCGGGCTTTACATGGGAGACGCCGGCCGCCGTGCGCGCGGGGTATGCGCTGCCCACGGCGTTCCGCGTTTTTGTGGATCGGCTGGACTGACGCGGCGGGGAAAAGGAGGAAGACATGCGGAACGATCGGGACGCAAGCGACGGGGTGCGGCTGGCGCTGTGGACGGCGGCCCACTTTTTTGTCGATTTCTGCTGCTTTTATATTCTGTTCGGCGCCTTTGCGCCGCGGGCCGACGCGCGCACGGCGATGGGCTTTCTGCTGTACAACGCGCTGGCGTTCGGACTGCAGCCGATCGCCGGCTATTATACCGACCGGCGCCCGGAGCGCCCCGTCGGCCCGGTCGGCTGCGCCGCCGTGCTCGCCGCGCTGCTGCTGCGGCGCTTCGCGTGGGCCGCGCTGGTCCTCTGCGCGCTGGGCAACGCCTGCTTTCACGCCGCGGGCGGCCGGGACGCGCTGACGCGGGCCGGCGGCAGGACGGCCCCGAGCGGGATCTTTGTCTGCAGCGGCGCGCCGGGCATCTACCTCGGCGCGCGCGCGGCCGCGCTGCTGCCCGCGTGGCTGCCCGCGGCGTCCATGCTTCTTTGCGGGGGACTGCTGCTGCGGTTTTGCCGCGCGCCGCGCGCGCCGGTGACGCCGGCGCTGCGCGCGCCTTCGAACCTGCCGGCGGCCGCCGGCATCCTGCTCGCGGGGGCCGCCGTGGCCGTGCGCGCGGGCGGCGGCACGCTGCTGTCGCAGTGTCCGGGCGCGGCCGCGGTGACCGCCGCGTTTCTGCCGACCCTTTGCGCGTGCGCGGGCAAGGCGGCGGGCGGATTTCTCGCCGACCGGTTCGGCGCGCGGCGCGCGGCGGCGTCGGCGCTGCTGCTGAGTCTGCCGCTGCTGTGCTTTGCGCGCGGCCCGCTGCAGTTCTGCGTCGGCGTCGCGCTGTTCAACGTCCCCATGGCGGTGACGCTGTGCGCCATCGCGGCGCGCCTGCCGTCCAACCCCGGGCTTTCGTTCGGGCTGTCGGCGCTCGCGCTGCTGTGCGGCGTCCTGCCCTCGTATTTTATCGCCGCGCCGGCCGCTGCCCGCGCGCTGCCCGCGCTGTTGTTATCCGCGGCCGTTTGTGTTATGCTGACAACGACAAACACGACCATGAAAGGAGTAGAACATGAAAAAGAGAGCAACCGGTAAACAGGTCATTCTTCGGGACATCGCGACCCCCCCGGCCGTCCTTGCGATCTCCGGGCTTACGGTGCTGCTTTTGCTCCTGCTTGTCGGACTGTGCGTCTTCGCCGCGGTCCGGCTCATCCGCAAGGCCGCGAAGGCCAAGTCTGCCGCGCAGGCGCCGGCGCCGATGCCGACGCTCACGGGGACCGCGCAGGAGGGCGAGGCGAAGGAAGATCCGCCGGCCGGGAAGTGACGGCGGTCATCGGTTCCTTTGCGGCGGCGCTGCTGCTGACCGCCGCGGTGGAGGGCGCGCTGATGCTGCTGCTGTTCCGGCGCGCCGATTATGCGTACTACAGCGTTCTGTGCAATCTGCTGACGAACCCGCTGCTCAATCTGCTGCTGTGCGGCGCGGCGCTGGCCTTCGGGCGCGGCCCGGCGTATGTCGCCCTGCTCGCGGGGCTGGAGTGCGCGGTCGCGGGGACGGAAGCGATGGTCTACCGGCGCCTGTGCGGCTGGGGCGCGGCGCGCGCGCTCGGCGTGAGCGCGATCCTCAACGCGGCGTCCTTTTTCACCGGCTGGGCGCTGTGGCCCGCGGCGTTGCGCGCGTGAGCAAAGAGAAGCCGCATTTTCAACGCGAAGAACGAAAAAGGAGAAGATGATCGGATGAAAAAAGGAATGCTGCGCGCCTGCGCGCTGCTGAGTCTGCTGGCGCTGCTGCTGAGCGGCTGCGGGTCAAAGCTGCCCGAGGGCTTCGCGCAGGCCGACGTCGAGGCCGCCGCGAAGCAGACCGTCGCGCTCGTCAACGCGGGCGATTACGACGGGCTGTTCGCTTCGCTGCGCGGCGACGTGCAGGAACTCATCAAGAAGGAGGACATCGAGACGGCGTTCCGCTCGGTGCTCGACAAGGCCGGCGCGTTCGTGGACTACAAGAAGATCACGCTCGCGGGGACAAAGGGCGCGTCGGGCGAGGAATACGCCGTCGCGGCCGTCGCGTGCACATACGAGAACGCGACGGTGACCTACACCCTGAGCTATGACGCGGATTACGCCCTCGTCGGGCTGTACATCAAATGAGGAGGCCGGCCATGTTCCGTTTTGCCCACAACAATTTCAATGTGATCGATCTCGACCGCTCCATCGACTTTTACGGAAAGGCGCTCGGGCTGCGGGAGGTCCGCCGCAAGCAGGCCGAGGACGGCAGCTACACGCTCGTCTTTCTCGGCGACGGCTGCACGAGCCACCAGCTCGAGCTGACGTGGCTGCGGGATTTCGGCAAGCCGGCGTACGATCTTGGCGACAACGAGTTCCATCTCGCGTTCGTCACCGACGATTTCGAGTCGGCGAAAGCGCTGCACACCGCGATGGGCTGCATCTGCTTCGACAACGAGGCGATGGGCGTCTATTTCATCGAAGATCCGGACGGCTACTGGATCGAGATCCTCCCGGAGAGATAAAAGAACAAAAAAGGACGCGCGGCAGCTGCCGCGCGTCCTTTTATTTATCGCCCGGGATCAGTTCTTTTCGGGGGAGAACATCGCGAGGATCGCGCCGTTTCCGTCCTGATAGGAAAAGCTGACTTTGCCGTATTCGTCGATGAGCGGCTTGCCGGTGCCGTCGAGCTTCTTGTTGACGGCGCTGATGAGATCGTCGACGGCGTAATCGTAGGAGCCGACGACCTTTTTGAATTCCTCCGGGTCGGTGATCTCGAATTCGACGTAATAGCGGCCCTTGTCGGTGATGTTGACGAACAGGGCGTTGATCACGGCGTTCTTGATGGAGGAAAAGCTCGCGGCGGACAGGCCCGCCTTTTCGAAATAGCCGTAATCGACGCCGGCGGGCATCTCGAAGCGATCGTCCTGCTTGTGCGTGGCGGCGAGCATGTCGGCGCCGACGAGGAAGTAGCTGTGGGAGACGACGGGGTAGTCGGGGGCGTCGCTGCCGTACTCGTAGTCGCCGTCGTCCCACGTGACGTCGACGCAGTAATAGGTGCCGTCCGCGCCGACGATGTTCCAGGCGTGGCCGACGTCGGTGCCGTCGGTGTTCGCCGTTCCTTCGACGTAGTAGCACTCGAGCCCGGCGCGCAGACAAAGATCGTGGAACGCCCGCGCATAGCCGTCGCAGACGGCGGTCTTGTCGACGAGCGCGCCGCAGGCGGTGTGGATGGAGCCGGCGGCCTGCGTGTCGTCGTAGCGGACGTTTTCGATGAGATAGTCGTGCAGGAAAAGGAACTTGTCGATGGGATCGGTGTAGTTCTTTGCGTCCAGCGCCCGGAGCGCCGTGTTCACCGCGTCGTCGTAGGCGGTCTGCTTCGCGGCGGTCTCCTCGGCGGTATAGAAATACGTCGGGATGACCGCGAAGCCGTCGCTCGTGTCGCGGAAGCTCAGCGTGCGGAAATCGACCCAGAACATCTGCGGCGTGTCGTAGTTGATGGCGTAGACGACGTTCCAGATGTCGTCCTCGCTGTAGCCGATGCGCCGCACGGTGATCTCGTCGTCGTGCGCGAGCAGGCCCTGCTTGACGACGTCGTAGAGCTGCCGGTTGGCGTCGCTCAGGCGCGCGCGCAACTGTCCGTCCTGTTCGACGACGGCGGCGGCGTAGGGATTCAGTATATTTTTCGACGCGTCGGCGTAGGAAGTCGCCGGGTAAAACCACAGCGCGACGGCCGCCGCGACGGCGAGAAGCAATGCGATGATCTTCGTCATGTCCTGTGTCCTTATCTTATATTCAACTGCCCCTTAGTTTACTATAATCGCGGCCCGTCTTCAAGTGCCCGCGCCCGTCGCGCCGCAAAATATGCGGGCCCGCAGGCCCGGGAACCCGTCCGGAAGAAAGGCGCCGCGCCCCGCCCGCGCATAAAAGGGAAAGATCCGCAAAGACTAACGCCACCGAAACATTGAAGACAAGGAAGACTTTGCGATATGAGAGCAACCGGTATCGTCAGAAAGATCGACAATCTCGGCCGCGTCGTGATCCCCAAGGAGATCCGCGGCACGATGCGCATCCGGGAGGGCGAGCCGCTCGAGATCTTCACGGACGGGGAGGGCGACGTCATCTTCCGGAAATATTCGCTCGTCGGCGAGCTGTCGGCATACGCCGAGACCTACGCGCGGGTGCTGTCGGCGGCGCTAAAAACGCCCGTCGCGGTCACCGACCTCGACCGCGTCGTCGCCGTCAGCCCGTCGGCGCACCGCGAACTGCTCGACCGGCGCATCGGCGCGGGGCTCGAGCGCCTGCTGGCCGAAGGCGGCGGGGCGCTGCCGCCGGACGGGACGGCGCTCGCGGAGAGCGGGGGACCGGCGGTCGCGGCGGTCGCGCCCGTCACCGTGCAGGGCGCGGTCGTCGGCTGCGTCGCCGCGCTGCACAAGCAGGAGGGCGCCGGCGACCCCGGCGCCGACGCGCGCCTGCGCCTTGAAACGGCGGCGGCCCTGCTGGGCGCGCAGTGCGAATGAGACCGCGCAAGGAAAAAGCGCCGGAGATCCGGCGCTTTTTCCTTTGATGCGGTGTGCGGCTGCCTATTTCAGGTTCTTGAGCAGCGAGAGGGTCTTCGCGAGGTCGACCGACGTCACGGCCTTGCAGACCGCGACGATGTCGTCGTCCGACAGCGGGGACGTCGTGTACAGCGAGAAGGACGCGCTGCCTAGCTGCCACGTGGCGAGCTTGCCGCCGGACTTCGCCGTCTGCACGAGCAGCGCCACGGCCGTGTCGCCCTCGCCCGCGGCGTAGATGCCGGGATCGGCCTTGAATTCCTCGTAGACGCCGGAGATGTCCTTGTCGGACAGCGCCGCGCGGTAAACGTACGACGCGCCCGCATAGTCGAACTGGATTTCGGCGGTCTCGCCGCTGATGGTGTAATATTTGACGTTTTCGGCGCCCTGCGGGGCGCTGATGTAGACGGCGAGCGGGGCGAAATCGTCCGGGGAGGTCACCTCGGTCATGGGGTTGGGGACCTGCGCCGGCTGCTGTTCTTCCGTTTCCGCCGGCAGCTCGACGGGCTCCTCGGTCTGTTTCTTGCAGCCGGAAAACAGGCAAAGCGCGGCCGCGAGGCACAGCGCCGCAGCTACATATCGTTTCATGCTTGTCATCCTTTCGATCGTGGGATCACGAAAGCGGTTCGCTTTCGTTTACGGCATTTTATCATATATTTGTGAACAAATCGCGCTTTCCGGCCCGCGGCGCGCGGGGCGCTGCGGGCGTTTGATATGCGCGCGGAAGTATGCTATAATGCAGAAACACCGAAAAACGACAAGATGCGGAGCGTTTGCATGATCAAAGACTACATCGCGACGTTTAAAAAGTATCAGTTCCTGCTGGAGAACATGATCTCCCGCGATCTCAAGGTCAAGTACCGCCGCTCGGTGCTCGGCCTCGCGTGGAGCATGCTCAACCCCATCCTCATGATGCTCATCCTCAGCGCCGTGTTTTCCCGCATCATGCGCTTCGACGTCGAGAACTTTCCGCTGTACATCATGAGCGGCCAGACGCTCTTCTCCTTCTTCAACACGGCGACTTCGAGCTGCACCTTCTCCATCGTCGAGTCGTCGCCGCTCATCAAGAAGGTCTATGTGCCGAAATACATCTTCCCGCTCGAGCGGGTGCTGTTCGAGTTCGTCAATCTGCTGTTTTCGATGATCGGCCTCATCGTCATCATCATCATCTACCGCGTCCCCTTCAGCTTTACGATGCTGCTCGCCATCGTGCCGATGGTCCTGCTGCTGGGCTTCACGGTCGGCTTCAGTATGGTGCTCGCGTCGCTGTGCGTCTTTTTCCACGACCTCAAGCATCTGTACAGCGTGCTCATCACGGCCTGGATGTATCTGACCCCGATCATCTACCCCATCGACTTTCTCGGCGAGGGCTTCATCCACACCGTCGTCATGCTCAACCCGCTGACGTGGTACGTCACCTATTTCCGGTATGTCATCATGTACAACACGCTGCCGACGCTCGAGATGAACCTCGTGTGCGTGGGCTGGGCGGTGATCTTTCTGCTGCTCGGGGCCTTCGTCATGAAGAAGACGCAGGACAAATTCATTCTGTATCTGTGAGGCGGTGCGCAATGGACGACAACGTCATGGTCTCGGTCAAAAATGTGTCGATGGAGTTCAACATGAGCTCCGAGCGCATCGACAGCATCAAGGAATATTTCATCAAGCTCGTGCAGGGCAAGCTCTTCTTCAAATCCTTCTGGGCGCTCAACGACGTGTCGGTCGACATCCGCCGCGGCGAGGTCTTCGGCATCATCGGCCTCAACGGCAGCGGCAAGAGCACGCTGCTCAAGGTCATCTCCGGAATCATGAAGCCGACGAAGGGCACGGCGCAGGTCTTCGGCACGCTGTCGCCCATGATTGAGCTCGGCGCCGGCTTCGACCCCGAGCTGTCGGGCGGGGAGAACATCTACCTCAACGGCGCCATCCTCGGCTACTCGCGGAAATTCATGCGCAGCGTCTACGACGAGATCGTCGATTTCGCGGAGATCGGCGACTTCATCGACACGCCGGTGAAGAACTACTCCTCCGGCATGAAGGCGCGCATCGGCTTCGCCATCGCGACCGTCGTCAAGCCCCAGGTCCTCATCGTCGACGAGGTGCTTGGCGTGGGCGATTTCAAATTTCAGAAAAAGTGCGAGGAGCGCATCAGCGAGCTCATGGCGGGCGACACGACGGTCATCTTCGTGTCCCACTCGCTCGAGCAGGTGCGCCGGCTGTGCACGCGCGTCATGTGGCTGAAAAAGGGAAGCGTCGTCGCGATCGGCGATACCCGGACGGTCTGCGACGAGTACGAAAAAGAATAAAGTCAGGGCGAAGGGGGAACGGGGTTTGCATCTGAGGGAATCCATCGCGAAAAACAAAAAGGGCATGTCGATCATGCTCGTGTCGGCGCTGCTGAGCTGCACGGGGCAGCTGCTGTGGAAGCTTTCGGCCGGCACGGCCGGGACGGCCGCGCTGCTGCTGCTGTTCGGCGGCTACGTCTGCTACGGGCTCGGGATGCTGTGCATGCTCATCGGCTACCGCTACGGCGAGCTGTCGGTGCTGCACCCGGTGCTCAGCGCCGGCTACGTCTTCAGCCTCATCCTCGGCGCGGCCGTGCTCGGCGAGCCGGTGAGCGTCCTCAAGGTTCTCGGCGTCGCGGCCGTGCTGTGCGGCGTCGCCCTCATCGGAGGCAGCGAAGATGCAGATTAAATTTGCCCTGATCATCCTCGGCATGACCTGCATGGGCGCGTTCGCCGGGCTGTTCATCAAGCGGGCGTCGGGCGCGGACAATCTCATCAAGCAGGTCTTCAACTGGAATTTCATCATCGGCGGCCTCATCTACTTCGCGTCGTCGGTCGTCAACGTCTACGTGCTGCGGTTCGTCGACTACTCGATCGTCTATCCGCTCACGTCGATCACCTATATCTTCACGATGCTCGTGTCGCACTTCTTCCTGAAGGAGAAGATCACGAAGCGCAAGATCGCCGGCGTCGGGCTCATCCTGCTGGGCGCGGTGATGATCTCGCTGTTCTGACGCGCGCAAAGGCATAAAAAAAAGACCTCGCGGGAGGTCTTTTTTGATGTCACGCCTTGGTAGCCTTCTTGGCGATCGAAGCCTTTTTGCGGCTCGCGGTGTTCTTGTTGATCGCGCCTTTCGCGACGGCCTTGTCGATCGCGCTCTGCGCGTTGTTGACAACGGTCTGCGCATCCTGCGTGCCCGCGGCAAGGGAGGCCTCCGCCTTTTTGACGACGGTTTTCAGGTTGGTCTTGATCGCCTTGTTGCGGTCGTTCGACTTCGCGTTCGTGATGACGCGTTTCTTCTGGGACTTGATATTCGGCATAATTCCACCTCCTCTTTTGCCGTACAGCAAATGATATAGTAGCATTTTTCGGCGAAAAAATCAATAGTCAATCTGCATTTCGGCGCGGCGCGCCGCGGCCTCAGAGCTTTTTCGTGCCCCGCAGCACCGTGACCGCCTTGTGCACGTTGCGGATGACCGTGTCGGTGTGCGCGCCGCCGTTTTCGCCGTCGACCGTCCACGCGATGGGCTCGCTGCTCGTCACGCGCAGGCTCTTCGTGCGCGCGGCGTTGATAAAGGCGCTCTTCGCGTCGGTGATCTTTTCGACGTCGAGCAGGATGTTGATGAGGCTCTGCATGTCGGTGAGCGTCGACGGCGCCTTGATGAACACCGCCTCGAGCAGGCCGTCGTCGAGCTTGCTGCCCTTGAGCGCGGTCCGCCGCCCGGCGAGCGAGATGGAGTTGGACGCGAGCCCCAGCAGGTAATCCCCCTCGAAGACGCCGCCGTCGTATTCGATGCGCGCGTGGTAAGCCTTCTGCGCCGACAGGCGCTTGGCGCCCTCGAGCACATAGGCGATGTAGCCGAGGAGGTTCTTGTAATCCTGCGGCGTCTCGTAGGTCACCTCCGTGAAGATGCCGAACGCCGCGACATAGGTGAAATACCGCTCCCGGTACAGGCCGACGTCGATGTCGAAGGTGTTGTCCCCGGCGACGATGTCCGCGGCCTTTTCCATGTTCGAGGGGATGTTGAGATTGTAGGCGTAGTCGTTGGTGGTGCCGGCCGGGATGACGCCGAATTCAGGGCGCCTGTCCAGCGCCATGATCCCGTTGAGGACCTCGTCCGCCGTGCCGTCTCCGCCGCAGCAGATGACCCGGTCGTAGCCCTCGCCGTGCGTGCGCACGAAGTTGTAGGCGTCGTCCCGTCCCGCCGTTGTGAAGACGCTGACGAGAAAGCCGGCCCGCACGAAACTGTCGATGGCCGCGAGCGCGTGATATTTGATCTCGGCCCTGCCGGCTTTGGGGTTGATGACGAACAACAGCCGCCGTTCCATAAATCCTCCGGAAAATAAGAGATTCTTTACTTGGCTCCCGAAAGTATGATACAATAAGAACCAATCTATGCGCAAGTATAACACGGAAATATGAAGCGAACATGAAATACGATCAGGATCAGCGGAAAATATACAGAAAAAACGAGGGTTTTCGGGACGAAAGCGCCCCGGCGGCGCCGATCGCCGCCGCCGACCCCCCGCTGCCCGCGCGCAGACCGAAAAAGCGCCGGAAGACGGCGCTTTTCGTCGCGCTCGGCGCCGTGCTGGCCGCGGGCGCGGCGCTCGCGCTGCTGCTGCCGGGCGGCCTGCTCAGCTCGCCGCTGTCCCGCCGCGACACGGTCATGACCATCGGCGACTACGCCGTCTCGAGCGACGAGTACGTCTACCGCTTCATCGACGAAAAGGAGAAGTACGAGGCGCTCGACCCCGCGTATTTCAGCGACGCCGCGAAGGAAGCCGCATTCTTTGAGGACGCCGAGCATTATCTGCGCAGCCAGTACGCCGTGCTGCAGTGGGCGAAGGATCTCGGCTACACCGCGGACGCGCAGGTCGCCGCCGCGGCCGACGCCGCGTACGAGAGCGCCCGCGCAGGGTATGCGGACGACGGGGAATTCGCCGCCGCGCTCGCGCAGAACCGCCTGACGCCCGCGCTCTACCGGCGCATGCTCGAGAACGAACAGATCCTGCGCAACTTCGCGGAATACGTCTATTCCGATGCGGCGTTCGCCGACGTGACGGACGAGCAGGCGCTCGCCTACGCCCGGGAAAAGGGCGCGTTCGCCTTCAAATGCATCCTCATCACCGCCGGCGAGGGCGACGGCGCCGCCGAAAAGGAGGCGCTCGCGCGTTCCGTGGCGGCCGCGCTGCAGGCCGACCCCGCGCGCTTCGGCGAATACGCGGCGCTGTACAACGAGGATCCGCTCGCGGACCGCTATGCGGACGGCTTCAACATGCTGCCCGGGGAGCTGTCGGCCGAGCTGGAGACGGCGGTGACCTCGCTCGCGGACGGGCAGGTGAGCGACGCCATCCTCACCGAGAGCGGCTGGTTCATCCTCACGAAATGCGACCTCGCGCCGAAGGCGTTCGTCAGCGACGTCGTCACCGCGCGCGTCGAGGCGAAGATCGACGAATATATCGCCGCCACGCCGGTCAGATACGGCCGCGGCTATCATAATATGAAGATAAGCGAAATCGCATTTGCCGGCGACGCGCCGGCGGAATAGGAGCATTGTCATGACGGCGGACGCGCAGAGAAAACTGAAAAAATACAGGGAAAAGATCATGTGCGGCATCTACCGGCACTTCAAGGGGAACCTTTACGAGGTCCTGCACATCGCGCTGCACAGCGAGACGCTCGAGCCGATGGTGGTCTACCGCGCGCTGTACGGCGAGCGGGATATCTGGGTGCGGCCCGCGGCGATGTGGAACGAGGAAGTCGAATACGGCGGCGAGACGGTCCGCCGCTTTTCCTACGTAGGCCAGAAGACGGCCGAAGCGGAGGAATAAATGGATGGGGGCCTTGCTGCTGAAGGCCTTTGAAAAGGGAAGAACGGATCGCCCGCGGGAGAGCTACGGCATTTTTGCCGGCACCGTCGGGCTTTTCTGCAACCTTCTGCTTTTCGGGCTCAAGATCCTCGTGGGCATCCTGTCCTCGAGCGTATCCATCATCGCCGACGCCGTCAACAACCTGTCGGACGCCGGCTCCTCCGCCGTGACGCTGCTCGGGTTCCGGCTCGCGAAAAAGCCGGCCGACAAGGAGCATCCGTTCGGCCACGCGCGCGTCGAGTACATGTCGAGCGCGCTCATCGCCATCGTCATCCTGCTCATCGGCGGCGAGCTGCTCAAGACGTCGATCGAAAAGATCCTGTCGCCGCAGAGCGTGGTCATCACGCCCGCGACGATGGCGGTGCTTGCGGCGGCCATCGGCGTCAAGTTCTTCATGCGCGGCTTCTATCTGCGCGTTGCCGACCGCATCAATTCGACGCCGCTGCGCGCCGCCGCGCAGGACAGCAGCAACGACGTCTTCACGACCGTCGGCGTGCTCGCCGGCGCGGCCGTGCAGTACCTAACGAACCTGCGCATCGACGGCTGGATCGGCGCGGGCGTCGCCGTTTTCATCCTCGTGTCGGGCGTCTGCATCCTGCGCGACGCGCTCAGCCCGCTGCTGGGCGAAGCGCCGCCGGACGCCCTCGTCGACGGCATCTACCGCGCGATCCTCGGCTATGACGGGGTGCTCGGGCTGCACGATCTCGTCGTCCATTCCTACGGGCCCGACCGCATCTTTGCGACGGTGCACGTCGAGATGTCCGCGTCGCTCGACCCGCTGTACTGCCACGGCGTGCTCGACAACATCGAGCGCGACATGGAGAAGGCCTTCGGGGTCAAGCTCGTCATCCATCTCGACCCCGTCGCGCCGCACGACGAGGAGTACGAAAAGATCCGCTCGGCGGTCATGATCGCCGTCAAGACCATCGACCCGTCGCTGTCCATCCACGACTTCCGCACCGTGCGCACGCACGACCACACCAACGTCATCTTCGACGTCGCGGCCCCCGCGGGCTGCACGAGCGACACGGAGGACATCCGCGCGCGGGTGTGCGCGGCCGTCGCGTCGCTCGACGAGAGCTATTACCCCGTCGTCGACATCGACCGCAACTACAACTGCCTCGGCTTCGACGAGGACGACTGACGGCCCGCGCCCGCGCGGGGAAAAGCCCGCCCGGGCGGGACGCCGCACAAAAAAAGTTGCCGCGAAGGGATCCGTTCGCGGCAATTTTCGCTGTTTGCCGGCATGCGCCGGGGGGAGGATCATGCGCCGGACGCCGCCGGCGCGGCCGCGGCGGGGCGGCGCGGAACAGGCCGTGTGGGAGGATTCGCCATGGAGGATACATTTTACATCGACCCTGTGCTGCACGCGGGCCGGCCCGCGGAAAAGCGCGCGCCGGTCGAGGAGGACTGCTACGATCTGCTCGACGCGCTGGACATCGGGTATTTCCGGGCCGACCACGACCCCGCGGCGACGATCGCTGACTGCGCCGCCGTCGAGAAGGTCATCGGCGTGCACATCTGCAAGAATCTGTTTCTCTGCAACCGGCAGCAGACCGAATACTATCTGCTCATGATGCCGGGGGACAAGCCCTTCCGCACGAAGGACTTTTCAAAGCAGCTGGGCATTTCGCGGCTCTCCTTCGGGACGCCCGCGGCGATGGAGTCGCTGCTGCGCCTCACCCCCGGCTCGGTGAGCATCCTCGGCCTGCAGTACGACGCCGCCAACCGGGTCCGCCTGTGCATCGACGGCGACGTCGCGCGCGGCGAATACGTCCGCTGCCACCCCAACCGCAACACCTCGACGCTCAAGCTGCGCACCGACGACGTCCTCGGCCGGCTGCTGCCGTACATCCGCCACAAGCCGACGTTCGTCGAGCTGCCGTGGCCGGCGGACGGCGGGACCGGACAATAAAAAAACGCCCCGCGGGGCGTGTTTCTTTTTGTGCCGATCCGGCGAAGATGAGCACGATGCCGCACAGCATGCCGATGAGCACGGCGACGGCCGGCTTCTTGGAGCGCCACATGAGGATCGACTCGGGCAGCAGCTCGCCGAACACCACATAGAGCATCGCGCCGCTCGCGAAGGCGAGCGAGAGGATGTGCCACGTCTCGCCGACGGAGCCCAGCAGGTAGCCGATGAGGGCGCCGAGCACGGTCGGGAAGCCGCTGACGGCCGTCGTGAAGATGGCCTTTCTGCGGGACATGCCGCCCGCGATGAGCGGCACGGCGATGGCCATGCCCTCGGGGATGTTGTGCATGCCGATGATGACGGCGATGATGAGCCCGCTCGAGCTCCACAGCCCCGCCGTATTCGTCCCGACATAGGCCGCGCCGATGACCATGCCCTCGGGCAGGTTGTGCAGCGCGATGGCCGCCGCCATGATGACGCCCGCGAGAAACAGCTCCGAGCGCTGCCCCTCCTCCTCGTGGGTCTTCAGGTGGTCGGCGTGGATGAGCTCGTCGAGGTCGTCGGCGGTCTTGGGGTGGTTGGTGTCGATGTGCTTGACCTCGCGGTTGGTGCTGCGGTCGATGGCGTAGTTGAGCGCCGCGACGAGCGCGAAGCCGACGGCGATGCCGAGCACGGTGAACGACAGGCTCCGCTCGCGGGTAAAGGTCTCGGAGTTGATGGCGCTCAGCACCAGGTCAAAGCAGACGACGGAGAGCATCACGCCGGCGGCGAAGCTCAGCAGCAGGCTGACGCTCTTGCTCGATTCCTTCCTGAAACATGCGCTCACGATCCCGCCGAGCATGGTCCCTCCCACGCCCGCGGCCAGGGTGACAAGCAGCACCCAAAGCAATATCCGATTCATCGGCGGCTCCCATTCGTTTGGTTTTCAATATCTTTTCCAGTATAGCATGCCGGCCGCCGCCGCGAAAGGCGCCGCCCGCCGTTTTTTGTATTATTATCCGATTTTATAGACGGCCGTCTCGACGAGCGACCCGCGCCGGTGCGGCTCGCACAGCGTGCGCTCGAAGCGGATGCCCTTGTGCGCGCAGGCGCATTCGAAATGGAACAGGGAAATGCCGACGTCGATCGAATTGAAGAAAGCTCTGCGGGAGGGGGGGATGAAGGTGCGCAGCGCCGTCTCGCGCAGCACCTCGACGCGCCCGCCGCCGCTCGAATAGCGCCACGGCTGGCAGTTGCAGGCGCTGGGCGAAACGCGCACCGCCTCGACGACGTCGCTGTCGAACGCGCCCGTCCATACGTCTTCCCGGGGACGGCGGCTGAAATCGGCCGCGCCATCGCGGAAATCCTCCGGGCGGCTTTGACCGAACGCGAGCAGAATGTGGAAGAGCAGCCCGCCGGGCATCTCCTTTTTCGGGCGCGCGAGGCCGTACCAGCACGCGCCGATGTCGTGCGCCGCGAGATACAAGTCGAGCTGCTCCAGCATATAGCCCGTGTTGAGCGCGGCGCCGGGCTTGTCCTCGCTGAAGAACAGCGCGCAGTATTCGCCGAACTTCGCCGTCGTGTCGGCGCGCGGCGCGAACTCGCACGCCGTGCGGATGCCCGCGTCGAGCGGCGCGAGCTGCCGGGCAAAATCGCGCATCGCTTCCAGCTGCGCCGCCGTCAGCGAGAGCGCATCGTCATATTTCCGCATCGATCGTCTTTTGAAAATGGCGCTGTACAGCTCTTCCATGATGCCCTGCCTTTCCCTCATGTTTCCGTGCGATGCGCACTTATCTTACTTATATAGTATATCATATTTTTCCGCGCCTGTCGCGGGCGGGCCGCGGGGCGCGAAAACGCGGCCCGCCCGCGCTTGTCACGCGCCCGCCGCGGGGCTATAATGGGTGCAGACGCGCGAGCGCCGGAAAGGAGCTTTTTATGCGGGAAGTCTATGATTTTCTGAAAAAGTGCGGCACGTATTATTTAGCGACGACCGACGGCGGCCGGCCGCGCGTGCGCCCGTTCGGGACGATCGACCTGTTTGAGGGAAAGCTGTACATCCAGACGGGGAAATCGAAGGACACGGCGAAGCAGCTCGCCGCCGACCCCCATTTCGAGCTTTGCGCCTTCGACGGCGAGCAGTGGCTGCGCGTGCGCGGCGTGCTCACGGAGGACGACCGGCGCGAGGCGCGCAGCCATATGCTCGACGCGTATCCGTCGCTGCGCCGCATGTACGACGAGGACGACGGCAATACGGTCGTCTATGCCATGCGGGACGCCGAGGCCGTTTTCTCGAGCTTCACGGCGCCGCCGCGCACGCTCCGCTTTTAATGGAAGAACAGAGAGGGAATGCCCATGTCGAGCTTCTGGTACACGAAAAAGACCATGCGCGATATCTTCGGCGAGACCTTTGCCGCGTTCCGGCCCTTTGACGCGACCCATCTGTGCGAGCTCGCGCTGTGCGCCGCCGTGTGCGCCGCCGGCGCCGTGCTCTACCGCCGCGCCGACGCCGCCGTGCGCCGCCGCATCCTTCTCGCCGTCACCGTCCTCATCCTCGCGGACGAGCTCGTGAAGTATGTCTTTACGCTCGCGACGGGACAGTTCGAGTGGGGATTCCTGCCGCTGCACCTGTGCAGCATCAATATCTTCGTCTGCGCGTGGTACACGGCGCGCCCGAACGGACTCGCCGCGGAGATCCTCTACGCGCTGTGCGTCCCCGGGGCGCTGCTCGCGATGCTCAGCCCCTCGTGGACGGCGCTGCCGGTGCTCAACTGCATGCACCTGCACTCGGCGACGGTTCACATCCTGCTCATCCTTTACCCCGTGCTGCTGCTCGCGGGCGGCTTCCGGCCCGACTGGCGGCGCCTGCCGAAGGTCGCGCTGTTTCTCGCGGCGGCCTGCGTGCCCGCGCTCGCGTGCAACCTGCTCACGGGGACGAATTTCATGTTCCTCAGCCGCACGGACGGCAACCCCATCCTCGAGCTCTTCGCCCGGCTGTTCGGCGGGGATCTGTACCTGCTCGGCTTTCCCATCCTGCTCGCGGTGCTTTGGACGGCGCTGTATCTGCCGTGGAGCCTCGCAAAAAAGAAGACCGCCCGGGCGGCGGCCTGAGACAAAAACAAAAGGGGCGCGCGCCCGTGGCCGCGCGCCCCTTTTCGGATGTCCGTCATTTCTGTTTTTCGACGATCTTGTATTCGTCGGCCAGGGAGTAATAGGGGCAGTCGCCGAACGTGCCGCGCACGAAGCGGTCGTATTCGTCCTCGTCGAGATTGACGAGGCAGACGTAGCAGCCCCAGTCCTCGTCGAAACGGTAATTCGTACAGCTCTCGCAGTTGCCGGCGCTCATGCGGCGCGCCCCCTTTCCGTCAGTTCTTTGCGGCGACGACTTCCTTGGCCTCTTCCTTCGCTTCCTCGGGCTGCTCCGCGCCGAGCTCCATGAGCGGCACGCCGCTGTCCTCGTCCTTGCCGGGGAGGATGGCGTTGAGCAGGATGCCGAGGATGGCCGCGCTCGCGAGGCCCTTGAAGGTCAGCGTCGCGCCGCCGATGGCGAAGGTGATCGGGTAGCTCTCGAAGCCGAGGCCGGAGACCAGCACCACCGCCGCGATGATGAGGTTGCGGGATTTCGTCATGTCGATCCGGTTTTCGACCATGTTGCGCACGCCGACGGCGGAGATCATGCCGTACAGCACGAAGCTGACGCCGCCCATGATCGCGCCGGGGATGGTGCCGACGAGCTTTTCGAACCAGGGCGAGAAGCTCAGCACGACCGCGCCGTAGGCCGCGATGCGGATGACCTTCGGATCATAGACCTTCGACAGCGACAGGACCGCGGTGTTTTCGCCGTAGGTCGTGTTGGCGGGACCGCCGCACATGCCCGCGAACATCGTCGCGAGGCCGTCGCCGAGCAGCGTGCGGTTGAGGCCCGGGTCAGCCTTGAAGTCCTTGCCGACCGTCGCGCTGATGGCGCTGATGTCGCCGATGTGCTCCATCATCGTCGCGAGCGAGATGGGCGCCATGATGAGGATCGCGCTGATGTCGAATTTCGGCAGGATGAAGTGCGGCACGCCGACCGCGCCCGCGGCCGACAGCGCCGAGAAGTCGACGAGCCCGCAGCAGGCCGCCACGATGTAGGGGACGAGGATGCCCATCAGGATGGGGACGATCTTGATCATGCCCTTCGCCCAGATGTTGCACACGATGATCGTCGCGATGGCCAGCGCCGCGAGCGCCCAGTTGGTGCTCGCGCTCGACACCGCCGTGCCCGCGAGGTTGAGGCCGATGAGGATGATGATGGGGCCCGTCACGATGGGCGGGATGAAGCGCAGGACCTTCTTGACGCCGACGAGCGTGATGATGCCCGCGAGCACCAGATAGACCGCGCCCGCCACCACGACGCCGCCCAGCGCATAGGGGAGCTTTTCCTGGAGCGACAGTCCGGCGTACACGCCGTTGGTCAGGCCGGGGTTGGACTCAAGCGCCAGCGCGGCGCCCGAGATCGCGTAGAAGCCGCTGAGGAAGGCGAACGAGGAGCCCAGGAACGCCGGGACCTTGCCTCTGGTGATCAGGTGAAAAATTAAGGTCCCGACCCCTGCACAGAACAGCGTCACCTGAACGCTCAATCCTGTCAGAAGCGGGACCAGTACCGTTGCGCCGAACATTGCGAAAATGTGCTGGATGCCGAGGACCAATGTCTTGCCCCAGCCGAGCTGTTTAGGCGCGTCGTAGATGCCGTTTTTTCCCATAACAATTCCTCTCTTTCTCATGTGCCCTTGGTTTATGCCCAAATTGTCAGTATTATATCGGATAAACCCGCACTGCGCAAGCCCCTTTCCCGGAAAAGTATAAATATTTTTTTATCCCTGTAATTCCATTGACATTTTACCGGGCCTTGCGGTATCATTAACATGATTTTTCGCGCAACGAGGCTTGTCCTGCAAGCCCTATTTTTATGTTGGGGAGTGAAGAAATGATCGTGACTCTGACAGCCGGAAGCAGCACATTTTCGGCTTCGCAGGTGGGCGTCACCGTCCTTGTCGGCATGCTCATCGTGTTTGCCGCGCTGACGGTCATCTATCTGTGCATGATGCTCATGGAACGCGTGTTCCACAACAGCGGCAAGGGGAAGGCCGACACCGTCGTCAGCCCGTCGGCCGGTACGGTCGAGAGCGTGCGCAACATCGCCCACGCGGCGAAGGACGAGGCCGTCCTGGTGCTCGTGTCCGATACGGGCGCCGCGAGCGAGGTCCTGTGCCCGGACAACGGGAAGATCAATGTGTTTGTAAAGGCCGGCGACCGGGTCCGCTCGGGCGACCGCCTCTTTACTCTGGAAAAGGAGGCGTAAGCTCATGATTCTCGATACGATCACCAGTTTTCTCAATTCGACCGGCGTCGCGCGCATCATCGCCGCCTTCGGCGACGGCGGATGGAAATATCTCGTGATGTACGCCATTTCCTTCCTGCTGTTCTATCTCGCCATCGTGCGCAAGTTCGAGCCGCTGCTGCTCGTGCCCATCGCCTTCGGCATGCTGCTCGCGAACCTTCCCGGCGCCGCGATGATGCACCCGGACTTCTTTACCGGCAGCGTCATCGACTACGGCAAGGTGCTGCATGACGGCGGCCTGCTCGACATCCTCTATCTCGGCGTCAAGCTGGGCGTCTATCCGCCGCTCATCTTCCTGGGCATCGGCGCGATGACCGACTTCTCGCCCCTCATCGCCAACCCCAAGACCATCTTCCTCGGCGCCGCGGCCCAACTGGGCATTTTCGTGACCTTCGCGGGCAGCATCGCGCTGGGCTTCAATCCGCTCGAGGCGTCGTCCATCGGCATCATCGGCGGCGCGGACGGCCCGACGGCCATCTTCGTGACGAAGACGCTCGCGCCGCACCTGCTGCCGGCCATCGCCATCGCGGCGTATTCCTACATGGCGCTCGTGCCCTTCATCCAGCCGCCCATCATGCGCGCGCTGACGACGCACAAGGAACGCGCGATCGTCATGGAGCAGCTGCGCCCCGTCTCCAAGACGGAAAAGATCATCTTCCCGGTCGTCGTCACGCTGATCGTGTCGCTCATCGTTCCGGACGCGGCGTCGCTCGTCGGCTGCCTCATGTTCGGCAACCTGCTCAAGGAATGCGGCGTCGCCGAGCGCCTCGTCAAGACGGCGGCGAACGAGCTCATCAACATCATCACCATCTTCCTCGGCGTGACCGTCGGCGCGACGGCGACCGCGGATACCTTCCTCGCCCCCTCGACGCTCAAGATCATCCTCATGGGCTTCTGCGCCTTCTGCTTCTCGACGGCGGGCGGCGTGCTGTTCGGCAAGCTCATGTGCTGGATCACCAAGGGCAAGGTCAATCCGCTCATCGGTTCGGCCGGCGTTTCGGCCGTCCCCATGGCCGCGCGCGTCTCCCAGACCGTCGGCCTCGAGGAGAACCCGAACAACTATCTGCTCATGCACGCCATGGGCCCCAACGTCGCCGGCGTCATCGGCTCGGCGGTCGCGGCGGGCGTGTTCATCGCGATGTTCAAATGATCCCCTGTCGATCGGGCGCGGGCGCGCCGGCGAAAGCCGGCGCGCCCTTTTTGCGCAGGGGAAAACCCCGGGCCCGCGCGCAAAAAAAGCCCCGGGACAGCCGTCCCGGGGCTTTCTGTTCTGCCGATCGAGCGCCGCGCTATGCCTGCGGCTTTTCTCCCTCGAGCTCCTCGACGCGCTTCTGCAGCTTTTCGAGCTGCACCGTCAGGCGGCACAGCTCCTGCGCCGTGAGGTCGGGGATGTTGATCTGGTCGAGGTCGTCGTTGTGGCACAGGTCGATCTTTTTGTTGGCGATGCGCACGACGCGCGCGGGCACGCCGACGGCCGTGGCAAACGGCGGGATGTCGTGCAGCACGACGGCGCCCGCCGCGATCTTCGCGCCGTCGCCGATGTTGACGGGGCCGAGCACCTTCGCGCCCGCGCCCACGAGGACGTCGCGCCCGAGCGTCGGGTGGCGCTTGCCGGTGTTTTTGCCCGTTCCGCCGAGGGTCACGCCCTGGTAGAGCGTGCAGTCGTCGCCGATCTCGGCGGTCTCGCCGACGACGACGGCCGCGGCGTGGTCGATAAAGACGCCGCCGCCGATCTTCGCGCCGGGATGGATCTCGGTGCCCGTCAGAAAACGGGCGAGCTGCGAGAGCAGCCGGGCGAAGAAATAAAAGCGAATGCGATAAAACAGATGCGCGAGCCGGTAGAACAGCAGCGCGTAAAAGCCGGGGTACAGCAGCACCGCCTCGAGCCAGCTTTTGCAGGCGGGGTCCCGTCTGCGGATGGCCCGCAGATCCCGTCCGATCTTACCCATGGTTCAGTCCTCCCCGGCGAAGCAAGGCGAGGACAGATAGCGGGCGCCGGTGTCGGGCAGCAGCGCCACGATGCACTTGCCCGCGTTTTCGGGCCGCATGGCGAGCTGCGCCGCGGCGAAGACCGCCGCGCCCGACGTGATGCCGACGAGCAGCCCGTCGGTGCGGGGCAGCTCCCGCGTCGCCGCGAAGGCGTCGGCGTCGGTGACGGTCACGATCTCGTCGACGACGGAGGGGTCGTAATTGCCCGGCACGAAATTCGCGCCGATGCCCTGCAGCCCGTGGGGGCCGGCATGGCCCTGCGACAGCAGCGGCGAAGAGGCCGGCTCGACCGCGACGATGCGGATCGCGGGATTCTTGCTCTTGAGGAATTGCCCGGTGCCGCACAGCGTGCCGCCCGTGCCGACGCCCGCGACGAAGATGTCGATGCGGCCGTCGGTGTCGGCCCACAGCTCGGGGCCCGTCGTGCGGCGGTGGGCGTCGGGGTTGGCGTCGTTGTCGAACTGCGAGGGGATGAACGAGCCGGGCGTGGCCGCCGCGAGCTCCTTCGCCTTTTCCACGGCCCCCGTCATGCCCTTTTTGCCCTCGGTGAGCACGAGCTCGGCGCCGTAGGCCGTCAGCAGCTTGCGCCGCTCGACGCTCATGGAGTCGGGCATCGTCAGCACGACGCGGTAGCCGCGCGTCGCCGCGACGGCGGCGAGACCGATGCCGGTGTTGCCGCTCGTCGGCTCGATGATGACGCTGCCCGCGCGCAGCAGGCTGCGCTTTTCGGCGTCGGTGATGAGGGACAGCGCGGCGCGGTCCTTGACGCTCGCCGCGGGATTGAAAAATTCGACCTTCGCGAGCAGATCCGCCCGCAGGCCGTGCTTTCGGTTGTAGTTCGTCAGGCGCACGAGCGGCGTGTGTCCGATGAGCTCGGTGATATCGTTGTAAACTTTCATAATTCCTTTCCCCGGAGCCGTGTCAGCGCAGCTTGTCCTCGACGGACCGCAGGTCGTCGAGCTGGCCGACGTCGACAAAGCACTCTTCTTCGATCGAATAGATGTTGACGCGCTTTCCCGCGGTCCTACATCGCGCGATCGCCTCGGTGATGGGGGTGAATTCATTGTCGGGGATGTAATCGAGAAATTCGGGCGACACGACGTAAAAGCCGGTGTTCGTCAGAAATTCATAGCTCGGTTTTTCGCGGAATGCCGTCATCGCGCCGGCGCCGTCGGTCTCGACGACGCCGTAGGGGACGGACATGACCTTTTTCGCGCACACCATCGTGAGGATGCTGTTCGTTTCGGTGTGGCTGCGCAGGATCTTCCCGTAATCCGCCTCGACGACGGAGTCGCAGTTGGTCACAAAGAACGGCCCGCCGAAGCGGCCGCGGAAAAAGCACAGTCCGCCGCCCGTGCCGAGCGGCTTCTCCTCGTCGACGAATTCGATCTCGGCGCCCGTGTCGACCTCGGAGAAATAGGATTTGATGAGATTCTTCTTGTAATTGACGACGAGGCTGAACCTGCGGCAGCCGAATTTTTTGAAGCGGTTGAGGATGTGCTCGGTGATGGTGAGGTTGCCGACGGGCATGAGCGGCTTCGGCAGGATCTCGGTGTAGGGCAGCAGCCGCGTGCCGAACCCGCCCGCCATGATGACGACGGGCGCGTCGATGGCGTGCTGCGGGCGGTGGACGGTGACGTCGCGGAAGACGAGCGCGTGGATGCGGCCGCTCTCGTCGAGCATGGGGCAGCAGCTGATGTCCCGCTCGGCGAGCAGCGCGCGCGCCGCCGCCTCGTGGAAGCCGCGCACGCACAGCGGATGCTCCACGGCGGCGGCGCGGATGGGCGCGCACAGGTCGCCGTCCGCGAGCATGTAGCGACGCACGTCGCCGTCGGTGAAGACGGCCTCGAGCCTGTCGTCGGGGGCGATGAAAAGGATCTTGTGCCCGCTCGACTGCAGCTTTTTCATGCCGTCCTCGACGGTGGCGCCGCCGTCGATCATAAATTCGTCATAGGTCATAATGATACTCCTCAGGGCGCGCCGGCCGCGCGCTTTTACGCCAGGATCTCCCGCACCGCGGCGCAGACGGTCTTCACGTCCTCTTCCGTCAGGTTGGTGCTGCACGGAAGATTGACGACGTTCGCGTGATAATAGACGCAGCGCTCGAGCTCGTAGGAGCGGCAGTCCGCGTAGGGCTTGAGCCGGTGCATGAGCTCCCAGATGGGGCGCGACTGAATGTTGCGCTTCGCAAGGCCGGCGATGAGCTCGTCGCGGCGGCCGTCGGTCACATAGCTGTAGAACCAGTAGTTGGGGGAGATGTCGGCCCGGAAGGGGAGCAGCGGCACGCCGTTGTCGTTGTACAGCTCCCAGTTGCGCTTTTTCGTCGCGAGGAACTGCGGCATCTGCTCGAACTGCGCGATGCCCAGCGCCGCCTGCACGTTGGTCAGGCGGTAATTGTAGCCGATCTCGCCGTGCACGAAGCGCAGCAGGTCGTCCTTCGCCTGCGTCGACAGATAGCGCATGTGGTCGAGTTTCACCTTGTCCTTCGCGACGATCATGCCGCCGCCGCCGGTGGTCATGATCTTGTTGCCGTTGAAGGAGAACACGCCGATCTCGCCGACGGTGCCGGCATGCCGGCCCGCGTAGCGCCCCTCGTTCCAGAAGGAGCCGAGGGCCTCGGCGGCGTCCTCGATGAGGAAGAGGTTGAACTCCGCCGCAATGTCGACGAGCTTTTCCATGTCGCACAGGTTGCCGAAGATGTGCGTCGCCGTCAGCGCGCGCACCCGGCGCCCGGACGCTTTTTCATACAGGGCGCCGTCCTTCATGCGGCATTCCTGCTCGCAGAAGCGGCGCACCTTCGCCGGGTCGATGCACAGCGTGTCGTCGCAGTCGATGAAGATCGGCTCGCCGCCGCAGTAGCGGATGGGGTTGGTGGTCGCGATAAAGCTGAGGTCGGTCGTCAGCACGGCGTCGCCGCGCTCGATGCCCGATTCCATGAGCGCGAGATGCAGCCCCGCCGTGCCGCTCTGGCAGGCGACGGCCTCCCCGGCGCCGACGAAGGCGGCGACGTCCTTCTCGAACTGCGAGATGTACGGACCGCCCGTCGAGACCCACTCCGTCTCGACGGCCTCGGTGAGGTATTCCAGCTCTTTCCCGCGCAGGTTGGGGACGGACAGGGGGATGAACTTGTCAGGCATTCAAGATCGCTCCTTTTTAAAAAGCAACTTTCAGATGTTGTAAATATTCGTCTTGTAGTTTCCCATATTGCCGCGGATCCACGCGATGGTCTCCGCGAGACCCGCCCTGAGGTCGTATTGCGGCGCCCAGCCGGTGAGCGCCCGCATCTTGGTGCTGTCGCCGAGCAGCCGGTTGACCTCGCTGTTCTCGGGGCGCAGGCGCTGCTCGTCGCAGACGATCTTCGCCTGCGGATTGATCTGGGCGATGAGCTCGTTCGCGAGCGCGCCGATGCTGATCTCGACGCCCGTCGCGATGTTGACCTCCTGGCCGACGGCCGCTTCGCACGCGCCGAGCGCCATGAAGCCCGCCGCGGTGTCCTTGACGTAGTTGAAGTCGCGCGTCGGCGTCAGCGAGCCGAGCTTGATCTCCTGCGCGCCCGTGAGCAGCTGGGAGATGATCGTCGGGATGACGGCGCGCGCGGACTGGCGCGGGCCGTAGGTGTTGAACGGGCGCACGATGGTCACCGGCGTCCGGAAGCTGCGGTAAAAGCTCTCCGCGATGCGGTCGGCGCCGATCTTGGTCGCCGAGTAGGGCGACTGGCCCTGATACGGATGCTTTTCGTCGATGGGGACGTACTGCGCCGTGCCGTAGACCTCACTCGTGGAGGTGACGAGCACCCGGCGCGTGCCGAGGGCGTTCGCCGCCTGCAGCACGTTGAGCGTGCCCTTGATGTTCGTGTCGACGTAGCTGTCGGGGGAATGATAGCTGAAGGGGATGGCGATGAGCGCCGCGAGATGGTAGGCCGTGTCGATGCCCTTCATCGCCTCGCGCACGCCGTTCGGGTCGCGCACGTCGCCGCAGAAAACGTCGAGCTCGCCCTTGATCTCGTCGGGCAGGGAGTCGATCCAGCCCCAGGAATTAAAGGAATTGTAAAAACAGAACGCGCGGACCTTCTTTCCTGCGCGCACGAGCGCCTCCGTCAGGTGGCTGCCGATGAAGCCGTCCGCGCCGGTGACGAGCACCGTTTCGCCCATAAAAAACACCCCGCTTTTCAGGTAAAAGTGTAAATCTATCATAATCTAATTACAAGTCAAATACAACAAAAACATTGTGAGGGTACCGGTTTCGTGGTATGATAGGGCTGATTGAAAGGAAGGCGATGGGATGGAACGGAAATACGCGGTGGCGGTGGTCACGAGCACCCGCGCCGATTTCGGGCTGCTGCTGCCGGTGCTGCGCCGGCTGCAGTCTGACAAGGCGTTTTCGCTGCGTCTCGTCGTCACGGGCGCGCACCTCGTGCCCGCGCTTGGCAACACCATCGACGAGATCACGGTGTCGGGCATCCCCGTGGCGGAGGCCATCGACATCTTCGGCGACGACCTCAACGCGCTCGCCTACAAAGCGACGGCGCGCGCGCTCGACGGGTTCGCCGACTACTTCATGCGCACCGATCCCGACCTCGTGCTCGTGCTGGGCGACCGGTACGAGATCTTCGCCGCGGCGGCCGCCGCGGCGATGTGCGACGTCCCTGTTGCGCACATCGCGGGCGGCGAGACGACCGCCGGCGCGAAGGACGAATTCTTCCGCCACTGCATCACGAAAATGAGCGCGCTGCACTTCACGGCCGCCGAGGCCTACCGCCGGCGCGTCATCCAGCTCGGCGAGCAGCCGGACAGCGTCTTCTTCGTGGGCTCGCTGGGCGCCGAGAACATCATGACGCTGCCCGTCATTCCCCCGCGGGAGCTGTCCGACAGCATCGGCTTCGACTGCGGGCGCCCCTTCCTGCTGTGCACCTATCACCCCGAGACGCTCGGCGGCGTCGGGCCGCGCCAGGGCGTCAGCGAGCTGCTGCTCGCGCTCGGCGCGGTGGGGATGCCCTGTCTGTTCACCGCCGCGAACGCCGACGACGGCGGCACCATCATCAACGAGGGCATCGAGAATTTCTGCACCGGCGACCCGGATTACCGCCTCGTGAAGAGCCTCGGGGCCGTTCGCTACCTGTCGGCCATGCGCTGCTGCGCGGCGGTCGTCGGCAACTCCTCGAGCGCCGTCGTCGAAAGCCCCACGCTCAGGAAGCCCTCCGTCAACATCGGCGACCGGCAGAAAGGGCGCATCATGGGCGCCAACACCATCAGCTGCCCATGCGAGCGCGGCGCCATCCGCGCGGCGATCGAGCGGGCGGTCTCCCCGGCGTTCGCCGATTCCATCCGGGATATGGAGAGCCCGTACGGCAAGGGGGACGCCAGCCGCGCCATCGTCGAGACGATCCGCCGCCGCCTGCCGACGCTGACGCCCAAAAAAGATTTTTACGACATTGATTTCGAGGTAAAAGCATGAAGGGACTCGTCGTCGGCCTCGGCTCGATGGGCAAGCGCCGCATCCGGCTGATGCAGGCTTTCTTCAAGGATATGGAGCTGTGCGGCGTCGACGCGAGCGCCGCGCGCCGCGAGGAGGCGCAGACGCTGTTCTCCATCCCCACGTATGAGAGCATCGAAGCGGCGGCGGCCTTTTCGCCCGCCGTCGGCTTTGTGTGCACCGGGCCGCTCGCGCACGCCGCGATCATCCGCGCGCTGCTCGGGCGCGGGCTGCACGTCTTTACCGAGATCAACCTCGTCGCCGACGGCTACGCCGAAAACACGGCGCTCGCCGAGCAGAAGGGCCTCGTGCTCTTCCTGTCCTCGACGCAGCTCTACCGCCGCGAAACGCGCTATATCGAGGACGCCGCGCAAAAAGCCGCCGGGCCGCTGACCTATCGCTACCGCGTGGGCCAATACCTGCCCGACTGGCATCCGTGGGAGAACTACAAGAATTTCTTCGTCGGGGACAAGCGCACCAACGGCTGCCGCGAGATCCTCGCCATCGAGCTGCCGTGGCTTGTCAGCGCCTTCGGCGACATCGTCGGATTCGACGCCGTGCGCACGAAGTCGACCTCCCTCTATCCCGACTGCCACGACGGCGTCTTTGCCACGCTGACCCACGCGTCGGGCGCGGTCGGGCAGTTCGCCGCCGACGTCGTCGCGCGGCGCGCCATCCGCAGCTTTGAGCTGACGGGCGAGGACACCTTCCTCACCTGGGGCGGCACGCCGTCGAGCCTTTGCGTCTACGACATCGAGAACAAAAAAGACACCGCCGTCGACGTCTACGGCGCAGTGCTGCACGACGACCGCTACGCCGCCAATATCGTCGAGAACGCGTATGTGGATGAGCTCGCCGCCTTTTTCGACACCCTTGCCGGAAAGCCGGCGCGGCGCCACAGCTTCGCGGACGACGCCCGGCTGCTGCGCGTCATCGACGGCATCGAGGGTGCAGAGCACTAAAAGTAAACTTTAAATATGAATATACGAGGCGTATTATGAAAGTCCTCTTCTGCGGGCTCGGCTCCATCGGCAGCCGCCACATCAAAAATCTCGCCGCGGCGCTCGGCAGCCGGGGCCTCAGCTGTGAATTCGACGCGCTGCGCAGCAGCGACCGTCCGCTCGCGGACGACGTCGCGGCGCTCGTGCGGAACAGCTACCGGAGCTTCGGCGAACTGCCCGACGATTACGACGTCGCCTACATCACCAATCCGACGTCGCTGCATTACGACACCATCCAGTCGCTCGTGCCCAAGGCGCGGGACATGTTCATCGAAAAGCCGCTGTTCGACAGCGAGGACCGCGAGCCCGACCTGCTCGAGCTGCGGGAGGACGGCGTCTATTACGTGGCCTGCCCGCTGCGGCACAAGCGCGTCGTGCGGCGCATGAAGGAGCTGTGCGCGGCGCAGACGCCCGTGGCGGTGCGCGCCATCTGTTCGAGCTATCTGCCCGACTGGCGCCCGGGCACCGATTACCGGCAGTGCTACAGCGCGAAGCGCACGCAGGGCGGCGGCGTGCCGCTCGACCTCATCCACGAGTGGGACTACCTGACGTGGCTGCTGGGTTTTCCGCGCGAGGTGCGCATGTTCAGCGGCCAGCGTTCTTCGCTCGACATCACGAGCGACGACGTCGCGGTCTACATCGCGGATTACGGCACGACGCTGCTGTCGCTGCAGCTCGACTACATCGGCCGGGTGCCGGTGCGCTGCTGCGAGCTGTATTTCAATGACGAGACGGTCGCGTGCGACATCAACGCCGGCACGCTCACGTATAAAAAGAGCGGGCGGGTCGAGACGCTGCCGGACGACGACTTTTACAGGAGCGAGACCGACTATTTTCTCGACTGCGTGCTCAACCGCACGCGCGACAACATGAACACGGTGGAGAACGCCTACAAGGTGCTGCGGACCGCCGTCAGCGAGGGGGAGATCCTTTGAACATACTGGTGACGATCTGCGCGCGCGCCGGCTCGAAGGGCGTGAAGTCGAAGAACATCCGCGATTTTCTCGGCGCGCCCATCTGCTATTACACGCTGTCGGCGTACGCGCTGTTCCTGCGGCGGTACGGCGAAGAATACGGCGACTTCACGCTGGCGGTCAACACCGACGCGCCCGCGCTGTTCGCCCAGCTCGACCGCACGGGGCTCGACTACCTGCGCGTGCCGCGCAAGGCGTCGCTCGCGGGCGACAGCGCCTCCAAGATCGACGTCATCCGCGACACGCTGCGCGAGGCGCAGCGGCGCACCAAGCGCACCTACGACGCCGTCATCGACATGGATCTCACGAGTCCGCTGCGCCGCGCGGTCGACATCCGGAACGTGCTCGACGCGCTGCTTGCAAACCCGGAAGCCGAGATCGCACTGTCGGTCACCGAGGCGCGCCGCAATCCCTATTTCAACCAGCTCGCCGTCCGGCCGTCCGGCTTTCTCGGCACCGCCATCGAGAGCGATTTCGTCGCCCGCCAGCAGGCGCCGCAGGTCTTCGACGCCAACGCGTCGCTGTACGCCTACCGGCCCGACGTGCTGCTCAACGCGCACACCATCCTTATCAAGGCGAAGCTCGTGCCGAGCGTCATGCCCGACACCGCCGTGCTCGACATCGACAGCGAGCGCGATTACGAGCTGCTCGGCGTTGTGGCGCAGTACTTTTTCGACAGCGACCCCGCCTACGGCGAGGTGCGCGACGCCATTCCGCAGCTCTTTAAAGACGTCCATGCGAACTGAGGCTTACGTATGAAAAAAACGATTGCCCTGCTGCTCCTGCTGCTGCTCGCGCTGACGCTCGGCGCGTGCGCGAAAAAGCAGGAGACCACCTCCGATCTCGAGCCGCTGCCGTCGGTCGACGGGCCGGTGAACAACAGCGCCGACCTCGCCGATTCGCCGTTTGTCGGGACTTTCGACAACAGCTACAGCGCGCTGTTTAAAAGCGCCGCCGGGGATGTCTATCCCGCGCCCGACGTGTCCGTCCCCCAGCTGAGATGCGAGGCCGACGGCACGTTCAGCTTTACCGCCGTCTCGGCGCCCGACAAGCAGAGCTACGTCCTCACCGGCACCTTCACGGTCGACGGCGATACGGCGACGTTCACGATCGAAGCGCACGAATCCTCCGGCTATATGGGGGACGACGCGACCGCGTTCACGATGACGCTCATCGACAGCAACGAGATGCGCTATGCCGGCGACCAGATCGCGACCGTCAGCGCGGGGGATATTTTTGAAAGGATCTGACCGCGCAGCCGTTTTCGCCGCGCCCCGGTTCCCCGGGTAAAAGCAAGCCCCGAAGAAAGGCTCCCGCTTCGCCGCGTGAAAGCAGATCTCTGCGTTTGCCCTCCGTTCCCCGACGCGAAGGGGAGAACCGATTGAAGAAGAGGAAAACCAGTATAAACGGCACGCAGGGAAGACTGAATTTTACAAATCTCCCCGGCAGTCAAAGTGCCCGTCGTTCTATTTCCCGAAGCGAAGGGAAAATCACAGCAAAGAAGAGGAAAACCAGCGCAAACGGTCACAGTTTACGAAGGCGTTTGCGCGGCGGGGTTTTCAGGGTGTGGTCACACCCTGAACCGCCGAGGGGTGTGGGGGCCATCGGAAGCCCCCACGCTTTTGGTACTTTTC
>JAYFNU010000017.1:0-38348 GCA_034933305.1 Oscillospiraceae bacterium | reverse complement strand
CAGCAAAAGCTGCCGCGCCCTTTTTTTATGCCGCGAAGCCGGTTGCCTGCCGGTTCGATTTATGCTATATTGATCGAAAAGATGCGCCGAAGGCGCAGGGGAGAGGCTGCTATGCAGGCGACGGTGCCGACGCTGTCGATGGCGTTCATGGCCGCGGATATCCTTCTCGGGATCGCGGTCCCGCTCGCGATGTATCTGTTTTTCCGCAAAAAATATGCCTGCGGGCGGCTGCCGTTCTTCGTCGGCTGTGCGGTGATGCTGGTGTTCGCCTTCGGGCTTGAACAGCTCGCGCATTCGCTCGTGTTCAATTCTTCGCTGGGACTTTATCTCACGCTCGACCCCTGGCTGTACGCGCTGTACGGCGGCTTTATGGCGGGTCTGTTCGAGGAGACGGGGCGCTACGCCGCATTTCGCGCGCTGCGCAAAAAATACGGGGACAACGACCGCAACGCGCTCATGTACGGCGCGGGGCACGGCGGCTTCGAGATGTTCGTCATCCTGAGCATTTCGATGGTCAACAACCTCGTCTACTCGGTGCTGCTCAATACGGGCAACACCGCGGCGCTGACCGCCGGCATGACCGACGCGCAGCTCTCGACCGTGCAGTCGGCGTTCGCGCAGCTGACGACCACCGCGCCGGCGATGTTCCTCGTCAGCCCGCTCGAGCGCTTCGCCGCGCTCATCGCGCAGCTGTCGCTGTCCGTGCTCGTGTGGTTCGCCGCGAAAAAGGGCGGGCGCTTCCCGCTCTATTTGCTCGCGATCGCGCTGCACATGGTGCTCGACGCGGGCGCCGTGCTGCTCAGCCGCTTCACGTCGAACATCCTGCTCGTCGAGCTCGCGGTCTGGGCCTTCGCGGGCCTGTGCGCCCTCATCGCGGCGCGCGTGTGGAAGAAGAACGCGGGCGCGCGGCAGACGGACGGCGCGCCTTTGCCGGACGCAGGCGAAGCGCTGTAGGCGTTCCGCAGCCCCTGCCGAAAAGCCGAAAAAGAGAACTGACGCGGCGCGCTCCCTGCGGGCGCGCCGCGTTTTTTCGGATTTCTATTGACTTGGAGTTAGCTTCAGGTGATAATCTGGGGATAGACAGAATACCGCGGCCGGGCCGCCGGAAAATGACAGGAGCGCAGCATGGAATACAGAGAGCTTGGGAAAACGGGCATCCGGGTCAGCGAGATCGGCCTCGGATGCGAGGGCTTCGCGGAAAAGGACGCGGCGTACACGAAGGCCGCGTTTGATCTCGCGATCGAAAACGGCGTCAGCTGCATGGATCTGTACAGCCCGGACCCCGATCTTCGCAGCCGCATCGGCGACGCGCTCAAAGGGCGCCGCGGGAGCTTTATCCTGCAGGCGCACCTGTGCGCCGTGTGGAAGAACGGCCAGTACATGGCGAGCCGCCGCCTCGCGCAGGTGCAGCCGGCGTTCGAGGATCTTCTCACCCGGCTGCAGACGGATTACGTCGACGTCGGCATGATCCACTATGTCGATTCGCCCGCGGTGTGGCGGGAGGTCGCGGGGGGCGACGTCATGCGCTACGCGCAGTCGCTGCGCGAAAAGGGGCACATCCGCGCCATCGGCATGAGCAGCCACAATCCCGAAGCCGCGCTCGAGGCCGTGGAGAGCGGGCTCATCGACGTGCTCATGTTTTCGGTCAATCCCTGCTATGATCTGCTGCCCGGGGGCGAGAACTGCGAGGATCTGTGGGCCGACGAGAGCTATGCGGGAAAGCTTGTCAATCTCGATCCGGCGCGCGAGCGGCTGTACGAGACCTGCCAGCGCGCGGGCGTGGGCATCACGGTCATGAAGGCGTTCGGCGGCGGCGATCTGCTGACGGACGAGTCGCCCGCGGGCAGGGCGCTGACGGTCAGCCAGTGCATCCACTATGCGCTCACGCGGCCGGCCGTCGCGGCGGTCATGGCGGGCGTGCACACGCTCGACGAGCTGCGCGCCGCGCTCGCCTATGAGACGGCGACGGCGCAGGAGCGGGACTACGCGGCGGCGTTCGCATCCTTCCCGCGCATCAGCTGGCAGGGCCACTGCATGTACTGCGGACACTGCGCGCCCTGCCCGGCCGGCATCGACGTCGCGTCGCTCACGAAGCTCCTCAGCCTCGCGAAAAACCGGCACGGCCTGCCGGAGACGGTGCGGGAGCATTACAGGGCGCTGTCCGCACATGCGGGCGACTGCGTCGGCTGCGGCGCGTGCGAAAAGCGCTGCCCGTTCGGCGTGGCGGTCAAAAAGAACATGCAGGAAGCGAAAGAAATCTTCGGATTTTAGGAGGACGGGACGATGACGATCGCACAGGTCGCGAAAAAATACGATCTGACGGCCGACACGCTGCGGTATTACGAGCGCATCGGGCTGCTGCCGGAAGTGACCCGGACGCCGGGCGGCATCCGGGATTACAGCGAGTCGGACTGCAACTGGGTGTCGTACATAAAATGCATGCGCTCGGCGGGCGTGTCGGTCGAGACGCTCGTCGAATACGTCGCGCTTTTCCGGCAGGGGAAACAGACGATCCCGGCGCGCAAGAAGCTGCTGCTCGAGCAGCGCGCGCAGATCGTCGCGAAGATCGAGGAGCTCAACGGCGTCCTCGCGCGGCTCGACTGGAAGCTCGACGGCTATGAGGAGCGCATGCTCAAATGCGAGGAAAACCTGAAGTAGGGGACCGGCGGGGGGCGCGGGGGACGCCGCGCGAAGCGATCCGCCCGGAAAACAGCACAGGACCGCTGCGGCGACCGCCGCGGCGGTCCTTTTTCATTTCCCGGCGCGGCCGCCCTTTTTGCGGCGCCGGCGGCTGTGTGGTAAGATGGAGACAACAGGGCATCCTATGCACAGACCCGACAGCGCGGGATTTTGAAGGGAGAGGGAAAAATGAAGCTGTACACGGGCGGAACGATTCTCACGATGGAAGCGCGCGCGCCGCGCGCGCAGGCTTTGCTCGAGGACGGCGGCGTCATCCGCGCGCTCGGCGGCGAGCGGGAACTGCGCGCGCTCGCGCCGGACGCCGTGCGCGTCGATCTCGAGGGCGGCGCGCTGCTGCCGGCGTTCATCGACGCGCACAGTCACTTCTCGGCCGCGGCGAGCGCGCTGCTGCAGGTGCCGCTGGGAGAGTGCGTCTCCCGCGCGGAGATAAAAGAGCGCGTCGAGGCGTTTATCCGCAAAAATGCCGTTCCCGAGGGGCAGTGGGTCGTCGCGAAGGAGTACGACCCCGACGCGCTGGAGGACGCCGTGCCCGACGCGGCGTTCCTCGACACCGCCGCGGGCGCGCACCCGCTGCTGCTGCAGCACAGGAGCGGGCACACGGGCGTGTGCAACACGGCGGCGCTGCGCGCGCTCGGCGTCACGGCGGACACCCCCGATCCGCCCGACGGCCGCTACGGGCGGCGCCCCGACGGCGCGCCCGACGGATATCTCGAGGAGGGGGCCTTCATGCGGTGCGTGCGGCTCGTCCCGCCGGCGGACGGCGCGGCGCTGCTCGGCGCCTACCGCCGCGCGCAGGAAAAGTACGCGTCCTTCGGCATCGCGACCGCCCAGGAGGGCATGATGGTCTCCCAGATGATGCCGCTGTACGACGCGCTGCTCGGGAGCGGGCTGCTTGCGCTCGATCTCGTGGGCTACGCGGAGCTCGCGTCGGCGGATGCGCTCTATGCGCATTTCCCGCAGGCGGCGGGGCGGTACGACAGGCATTTCCGTCTGGGCGGCGTCAAGACCTTTCTCGACGGCTCGCCGCAGGCCCGCACGGCGTGGATGCGCCCGCAGTCGGCCTATCTTCCCCGCCCGGGGGAAACGGCCGCGCAGACGGGCTACGGCACGCTTTCCGACGGCGAGCTGCTGCGGACGCTCGAGTATGCGGCCCGGCGGCGCCTGCAGCTGCTCGCGCACTGCAACGGCGACGCCGCCGCGCAGCAGTTCCTCGAAGCCGTCGCGAAGACCGAGCGGCAGTATCCCGATTTCGCGTCGCTGCGCCCGGTGATGATCCACGCGCAGTTCCTCGCCCCCGACCAGCTTCCGCTCGTCAGGGAGACGGGCGTCACGCCGTCTTTCTTTGTCGCGCATGTGTGGCACTGGGGCGACATCCACGCGCGCAATCTGGGCGAAGCGCGCGCGGCGCTGCTGTCGCCCGCCGCCGATGCGCTGCGCGCGGGCATTCGCTTCACCTTCCACCAGGACGCGCCCGTCATCGAGCCGGACATGCTCGAGACGGTGTGGTGCGCGGTCTGCCGGCGCACGAAGAGCGGGCGTGTGCTCGGCGAACAGGAGGCGATCCCCGTGCAGGAGGCGCTTCGCGCCGTCACGATCAACGCGGCGTGGCAGTACGGCGAGGAGAACGAAAAGGGGAGCCTGCGCGCGGGGAAAAAGGCCGACCTCGTGCTGCTCGACCGCGACCCGACCGCCGTCCCGAAGGAGACGCTGCGCGACATCCGCGTGCTGCGCACCGTCAAGGGCGGCCGGACGATCTTCGAAGCGTGAGAGCTTCCGCAGACAAAAAAAGGCCGGCGCCTGCGCGCCGGCCTTTTTTTGATCGCTCACTGCTCGCGGATGCGGGGCAGATCCCACCTGAAATGCGACGCGCACAGCCGGATGACGATGATCGAGCCGATGCCGGCGAGCAGCGCGGGCAGCTGCCCTGCGCACATGCGCAGAAAATAGTAGAGCGCGCCGCCCGCGATGGACGCGACGGCGTAGACGTGTTTGTGCAGGATGACGGGGATGCGCGTCGCGAGCACGTCGCGCAGCAGGCCGCCGCCGACGCCGGTAAAGACGCCGACCGTGACGCACAGGAAGCCGTTGCCGCCGAAGCCCGCGCCGACGGCCGCGTTGACGCCGACGACCGTGAAGATGCCCAGCCCCACGGCATCCATCAGATTGAGAAAGCCCGCGAGCGCGCCCGCGCGGATGCGCGCGAGGGCGCCCGCGCGGAAGTAACACAGCCAGAACAGGCACAGCGACGCCGCGCCCGCCGTGACGACGTAGACCGGATGGCGGAACAGAGACGGCGGCACGAGGCCGAGCGTGATGTCCCGCAGCATGCCGCCGCCGACGGCGGTCACGACGCCCAGCACGAGCGTGCCGAACAAGTCGAGGCGCCGTTCGAGCGCGACGATGCTGCCCGAGACGGAAAAAGCGACGGTCCCGACGAGCTCGACCGCCAGAAAAAGCGCGGATTCGAAATCCATATGGCATCCCTCCCGGCTGCGCAGCTGCCGCCGCACGGCCCGGGGAATATTATAGAGAAAACGGCGGCGGATGGCAACCGTTTCCCGCGCGGAGACCGCTTTTCATTCCGCAGTCCGCGCGCTATAATAAAAAGAAAAAAGCGGAGGTCCTGCCTTGAAGCTGATCGACGATATCCGGGCGTTCGCGCCCTTCAACGAACAGGAGGCGCGCGACAAGCAGCAGCTGCTCGCGCTGCTTGAAGCGGGCGGCCCGCTGTTCACGCGCGACAACCGCGCGATGCACATGACGGCGTCGGCGTGGACGGTCAATGCGGCGCGCGACCGCGCGCTGATGGTCTACCACAACATCTACCGGTCGTGGTCGTGGATGGGCGGCCACGCCGACGGCGAGACCGACCTTCTGTCCGTCGCGCTGCGGGAGGTGCGCGAGGAGAGCGGCCTTTCGGCCGTGCGCGCGGCGGCGGACGGCATCTTCTCGCTTGAGATCCTCACGGTCGACGGCCATGAAAAGCGCGGGGCGTACGTGTCGTCGCATCTGCACCTCAACGTGACCTATCTGCTCGAAGCGGACGAGCGGGAAGCGCCGCGCATCAAGCCGGACGAAAACAGCGGCGTGCGCTGGTTCGGCCTCGACGAGGCGGCCGGGGCGTCGAGCGAAGCGTGGTTCCGCGAGCGCATTTACAAAAAGCTCAACGAAAAGCTGCGGGCGATGCAATAAAACGCGGCGGGATGCAGAGCATCCCGCCGCGCTTTTTTCGGAAGATTTTTCACCAGTCCCCGCCGCCGCGCTTTTCGAGCGTGCCGGTGATGAAGGGGACGACCTCGTCCGGCTGGATGTGCAGCGCGAGGGCGAATTCCTCGTACAGCACTTTTTCGGCGTCGCTCATGATGCGCGCGTCGCAGGCGTGGAACTTGCGCCCCGCCGCAAGCTGCTCCTCCCGCTTCGCATAGAGCGTCTTGATGAGGCCGACGAGCTCGCCGCGGTCGCCGCGCTTGAGGATCTGCCGGTAACGCTCGGTGCGCTCGGCCTCGTTCTCGATCCACTGCGTGTTCTCGTCGGGCATGCGCGCGATGAGCTCGAGCACCTCCTGCTTCGACAGCACCTTGCGGATGTGCAGCTTTTCGCTGTCGACGGGCGCGTAGACGGTCGTCTGCGCCCCGTAGACGAGCTCGAGCACATAGTACTGCGCGGGCGGCATCGAGGGGAATTTCTCGGTGCGGATGTCGGTGATCCTGCACACGCCCAGTGACTCATATACGACCGTATCGCCGATTTTGAACATGGAATCCCTCCCGTCCGCAGACCGTAAAAACCGCCGCGCAGGGCGCGCGGCGATCCGATGTATCTATATTTTAACATTTATTTCGGGCCGATGTAAGCGAAAGTTTCGGGCGGCGCATAAAAACGCCGCGGACCCGGGGCCCGCGGCGCGGCAGACGCTTCAGTTTTCGGCGATGTGGCTGCGGATGCGCTGCATGATCATCTCGAGCGCGACGAGATTGTGGCCGCCCTCGAGCACGACGATGTCGGCGTTGCGCTTGCTGGGCTCGACGAACTGCTCGTGCATGGGCTTGACGGTGGACAGATACTGCGACGTGACCGACTCGAGCGAGCGGCCGCGCTTTTTGACGTCCCGCAGGATGCGGCGGATGATGCGCACGTCGGCGTCCGTGTCGACGAAGATCTTGATGTCCAGCAGCTCGAGGATGCGCGGGTCGTGGAAGATGAGGATGCCCTCGACGATGAGAACCTTCGCGGGTTCGATGCGCACCGTCTCGGCGCTGCGGTTGTGGATCGTGAAATCGTAGACGGGGCAATCGACGGGCTGTCCGTTTTTGAGCGCCTTGATGTGCTCGATGAAGAGATCGGTGTCGAACGCGTCGGGATGGTCGTAATTGAGCGCCGCGCGCTGCTCGTAGGTCATGTCGTTGTGGGCCTTGTAGTAGTTGTCGTAGTAGATGACGCTGACGTTGTCGCCCATCTCGTCCTGGATGCGGCGCGAGATCGTCGTCTTGCCGCTGCCGCTGCCGCCCGCCACACCGATCACCATCGTTTTCAAGCGCATTGCCCTCCCGCGAATTTTTTTCGACCTTTATTTTACCACGAAGGGGATGGCTTGTAAACAAAGAAAGCCCTCCCTTTGCGGGAGAGCTTTCGGAAAAGCGGAGGACGTCAGCGGACTTCGACTTCGATGGCGTCGCTGTCGTCGAGGATCTTTTCGGTCTTCTTCACGAAGCTGCGCGCGCGGTTGACGCGCGACCACAGCGCGACGGAGGACACGCCGTAGAAGATGAGGAACCAGCCGACCATCACGCTCAGAGCGACCGAACCGAAGACGGGGTCGACGAAGGAAAAGACGCCGAAGGCCGCGCCCGCGATGCCCAGACCCAGCAGCCAGCCCCAGCCGGGGACGCCGATGTGCTTGAGATCGACCGCGTAGACGGCGCGCTGCAGGCCGGAGAAGATGATCCACATGCCGAAGGCATAGGGCAGCGCCTGCGCCGTAAAGACGTTGTAGAACAGCACGAAGACGGCGAGGATGACGGTGACGATGCCGTCGAAGAGCATCCAGCCGGAGGTGAACAGCGTGTCGCGCGTGTAGCAGTAGACGGCGATGGTGACGCCGCCCTCGATGAGCATGACGAGGCCGATGAACCACGCGAGGGACAGCAGCGTCGAGGACGGATTCGCGACGGCGAGGATGCCTGCGGGGATCATCAGGATGCTGAAGATGAGCCAAAGCCAGTACAGGACTTTTTTCATGGTGTATCGTATCTCCCTTTTCGTTTCTGCGTCCACTATACAGCGGCCGGCGGCCGCGCGCCACGGACAGATCGCGGGCGCTGAGAAAAATCCGGACATATCGCTGGTTTTGTCCGAAAATCGGGCGCGGGTTGATATTTTGACGGCGCGCGGCGTATAATTACATCAATATGACCGAAAGGAGGCCGGCCCGTGGATTCGCTCCGGAAAAAAGGCAGGACGCTGCTCGCGTGGCTGCGCCGCGTCAAGCAGATCTCCGACGAGGATCTCATCACCGTATTCGCGGCGAAAGCGTCGTATTTCGTGCTGCTGTCGGCGATCCCGGTCGTCATGCTGTTCGTGCTCATCGCGGGCGTCGTCTATCCGCTCGACGCCGCCGAGATCGCGCGCATCACGGCGAAATTCCTCCCCGCGTACATGGCCCCGTTCGGCACGAGCGTGCTCACGGAGGTCTTCACCCACACCAACATCCCGCTGCTGTCGGTGTCCGCCGTCACGCTGCTGTGGGCGGCGTCGCGCGGCATGCGCAGCATCGGCGAGGGGCTGCAGTACGTCTTCGACCGCGCGAAGGCGCGGCGGTATATCCTGAGCGTCGTCTACTCCTTCGTCTACACGCTCGGCTTCATCATCATGATGGCGCTGACGCTCGCGGTGCTCGTCTTCGGCGAGCCCATCCAGCACATGCTCGACGCCTATCTCTATATGGTGCCCCGCTTCATCTATATCATCGTCAATTTCCGCAATCTCATCTTTCTGTGCATCCTCACGCTGATGTTCATGGCGATGTACAGCGGCCTTGCGCGCTCGCACATCCCCTTCCGTAGCCAGTTCTTCGGCGCCTTTCTCGCGGCGGCGGGCTGGCTGCTGTTCTCCTATCTCTTTTCGGCGTACATCACGTATTTCACCGAGACCTCCTACATCTACGGCAGCCTCGCGGCGATCATCATCTTCATGCTGTGGCTCGACATCTGCATGATCATCCTGCTCGCGGGCGCCGAGATCAACAAGCGCCGCTTCGACAGGGCGCGCGGCGAAAAAACGGGCGGCCCGACCGTCTGACACAACTGCGCACGGAAAGTCAGGATAACGCCCGCCGGACGCGGTAGAATCACGGTATACGGAAGGGGAGCGGGAAATGGACTGGATCACGGGCATACAGCGGGCGCTGGATTACACCGAAGCGCATCTGACCGAAACGGTGGATTACGAGGCGGCGGCAGACGCGGCGTGCGCGTCGCCGTTCCATTTTCAGCGGATGTTCACGATGCTGTGCGGCTTCACGCTGGGCGACTATGTGCGCATGCGCCGTCTGTCGCTCGCCGCGGAGGATCTGCTGCGCACCCGCGACAGGGTCATCGACGTGGCGCTGCGCTACGGCTACGACACGCCCGAGAGCTTCACCCGCGCGTTTTCCCGTTTTCACGGCGTCAGCCCCACGCAGGCGCGCCGCGGCAAAAATGTGAAATCCTTCTCCCGTCTTTCCGTAAAACTGATCTTATCGGGAGGAAACAGCATGGATTACAGGATCGAAAAACTGGACGCGTTCCGGGCCGTCTGCCGCAAAAAGCAGGTCGAAAAGCCGCAGGGCGACACGGCGACGGCCGACATCTCGGCGTTTTGGGACGCGTGCATGCGGGACGGCACGATGGAGCAGATCTGCCGGCACGGCCGCTTCGACACGCTGCACGGCGTGCTGGGGATCTGCTTTTCGCAGGAGATGGAGAAGGCCGGATTCCCGTACGCCATCGGCGCGCAGTACAACGGGGAGCCCATCGGAGGGGACAGGCTCGAGCTCGTCGACATCCCCGCGCACACCTATGCGGTGTTCACCTGCCGCGGCAGCATGCCCGAGGCGTTCAGGGACACCTACAAGCGCATCTGCTCCGAATTTTTCCCGCAGAGCAATTACGAGTACTGCCCGGACGTTGAGCTGGAGGTCTATCCGTCGGACGACGTGAAGGATCCCGGATACAGCTGCGAGATCTGGATCGCGGTCAGCGAGAAAAAGTGACGGCGCGCCTGCCGAAACATAAAAAAGAGAGCGCCCCGCGGAAGCTTCCCGCGGGGCGCTCTTATCGGCAAAGGGAAAGGCCGCGCCGGCGGGCGCGGCTTCCCGAAGCGCATCGCTGCCGGCGGCCGTCAGCGCAGCAGCCTGCGCAGGCTGTCGAGCTTCGCGTCGTCGAGCTTTTCCCATGTAAAGCCCGGCAGCTCCCGCCCGAAGTGCCCGTAGGCCGCCGTCGCCTCGTAGACCGGCGCGCGCAGGCCGAGCGCTTCGATGATGGCCTGCGGGCGCAGGTCGTAGTTTTCGAGCACCCATTTGCGCAGCGCCGCGTCGCTCAGCGCGCCCGTCCCCTTCGAAGAGACGTAAACGCCCACGGGCTGCGCGACGCCGATGGCGTAGCTGAGCTGCACGTCGCATTTGTGCGCCGCGCCCGACGCGACGACCGTTTTCGCGATGCTGCGGGCCATGTAGGCGGCGCTGCGGTCGACCTTCGTCGGATCCTTGCCCGAGAAGGAGCCGCCGCCGTGCGGCGCAAAGCCGCCGTAGGTGTCGGCGATGATCTTGCGGCCGGTGAGCCCCGTGTCGGCCGCGGGGCCGCCGAGCACGAAGCGGCCCGTCGGGTTGATGAAGTATTTCGTGCGCGCGTCGAGCAGCTCCGCGGGGATGCACGCGCCGATGACGAGCTCGCGGATGTCGGCGCGCAGCTTCGCGATGTCGACGTCGGGCCCGTGCTGGGCCGAGACGACGACGGCGTCGACGCGCAGCGGGCGCCCGTCCTCGTATTCGACCGTGACCTGCGCCTTGCCGTCCGGACGCAGATACGGCAGCGCGCCGCTGCGGCGCACGTCGGCGAGGCGCGCCGTGAGACGGTTCGCGAGCACGACGGGCAGCGGCATGTACGACGCGGTCTCGTCGCAGGCGTAGCCGAACATCATGCCCTGGTCTCCCGCGCCGAGGTCGATGCCGTTGTCGACGCCCTGCGCGATGTCCGGCGACTGCTCGTGCAGCGAGCAGGTGATGGCGCAGCCGTCTGCGTCGAAGCCCCACGACGGATCGGTGTAGCCGATGCGGCGGATGACGCCGCGCGCCGTCCCGATGTAGTCGACGCTCGCCTTCGTCGTGATCTCGCCCATGATGTGCGCGGCGCCCGGCTCGTCGGTCACCTCGCACGCGCACCGCGACAGCGGATCCTGCGCGAGCAGCGCGTCGAGGATGGCGTCGGCGATCTGATCGCAGATCTTGTCGGGGTGACCCTCGGTCACCGATTCGCTCGTGAAAAAGTAGTTTTCCCTCATTTGAACAGCCTTTCTTTTTTTGACGCGCGGGACGCATGCGCCGGCGCGGGACAAAAAAACCGCGCCCGAACAAAGTCCGAGCGCAGTAATTCTACTATCTCTCGGCTTTCGCCGCAGGATTTAGCACCTTGCTTCCGCAGGTTGCCGGGCTTCACAGGGCCAGTCCCTCCGCCACTCGTAATAGATATGATATTTTGTTGTGCCGCTTATCGTAGCACACCGCGGGACATGCTGTCAAGCGGTCATTTCTTCTCGGCAGCCGCGCAGCCCGCGCAGTGGCCGGAGCATTCCCACAGCTTGTCGGCGACGGGCGCCCAGTGATCCGCGGCGTTTTTGCACTTGCCGGAGAGCTTCTCGACGTCCTCGGGATGCTGCACGTCGGTCGACTTCGCGCCCGAGGTTTCGACCATCTTCGTCAGCGCGCCCGGGTTGTCGAGCAGCGGGCAGGGGCGAAGCATGTTGCCGTTGAAGGGCTGGCTGTTGTGATAGGCCATGAACAGCGGCGACTTGTAGGCTTCGAGCAGCGTCTTCTCGCGGATGTTGGAATCGCTGTAGTGGATGAACGCGCACGGCTCGATGTCGCCGTTGGCGTTGATGTGCAGATAGCAGCGGCCGCCCGCGATGCAGCCGCCGACGAATTCGCCGTCGTTCCAGAAGTCCATCGTGAACAGCGGTTTGGTCTTGCGGAACTCGCGGATCTGGTGATACATGAATTCGCGCTGCTCGGCCGTGGCCATCAGCTCCGGCACGGCGTCGACGCCCACCGGCATATAGGTGAAGAACCACGCGAATTTCGCGCCCATGTCGATCATGCTGTCGATGTAGGCCTCGCTGCCGATGACGTCGACGTTCTTGCTCGTATAGCAGCAGGAGATGCCGAACGGCAGGCGCTTGCTGCGCAGCAGCTTCATGGCCGCGATGACCTTCTTGTAGGTGCCCTTGCCGCGGCGGAAATCGGTCTCCTCCTCGAAGCCCTCGATGGAGATGGCGGGGATGAAGTTCTTCACGCGCAGCATGTCGTCGGCGAATTTCTCGTCGATGAGCGTGCCGTTCGTGAAGGCGAGGAACGCGCAGTCCTGGTGCGCCGCGCACAGCTTGATGATGTCGTCCTTGCGCACGAGCGGCTCGCCGCCCGAGTAGATGTACATGTAGGTGCCCATGGCCTTGCCCTGCTTGATGATGCTGTCGAGCTCATCGTAGGACATGTTGAGCTTGTTGCCGTAATCGGCGGCCCAGCAGCCGGTGCAGTGCAGGTTGCAGGCGCTCGTCGGATCCATCAGGATCGCCCACGGCACGCTGCAGCCCTCTTCGGCGCGGACCTTCTTCGTGCGCCCCGCGGACAGCATCGCCGAGTTGATGACGATGGTCTCGAACAGCTCCTTGCGCACGCCGTCGTCGATGTCGGTCCACAGGCTCTTGACGAGCTTGTACCAGTTGCCGTTTTTGTCCTCGATGCAGCGGCGGATGCCCTGCACCTGCTTGGTGACGCCCCCGTTTTTGTCGTGCTTCTCGAGCCAGTCGAGAACCTTCGGGATGTTGGTATCCGGATCCTTGTCCATATACGCGATGGCCTGTTTGAGGCCGAAGGACATCAGGGATTCCTTGAAAGTTTTGTCGCCCATTGCGAAGCCTCCGTTTTCTCTTCAACTTTGCCCCTATTGTAATGACGCGGCGCCGGTTTGTCGTCGGCCAAACACCGGAAAGTGTCGAAATTTGAGACGGGCGGCGAAAGTGTAACCTTTTTGGACAAAACCGGCGTTCTGTCCCTTTCTATTGCGGCGGGCGCGCGCTACCATACGAAATGGAAAACGATCTGATTTCGGAGATGATATATTTATGCAGGACAGGATCACCCGCGCGTTCATTGAATCGTACGCCGGGAAATGGATCGACGACGTAAAAACAGACACCCACCGCGCCGCGCGCAAGCTCGCCGAGCTCGGCGGGCTGTGGTCGCGCAGCGGCAAGCAGGAGGGCTTCTTCAACGGCATCGACGATCTGCTGGGGAACGACCGCAGCGAATATTACACGATCGCGAACCGCGTCACGAACACGGTCGCCAAGAACAATCTGAAGCGATTCGGCATCAATTTCGGCTGCAACGCCCTCGGCAGCGGCGCGAAAAAGCTGCGCGAGCAGGCGCAGGCCGGCCATCCCGTGCCGTGGACGGCGGTCATCACCGCCGACGAGCGCACGCTCGAGGGCGCGGGCCTGCAAAAGCTCACGGACTTCACCTCGGATTGCCGCGAAGCGGGGATATACCTTTTCTTCCTTCGCGTGCGCGCAAAGGATCCCGGCGCGCTGCGCGCCTATCTCGCCGAATTTTCCGACTGCGCGTTCGCGCTGTTCCTCGAGGGCTGCGAGGCCCCGGCGGCGCTCGCGGCGGACAACGCCCTCATCGCGCTGCCGCTGGGCGGGGCGGACGAGGCGTTCTCGGCGCTCGCAAAGGCGGGCGCGCTGCGCGGCGTCTATGCGGACGGCGCGCCGGACGCGCGCAAGCTCGAGGAGGCTTCGGCGGGGGCCGCGGCGCTCGACGCGCAGCTGCTTTTCCTGCTCTCGCAGGACGGCCCGGCGGACGGGGATGCCGCCGCGGCGCTCTCCGCTTACAGGGCGGCGCCCGCGCTGCCCGTCTTCCCGGTCGCGCTGCCGGACGACCTGCTGCAGCTCGGCGCGCGCGTGGCCGGCCGGGCGATGTATCTCGAGGTGGCGCCGGACGGCGCCGCGGCGCTGCGCACCGCCGAGGGGCGCAGCCCGCTGCCGAACGTGTACGAGACGCCGCTGAGCTTTGTGCTGCGGATGATCAAATAATTTCCGGCTCGAAAAAGACAGGGCCGCGGAGATGCTCCGCGGCCCTGTTTGTTTTTTTGTGTCTTCCCGCGCCGGCAGAGGGCGCGGGGCTTCCGCCTCATTGGGCGGACTCATCTTCGCTGTATTTTTTCGCGAGGCCGCCGACGGCACGCCGGAACAGCGCGATAAAGTCGTCGGGGGCGATGCGCGCGTTGTCCCGCAGCCAGCGGATGAGGGCCGAGCGCATGCCGTCCGTAAAGAACGTCGCGTAGAAATCGCTGTGCGCGGGATCGGAGAACTCATCCTTCAGGTACTCGGAGACGACGGGCTGAAAAACGTCGTTGAAATACTCGGTGAAGGAGTTCTGCCCCTCGACCTGCAGCGCGTTGATGTAAAAGTCCTTGTTTTTGTAAAAATAGTCGCTGATGTCGCTGAGAAATTCCCACACGTCGGCGTAGGGCTTCTTCTGCGCGTTGGACAAAAACTCGAAGTTGAAGATCCAGTTGACGAGGTCGTACTTGTCCTGGAAGTGGTAGTAGAAGCTCTTGCGGCTCATGCCGCAGTGTTCGCAGATGTCGCCGACGCTGATCTTTTCAAACGGCGCGGCCGCCATCAGCTCCTTGAGCGAAGCCGCGAGCGCTTTTTTTGTGATAAGCGATTCTGACATTCCGCACCTCTCCTTTTTATCAATCATAGCAAAAAAGTCCGCCGGAATCAATCGCGCGCGCAAAGGTTGTCGCCGCGGGGCGCCTTGTGATACAATAGGTCGCGGAAAGAGAGGAAGGGAAATGCGCAGAAAATGGGCGGCGGCGGCGCTGCTGTTTTGCATGCTGATCGCGATGTCGGGCGGGTCGCGCGCGCTGTCGACCCCCTTCGACGTTTATTATGAGGATCCCGCGTCGGGCCTGTTCCCGCGGGAGGGCACCGAGGCGTATGTGCCGCTCGGGGCGCTGACGGTGCGCCCGGCGGACGGCGCGTGGCAGTTCAGGGCGGGCACGTGGCTCGGCTTCGACGTGACGCGGGACGGCGCGGCCCTCGCGCCGTCCGACTACACCGTCGAAGTCACCGGGGGGCGGGACGTCGCCGAGGCCTACGCGAACGGCGAGATCATCGCCTTCGGCGCGGGCGAAATCGTCGTCCGCGTCTTCCTCGACGACGACCCGTCTGTCGAGGGATGGTGCGCCGTGACGGCCGTCGCGGGCGACGCGGACGACGCGCTGTTCAGCGAGCGCCAGGCGGTCGAGACGCCCGCGGGCGACGCCGGCTTCGAGTCGTCCATCGCCGGCTTCCCGGACAGCTACAAGCCGTATCTCCGCGCGCTGCACGAAAAATACCCGGCGTGGGTGTTCGAGCCGTTCGCCACGGGACTCGACTTTTTCGAGGCCGTGGACGCGGAGTGCACCGGCAACCGCATGCTGACGCTGCGGCTCAATTTCGCCGACGTGTACAAGAGCAGGGCGGCGGGCGATTACGACGCGGCGGGCGGCTATGTCGTCAAGGACCCCGGCTGGGTGTCGGTCGACGGCGTCGCGGTGTCGTGGTTCATGGACCCCCGCAACATGCTCGACGAGCGCTATATCTTCCAGTTCGAGCGCCTGAGCTATGACGCCGGCGTGCAGAACATCGACGGCGTCGAGGCGATCCTCGACGGGACGTTCATGCACGCGGCGGCGTGCGACTACGTCGGCGCGGACGGCGGGAGCGTCGCGGCCGGCACGACGTACGGCGAGGCGATCATGGCCGCCGCGCAGGCGTCCGGCGTGAGCCCCTATTACCTCGCGGCCAAGATCCGCGGCGAGATCGGCACCGTGCCGACCGCGAGCGTCAGCGGCACCGTGCCGGGCTATGAGGGCATCTACAATTTTTATAATATCGGCGCGAGCGACGGCGAGGGCAACATCGAGCGCGGCCTCGCGTGGGCGGCGCGCGAAGGGGACTACAACCGCCCGTGGACGTCGCCGCAGGCATCCATCCTCGGCGGCGCGCTGTATCTCGCCGAGGCGTATATCGGCGCCGGGCAGTTCACCGGCTATCTCCAGAAATTCAATGTCAATCCCGACAGCGACGGGGGACTTTATCAGAACCAGTACATGACGAACGTGTCGGGCGCGGCGGGACAGGCGGCCTCGGCGGCGGCGGGCTATGCCGAAGCGGGCGCGCTGTCGTCGGCCATCGTGTTCTCGATCCCCGTGTATGAAAACATGCCGGGCGATGCGGGGCGCGCGGCGTCTTTTGCCGTGAACGCGCCCGGGATCGTCAATGCGGACACGGCGCTTCGCACCGGCGCGGCCGCGTGGTACGGCGCCGCTGCGGCGCTCAGGGCGGGTGACATCGTCACCGTCGCGCGCAGCGTTCCCACCGCCGCGGCGACCGTGCGGGCCTATATGACCTATCCGTTCTGGTACGAGGTGACCGTCGAGCGGGACGGGGAGACTCTCAGCGGTTATATCGCGGCGAATTTCGTCAACATGGAGGTCAGCCGCGTGCTGGCCGTCGGCGCGTCCGCGCCGTTTGCGGCGTCGCCCGAGCCGCAGGGCGCCGGCGAGACCGTGCGCTATCTGTCGCGCGACGAGTCGGTCGCGGCCGTCTCGGCCGACGGCACCGTCACGGGGGTCGGGCCGGGCACGGCGGTGATCGTCGCGTATACCTCCGGCGGCCTCATGGCGGAGATGCGCGTCGCCGTTCAGTGACCGAAAACAGCGGAAAAGGAAGACGAAGATGTTCAGAGATATGCGGCGCAGCGCGCAGGCGCTGCCGGAAGAAATGTGCCGGGACATTCTCGCGCGCGGCACGTCGGGCGTCCTGGCGGTGAGCGGAGACGACGGGTATCCCTATGCCGTGCCGCTGAGCTACGTTCTCGACGGGGACAGGCTGCTGTTTCACTGCGCGGCCGCCGGGCACAAGCTCGACGCGCTCGCCCGCAGCGACAAGGCCTCCTTCTGCGTCATCGGCAGCGACGAGGTCCTGCCCGACCTGTTCACGACCGCCTATCGCAGCGCCATCGTGTTCGGGCGGCTGCGCATCCTGTCCGAGGAATGCGAAAAGCGCGCCGCGCTCGGGCTGTTCATCGAAAAATACAGCCCCGCCGCCGCGCCCGACGCGCGGCGGCGGGAGATCGACGGGGCGCTCGCGCGGGTGTGCATCCTGGAGCTGCGCGCCGAGCACGTCAGCGGCAAGGAAGCGATCGAGCTCGTCCGGCGCCGCGCGCGGTAGGCGCCCTCCCGCTTTCGGGCGGCCGCGCGCCTCCCGCGGACAAAAACAAAAAAAGCGCCGGCCTTTCGGGCCGGCGCTTTTGTCATGCGCTCAGGGCTTCGCGGACAGATTGTTGTAAAGATTGAGCGTCTGCTTGTAGTCCGCCTTTGTCGCGTCCGTCTGCCCGTCGCAGGGCGTGAAGCAGCTCGTGACGTTGCCGGTGACGGAGGAGGCGAAGACGTTGTAGGTCTTGCCCTCGAAGGTCTTTTGCGAGATGGTCACATAGCCCGCCGTGAAGGTCTTTTTCGCGGGGTTGTAGCGGATGACGCGCACGCTCTCGCCCGGCGAGCAGGCCGTGATGTCCTGGTCGCTCCACCAGACGACGGAGCTGCCCTCCGTTTTGGAGATGCACCAGGATTTGATGCCGAAGCTGTTGAGGTTGACCCCGAGCGAAGTCGACAGATAGTCCATGACCTTCGCGTAATTCGTGCCGGTGACCGTCGTCGAGTCGATGCCGGAGCCTTTGCGCAGATTGACCTTTCCCGCGTCGACGAGATTCGACAGGATGCTGTCGAAAGCGGCGGCGGGCGACGAGGACGCGTCGTAGATGAGGCCGTCCGTCTGCGCGTTGAGGCTGCCGTGCAGGCTGCAGACGATGTTGGTGATCTGCGACTTGTCGGCGGAGTAGTAGACGGTGCAGACGCCGCCGCAGGCCGAGTTGTAGGTGGTCTCGGACGTCACGGTGCCGTCCGTCTCGGCGACGGCCTCCTCGAGCAGCGCCCGGGCGTCGTCGACCTCGTAAGCGTCGAACGCCGCGAGAGACAGATAGGAACGCCGCACGAACGCCATGTCGTTTTTGCACACCGACGCGTGCGCCTTGTCGATCCAGCCCGTCATCGACGGGATCATGATCGCGGCGAGGATCGCGAGGATCACCAGCACCACGACGACCTCCACGAGGGTGAACCCCCCGCGTCCGCGCTTAGTTGCAATGTTCATTCCCATGCCCTCCTGTTGTGTACAATGTAATTATAGCCCCTCGTTTTCGGGTTTTCAATAAAAATTACAGAAAAGATAAAAATAAATGTAACTTTTGGAAGAAATTTCTCGAAATTCTCTTGCAAAATGTAATTTTGTGGTCTATAATCGGCATGTAAGCAGGGAACAAATGGGAACTGCGAAAGGTTACATTGTTACGGAACAACAACAAACAACAACAAAAAAGGGGAACAAAGAGATGCTGAAGAACAAAAAGGGCTTTACCCTTGTGGAAGTCATTGTCGTGCTGGTGATCCTCGCGATCCTCGCCGCGATCATGATCCCGTCGATGACGGGCTGGATCGACAAGGCGAAGGAGAAGAGCGATCTCGTCGAGTGCCGCGAGGCGCTGCTGGCGGCGCAGACCATCGCCTCCGAGCAGTATGCGAAGACGGCGGGAGCGATCACGTTCGACGCGACGCTGCTGGGCCAAGTCAACTCGCTCGCCGGATTCACGGGTTCCGCGGCGGTGACGGCTGCGACGACGAACGCCAAGGCGCAGGTCCAGACGGTCTCCTTCACCGCTTCGAGCGGCACGAGCTGGAGCTACACGGTCGCGGGCGGCTGGGTCAAGGGTTAAATCGGGTTGTGCGGACATGCCGCCTCCGGAGGGGGCGGCATGTTTTTTAGACAGGGCGCAAAAAACGGAAAAGGCGCGAAACATGGCTGAAATTGTGCTATATTTGTATATATTCATCGTCGGCGCGGTGATCGGCAGTTTTCTGAACGTCGTCATCTGGCGCGTGCCGCGCGGCCTGTCGGTCGCGAAGGGGCGCTCGATGTGCCCGTCGTGCGGCCATACGCTGCGCGCGGCCGATCTCGTGCCGGTGTTCTCGTGGCTGTTTCTGCGGGGGAAGTGCCGCTATTGCGGCGCGCCCATCTCGCCGCGCTACGCCGCCGTCGAGCTGCTCGGCGGCGGGCTCGCGCTGCTGTGCGCGCTGCGCTTCGGTCTCACGCCGGCGGCGCTCGCGTATTTTGCATTTTTGTGCGTGCTCGTGTGCCTGTCGTTCATCGACGCGGACACGATGGAATTTCCGGGCGTCCTGCTGTGGACGCTCGCGGGGCTCGCCGCGGCGTGCGCGCTCGCGGACCCCGCCGAGACGCTGCTGTCGCGCGGCATCGGATTTTTGTGCGTGAGCGCGCCGATGTTCCTGCTGACGCTGCTCATCCCCGACTGCTTCGGCGGCGGGGACGTCAAACTCATCGCCGTGTGCGGCTTCGTGCTCGGCTGGCGGCGGACGCTGCTGTGCGCTTTCATCGCCGTCGTGCTCGGCGGCATCTACGGCGCGGCGCTGCTGCTGCGCAGGAAGAAGGGGCGGCAGGACCGCTTCGCGTTCGGGCCGTTCATCGGCGTCGGCGCGGCGGCGGCGCTGCTGTGGGGAAACGAGATCATCGCGGCGTATCTCGGCGCGTTCGGGATACGGTAGCCGATCGAATATAAGCTCAAGTGAGACAGAGGACGAAACGTATGGCCACTTTTCAATACGAGGCCTCGAGCGCGCAGGGCAAGCTCGTGAAGGGCGTGCGCGCCGCCGCGGACGAAGCGCAGCTGCGCGCCGCGCTCGCCGGCGAGGGCCTCGCGCTCATCGAAGCGCGGGAAGCGGTGAAACAGACGGCGTCGGAGCGGCTCACCGCCGCCGAGACGGCGGAATTCTGCCGCCAGCTCGGCGCGATGCTGTCGGCGGGCGTGACGCTCGTGCGCGCCATCGGGATCCTGATCAACCGCGACTTGAAGCCGCGCGTGCGCAGCGTCTATACGTCGCTGTACGGTTACCTGCAGGCCGGCAATTCCCTGTCGGAGGCGATGGAGCTGCAGGGGGGCTTTCCGGCCCTGCTCGTGAGCGCGATGCGCGCGAGCGAGTCGAGCGGCCGGATGGACGCCGCCGCGCAGCAGATGGCGGTCCATTACGAAAAGGAATACCGGCTCGACCAGAAGATCAAAACGGCGGCGTTCTACCCGCTGTTCCTGCTCGGGCTGACGATCGTCATCGTCGCGCTCATCTTCAAGGTCATCCTGCCGCGTTTCTTCACGCTGTTCGAGGGCATGCAGCTGCCGGCCATGACGCAGTTCGTGCTCAATTTGTCGAACGCCTTCAGCGACCACGGCTTCATCATCCTCGCGGGCGTGCTGACGGTCGTCTTTCTGCTCATCCTCGCCGCGCGCATCCCCGCAGTGCGCCTGCGGCTCGACCGGTTCAAACTGCGGCTGCCGTACATCGGGCGGCTGCTGAAGATCATTTACACCTCGCGCTTCGCGCGCACGCTCAGCTCGCTGTACGCGAGCGGGCTGACGATCCTCAGCGCGCTGCAGACGACGCGCGACACCATCGGCAACACCTACGTCGCCTCGCAGTTCGACGGCGTCATCGCCGACGTGCGCGCGGGCTCGTCGCTGTCGGCGGCCGTCGCGAAGGTCGACGGCTTCGACAGCAAGCTCAACGCCACCGTCGCCATCGGCGAGGAGAGCGGCAATCTCGACGCGATGCTCACGAGCATCGCCGACTCCTTCGACTACGAGAGCGAGCAGGCGATGACCAAGCTCACGGCGCTCATCGAGCCGGTGCTCATCATTCTCATGGCGGTCATCATCGGGTTCGTCATGATCTCGGTGATGCTGCCCATCCTGCAGCTTTACGACACCATCGGCAGCGGCTACGGGTCATTTTAAGGGGAAAGGCGGACAGGGGTTATGCGGATATCCGTTTGCATAGAGAGCGACGCCGTGCGGGCGATCGCGGGAAAGATGAACGGCGGCACGCTGGAGGTGAGCGCCTGGTACACGCTGCCGCTGCCGCCGGAGTGCGTCGCGGGCGGCGTCATCGTCAACGAGGAGCCGGTGCGTGAGGCGCTCGCGCGGCTGCGGGAGAAGTGCCCCGATGCAAAGGGCGGCGTCGACGTCGTCATCAACAGCGGCAGCATCCTCGTCAAAAAGGCGACCGTGCCCGACATCGCGCCCGAAAAGCTGCTGCGGCTCGTCGAGAGCGAGTTCGCGAGCATGGCCGAGGGGCGCGGCGAGCTGCTGTACGATTACCGGACGCTGCGCGGCGCGGGCGCGTCGAACGAGATCCTGTGCGCGGCGGCGGAAAAGAATTTTATCGGCGGCTATATCGCGCTGTTCACCGGCGCGGGGCTGAAGATCCGGCGCATCGACGCGGCGGCTTCGGCGCTCGCCGGGCTCGCACAGACGGATCTGCTGCGCGGCAGGACGTCCATCCTGTGCGCGGCCGACGGCAACACCCTCAACGCGGTGCTGTTCGTCGACGGCGCCTTCGCGTTTTTCAGCAGCACGCGGCTGTTCAGCGCGCGCGGGACGGAAGAGTCCTACGCCGAGATCGGCCGCATCGTGTCGTCCCTCATGCAGTTCAACGCCTCGCAGCGCAACGGCCGCGCGGTCGGCGACGTCTGGTTCGGCGGTCTCACGCAGGCCGAGACGGCGCCCGGCGCGCTCGTCGACACCGTGGCGCAGAGCTTCTCGGTCACCGCGCGCGTTTTCGGCGGCAGCGCGCAGATCAAGGGGACCTACGGAAAGGGCGGCGCATTTCCGGCGGCGCAGTATCTCTGCTGCGTCGGCGATCTTTATGAAGGCGGGCGCGAGGCATGAAGAACAGACGGATCGACTTTTACAGAGCCTACAACAAAAAGCCGCAGCTGTCCGCGGAAGCGCGGGAGCGCCTGCTGCGGCGGGCGGCGCCGGCGGCGCTGGCGCTCGTGCTGGCGCTCATCCTCGGCGCGGAGGGCGTGAAATACGCCCGGCTCGGCCGGCAGATCGCCGCCGAACAGGCCTATCTCGCCGACGCCGACGTGACCGAGGCCTACAAGACCTACGAATCGCTCAGCGGGGCGCTCGAGGCGGCGAATTACCGCAGTGCCCAGCTTGAAGCGGCGGCGGGCGCCGCCGACAGCTATCCGACGCTCGACGCCGCGCTCGTGCGCGCCGTCACCGGCGCCTACGACGGCGTGAGCGTCACCGGCTACGCCTATTCCGACGACGGCGGCACGCTGACCGTCAGCGGCAGCTGTTCATCGGTGTCGAACGCGGCGCAGTATGCGAAGGCGCTCGGCGCGCTCGATGTATTCTCCCATGTCGGCTATTACGGCTATTCGTCGCAGGACGGCCGCAGCTATACGTTCACCGTGCAGTGCGTGCTCGCGCAGGAGGCGGAGGGATGAAACTGACAACAAGGGAAAAACGTCTTTTGTATCTGCTGCTCATCGTCGTCATCCTCGCGGCGTTCACGCTCGCGATGCAGCGCCTTTCCGCCAAAAATACGGCGCGCGAGTCCGAACTGCTCTCGCTGCAGAGCGAGAGCGCGCACGTGCGCACGGCCTGCGATTCCGTGGGCGACATGCGCTCGACGCTCGCGAAGCTCGAAGCGGACAACAAGACGCTGCAGGGGCGCTTCGAGCCGTACGCGGACAACGCGCAGATCGACGACAGGATCACGGCGCTTGCGCAGGCGAGCGGCCTGACGCCCTATGTGCTCACGCTTTCCGATCCGGCCAATACGCCGGTTCCGTATTTCGGCGCCGAGAGCACGGGAGAGGTCGGCGGCCTGTTCTGGATGTCGCAGGCGTCCTTCACGGCCTACGGCAGCGAGAGCGCGCTGCTCGCCTTCCTCGACGCGGCCGACGCCGACGCCTCGCTGCACGTGCGCAGCTTCTCCTATACGGGGCCCCGCACGGGCACGCTGCAGATCCAGTTCGTGCTGGACGTTTATATGTATTCGCCCGAAGCGGCGGATGCTGCGCAATGAAAAGATCGATCGTAAAAAATGAAAAGGGATCCGCGATCCTGTGGGCGTCGCTCGTGCTCGCGATGCTGACGGTCTTCGTGACGGCCGCGCTGACCGTCGCGTTCGGCTACCATGCGCGCAGCGTTCAGAACAACGACCGCCGGCAGGCCTATTTCACGGCGCGCTCGGTCGCCGAGGCGCTCGCCGGCAGCATCGCCGGCGGCGGTCTCACCTCGGCGTATCTGCCGCAGACGGCGGGAGACACGCTGACGCTCGCGCGCGTCGAGGGGCTGCCCGCGGCCATGGGCGAAGCGACCGCCGAGGTCGGGCGCACCGACGAGTACACCGCGCGCGTCACGGCCAGCGCCTCCTTCGGCAAGGAGGACTATGCCTACACCGTCGATCTGACGGCGCACTGCATCAGCGTGCCGGCTTTCCGCTCGGGGCTGTATGTCGAATCGGTCACCGCGAACACCGATCTCAACGGCCTTGACGGCGATCTGTACATCTACGGCGCGTCGACCGCGGCGTCGCCGTTTTATCTCAATTTTCCCGTGACGGGCAATGTTTACGTTCCGAACGGCGTGCTCGTCATCGGGCCGGGCGGCTCGGTCGGCGGCAGCGTCTTCGCGCAGAGCATCGCCTGCCAGAGCACCGTGCCGCCGCTGCTTGCGGCCGCGGTGGGGACCATGACGGGCGTGCCCGCGCTCACCGAACAGGAGACGGTGCCCGCCGACGTGTTCGCGTCGATGTTCGACGGCATCTACAATGCCGACGGCGCGGTCCCGAACGTCTCGCTCGCCGGCGCGACAAAGATCGACGCGGCGTTCCGCGCGGGCAAGGTCGACTGCGGCAAGGTCTATTACGTGGAGGACAGCGCCGTCGTCGGCACGGACGGCAGTGTTCAGTTCAAGGTGCAGGGCAGCGGCACGGTCTTCATCGTGCTCGGCGACAATGCGACGCTGCAGGTGAGCAAGTCTGTCGTCAACAAGAACACGCAGAAGATCGTTTTCATCCTCGGCGAGAACGCGCGGCTCATCTTCGACGAGCCCTCCGACAAGGACTGGGCGATGTCGGTCTACGGGCCGGACAGCGCGTCGCTGCACATCACCGGAAAGACGAACCGGGAGTCCGTCGTCCGCGGCACCATCGCCGTGGGCACATTCACAAGCGAGCCGGCCATCCGCATGGACGCGGGGGACGCCGCCGCGGCGTCGGGGCGCTCCAACCTCGTGCCGCTGCGCTGGGTCGTTTCGAAAAAGGAGCTCGGCAATCCATGAAGAAGAAAAGGAAAGACAACCGCGGCATGACGCTCGTCGAGACCGTCGTCGCGTTCGCGCTCATCGCCGTCGTCTCGCTGTTCGCCGTCAGCGGCTTCATGACCGCCGCGGCGCTCATCCGGCGCGGACTCGACGTCCAGAGCGCCGGCGATGCGGCGGCGGCTTCGCTCGAGGACGCATGGGACGACCGCGGGACCGACGCGCAGCTGCGCTTCTACACGGCCGACGGCGCGTATGTCGGCGCCGTGGACGGCCGCGTCGTGACGCAGCAGCAGACGGTCAACGACAACGAGGCCGCGCTGTCGGCCTTTGCCGCCGACTGACGGGAGGGACACGCTTGAGGCACAACAGAAAGGGCATGACGCTCGTCGAGGTCATCGTGACGCTCGCGATCTTTTCCGTTCTGATGGGCGTCGCCGCGTCCCTCATCCTGTCGGGCGGGGACGCGTTCGCGCGCGGCGCGCAGCTCGACACGGACAAATACATCGGCGACGCGGTCTTCGGCTTTGTGGAGAACCGCGTCAAATATGCGACGCATCTCACCGTCGCGAAGGCGCAGGGCGCCGGCAGCAGCGACGCGCTGTATGTCGAGGACGGCCGGTTCATGTACCGCCGCGGCGCGGCGCAGGCGTACGACGTCTACGGCGGGGATTTTTACAGCGGGCGCACCGTCGGCCTTCGCATGTACCGCGGCGACGATGGCGGCTACATCCTCGAAGCCCTCGTCTACCGCAGCGGGCAAAGCGAGCCCGCCTATACCGCGCGCGCGTCGGTCGAGCTCGTCAACGCGTCCCTGCCCGGCAGCAGCGTGACGCTGAGCTGGACCGAGGCGGACGCGGCGGCGGCGCCGAGCTGCGCGCTGGTCTTCGACAGCTACGAGCTCATGGCCGGCGCCTACGCCGACCGCACGGTGAACGAGCTGTCCATCCGCGCGGAGATCCTGTCCGGCCAGTACGCGCTGCTGCGCACGCTGTACGCGCAGACGGGCGCGGACAAGCAGGCCGTGCTCGCGCGCATGCAGCGGCTGTTCGAGAGCGGCGGCGTGACGCTGTCGGGAACGGTCCCGACGTCCGCCGACTACGCGCGCGCCGTGCAGGCTCTGTGCGACGGCGGCAAATGGCCGTCGCTGCCCATGACCGCGGTGCCCGAGCTCGCGTCGCTCAACGCGTCGATCTACGCGTCGGTCAGCGGGGCCGTCGTGCGGCCGCTGTATTTTACGGCGGACGACGGCACGGTGGGCACGGCGCTCTACTACGCGGCGAAAAGCGGTGCGCCGAACGGGGCGCTGCTGCTGTACAGCACGCGCACCGACGCCTGGTACGCATATACGGCGCGCGGCGCGTCGGGGAACTATCTCACCTACGATATGTCGACGCTCAGGGGCGCCGCCGCGGCCGGTGCGCTGCTCGACGCCGCCGAGCGGCAGCAGAACTGGCTGAAAATATCATGACGGCGCGGAGGGAACGATGAAAAACATACGCATCGGCGAAGTCCTCATGGAGGCGGGCCAGCTGACGGCCGAGCATCTGCAGCAGGCGCTCGAGGCGCAGAAGGCGGCGGGTGACAAGCGCCTCGGACAGATCCTGATCGAAAAGGGCTTTGTGACGGAGAACCAGCTGCTCGACGCGCTGTCGAGCAAGCTCGGCTACGCGCGCGTCGACCTCAACACGCTGTCGGTCGACACGGCGGCGGTCGGGCTCATCCCGCGCCGCCTCGCCGAGCAGTACAATCTGCTCGCGGTCGGGAAGAGCGGGGGCAGGCTGACCGTCGTCATGAGCGACCCGCTCAATTTCTACGCGGTCGAGGACGTGCGGCAGATCAGCGGCATGCCCGTCGAGATCCTGCTGAGCTCCCGCGCGCGCATCGCGAGCGCCATCGATTATTATTACGCCGAGGTGGAGGCGCGCAGCAGCGTTTCCGCCATCGAACAGGACGCCGCGCAGACGGTGCAGTCCGACGCGCTCGCCGACATCGACGAGAGCGACGCGGGCGTCGTCAAGCTGCTGGGCAGCATGATCAACCAGGGCTTCGCGAGCGGCGCGAGCGATATCCACATCGAGCCGCAGGAGGACAGGACGCTCGTGCGCATGCGCATCGACGGCACCATCGTCGATTACGCGACGCTGCCGCGCAGCGCCCATGCGGCGCTCGTCGCGCGCGTCAAAATCGTTTCGGGGCTCGACATCGCCGAGCGCCGACTGCCGCAGGACGGCCATTTCCGCACGAAGATCGGCGGCGCCGACGTCAACATCCGCGTTTCGGTCATCCCGACGGTGTTCGGCGAAAAAGCGGTGCTGCGGTTCCTCGCGAACAACAATGCCATCGACTACGCCGCGCATTACGGCATGGACGACGGCAGCTACGCGAAGATGCAGGAGATCCTGCGCTCGCCCTACGGCATCGTCTACATCACCGGCCCGACAGGCAGCGGCAAGACGACGACGCTGTACATGATCCTCGAGGAATTCGCGAAGAAGCAGTGCAACATCTCGACCATCGAGGACCCGGTCGAGCGCAACATCGCGCGCATCAACCAGATGCAGGTCAACAACGTGTCGGGCCTCACCTTCGAAACGGGCCTGCGCGCGCTGCTGCGGCAGGACCCGGACGTCATCATGGTCGGCGAGACGCGCGACAGCGAGACGGCGGCCATCTCGGTGCGCGCCGCCATCACGGGGCACCTCGTCTTTTCGACACTGCACACGAACAACGCCGTTTCGTCGATCGTGCGCCTCGAGGACATGGGCGTGCCGCCCTACCTCGTGTCGAGCTCCGTCGTGGGCATCGTCGCCCAGCGCCTCGTGCGCAAGATCTGCCCCTACTGCCGCGAGGAATACGAGCCGGACGCGGCCGACCGGGCGCTGCTGCCGGCCGACATCCGCAAGCTCTATCGCGGGCACGGCTGCAATTACTGCAAGAACACCGGCTATAAAGGGCGCGTCGCCGTCCATGAGATCCTGCCCGTCGACCGGGAGCTGCGGCGCATGATCTCGGCGGGCGAGACGGCCGACCGCATGAGCGATTACGCGAAGAACAGCCTCGGCATGAAGTCGCTGCGCGACGCGGCGCTCGATCTTGTGCGCGCGGGCGTCACGACCGTCGAGGAACTTGTCAAGGTCGCGTTCGCGACGGACTGAGGAGGAAGACCATGCTGAACGAACTGATCGCCGAAGCCCGCCGGCGCGGCTGCTCCGACGTGCATCTCACCCCCGGCCGCCCGTGCGTGTTCCGGCTGCACGGCCGCCTCATACAGGGCGAAGCGGCGGACGCCGCGCGCACGCGGGAGCTGATCTTGTCGATGTGCACCCCCGCGCAGCAGGAGCTGCTCGCGGCCGGACAGGATCTCGACTTTTCCTTTTCGACGCCCGACGGCTGCCGGCAGCGCGTCAACGTCTATCACCAGAGCGGCGGGCTCGCCGCGGCCGTCCGGCTGCTGAGCGACGCCGTTCCCACGCTCGACGCGCTGGGCCTGCCGCAGGTGCTGCAGACCTTCGCCGACTGCCCGCGCGGGCTCGTGCTCGTCACCGGCCCCACCGGCAGCGGAAAATCGACGACGCTCGCCGCGATGATCAACTACATCAACGCCCGCCGCCCGGTGCACATCCTCACCATCGAGGATCCCATCGAATACATCTATCAGGACAAATCCGCGCTCATCCACCAGCGCGAGACGGGCCGCGACGTCGGCTCGTTCGCGGGCGCGCTGCGCTCGGCGCTGCGCGAGGATCCCGACGTCATCCTCGTCGGGGAGATGCGCGATTACGAGACCATCAGCGCCGCCGTGACGGCCGCCGAGACGGGCCACCTCGTGCTGTCGACGCTGCACACCACCGGCGCCGCGCAGACCGTCGACCGCATCGTCGACGTCTGTCCCGCCGAGGCCCAGCGGCAGATGCGCGTCCAGCTCGCGTCCGTGCTGCGCGGCGTCGTCACGCAGGCGCTCGTGCCGCTCGCTTCCGGCAGCGGCCGCGTTGCCGCGACGGAGATCCTCGTCGGCACCGACGGCGTGCTCAACCTCATCCGCGACAGCAAGAGCTTCCAGCTGCCGAGCATGATGCAGGCGGGGCAGGCCTACGGCATGCACACGCTCGACATGGACCTGTCGTCGCTGTGCCGGCGCGGCCTCATCACGCAGGACGAGGCCTACGCCTGGGCCGTCGACAAGAGCGCGCTGACCGTCTGAAAAGAGAATGCGGCCGCCCGCGGGGAGAGCATACTATCCTCCCTCCCGCGGGCGGTATTTTTTATATTGCGCCGTGCGGCGCGGGCGGCCGGAAAAGCCGCCCTATTTTCCGCTGTCGCTGTAGTTTGACAGCACGCGCGCGGAGGGATCGGCGACGTCGCAGCCCGGCCACGCGCGGTTGGGCATCCAGAAGCCGGCGACCATCTGCGCCTGTCCCGGATAGAACTGTTCGAACAGCTCGCGGTAGAGCAGGCTCTCCTTCGTGAACGGGCGCGCGAACGTGTAGCGCGCGGCGCGGCGCGCGAACTCCGCGTCGGTGTACAGCGTCTCGGCGTGCGCCTTGAGATGGTCGACCATCGAGTGGCCGACGGCATCCGAAAAGGCGGCCTTTTCGCGCCAGAGGATGCTCTCCGGGAGCAGGGCGTCCCGCTCGAACGCATGGCGCAGCAGGTATTTCCCCTTGCCGTAGACGTTCATCTTGAGCGCGGGGTCGACGGACATGACATACCGCACGAAGGCGAGGTCGCCGAAGGGCACGCGCGCCTCGAGCGAGTTGACGGAGATGCAGCGGTCGGCGCGCAGCACGTCGTACATGTGCAGCTCGCGCACGCGTTTTTCCGCCTCGCACTGAAATTCCGCCGGCCCCGGGGCGAAGTCGGTATATTTGTAGCCGAACAGCTCGTCGGAGACCTCCCCCGTGAGCAGCACGCGCACGTCGGTGTGCTCGTGAATGTACCGGCACACGAGATACATGCCGATGCTCGCGCGCACGGTCGTGATGTCGTAGGTGCCCAGCGCCGCGACGACCGACGGCAGCGCGCGCAGCACGTCGTCCTTCGTCATGGTGACCTCGGTGTGGTCGCAGCCGAGAAAGCCGGCCGTCTCGCGGGCGTATTTGAGGTCGATGGGATCGGTGTCCATGCCGATGGCGAAGGTGCGGATGGGGCGGCCGAGCTTTTTTGCCGCGATGGCGCACACGAGCGAGCTGTCGAGCCCCCCGCTGAGCAGGAAGCCGAGCGGGGCGTCGGCGTCGAGCCGCTTTTCGACGCCGACGATGAGCTTTTCGCGGATGTCCCCGCAGACGTCGTCGGGCGTGCCGCCGTGCAACCCCTGCGGCGCGGCGATGTCGCAGTAGCGGGTGAAAACGCCGTCCGCGTAATAGCATCCCGGCGGGAAGGGCAGGATGCGCGCGCACAGCCCGACGAGCATCTTCGGCTCGCTCGCGAAGAAGACGGCGCCGCCGGCGTCGAGGCCGTACTCCAGCGGGCGGATGCCGATGGGGTCCCGCGCCGCGACGAGGGAGCCGCTGCGCGCGTCGTAGAGCACGAGCGCAAATTCGGCGTCGAGCATGGCGAACATCGACGTCCCGTATTCCCGCCACAGCGGCAGCAGCACCTCGCAGTCGCTCTCGCTGCGGAAGGTGTATTTGTTGCGCAGCGTGTCGCGCAGCGCGCGGAAGCCGTAGATCTCGCCGTTGCACACGACGGCGTCGTCGCCGAGCCAGAACGGCTGCATGCCGCGCTCGTCGAGGCCCATGATGGCGAGCCGGTCGAAGCCCAGCCAGCCGCCGGGGACGGCGTCGACGCGCGCGCTGTCGGGCCCGCGGCTGGCCGCGGCGGCGAGCGCCGCCGTGAATTGCAGCCGGGAGACCGAGCTGCCGAGATATCCTGCGATGGTACACATGAAAAAAGCACCTCCGAAAAAAATGCGCAGCTATCCGTCTTGTCAGGACGAATAGCTGCGATCCGCGGTGCCACCTAATTTACCCTTTCGGGTCTCTCTCGGGCTCCGATAAGCCCATGCCGCTTAACGCGCGGCGCGCGGCGCGCCTACTTGCTCCCGCGTTCGGCTTGCGGCTCGCGGGTGTTCTTTCCGACGCCTGCGGCGCGGGCTTTTCACCGCCGCCCGCTCTCTGCCGCCGCACTGTCGCCGTACTTTTCCCGGTCATGGCCTGTTGGATATTGTTCCCGGCGGTACTGCTTTCCCGCGGGATTGTCAAGAGCGCCTCGCGGCGCTGTTTATATCGGCCCGCGCGGCCGTCAGCGAGAGCAGCGCCGGTGCAGAAGATGCACACGCCGCGCGGGCCGTCTGTGCGAACGGGGCGCCTTGTCGGCGCCGCCGCGGCACGCAGGGGAGCGGGGCCCGCCTCAGACCCCGAACAGCAGGTTCCCGTAGGTGGGATAGGGCCAGCAGTCGGCGGCGGCGTCTGCCTCAATGGCGTCCGCGTACGCGCGGGTCTTCGCCATCTGCGGCACGAGCACGTCGCGCACGGCGTCGGCTTTTTTCTGCGCGCCGTCGGCGCCTTCGACTTCCGCGAGCGCTTTTTCAAGCGTCTGCGCCTCGTCGTACAGCGCGTCCGTCAGCGCGGAGAGCTTTTTCGCCGCGCGCGCCTGCGCCCCTTTCTTTGCGTCGATGCCGAGATGCTCGAGACCCGACGCGGTGTCCGCGAGCCCGCGCATGCAGCTGTCCGCCGCCGGCAGGACGTATTTCCGGATCATGTCGAGCATCGTCTTCGCTTCGATGGCGTTGACCTTTTCGTAGGTCTCGAGCAGGATCTCGCAGCGGGAGCGCATCTCCGCTTCGGTGAAGATGCCGTGCTTTGTGAACAGCTCGATGTTCTTTTTGCTGACGAACAGCGGGATGGCGTCCGCGGAGGTGCGCAGATTGAGCAGACCGCGCTTTTCCGCCTCCCTGACCCATTCCTCCGAATAGTTGTTGCCGTTAAAGAGGATGCGGCGGTGGGCCCTGAGCATGTCGCGGATGATGGCGTCGACCTCCGCGTCCTTGTCCGGCGCCTTTTCAAGGCGGTCGGCGTAGCTGCCCAGCATATCCGCGACGATCGTGTTGAGCACGATGTTCGGACCGGCGATGGAGAACGCCGAGCCGAGCATGCGGAATTCGAACTTGTTGCCGGTGAAGGCGAAGGGCGACGTGCGGTTGCGGTCGGTCGAGTCCTTTTTGAATTCCGGCACCGCGCCTACGCCCGTCGTCATGCGCGCGGCCTTCGCGCGGCAGTAGGGGGTGCCGCTCTCGATCGAGTCGAAGATGCCGCACAGCTCGCTGCCGAGATAAACGGAGACGATGGCGGGGGGCGCCTCGTTCGCGCCCAGACGGTTGTCGTTGCCCGCGCTCGCCGCGGCGATGCGGATGAGATCCTGGTGCTCGTCGACCGCGCCGACGACCGCCGCGAGGAACAGCAGGAAGGGCTTGTTCGCCTCCGGCCATTTGCCGGGGTCGAGCAGGTTGCGGCCGGTGTCGGTCGACAGCGACCAGTTGACGTGCTTGCCCGAGCCGTTGACGCCCGCGAAGGGCTTCTCGTGCAGCAGGCAGGCGAGGCCGTGCCGGTCGGCGACCTTCTTCATGACCTCCATCGTCAGCTGGTTGTGGTCGGTCGCGGTATTGATATCGGTGTAGATGGGCGCGAGCTCGTGCTGCGCGGGCGCGACCTCGTTGTGCTCGGTTTTCGCATAGATGCCGAGCTTCCACAGTTCCTCGTTGAGCTCGCGCATGAAGTCCATGACGCGGGGCTTGATGGCGCCGAAGTAATGATCCTCGAGCTCCTGTCCCTTCGGGGGCTTCGCGCCGAGCAGCGTGCGGCCGCACAGCATGAGGTCCTCGCGGGCGCGGTACATCTGCTTGTCGACGAGGAAATATTCCTGCTCGGGGCCGACGGTGCCGAGCACGCGCGTCGTCTCGGTGTCCCCCAGCGCCCGCAGCACCCGCACCGACTGCTCGCTGACGAGGTCCATCGAGCGCAGCAGCGGGGTCTTCTTGTCGAGCACCTCGCCGCCGTAGGAGCAGAAAACGGTCGGGATGCACAGCGAGTCGTCCTTGATGAAGGCGTACGACGTCGGGTCCCACGCGGTATAGCCGCGCGCCTCGAACGTCGCGCGCAGGCCGCCCGACGGGAAGCTCGAGGCGTCCGGCTCGCCCTTGATGAGCTCCTTGCCGGAGAACTCCATGATGGCGCTGCCGTCCGGCTGCGGCGACAGGAAGCTGTCGTGTTTCTCGGCGGTGATGCCGGTCATGGGCTGGAACCAGTGGGTAAAATGCGTCGCGCCCTTTTCAATGGCCCAGTCCCGCATCGCGACGGCGACGGCGTCGGCGACCGTGGCGTCGAGCTCGCTGCGCGTGGCGATGGTCTTGTGCAGCGACTTGTAGACCTCTTTCGACAGCCGTTCGCGCATGACGACGTCGTTGAACACCATGCTGCCGAAGATCTCTGTAACCCTGCTCATAATTGCCTCCTCGTTGTGCGGCAAACAGAAAAGCGCCGCGGACGAATAGATCGTCCGCGGCGCCGTTGCCGTTCGTATGCACCGTATTCTATGCCCCCCGGCGCCGTTTGTCAAGCGGTCCGGTGCAATTTGTCATTTCCGCACAGCGCGCGGGCCGGATTTTCCGGAAAAAGTTGTGAAATGTGCAAAACGACGAATCCACGCGGGCTTTTTTGTGGAATATGAGTTGACAACCGGCGGCTCAAAAGATATAATACAGCGAAAGACAACGACGTCCTGCGGGGCCATGTGCGCCCTGCGGGGCGCTTTTTTTATTCTGACCGGAGGAAAGACGATGTTCATGGAGGGGAGAGACGGCTGCCGCATCCCGTCGGGCTGCGCCGTTTCGGCGATCTTCTCGCGCAGCGGGAAAAAGGAGAACGGGGAGCGCATCATGAAGTCCATCGCGCTCATGCGCGAGCGCAGCAACGGGCTCGGCGGGGGCTTTGCGGCCTACGGCATCTATCCGGAGTTCGCCGAGTGCTACGCGTTTCATCTGTTTTACGACTCGCCGCGCGCGAAGAGCGAATGCGAGGAATTTCTCGAGCGCAACTACGAGATCGCGGGCGAGGCGAAGATCCCGACGCGCAAGCTGCCCGAGATCACCGACGAGCCGATGGTCTACCGCTATTTCGTCTATCCGCGGCGCACGCGGCTCGAGGCGTCGGGCCTTTCGGCCGACGATTTCGTCGTGCGCGCGGTCATGCACGTCAACGCCGGCGTCGACGGCGCGTACATCTTCTCGAGCGGCAAGAACATGGGCGTTTTCAAGGGCGTCGGCTACCCGGAGGACATCGGCCGCTTCTACAAGCTCGAGACCTACGAGGCCGACTGCTGGACGGCGCACGGCCGCTATCCGACCAACACGCCCGGCTGGTGGGGCGGCGCGCACCCCTTCGGGATGCTCGGCATGTCGGTCGTGCACAACGGGGAGATCTCGTCGTACGACGCCAACCGGCGCTACATCGAGATGTTCGGCTACAAGTGCAGCCTGCTGACCGACACGGAGGTCATCGCGTACATCCTCGATTATCTCACGCGAAAGCAGGGCCTCACGCTCGCGGAGACCGCGCAGATCATCGCGGCGCCCTTCTGGAGCCGCATCGACCGCATGGAGCCCGCCGAGCGCGAGCGCCTGACGGCGCTGCGCGAGCGCTTCGGCAGCCTGCTCGTCACGGGCCCCTTTTCCATCATCGTCGGCTTCGACGGCGGGGTGATGGCGCTCGGCGACCGGCTCAAGCTGCGCTCGATGGTCGTCGCAGAAAAGGGCGACGCGGTCTACATTGCGAGCGAGGAGTCGGCCATCCGCGTCATCGAGCCGGCGCCCGACAGGGTCTTCGCCCCGCGCGGGGGAGAGCCCGTCGTCTATACAAGGCGGAAGGAGAACGAGTAGCCATGGCGATCGATTATGTACAGCCGGCCTGGGAGGTCGTGCGCGACAGCGAGCGCTGCATCGCCTGCCGCGTGTGCGAGCGGCAGTGCGCCAACGAGGTGCACAGCTTCGACGAGCGCAGCGGAAAGATGATCTCGGACGAGCGGAAGTGCGTCAACTGCCACCGCTGCGTCTCCCTTTGCCCGACGCACGCGCTGCGGATCATCAAGAGTCCGCTCTGCTTCACGGACAACGCGAACTTCACGCCGGACGAGATCAACAACATCTACCGGCAGGCAGACAGCGGCGGCGTGCTGCTGTCCTCGATGGGCAATCCGAAACCGCTGCCCGTCTACTGGGACAAGATGCTCCTCAACGCCTCGCAGGTGACGAACCCGTCGATCGACCCGCTGCGCGAGCCGATGGAGACGCGCACCTTTCTCGGCCGCAAGGACGCGCCCGTCGAGCGGGACGCCGCGGGCAGGCCGTTCGTCAGGCGCAGCCCCGGCCTCACGCTCTCGACGCCCATCCTGTTTTCCGCCATGTCCTACGGCTCCATCAGCTACAACGCGCACGAGAGCCTCGCGCGGGCGGCGGGCGCGCTGGGCACATATTACAACTGCGGCGAAGGCGGCCTGCACGAGGACTTCTACAAATACGGCGCGAACACCATCGTTCAGGTCGCGTCGGGGCGCTTCGGCGTGCACAGCGCCTATCTCAACGCCGGCGCCGCCATCGAGATCAAGATGGGGCAGGGCGCGAAGCCCGGCATCGGCGGGCATCTGCCCGGCGCGAAGATCGTCGGCGACGTGTCCCGCACGCGCATGGTGCCCGAGGGCGCCGACGCCATCTCGCCCGCGCCGCACCACGATATCTATTCGATCGAGGATCTGCGGCAGCTCGTGCTGTCGCTCAAGCAGGCCACGGGATACGAGAAGCCCGTCATCGTCAAGATTGCGGCCGTCCACAACGTCGCGGAGATCGCCTCGGGCATCGCGCGCAGCGGCGCGGACATCATCGCGATCGACGGCTTTCGCGGGGGCACCGGCGCGGCGCCGCTGCGCATCCGTGACAACGTCGGCATCCCCATCGAGCTCGCGCTCGCGAGCGTCGACAGCCGCCTGCGCGCGGAGGGCATCCGCGGCAACGTCAGCCTTATCGCCGGCGGGTCCATCCGCTCGAGCGCCGACGTCGTCAAGGCCGTCGCGCTCGGCGCGGACGCCGTGTACATCGCGACGGCGGCGCTGCTGGCGCTGGGCTGCCACCTGTGCCGCAGCTGCCACGCCGGCCGCTGCAACTGGGGCATCGCGACCCAGCGCCCCGATCTCGTCAGGCGGCTCAATCCCGACATCGGCAGCGAGCGGCTCATCCGCCTCGTCAGCGCGTGGACGCACGAGATCCAGGAGATCATGGGCGGCATGGGCATCAATTCGATCGAGGCGCTGCGGGGAAACCGGCTGATGCTGCGCGGGGTCGGGCTCAATGAGAAAGAGCTGTCGATCCTCGGCATACGCCACGCGGGGGAGTAAAGATGAAAAGGATCTACGTTGACGAAAAGTGGTGCATCGGGTGCCACCTGTGCGAATACAACTGCGCGTTCGCAAACAGCGGCGAGCGGGACATGGTGCGCGCGCTCAAGGGCAAAAAGATCGAGCCGCGCGTGCGCGTCGAGGAGGCGGACGGCGTGAGCTTCGCGGTCGCCTGCCGGCACTGCCGGGATCCGCTGTGCCGCAAGAGCTGCATCAGCGGCGCCATTTCCGTCGAGGACGGTGTCGTGCGCATCGACCGCGACAAGTGCGTCGGCTGTTTCACCTGCGTGCTGGTGTGCCCCTACGGCGCGGTGCTGCCGACCGAAGAGGGGCCGATGCGCAAATGCGAGCTTTGCCTGGACAGCACCGCCGGCGAGCCCGCCTGCGTGAAGGGCTGTCCCAACCGCGCCATCGTGCTCAGGGAGGTGCCGCAATGAGCCGCTTCGTCATCATCGGCAACTCGGTCGCGGCCGTCGGCTGCATCGAGGGCATCCGGAAGACCGATCCCGCCGGCGGCATCACCGTCGTCTCCGCCGAGCCCTGCGCGGCGTACGGGCGCCCGCTCATCTCCTATTGGCTGCAGGGAAAGACGGACGAGGCGCATATGGCGTACCGCGCCGCCGATTTTTATGACAAGAACGGCGCCGCGGTGTTGTACGGCGCCGAGGCTTCGGGTTTCGACGCGGCGAAGAAGACCGTCGCGCTCGCCGACGGGCGCAGCCTGCGCTACGACCGGCTGCTGCTCGCGACGGGCTCCCGGCCGTTTATCCCGCCCTTTCGCGGGCTCGACGGCGTCGGAAAAAAATTCTCCTTCATGACGCTCGCCGACGCGCGGGCGCTCGGCGAGGCGCTCACGCCGGACGCGCGTGTGCTCATCGTCGGCGCGGGGCTCATCGGGCTGAAGTGCGCCGAGGGCATCCGCGCGCGGTGCGGGAGCATAGCGGTCTGCGATCTCGCGGACCGCGTGCTGCCGAGCGTGCTCGACGCGGACAGCGCCGCGATCGTGCAGCGCCGCCTCGAGGAGAACGGCATCGAATTTCATCTCGGCGAGAGCGTCGGGCGTTTCGAGGGCAACACGGCCGTGCTCGCAGGCGGCGCGAAGCTCGGCTTCGACGTGCTCGTCGTCGCCGTGGGCGTGCGCCCGCGCACCGAACTTGCGGCGGCCGCCGGCGCGCAGGTCGAAAAGGGCATCGTCACCGATGTCCGCTGCGCGACGACGCTTCCGGACGTCTACGCGGCGGGCGACTGCGCGCAGTGCCGCGATCTCGTGCTCGGCGAGCAGCGCATGCTCGCGCTGCTGCCGAACGCCTATATGGCGGGCGAGTGCGCCGGCGTCAACATGGCGGGCGGCGCGGCGCTGTTCGACAGGGCCATCGCCATGAATTCCGTCGGCTTCTTCGGCCTGCACGTCGTGTCGGCGGGCGTCTGCGACGGCGAGTGCTATGTCGAGCAGCGGGAGGGCGCCCGCAAGGAGCTGTTTTACAAAGACGACCGCCTGCGGGGCTTCATCCTTGTGGGCGACGTGGCGCGCGCGGGCATCTACACCGCGCTCATCCGCGAGCAGACGCCGCTGTCCTCGATCGATTTCGAGCGCATCCGGCGGCAGCCGCAGCTCATGGCGTTCTCGCGCGGCGCGCGCGCATATAAGCTCAACGGACAACCGGCGGGGGAGGCGGCGCAATGAAAACGGAAAGAATGGACTGCATGGGGCAGCGATATCTCGGCTGCGGCATGGCGGACGCGGCGCTCGAGCTGCACGGCACGCCGGGCAACGCCCTCGGCGCCTATCTCGACGGCGGGCGCATCGAGGTCTTCGGCAACGCGCAGGACGCGACGGGCGACACCATGAACGGCGGGACCATCGTCATCCACGGCAGCTGCGGCGACGCGGCGGGCTACGCGATGCGCGGCGGCTCGATCTTCGTGCGGGGCGACGTCGGTTACCGCGCCGGCGTCCACATGAAGGCCTACGCCGACAAGTCGCCGACGCTCGTCGTCGGCGGCACGGCGGGCTGCTTCCTCGGCGAATACCAGGCGGGCGGCAGCATCCTCGTGCTCAATCTCGACGACCGCACGCAGCCGGTCGGGGATTTCGCGGCCGTGGGCATGTACGGCGGCAGCATCCTGCTGCGGGCCGCGCAGGCCCCCGCGGGCCTGCCCGCGCAGGTCACGGCCCGGCCGGCCGACAGCTGGGCCCTCTCGAGGGCGCGCGCGCCGCTCGAGGCCTTCTGCGCCTGCTTCGGTCTCGACGCGAAGCCGATCCTCGCGTGCGATTTCATCGAGATCACGCCGGACACGTCGAACCCCTACAAGCAGATGTACGTGAGCGTCTGAGGCGCCGCGGAAAAATTGACACGGCGGCGCCGCGGGTCTAAAATAAGGCTATCAAACAGGGAGGTCAACTGCCATGGCGGGAATCGACGACGAAGTCCTGAGCTTTTGCGAGGAGAACGACGTGCAGTTCATCAAGCTGGCGTTCTGCGACGCGTTCGGCCGGCAGAAAAACATATCGATCATGCGCCCGGAGCTCGAGAACGCGCTTGAAAACGGCGTGAGCTTCGACGCCTCGGCCGTCGCCGGCTTCGGCGACGTCGCCGACAGCGATCTGTTCCTGTTCCCGGACAAGGCGTCGCTCTGCGTGCTGCCCTGGCGCCCCGACCACGGCCGCGTCGCGCGCTTTTTCTGCGACGTGCGCCGCGCCGACCGCACCCCCTGCGGGACC
>JAYFNU010000016.1:0-6427 GCA_034933305.1 Oscillospiraceae bacterium | reverse complement strand
CTGGCCGTTGAGGATGGACTCGCTGACGATGCCGTCGAGCTCGCCGCGGATGCGCTCGCCGATGTCGTCGAGGGTGTAGGTCGGCTTGACGCCGGCGACCTTCTCGATGAATTTCTGGTAATCGCGGAACTCGACGACGAGGTTGCCGTTCATGCCCACGGGGATGCCGGAGGGCACTTCGGCCGTGGGGATCATGATGCGCTCCCGCGTGCCCCAGCTCATCGTCAGCTCTTTCGCGTTGACGAAGTAGATGTCGGTGCGGATGCCGCTGTCCTTTTTGAGCTCGAAGATGCTCTTGATCGTCGTGAGGAAGGGGACGATCTGCGTGTCGATGTCGTAGGAGCCCGGCGTCTCAAAAATGCCGTCGATGGCGCCGTTGTAGTAGAAGATCGCCTTCTGGCCCGTGCGCACGACGAGCGTGGAGCCGCCCTTCAGCTCGTTGTTCCCCCATTTGAAGAAAAGCACGTCGTCGCGGTATTCGGCCCACTCGATGGTGTCCCGCCGCTGGTTGAAGAAAGACATATGCATACCTCTGCTTTCGTTTTGGTGGCGCGGGGAAGGGGGAAGACGCTATTTGCCGAGCTTCGCCTTGAGCGCCGCAAGCTCGTCGTCGAGCGACGCGCCGGTCGCGGCGGCCGCGGTCTGGGTCTCGTATTTCTCCTTGAGCTTGTTGATGTCGTAGTTGTCGTTGAGCTCCTGGTTGAGCTGCGCCTTCGCGTCGACGGCGTCGATGCGCTTCTGCACCGCGTCGGCGAGCTGGTCGTACTCGGTCACGCCGCCGGCCATGGACGAGATCTTCTCGGTCAGCTCGTTCATCTTTTCGGTCTGCTTCGCGACGTCGAGTTTGCCCTTGAGCTCGGACAGCTTGCCGTTCGCCTCGGCGATGTCGCCGCTGAGCTTTTTGGTCAGCTGGCGCATGCGGTCGGAATTGACCTGCGCCTGCGCATAGGCGGTCTCGGCGTCGGCCTTTTTCGATTCCGCGGCGGTCTTGCCTTCGAGGAACTTCTTCGCATCGTCGTCGTTGCCGGCGAGCACGGCCTGCTCGGCGTACTTCGCGAGCTTGTCGATCTCCTCGCCGAGCGCCGAGACCCTGCGGCCGGCGGCGGTCTCGTCGGCGATGACGCCGGCGGTCTCGGCCTTGACCTGCTCGAGGTTGTTCTGCGCGTCGCGGATGTACTGCTCGAGCAGCACGTCGGCGTTTTTGCTCTCCGCTTTTTCAAGCGCGGTGTTGACATTGGCCTTCATAAGGTCGGTGAATCTCGATAAAATTCCCATGATGACACTCCTTTTTAAATTACAAAAAATATGTTCGGATCTATGATTCTGACCGCGCACAGCGCGGACGGAAAGCGAAACCGGGCGCCCTTCAGCGCATCTTCACCAGCATCACGATGGCCGCGATGACGATGGCGGCGGCGAGGATGGTCAGGATGATCTTGAGCGCGCTCTTCGGGTAATGGGCGCTGACCTGCCCCGTCTGGCCGTTGATGATGTAGTCGTAGAGCTTGCCCTCGAAATTGTAGCGGGCGCGATAGACGGGCAGCAGGAGATTCTTGCAGGTGACGTTCGTGAAGTCCGCGCGCACCCGGAGAAAGCGGTCGGATGTGAATCCGCGCGAGCGGATGTCGCTGCGGGCCTGCGATTCGAGCTCGCTGATCATTTCGCGCTGCGCCTGGGCAAAGGCGGGCTCGGCTTCCATCGAGCGGTATTCGGCGAGGTAGCCCTGCAGATATTCCGGCGCATAGGGCTTCGCGGCATGCGTGTCGTACCGGTCGATGTCCCCGACCATTTTTCTCGAGCTCTCGCCCGCCGCGCACACCAGCACGTCGTCGAAATCCTTCCGCACGCCGCCGCTGACGGGCGTCCAGAGGGTCTCGGACACCTTCTGGCCGTTCCGCTCGACGAGGATGTCGCGGCCGCCTTCGCCGGAATAGCTGCCGTCCGCGCGCGCGTCGAACGTCCAGAAGGGGAGATACCAGCCCTCGAGGCGGCCCTCCTCAAAGGCGCTCTTGAGCGCGGACGGGGCGAAGAAACGCTTGGTGAGGAATTTGCGGAAGCTCTGCTGGGCGTCCTGCGCGTCGATGCGGAAGGGGACGACGCCGTCCGGCCGGATGATGACCTTCGCCGCGTCCTCGCGCAGTTGCGACGCGCCGCACATCGGGCAGCGGGAGGCGGTCTCGTTTTCGCTGAAAAAGATCTCGCCGCCGCAGCTGCCGCATTTCGCGGCCTTGACGCCCGCGAGCTCCGCGCTGGAGACGAGCATGCGCTGGATGTCGAAATTTTTCTCGGCGACGACGGCGCCCTCCGTCCCGACCGCATACTCCGCGCGGCACGCCGTGCAAAGGAATTTCTGCTGCTTCACGTCGAAGCGGACCTCCGCGCCGCAGCTGCGGCAGCGGTAGACGTTCTTTTCCTCTTGTGCCATACACACTCTCCTTTCGGGCCGTCCGCGCGCGTTTGGCCGCGGACCCTTTTCTGCGATCTCATCATACCGCAGGGCGCGGGATTTGGTAACTGAAAAAAAGATGGGAAAAATCGCAAAATGTCGGTTTTAAAACCTGCGCGCGGAGGTGTATAGTATGTACAAAGGAACATTTTTCCATCGCCTGCGGATGCGGCGGGAAAGGAGCGGGACATGGTCGACATGCTGATGATCGAGGATCAGACCATCCTGCGCGAATCGCTCAAATATGCGCTCGAGGCGACGGGGGAATTCCGGGTCGTCGCCGAGGGGGCCGACGCGGCGCTCGCGCCGGAGCTGTGCGAGAAATTCAAGCCGGCGCTCGCGCTGCTCGACATCTGCACCGAGGCGGGCTCGAGCGGCATCGCCGCCGCGAAGAAGATCAAGCGCCTGTTCCCGGCGGTCAAGGTCGTCATGATGACCGGCATGCCCGACATCTCCTTCGTGCGGCAGGCGCGGCTCGCCGGCGCGGACAGCTTCGTGTACAAAAACGTCGGCACGGCGGAGCTCATCTCGACGCTGCGCAGCACGCTCGAGGGCTACTCGGTCTTCGTCAGCAAGGGGCAGGACGCGCTGCCCTGCTACGCGCAGCTGACCGACAAGGAGACGGAGATCCTGCGGCACGTCTGCGAGGGCATGAGCCGCGAGGAGATCGCCGCCGCCATGCAGCTGTCCGAGAACACGGTGCGCTCGTACATCAGCGAGATCCTGTCGAAAACGGGCTATTCGAGCATCCTGAAGCTTGCCGTCTTCGCCGTCGCGAACGGCTATATCGCGCCGCTGTCCGGGGAATAGACCGGCGGGAGGAACGGACCATGAAGCGATCCGCGCTCAGCTTTTTCGCGTGCCTTGCGGCCGCGGCCTGCGTGTCGTTCGGCTTTCTGCCCGACGCGATGCGCATGCCCGTGCGCATCGGCGTGCTCATTTTTTATGAAGTGCTGCTGTTTTTGTGGGCGGGAAGCGTGTATTTCCGCGTGACGAAGGCGTCCGTGCGCGCGTGCCTGATGAGCATCTGCGGAGTGCTGCTGTGCTGGCTGTGCCTGCGCTTTCTGAAGGTGCTCGCGCGCGACGAGCAGATGACGCGCTGCCTGTGGTATGCGTTCTATTTTCCGCTCACGATGATCCCGCCGCTCTTTTTCTGGGCCTGCTGCGAGCTGGAGGATATGCGCGGCCGCGCGGCGGCCGCGCTGAAGCACTGCTTTTTTGCCGTCAGCGGGCTGCTGTTCGCCGCCGTGATGACGAACGATCTGCACCATCTGGCGTTTCGCTTTCCCGATCCCGCCCCGTGGCGCTGGAACACCGTCTATGTGCACGGGCCGGTCTATTACGCCGTGTTCGGCTGGATCCTCTTCGTCATGCTCGCGGGTCTGTACGTCATCCTGCGCGGGTCCGCGCGGCAGCGGCCCCGGCGCATGCCGGCGCCGCCGGTGCTGGTGCTCGGCGCGGGCGCGGCGCTCGCGGTCGGGTACAACCTGCATCTCCCCGTCGCCTCGCGGCTCGACATCACGCTGACGTTCTGTTTTCTGACGGTCGTCTTCATCGAGACCTGCTTCCGGGAGCATCTGCTGCCGCAGAACAGCGGGTATTTCGCGCTGTTCCGCGAGACGACGATCCCCATCTGGCTGCTGGGCGCCGACGGCGAGCCGGTCATCGGCTCGCGCCACGCGCGGCCGATGACGGCGCGCGAGCGCGCCTTCGTGCGGTCGTTCACGCAGGACGAGGAGCGGCGGCACACAAGCAGCCGGGTGCTGCCCGACGCCGGAGAGCGCATCAGCGTGGGCGCGGTGCGCGGCGGCTATGCGTTCTGGACGACCGACATGTCCGACATTTTCGCGCTGCGCGAGCAGCTCGAGCAGAAAAACAGGGAGCTCAGCGAAAAGCACCGCCTGCTGGAGCGCGAGCGCAACGCCCGCAGGGAATACTACGAGCTGCACTTCCGCCGCGAGCTGTACTCCCTCATCGAGAGTGAGATCGGCGACAAGCTGACCTACATCCGCACGCTCGCCGACACCATCCCGGTCGACGGCGACCCCGAGGACGCCGCGCGCACGCTGCCGAAGATCCGCTACCTGATCGGCTATTGCAAGCGCATGAGCAGCCTCGTGCTGACCTTTGCGCAGCTGGGCAGCGTCCCGGCGGACGCGCTGTCGCTGCTGCTGCGCGAGACGGCCGCGGACGCCAAGAACGCGGGGACCGACTGCGCCGTGCTCTTCAGCGTCTCGCAGGATCTCGGCCGCGGGACGGCGATCGCGATCTTCGATCTTTTCTGCGGCGCCGTCGAGGGGTCGATGATGTACCGCGGCGTTTCGCTGCTCGCGTCGGCGTCGGGCGGACCCGACGGCATCGTCTTTACGGTGCGCGCGGAGACGGACGAGCCCGGCGGCATCGAGGAAAACGACCTCACGCCCGACGAGAAGACGACCGAGAGCCTGCGCCAGATGGGCGCGCGCATCCGCCGGTCGGTGTCCGACGGCGCGCTGTGCGAGCGCGTCGAATTTCCGGCGGAGGGAGGCGGCGGCGATGCGCTATCTCAATGAAATCCCCTACAGCCTGGGCATCGCGCAGTGCCTGCTGCTGCTGCTGGGCTGTATCGTGTACGCCGCGCTCGCGATCCTGCGCACGTCGCACATCGACATTCGGCGCCGCCGCGGATTCGCGGCCTATCCGATCCTCGCCGCCGTCTTTTGCGGCGCGGCGGCCTTCTGCTGCGCGTCGGTGATCTACCAGGCGAACGAGCGGCTTCCCGCGCAGGCGTATCCGTGGCTGCCCTGGCTCTGCCTCGCGCCCGCCGCGGCGGCGCTGTACTGCGCGCACGCCGCAAGGGCCCCCGCCTGCTGCGCGGATGCTGCGGCGTTCTGCGCGTTTTTGCCCGTGACGGACGGGCAGGTCCGCGGCGCGCTGCTGACGGCGGCGCTGCTGTGGCTCGCCGCGCGGGCGTCCTATCTTTTGTATGCGGAGTTCGGCTACATCTCGCGGCACATCTCGCGGCTGTCGGTCAAGGACGCGTTCGACAATCTGCCGGAGGGCGTGCTCATCACCGACGCCGGGAACGCGCCCGTGCTCGTCAACGCCCAGATGCAGGCGCTGCTCGCGTCGCTGGGCATCGGCGACGGATCCGGCGGGCGCCCGCTGTGGGAGATCCTCTGCAGGGATCCGCTTCCCGACGGGATCTCGCGCCGGCTGGTGCGGGACGATCTGCTCGTGCGGACGGCCGACGCGCGCGCGTGGCTGTTCCGGCGGCAGACGCTCGACATCGGCGGCGCGGCCTGCCGCCAGATCATCGCCGCCGAGGTCACGAAGCAGGACGCCCTCGGCGCGCGGCTGTCCCGCCGCAACGAGGAGCTCGACGAGGTCAACCGCCTGCTCGAGGAGGAGATCGGCCGCCTCGACGAGACGGAACACGAGCGCCAGATCGTGCTCGCCAAATCCCATCTGCACGACGTTCTCGGCCAGCGGCTGTCGATCGTCCACCAGTTCATCGAGAACCCCCGCGCGGGCGCGGCGCACATCGGCGAAATCCGCGAGCTCATCCGCGGCATCGCCGCCGACGTGAAGAGTCCGTCCGCGGCGGATTCCGGGGAGGCGCTGCGCAGGCTGTGCGCGACCTTCTATATGGTCGGCACGCGGATCCTCATCACCGGCAGCCTGCCCGACGGCGAACCGCAGCGCCGGGTGCTGCTGTACGTCATCCGCGAGGCGGCGACGAACGCGGTGCGCCACGCGAAGGCGGACGAGGTCGACGTGACGCTGCGCCGGCAGGCGGGCCGGCTGTACTGCAGCATCTCGAACAACGGCGCGCCGCCCGCGGGAAAGCTCGCGGAGGGCGACGGCATCCGCGGCATGCGCTACCGCGTGGAGGAGCTCGGCGGCACGCTGCGCATCGTGCGCACGCCGCGCTTCTGCGTGCGCGTGTCGCTGCCGTGCGCATGAGCGCGGGGAGCGCCCGCAAAAAGAGAAAAACGAAAA
>JAYFNU010000015.1:0-18737 GCA_034933305.1 Oscillospiraceae bacterium | reverse complement strand
AAAGCGCCGGCCCTCTTTTTGCCGCGGGGCGAAAAGAGCGCGTCTATCGCTTTTCTGCGGAACGTGCTATAATATTTCCCATATAAAAGCGGGGGTTCGGTCGAATGGGGAAAAAGCTGCATTACGCATGGATCGTCTTTGCGGGCTGCTGTCTGCTGCAGGCGGGCACGCTCGGCATGATCTACAACTGCCAGGGCATCTTCTACACGCCGGTCAGCCAGGCGTTCGGCTTTTCGGTGGGCGACGTCGCGCTCAACCGCACGCTCGTCGGCGTCGGTTCGTGCATCATGCTGCCGTTCACGGGCCGGCTGCTCGAAAAGTACGATGTGCGCGTCACGCTCACGATCGCGTCGGCGGTGTTCGCGCTGTGCACCTTCCTCATGGGCAGCTACACGAAGCTGTACGAGTGGTATGTGACGAGCGTCATCCAGGGCCTCGCCGCCGCGTTTTTGCTGTTCGTTCCCGTCCCGATCATCCTCGGGCGCTGGTTCAGCAGGAAGACCGGCACCGTCATGGGCCTCGCGAGCGCCTTTGCGGGCGTCGTCGGCATCATCATGAACCCCGTCGGCGGGCGCATCATCGAGACGAGCGGCTTTGCCGCGGCGTACCGCGTCTTCGGCATCGCGAGCGCCGTTGTGGTGCTGCCCGCGACGCTCTTTCTGCTGCGCAGCCGCCCCGCGGAGATGGGGCTTGAGCCCTACGGCTACGAACCGGCTGCCGCGGCCGCCGGGACCGATGCGGGGCCGCAGGGACCGACGCTCGGCGAGGCCGTGCGCTCGCCGACGCTCTACGTCATGCTGCTGGCCATCGCGCTGCTCGGCTACGGCGGCGGCGCCTGCCAGAGCTTCACGAGCTTCGGCATGACGCTCGGCATGACGGTGACGGCCGCCTCCGCGCTCGTCTCGGCCGCGATGGCGGGCAATCTCGTCGGCAAGGTCGGCCTCGGCGCGCTGCATGACAAAGCCGGCATCAAGGCGACGCTGTATACGCTCGTCGGCTGCGTGGGGTGCGGCTACGTCATCATGGCGACGTGCGGGATGCCCGCGCTCATCGGCGGCGCTTTTCTGTGCGGCTGCACGATGGCGATGAGCGGCGTCGTGGTCCCCATCCTCGTCAAAAAGATGTTCGGCGCGCGCGCGTTCGCCTCCGTGTATGCGTGGACGACCGCGGTCTACACGCTCATCAATTCCTTTGCGGCGGCGCTCAACGGCTACATCTACGGCGCGGCGGGCAGCTATATCCCCGCGTGGTGGATGGTCGTGGGCTTCGTGTGCGTCGGCACGGCGCTCATCACGCTCGCGATGCGGGCGGTTGAAAAAAAGGGCGCCGTATTGTAAAATAAATTAGCGATATGGGCACCCTAAACAAAAAAGGAGAAAATGATGAAAAAAGACGGCAAAGTGATCGACGTCACCCCCAAGGGCCACGGCAGATTCAAGAAGACCCTCGTCAATCTGCTGGTGACGCTTGCGGTGGGCCTCGTTCTTTTCTACTTCGAGCTCCCGGCGATCAACCTGCAGAACCAGGGATTCTATTTCTTCTTCTTCATCCTCTCGGGCGTCTACTGTGCGGTGGCGATCGTCACCTCCGGCATCTGGAAGCTCAAGGGCCAGGATGATTTCTTCCCCTCCGTCAAAAACCACTGCAAGATCCCGCTGACGGTCTGCGCGCTGTTCCTGCTGCTCATCATCTTCGGCACGATCCTGTCGAGCGAGGTGCTGCGTTCGCGCGCCTACCGCGATCTGCTGACGGTGGAGCAGGGCGACTTCAACCAGGACGTCGATGAGATCACCTTCGACCAGATCCCGCTGCTCGACCGCGACAGCGCCGAAAAGCTCGGCGACCGCAAGCTCGGCGAGCTGTCCGACATGGTCAGCCAGTTCGAGGTGGCCGACGATTACACCCAGATCAACTTCAACGACCGCCCCGTGCGCGTGACGCCGCTGGTCTACGGCGATCTGATCAAATGGATCAACAACCGCCACAACGGCATCCCCGCGTATATCCGCATCGACATGATCACGCAGAACGTCGAGGTCGTGCGCCTCGCCGAGGGCATGAAGTACACGAAGGACGAGCACTTCGGCCGCAACCTCTACCGCCATCTGCGCTTCAATTATCCGACGTTCATCTTCGACGAGCCGACGTTCGAGATCGACGAGGACGGCAATCCGTACTGGGTCTGCCCGCGCGTCGTCAAGCGCATCGGCCTGTTCGGCGGCAAGGACATCGACGGCGCCGTGCTCGTCAACGCCGTGACGGGCGAGTGCGAGTATTACAAGGAAGTGCCCCAATGGGTCGACCGCGTCTACAGTGCGGAGCTCATCATTCAGCAGTACGATTATTACGGACTGTATACAAAGGGCTTCATCAACTCGATCTTCGGCCAGAAAAACGTCACCGTCACAACGGACGGTTATAACTATATCGCGCTCAACGACGACGTTTACGTCTACACGGGCGTGACCTCCGTCGGCGGCGACCAGTCGAACGTCGGCTTCATCCTCTCGAACGAGCGCACGAAGGAGACGAAGTACTACACCATCGCGGGCGCGGAGGAGTATTCCGCCATGTCGTCCGCCGAGGGCGTCGTGCAGCAGTACAGCTACGTGTCGACCTTCCCGCTGCTGCTCAACATCAAGGGCGAGCCGACCTACTTCATGGCGCTCAAGGACAACGCGGGCCTCGTCAAGATGTACGCGATGGTCAACGTGCGCCAGTACCAGATCGTCGCGACGGGCGCCACGGTGCAGGAGACCGAGAAAAACTACGAGACGATGCTCGCGCAGAACAACCTGCTCACGCAGGAGGAGGCCGGCACGGCGAAGACCGACGTCACCGGCGCCATCACCGAGCTGCGCTCGGCGGTCGTCGACGGCAACAGCATTTACTACGTCAAGCTCGATTCCTCCGACAGCTACTTCTCGGTGAGCGCGTCCGTGAGCGAGCAGATCATCATCGCGAGCGTCGGCGACACGGCGAAGATCAGCTATGTCGGCGACGGCAGCGGCGCCATCATCGACGCGGCGGCCTTCGAGATCGTCGGCTTTGCGCCCAAACAGGCCGCCAAGGTCACGATCCCCGACGTCGCCGGCATGACGCCGGATGCGGCGACCGCGATGCTCGAAGACCTCGGGCTGCAGGTCGCTGCCGATCAGCAGACGGCCAAGAGCGACACGGTCAAAACGGGTGCGGTCGCGGGCACAGATCCCGCGGCGGGCACGGAAGTCGACGCCGGCTCGTCTGTGACGCTCGTGATCGCGTCCGACTGACGCGCACGTCCGCAGCAAACAAACAGAGGGCGCATGCAACGCATGCGCCCTCTTTAATTTGTTTTGGGAAAAGTTCGGCGGCCGGGACTCAAAGTCCGAGCTTTGCGGCGGCGTCTTTCGCGTTGCAGACGAACGCGCGCACTTTGTCAATGTCCTTGCGGATGCATTTGCCGTTCTCAAAGATGGACGTCCGCGTGAGGCTGTCGACGCCCCACGGCCGGACGAAGCCGATCGCCTGCGCCACGTTGTCGGCGGACAGGCCGCCCGCGAGGATGACCGGCGTGCGGCACTCGCGCACGATGCGCGCGCTGATGTTCCAGTCGTGCGTGACGCCCGCGGCGCCCACGCCGCTGGGCGTCGAACCGACGTCGGTCGCGCCCGACGCGACGGAGTCGAGCAGCAGAATGTCGGCGACGCCGTCGAAGCGCTTCGCTTCGGCGAGCGCGCGGTCCATGGTCTCGGGGCCGCCGACGGCGATCGCCTGCATGACGCGCACGCCGGGGACGGCGGCGCGGGCTTTGGCGCAGAATTCGGGCGTCGCGAAGACGACGGTGCCGCACAGATGCAGGATGTCGGGGCGCAGATAATGCGCCGCCGCGAGGATGGCCTCCTCCTCGTCGTACATGAGAATGGCCGATTTGGCCGCCCGGCTGCCGACCGCGTTGAATACGAGCTTTGCCTGCTCGAGCGAAACGGCCGCGGGGCAGGCGTCGTCGCCCGTCAGCAGACCGATGTGGTCGACGCCCGCCTGGACGCACTCGATCGCCTCGTCCGGGTACTGCAGGGAATAGATTTGTGTGATCATTGTTCGCTCCTGTCCTCGATTACCAAAGATATCCGTACCACAGGTATTGCCGCAGCAGCGCGAGCAGCACGAGGTGCACGGGATAATAGATATAGAAAAACCACTTGAGACGCAGCCGGCCGCGTTCGCCGTTGTAGAGCGTCAGCAGCGGGTAGGCGAGCAGCGTGCCGAACTGACACAGGCCCTGCCACCAGATGCCGCCGCTTCCCATGTCGATCGCCAGCGTGACCGCCGCCACGAGCGCGACAAAGCAGAAGCCGAGCGCGCGGCGCCGCGGATCGCCGCGGAAAAGATGGAAAACGAGCACCCACGCGACCGCGTAGCACGACCAGTCGCCCACCGTCGAAGCGAGGAAGATCGCCGCAAGCAGCAGCGCCTTCGCCCACCGGGGCAGCGCGCTGTCGGCGACGAGAATGGCGGCCAGCCCGAGAAAGAGCGTGAAGATGACGCCCGTCTCGTAGAAAAAGGCGAGCCGGCCCGTCGAATAGAAGGTGTACGGCAGGTGCGACAGCAGCGCGAAGACGCCCAGCCGCAGCGCATACCGCCGCACGTCGCGCGTGTGCGCATAGCCCTCGGCGACAAAAAAGCACATGATGGGCGCCGTCAGCCTGCCCGCGACGTGCATCAGCTGCCCCGCAAGGCTCGCCGTGGGCACAAAGGCCCAGGCGTAATGGTCGAGCGTCATCGCGGCGACCGCGATGAGCTTGAGCGTGTTGGCGGACAGACCGCGGCAGGTGCGCTGTTCCATGGCTCGCTCCTTCGTTGGGATACCCGTATTATACCGCGGGCCGCGCGGGAGGTCAACGTCCGGCGGCCGGGGCGGCGATGTCCTTATCATGGGACAGGAAGAAATATTTTCCATTTTCCCCATTGCGCCCGCGCGGGCGGGATGCTATACTCTCAATAGAACATATGTTCTTATAAAAAAACAAACGATTCACCGGAAGAAGGAGATGAAAAAGGATGATCACCGTCCGCAAACTCAGCCAGCTGCGCTGTCTCAAACTGGAGATCGGCGCCGAACGCGACATGCTCGAGCGCCTGCGCCGCTCCGCCTACGGCAGCGCGCCGCGCGCCGGCGGCACGCAGAACGGCAGCACCGCCGACCGGACCGGCCGCCTCGCGTGCGAGACGGCCTACCTCGAGCAGCTCATCGCGGAGAACATGAAGCGCTGCATCTGCGAGCTGCTGCGCCTCATGGAATTTATCAACGGGCTCGAAGACAGCGACATGCGCATCATTTTCCGCGAGCGGTATGTCCGCGGAAAGACCTGGATGCAGATCGCGTTTCTGCTCGGCGGCTACGACGAGCAGGTGCCGCGCCGGCGTCACGACCGGTTTTTGAGGGAGTACAACGCCGCGCTCGCAAAAAAAGAGGCCCTGCGCGGGCAAAAGGAAGACGGATGTACGTTTTGTACGCCGGCGCCGTGATACGATACTATTGGTCAGCGGCTGCGAAGAAGCGCTTCGGAAATTCCGGAGCGCTTTTGTTATGCCCGAAAAACGGTGAAAGGAGGCGGAGCCATGTTCAAAAGAAGAGATCCCTGCGCGGGATGCGTGTGGAACGACGCGCGGCAGTGCGGCAGGCGTTTCTGCATCTTCCCGCAGTGCATCTGGGGAAAAAAGGAGGTAAGACCACGCAATGGCGTCAGGAAAGAGCAAAAAAGTCCGGGACGATAACTGCTTCGCGCAGGCGCTGCGCGCGATGCTCCGGGAAAAGGTGGGGGAGGAGGGGCTCGCCGCGCTGCGGGAGCAGGCGCGGGGATGCCTGAGCGCCGACATGACGAACGACGAGGCCATCGCCATGGCGCTCATCCGAAAGGCCATCGAGGGCGACGCGGCGGCGGCAAAGTACATCTGCGACGCGGCGCGGCGCTGCGGGGATGCCGCCGAGGCGGACAGGCCGTTCCGGCTGACGCTGCGGGTCGTGCGCGATGGAGATTGAGCTGACGCGCCGGCAGCTCGATTTCATCGAGGCGGATGCGGACGAAGTGCTGTTCGGCGGCGCGGCGGGCGGCGGCAAGAGCTGGGGACAGCTCATCGACGCGCTCGTGTACGCGCTGCGCCACGACCGCTCGCGGCAGCTGGTGCTGCGCCGCTCGCTCGTTGAGCTCGAGCGCACGCTCATCCCGCTGTCGCTGACGCTGTTTCCCCGCGCCGTGTACAGCTATAACGCCGCGCGCCACACCGGCACGTTTGCGAACGGCTCGACGGTCGAATTCGGCTACTGCGACGCCGACGGCGACGCGCTGCGCTACCAGTCGGCGGAGTACGACGTGCTGCGGTTCGACGAGCTGACGCATTTTTCCGAGCGCGCCTACACCTACCTCATGTCGCGCGTGCGCGGCGCAAACGGCTACCCGAAGCAGATCAAGAGCACGACCAATCCCGGCGGGCCGGGGCACGACTGGGTCAAGCGGCGCTTCATCGATCTCGGCGCGTGGGGGGAGCCGCACGACACGCCCACGGGCACCCGTATCTTCCTGCCCGCGCGCGCCGCGGACAATATCTTTCTTGCCCGCGCGGACGGCAATTATGTGAAGCGGCTGATGAACCTCGACGAGCCCGACCGGCGCGCGCTCGCGCTCGGCGAATGGAACATCGACGCCGGGCGGTATTTCTCGGAGTGGCGCGCGGACGTGCACGTCGTCGAGCCCTTTGCGCTGCCCGTCCACTGGCGGCGGTATTTCACGATGGATTACGGCCTCGACATGTTCGCCGGCTACTTCGTCGCCGTGGACGACCGGGACCGCGCCGTCGTCTACCGGGAGCTGTATGAGCCGGATCTCATCATCTCGGCGGCGGCGGAGCGCATCCTCGCGTGCGGCGAGCCGGTGGACGCCTGTTTTGCGCCGCCCGATCTGTGGAACCGGCGGCAGGAGAGCGGCGTGTCGGCGGCGGAGCTGTTCCTCGAGCACGGCGTCGCGCTGACGAAGGCGCCCGCGGCGCGCGCGCCCGGCTTCCTCGCGATGCGCGAACGGCTGCGGGTGTTCGCCGGCGAGACCGGCGCGCTGACCGCCGGGCTTGTCTTTTTCCCCTGCTGCGTCAACGCCATCCGCACTGTCGCCGCCATCCAGCGGGACGACCGCAATCCCAACGACTGCGCGCGCGAGCCGCACGAGCGGACCCACGCGCCCGACGCGCTGCGCTATTTCGTCGCGTCGACCGTCGGCCGGCACGAGCCGGCGCAACCCGGCGAGGACCCGTTCCAGCGGCAGCTGACCGATCTCATCCGATACACACAATAAAAAGAAGGAGCATACAGATGGACATTCTGATTTTTACCTGCGCGTTCCTGCTCGGCGGGGCGGCGGGCCTGCTCATCGCCGCGCTGCGCTGCCTGCGGCGCGGCGCGGGCGGACTGCTGTGGGCGCCGCGGGACGACGCGCTCGATGCGCAGTACCGCGCGATGCTCGCGTACGATGCGCGCGCGAACGGAGGATCCGGCCGTGAGGATTGATCCGAAAGAGATTTTCAGGGAGTACGAGGCGTGCGTCGGCTACAACGACAGCATCGGCCTCTACGACAATGTGCGCTGCAACGAGGATTTCTACATCGGCCGTCAGTGGGAGGGGCTCAACGCGCCCGACCTCGACAAGCCGGTGCTCAACTTCCTCAAGCGCGTGTGCAGCTACACCGTGGCGATGCTCGTGAGCGACGACATCGGTATCGAGCTGCGCGCGTGCCCGGGCGATGCGCAGGCGCAAAAGCAGGCGAAGTTCCTCGAGACGGAGATCCTGCGCGTCATCGAGCGCACGAAGACGAAGGCGCTGTCGCGCGACATGCTGCGCAACTGCGTCGTCGACGGCGACGGCTGCTTTTACTGGTATTTCGACCCCGACGCGCGCGGGGCGTCCCGCGTGCGGGGCGAGATCGCGCTCGAGCTCGTCGACAATACGCGCGTGCTGTTCGGCAACCCCTTTTCCGCCGACGTGCAGCGGCAGCCCTTCCTGCTTGTCGTGCGGCGCGAGCAGGCGGAAAGCGTCCGCGAGCGCGCGCGCCGCTTCGGCCAGCGCGGCGCGGACATCCGGCCCGACGCGGGGGAGGCGCACGGCGAGGAGCGCGGCTACGACGCGGGCGACCTCGTCACGGTCGTGCTGAAGCTTTGGAAAAAGAAGGGAAAGGTGTGCTTCTGCGAGGTGACGCGGGATGCGGTCGTGCGCCCGCAGACGCAGACCGACACCGCGCTGTACCCCGTCAGCTTCATGAACTGGGAGCGGGTGCGCAACTCCTACCACGGCCAGGCGGTCATCACCGGCCTTATCCCCAACCAGATCGCGGTCAACAAGCTGTGGGCGATGGCCATCCGTCAGCAGCACACGCTCGCATTCCCGAAGATCTTCTACGACCGCATGAAGATCAAGGAGTGGACCAACCGGGTCGGCGAGGCTGTCGGCGTCACGGGCAACCCCAACGACGCCGTCGCGACGAGCTTCCGGGCCGCGGGCATGTCCGAGCAGGTGCTCGAGATCGTCGACAAGACCATCGCCTACACAAAGGAATTCATGGGCGCGTCGGACGCCGCGCTCGGCAATGTCGACCCGACCAACGCCTCGGCCATCATCGCGGTGCAAAAGGCGACGTCGGCGCCGCTTGAGCTGCAGCGCCTCGCCTTCTATCAGTTCGTCGAGGACTATGTCCGCATCATCGCGGAGCTCATCTGCGCCCACTACGGCCCGCGCCGCTCGACGTACACCGACGAGGACGGCGCGGAGCACACCGAGCTCGTCGATTTCAGCGCCATCGATCCCGGCGCGCTGTCACTCACGGTGGAGGTGGGCCCGTCGGCCTACTGGAGCGAGCTCACGCAGATCGGCACGCTCGACAATCTCTTCGCAAAGGGCGTCATCAGCGACGCGCTGCTGTATCTCGAAAGCGTGCCGGACGGCTACATCCGCAACAAGCAGCGGCTCATGCGCGCGCTGCGCGGGCGCATGGACGCGCCCGACGGCCGGCAGGACCGGAACACATCGGAAACGAAAGGAGCTGCAGAGGATGAAATGCAGTAAATGCGGCAACGACCTGCACATCGCGGCGTCGTTTTTGGAGGCAAAGCAGAACGAGCGCGGCGGCATCGACATCTTTTCGGTCGCCGACCTCATGTGCACGGACGAGCGCTGCCCGAACGGGCGGCTGAAGATCCCCGTCGAGCGGGTGCGGCGGCCCGTCGCCAATGCGGCGGATGCGGACAGCGCCGTGAGCTGCTGCGGCGCGCCGCTGCTGTACGTCGGCGCGGACAGCTATTTCCTGCCCGACGGCGTCAGCGCGCAGACGGTCAGCGGCGGCAGGGAGCTCGCGGTGACCTGCGGCAGCTGCGGCAAGCTGTACATCGTGAACATCGAGGGCAAGACCGCCCGCAAGTAGCGCTTTTTGGGGCCCAGCAGGCGATATGCTGGGCCTCGAAAAAATCAGGCGGCGCGTATATGTTTACAATTCAGTTACAAAAGGTTAAGGATGATTTAAGCTTTTGCCTGTATGATAAAGACGTTCAAAAGAAACAAACAAGCGCCGCCTTTACTGCCCCGGCGATCAGGCGCTGCACAAAAGGCTGACGGGGCAGACAACGTGTCCCTGCGAAAGCAGATCACTATATATCACTTCATTTTCTCCTCTGACAAAACGCCCGCGGATTCGGCACCGCGGGCGTTTTGTTGCGCTCTGTTGCAAAAACAACACCGTTCGATTATACTTGTGATATATTATTCGACGTACAAGGAGATGAGACGGGTGAACGGGGAGATCGTTTTGCTGCCGCGCGCGGAGCTCGAGAGCCACAGCGAATATGCCTATCGCGTGCTGCGCGAAAACATCATGCAGTTTCATATGGAGCCCGGTTTCACGATCGACGAGAGCGCCTTTGCGAAAATGCTCGACGTGAGCCGCACGCCGATCCATGAGGCGGTCAACAAGCTGCGGGAGGAAAGACTCGTCGACGTCGTGCCGCGCAAGGAATCGAAGGTGTCGAAGATCGAGATGTCGATGGTCAACGAGGCGCTGTTCATCCGCTGCTGCATCGATCCGGAGGTCGTTCGGCTCGCCGCGGGCAATATCCAGCCGAAATACGTGGAAAAGCTGCTCCACAACCTCAATCAGCAGAAGCAGATCCTCGACGAGGGCACCGAGCTCTATCGTTTTTACCCCGTCGACGACGCCTTTCACCGCCTGATCTATGAGGCGACGAACAAGACGCGCACGCACGACCTGCTCAAGCATATCGTCACCCAGCTCGACCGCGTGCGCTACCTCGTGCGCTTCGACGGCAGCTGGAACATCGAGGCGATCAGCTACGCGGAGCACCGGGCGCTGTTCGGGTACATGGTCTACCAGGCCGATCTCGACGTCGACGTCGAGACCTACATGAAGCGCCATGTCATGCGCTTTCAGAACAGCATGGAGATCCTGCTCGACAAATACGCCGATTATTTCTCTTTCACGTAAGGCATTGACGTTTCATCGGAAAAGGGATAGTATGTAAGCAGTGATATATCAGGCCGGCGGCAGAGCGGCCCGAATAGGATTGAAGGAGAGAGCCAATGAAAGTCAAGAGCGATTACAAGTACGCGCTCGTCATCCCGACGAGCATGGGCGTGCGCATCACGCCGGTCGACCGTCAGCCGGTCGCCGTCAGCCGCATGTATTTCATGCAGTCGACGAGCGCCGAGAGCAATGTCGCGAGCGTGCCGGCGGCGCTGGGCATGCGCGTGAAGATCCTGACCCGCTTCGTGCAGGACAGCGAGATATCGCGCTTCATCAAGGGGGATCTGCGCCGGCGCAACATCGAATACGAGGGACCGGACATTCCGCAGGGCGGGCCGTGGGGCTACCGCCACCAGTTCAACATCGCCGACAGCGGCTACGGCATGCGCGGCCCGAAGGTGCAGAACGACCGCGCGGGCGAGGTCGGCCGCACGATCTGCCTCGGGGACTTCGATCTCGAGCGCATCTTCGGCGAGGAGGGCGTCGCGATCGTGCACATGTCCGGCCTGTTTGCCGCGATGTCCCCGGAGACGGGAAAGTTCTGTCTCGAGTTCTCCCGCATCGCGAAGGAGCACGGCACAAAGATCGCGTTCGACCTCAACTATCGCGCTTCCTTCTGGAAGGGCCGGGAAGCCGAGCTGAGCGACATATTCCGGCAGATCGCCTCCCGCGCCGACATCCTCGTCGGCAACGAGGAGGATTTCCAGCTCGCGCTGGGCATCCGGGGGCCGGAGGCGGGCGGCAAGGATCTCGCGTCGAAGCTTGAGAGCTTCAAGGAGATGATCGAGCGCGCAAAGGAGGCCTATCCGAACGCCGAGGTGTTCGCGACGACGCTGCGCGAGGTGCGCAGCGCGAACGAGCACGTCTGGGGCGCCGTGATGAATTACGGCGGCAAGTGGTACGTTGAGGAGCCGCGGCCCATCCCGGTGCTCGACCGCATCGGCGGCGGCGACGGCTTCGTCAGCGGCGTCCTGTACGCGATCCTGAAGGGCTGGGAGCCCGAGAAATGGGTGCAGTTCGGCTGGGCGACGGGTGCGCTCGCGACGACGATGATCGAGGATTACGGCACGCCGGGCAGCGAGGATGAGATCTGGAACATCTGGAAGGGCAACGCCCGGGTCAAAAGATAAACGCATCGCGCAAGCGGCGGCCGCAGGGCCGCCGCTTTTGTAAACTCTACGCAGCGTCGGTTGGAAAGTCCGCGGGCGCGTGGTACACTGTTTTACGGAGGCGGATCGTATGGATTGTGAAAAGACAGGCGGCCTCATCCGCCGGCTGCGCATCGAAAAAAACATGACCCAGCGCCAGCTCGCCGACCGCGTCGGCGTCAGCGACAAGGCGGTGTCGAAATGGGAGCGGGGCAGGGGCTGCCCCGACGTGTCGCTGCTCGCGGGGCTCGCGTCGGCGCTCGGCGTCGACGTGCAGACGCTGCTCGACGGCGCGCTGCAGTCCGCGGACCCGGTGGGAGGAAACATGAAAAAGCTTGCATTCTACGTGTGTCCGCAGTGCGGCAATATCGTGACGGCGACGGGGGAGGCTGCGGTCAGCTGTTGCGGCAAGCCGCTCGCGCCGCGCGCGGCCGAAAAAGCCGAGGAGGCGGATCGCCTGTGCGTCGAGAAGATCGAGAACGACTATTTCATCTCGAGCGGGCACCCCATGACGAAGGAACATTACATTTCCTTTGTCGCGCTGCTGACGGGGGACGCGCTGGTGCTGCGCAAGCTGTACCCCGAGTGGAACGTCCAGACGCGCATCCCCTGCATCGGTCACGGAAAGCTCGTGTGGTACTGCAGCAGGGACGGCCTGTTTTATCAGACTGTTTGAGACAAGCATTTTGAGCGGGGAGAAGGCGGACGAAGATGACCGACTTTGCGCGGCTGCGGGGCAAGGGCAATGCGGAGACGTATGCGTATTTGCTGGAGCTTGAGCGGCGCTCGGCGGCGGGCGACGAGCTGTACGCGGATTTCGATGCTTTCCTGCGCCTTTTAGAGGATCCGTCGTCCTGCGTCCGCACGCGCGGATTTCGCCTGTGCTGCGCGCAGGCGCCGTGGGACCGGCAGAACAAGCTGAAGGCGAACGCGGATGTTCTGCTGTGGCGGCTCGGGGACGAAAAGCCGGCGGTCGTGCGGCAATGCCTCGCCGCGCTGCGTTCCGTGCTGCTGTATAAGCCGGAGCTCGGCGAAGCGATCGTCGCGCGGATCGCGGCGCTGGATCTTTCCAAATACAAGGACAGCATGCGCCCGCTGATCGAAAAGGACATCGCCGCGCTGCGCGCTTTGTGCGAATGATACGGAATAAAAAGGCCGCCCGCTGAATTCAGCGGGCGGCCTTTTTGTTTTGCGGAATATGCCGCGGCGAAGGCTCAGTATTTGTTTTTGTCCGCCCAGAGGCCGAGCGCGGGGTTCGGGATGTAGTAGATCTCCTCGCCGTCCGGCAGCGTGTTGAAGCCGGGCTGCAGCTTGTCGGGATCGTAGCGCTTGACCGCCTCGTCATAAGGCATGTAGTTGAAGCAGGCGCCTTCGACTTCCTCTTTCGTCAGGTGCTTCGTGCAGTAGGTGATGGAGAAACGGCCGTCGGAGCTGCCGTGGATGAGGTGCGCCGCGGCGGACAGGTTCGCCTTGAGGTCGTCCTGCGTCTTGCAAAGCTCGATGACCCTGAGCCGCCCGCAGTAGCCGTACTTGCGGATGAGCCTGTCGTTCGCCGCGTCCTCGCCGAATTTTTCGACGCCCGGCGCGAGCACGATGAGCTCGCCGCCGTCGGCGATGGCCATGCGGGTGCGGTAGATCGATTTGTTGCCGACCCAGGTGCTCTTGAATTCCCTGCCGTCGAGCAGCACGACGACCTTTTTGAGCGGGGCGTCGACGAAGGTCAGGTTGGTCTGCTGGGCGAGCGCGACCGCCTTTTCAAAATAGCGGCGCTCGCGGCCGATGAACAGGCCGTGCTGCCGGATCCGGCCGCCGGGCGCCGTCGTCACGGTCATCACGAAATACAGCGGCAGGTCGCCGAGGAAATGCTCGAGCGCGTAGTCGAAGACCTTGCGCACGGGCGAAAAGTCCTTGCCCATGATCCGCTCCATGCCGTAGAACGCCCCGAGGATGTGGGACGAATTGATCATGCTGTTGCCGCCCACGCCGACGAAGATGTTCTTGCTGTGGTTCGCCATGCCCACGACCTCGTGGGGCACGACCTGCCCGATGGACAGGATCAGATCGTAGCCGTCGAGCAGCCGTTTGTTGATCTCGACGTCGATGGGCTCGTTCATGAGGCCTTCCGAGACCTCGGCGACATAGCTCGCGGGGACCTCGCCGACTTTTACGACGTCGGTGCGCCAGTTGTGGGAGATGAAGCGCTCGAAGGGGATGTCGCCGTACATGTCGGCGCACTCCTCCTTTGTCATCGGCGCATGGCTGCCCAGCGCCTCCAGCAGGTCGACCGCGCAGTGATCCTTCAGGAGGTGATAATAGAGATTCGCGATCCTGCCGCCGTTGGAGTGGTAGCGCGTGTAGTCAGGGACGATGAGCAATACGCGCTTCAGGGAAGCCTGCACGTCGCTGATGGATTCGCGGATGGCTTTTTCCAGCGCGGCGTCGGAGATGGCGCCGCCGGCGGGCGCGTATATTTCCTGATTGATCATGTCGTCTCCTTCGCGCTCACGCGTTGTAGGTGGTCGCGGCGGTCGAGCCGCCCTCGCCGGTCCAGTTGGTGTGGAAGAACTGCCCGCGCGGGCTGTCGAGCCGCTCGTAGGTGTGCGCGCCGAAATAGTCGCGCTGCGCCTGCAGCAGATTCGCCGGCAGCCGCTCGCAGCGGTAGCCGTCATAATACGCGAGCGCCGAGCTCATCGCGGGCGCCGGGATGCCGTTTTCGATGGCGGCCGCGCAGACGCGCCGCCAGCCGGCCTGCGCCTTTTCGATGTCGGCGCGGAAGTAATCGTCGAGCATCAGATTCTGCAGGCCGGGATTCTTGTCGAAGGCCTTCTTGATCTCGCCGAGGAAGATGCTGCGGATGATGCAGCCGCCGCGCCACATGAGCGCGATCTCGCCGTAATGGAGATCCCAGCCGTAGGTCTTGGCCGCCGCGCGCATGAGCGAATAGCCCTGCGCGTAGGAGACGATCTTCGAGGCGAGCAGCGCGCTCTTCACGTCTTCGATGAAGGCCTTTTTGTCGCCCTTGAAGCTGACCGCCGGGCCGTGCAGCACCTTGCTCGCGGCGACGCGCTCCTCCTTCGCGGCGGACAGGCAGCGGCTGAACACCGCCTCGCCGATGAGCGTCAGCGGGATGCCCTCGTCGAGCGCCGCGATGGCCGTCCATTTGCCGGTGCCCTTCTGGCCGGCCGTGTCGAGGATGTTGTCGACGAGCGGGCTGCCGTCGGCGTCCTTATAGGCGAGGATGTCGCTCGTGATCTCGATGAGGTAGCTGTCGAGCTCTCCCTTGTTCCACTCGCAGAAGACGTCGTGCATCTCCGCGGCCGACATGCCGAGCACGTCCTTCATGATCTGGTACGCCTCGCAGATGAGCTGCATGTCGCCGTATTCGATGCCGTTGTGGACCATCTTGACAAAATGGCCCGCGCCGCCCTCGCCGACGTATTCGCAGCACGGCGAGCCGTCCTCGACCTTGGCCGCGATCGCCTGGAGGATGGGCTTTACATGCTGCCACGCTTCCACAGAGCCGCCCGGCATGAGCGACGGCCCCTTGAGCGCGCCCTCCTCGCCGCCGGACACGCCGGTGCCGATGTAGAGCAGGCCCTTGCTCTCGACGTACGCGCAGCGGCGCGCGGTGTCGGGAAAGTGGGAGTTGCCGCCGTCGATGATGATGTCGCCCGGCTCGAGCAGCGGGATGAGCTTTTCGATGAAATCGTCGACCGGCTGGCCGGCCTTGACCATGAGCATGATGCGGCGCGGCTTTTCCAGCTGCCCGACGAGCTCCTCGAGGCTGTAGGCGCCCACGATGTTCTTTCCCTTCGCGCGCCCCTCGATGAAATGCGTGATCTTCTCTGTCGTGCGGTTGTAGACGCTCACCGTGAAGCCCTTGCTCTCCATGTTCATGACGAGGTTTTCGCCCATGACGGCAAGCCCGATGAGCCCGATATCCGACTTTTTCACTTCGACATTCCTCCGTTTGGCAATTTTGTTGTTCTGCGCGCGGCGGCGCCGCACGCAGTTAATATATCACAATATCAATTTATTTTATCACGATTTCTCTGCTTCTTCAAGAGAAAGATTGCGCGCGGGGGTTCCGGTGCGCGGGAAAAGGGCGTGCCCCGCCGCGGGAAACTATAGAAAATCAATAGAAAATATCAGGGACAGCGCCGAATTTCTTTGCTTTTTGCAACAGACGGGAGATTCGTTCGATTGACAGCCCTGTCGGCGGGGGCTATAATGAAGCCATACGCAGACCGGGGCAGAGCTTTTTGTAATATATCATAAAATCGGGAGGATGTGCACATGCAACTGACCATGAAGGGCATCGCCGACCGCGCCGCCTGGGAGAAGAAGGGCTACCGTCTTCCGGCGTTCGACCGCGCGGCGGTGACGGAGAAAACGCGCCGGCAGCCGGCGTGGGTCCACTTCGGCGCGGGCAACATTTTCCGCGCCTTCATCGCGGCTGACCACCAGCGCCTGCTCGACGAAGGGGCCGCGGACACCGGCATCGTCGTCGCCGAGGGCTACGATTACGAGATCATCGACAAGGCCTACCGTCCGTACGACAACCTCGCGCTCGACGTGACGCTCAAGGCCGACGGCTCCATCGAAAAGCGTGTCATCGGCAGCGTCGTCGAATCGCTCGTCATGGATCCCGCGAGCGCCGACTGGGCGCGTCTGCGGGAGATCTTCCGCAGCCCGTCGCTGCAGATGGCGAGCTTCACGATCACCGAAAAGGGCTACAAGCTCACCGATCCCGCGGGCGCGGTCTTCCCGTTCATCGAGGCGGATTTCTCGGCGGGCCCCGGCGGCGCGACGAGCTACATCGGCAAGGTCGCGGCGCTGTGCTACGAGCGCTTCGCGGCGGGTGCGCTGCCCGTCAGCTTCGTGAGCATGGACAACTGCTCGCACAACGGCTCGCGTCTGTATGAGGCGATGAACGCCTTTGCAAGCGAGTGGGAGAAGCGCGGCCTTGTGCAAAAGGGCTTTACCGCGTATGTGAACGACCGCTCGAAGGTCGGCTTCCCGTGGAGCATGATCGACAAGATCACCCCGCGGCCCGACGCAAAGGTCATCGGGATGCTCAAGGCGGACGGCTTTGAGAACACCGACTCGGTAAAGACCGCGAAGGGGACCTTTGTGGCGCCGTTCGTCAACGCGGAGGAGACGCAGTATCTCATCATCGAGGACTGGTTCCCGAACGGCCATCCGGCGCTCGAAAAGGCCGGGGTCATCTTCACGGCGCGCGAGACGGTCGACAAGGTCGAGAAGATGAAGGTCTGCACCTGCCTCAATCCGCTGCACACCGCGCTCGCCGTCTTCGGCTGCCTGCTCGGGTACACGCTCATCTCCGAGGAGATGAAGGATCCGGATCTTCGGAAGATGGTCGAGATCATCGGCTATAAAGAGGGCCTGCCGGTCGTCGTCGACCCGGGCATCCTCAACCCGAAGGAATTCATCGACACCGTCATCGGCGTGCGCCTGCCGAACGTCTTCATGCCCGACAGCCCGCAGCGCATCGCGACGGACACGTCGCAGAAGCTGCCCATCCGCTTCGGCGAGACCATCAAGGCGTATCTCGCCAGCAGCAGCCTCAACGTCGGGGATCTGAAGCTCATCCCGCTGGTGTTCGCCGGCTGGTGCCGCTACGTCATGGGCGTCGACGACAACGGCGCGGCGTTCACGCCGAGCGACGACCCGCTGCTCGAGAAGGTCCGCGCGCATCTGAAGGACATCCGCCTCGGGGATACGGGCAGCTTTTCCGCGCAGCTGCGCCCCATCTTCTCAAACGCGTCGATCTTCGGGGTCGACCTGTATGAGGCGGGGCTCGGCGAGCGCGCCGAAGGATATTTCGCAGAGCTCGTCGCGGGCAAGGGCGCCGTGCGCGCGACGCTGCACAAATACGTCAACGCGTAAGGAGCGGTTGCCATGCTGATCCTTGCTCTTGAATCCAGCACAAGCTCCGCGAAGGCGCTGCTGTTCGATCCCGAAAAGGGCGTCGTCGGCACCGCCGACGCGGCGTATGACGACAACGGTCTCGTCGAGACCGAGGGCGTCACGGACACCGACGGCGTCTTCCGTCTGACGGCGTCGCTCGGCAGGAAGCTCGCCGAGGGAAAAGCGGTCGACGCGGTCGCGCTGTGCGGCACCTTTCACAGCATGGCGGTGTGCGGCCCCGGCATGACGGCGGGGAAGACCTATTCGTGGAATTACATGGCGCCGTCGGCGATGTGCGCGAAGGCGCGCGCGGACGGGGCGCTCGTCGAGCGGCTGTACAACGGGACGGGCTGCATGCCGCACGTCACCTATATGCGCCAGACGATGCGGTATCTGCGCGAAAACGGGCTCAGCCTCGGCGACAGGCTGCTGCCGAGCCAGGGGGCCTACAATTTCTACCGGCTCACGGGCGAGTTCTGCGAATCCGTGAGCACGATGGCGGGCTCGGGCCTGCTCAACATCCACGCGCTGCAGTACGACGATTTTGCGATGGAGTACGCGGGCGTGCGCCGCGACCAGCTCGGACAGCTCGTCACATACCGCGACACCCGCGCGCTCAGCGAAGCGGGCGCGAAGCTGCTCGGCATCCGAAGCGGCGTGCCCGTCGTGCCCGCGCATCCCGACGGGGCGCTCAACCAGATCGCGAACGGCGCCGCCGTCGTGGGCCGCATGACGCTGTCGGTCGGCACGAGCGGGGCCATCCGGCTGACGTCGGATCACCCGATCATCCCGAAGGACAAGGAGCTGTGGTGCTACTACGGCGTCACCGACTGGCTGTCGGGCGCGGCCATCTCGAGCGCCTGCAACTGCATCAACTGGTTCAAGGAGACCTGCCTCGGCGACCGCTATTCCTTTAAGGAGCTGGAGCGGGAGGAGGACGTCGGCCAGCCGATCCCGGTGTTCCTGCCGTTCGTCTTCGGCGAGCGCTGCCCCGGCTGGCGGGACGACCGGCTGGGCGGCTTTGTGGAGGTGGCGCCGGCGCACACCGCGGTGGAGCTCCACCGCGCGCGGCAGGCGGGCATCCGGTTCAACCTGTACCAGTGC
>JAYFNU010000014.1:0-72121 GCA_034933305.1 Oscillospiraceae bacterium | reverse complement strand
GGGGCGCGCGGTCTTCAGCCGCGCGCCCCGCTTTCTGTTTTACGCGTTGTGCGCCGCCCAGGCGCGCAGCGATTCCTCCGAAAGGCCGTTGAGCAGCCTGCCGGGGAGCCACTTCGCCTTGGGCGCGGAAGCGGCGCTGAGCTCCTCGCCCGCTTTGCCGAGCCCGCTGCCGCCCGAGGTCGCGAACGGGATGACCGTTTTGCCCTCGAGACTGCAGCCCTCAAGGAAGGTGTTGATGATGCGCGGCGCGGTGTACCACCAGACCGGGAAACCGACGTAGACGACGTCGAAGGCGGCCGTGTCCGGCAGCGGATCCGCGACGGCGGGGCGGCAGGCGCGGTCGTTCATCTCGAGCGTGGTGCGGCTCTTCTTGTCGTGCCAGTTGAGATCGGCCGCCGTATACGGGACGGCGGGGCGGATCTCGTACAGCTCCGCTCCGGCTGCCCGGGCGAGCGCCTTCGCCGCGTCCGCGGTCGTGCCTGTGGCTGAAAAATAGGCGACCAGTACTTTTTTGTTCATGTGTATGTCCTTTCTCTGCGGATGGCCGCGCGGCGGACTCCTGCCGCCGCGCCGCCCGCTTTATGCGCCGCGCGCGGGGACGCGGGCGGGCCCCGGCGCGGGGTGCGGAAAAGCCCCCGGACGTCCGGGGGCTTTCGGTGCGTTTTTATTTTGCGAGGGCGTCGGTCTTGCTGTCGCCCAGCGCGAAGATGAGGTTGACGATCGGAATGAGATACCACCAGCCCGCGCGGCCGGTATCATGCATGCGGCGCCAGCCCATCGCGAGGCCGGGGACGAGGTTGATGATGAGATAGGCGTAGTAGACGAGCTGACCGAGCACGGGGATGCGGGAGATGAAGCCGACGACGATGCCGAGCACGAACAGCACGGCGACCGCGCGCCAGAAGTCTCCTTTATCCGTTTTGCCGTCGAAATCCTTCCAGTTGGCCCAGTATGCCTTGTAGGAATCCAAGAACTTGTCCATAAAACGTACCCCTCCTGTTTTTCTTGCTTTTATTCTATCGTATCGGCATCAAAAAAGCAATCGGGCAAAATGCGGGGAACGGCTTCAGTCCGGACGGCTGGGGATGACGAGCGCGGCGATGAAATAGGGCAGGATGCCCACGCCCCAGCACAGCGCGAGGATGAGCCAGACGACGCGCACGAGCGTCGCGTCGACGCCGAAATATTCGGCGATTCCGCCGCAGACGCCGCAGATCTTTTTATCGGTCTTCGACAGGTACAGCTTTTTCACGATGCGGTCTCCTTTCGGTGAAAAGTTTCCGCGCGGCCCGGGGGGACGCGCTCAGGGCTTCGGCGGGAGCGCGGCGCCGGCCGGCGGCAGCAGCGCCAGCTTCTCCGCGCGCGGGAGGCGCTTGATGGCGGCCTCGCGGCGCAGCGCCGCGGGGCGGTCTTCGAAGGTCTCCGCATAGACGAGCCGCACGGGCCGCCGCGAGCGGGTGTACTTGGCGCCGGATCCGGCATTGTGCGCCGCCACGCGGCGCTCGAGGTCGGTCGTCCAGCCCGTGTACAGCGAGCCGTCGGCGCACGCGACGATGTAGACGTATTCCATAGCTCCTCCGCGGACGATCTGTCCTTCCCTGCGCATTATAGCACAAATCGCGGGGCGCGCACATAAAATGAGGCGTGGAGGGGATGGGATGAACGAGACATGTTTCGCCGTCATCGGCGGCGATCTGCGCAGCGCGTATCTCGCGGATGCGCTCATCACGGAAGGGCGGGAGGTGTGCACGGCCGGCCTCGAGCTGTCGGGCGTCATCGACCCCGCGCATATCTGCACGCTCGAGGAGACGCTCGCGCGCGCCGACGTCGTTCTCCTGCCGCTGCCGCTGCTCGACAAGGCGGGCCGCCTGCAGAGCTGCTGCACGAGCGAGCGCCTCGACGTGTTCTCCGTCGTCGCGCGCGCGAAGGCGGACGCGGAGCTTTTCGCGGGCATGGTGCCGCCCGCCGTGCGCGAGCACGCCGCGCGCTGCGGCAAACGCCTGAGCGACTATTATCTGCGCGAGGAGCTGCAGATCCAGAACGCGGTGCCGACGGCCGAGGGGACGGTGGAGCTGCTCATGAACCGTCTGCCCGTCACCGTCGCGGGCAGCGCGTTCGCCGTCACGGGCTTCGGCCGAACGGGCAGCGCGCTCGCGCTGCTGCTCAAGGCCATGGGCGCGTCGGTGACCGTCTATGCGCGCAAGAGCGCCGCGCGGGCGCTCGCGGAAAGCCTCGGCCTGCGGGCGCTGCCGCTCGCGCGGCTGCGCTGCGACCCGTTCGGCTATGCGGCGCTCGTCAACACCGTGCCCGCGCGCGTCATCGGCCGCGACGTGCTCGAGCGGGTGCCGCCGGGGAGCCTGATCGTCGATCTCGCGTCGGCGCCGGGCGGCGTCGACTTCGCCTTTGCGGCCGCGCGCGGCGTGAACGCCGAGGCGGCGCCCTCGCTGCCCGGGCGCGTCGCGCCGAAGACCGCGGGGCTCATCATCAAAAACACCGTCATGACGATGCTCGGCGAGAGGGGGATCGAGCTTTGAAAGAAGAGATCACCGTGGGATTCGCGATGTGCGGCTCGTTCTGCACGTTTGAAAAGTCGCTGGCGCTCATGGAGCAGCTGCGCGCGGAGGGCGCGCGGCTGCTGCCGGTGCTGTCCTTCAACGCCGCGTCGCTCGACACGCGCTTTGGCACCGCGCAGAGCTTCCGCGAGCGCATCGAGGCCGTCTGCGGGCGCCCGGCCATCCGCACCATCGAGGAGGCCGAGCCCATCGGCCCGAAGGGCATGTGCGACGTGCTGCTCGTCGCGCCGTGCACGGGCAACACGCTCGCAAAGCTCGCCGCGGGCATCACCGACACGCCCGTCACGATGGCCGTCAAGTCGCATCTGCGCGGCGGGCGGCCCGTCGTGCTCGCGGTGTCGACGAACGACGCGCTCGCCGCCGCGGCGAAGAACATCGGCGAGCTGCTCAACCGGCGGAACTACTACTTTGTGCCGTTCCTGCAGGACGACTGCCGCCGCAAGCCGACGTCGCTGACGGCCGACTTGCGCCTCGCGCCCGACGCCATGCGCGCCGCGCTCGGCGGCGTGCAGCTCCAGCCGCTGCTCGCGCTGTGAATTCACAGTTTATTCACTGCGATTTCGATTGTATCTTTGAAGAGACGGATATATAATAAACCTGAATATACAGGGAATTTCCGGAACGGAGAAGAGAATTGCGCAACGACGGCGGAAAAGATACGGTCTGCGACGTGGCGGTCGCGGGCGCCGGCCCCGCGGGGCTGACGGCGGCCATCGCGGCGGCTGGACGCGGCCTGTCGGTGACGGTGATCGAAAAGAACGACATGCCGGGCAAGAAGCTGCTCATCACCGGCAAGGGCCGCTGCAACGTGACGAACGACTGCGGCGTCCCCGAATTTCTGCAGAACGTGCGCAGCGGAGAGCGCTTTCTCTACAGCAGCCTGACCGCGTTCGGCCCGGCGCAGACGATGGAATTTTTCGAGGACGCGGGCGTCCCGCTCAAGACCGAGCGGGGCAACCGCGTTTTCCCCGTGTCCGACCGGGCGGCGGACATCCGCGACGCCCTCGTGCGCGCGGCGAAGCAGGCGGGCTGCGCGTTCGTCACGGGGCGCGCCGCCGGCATCGAGACCCGGGACGGCGCGGTCTGCGCGCTGTCGCTCGCGGACGGGCGGCGCATCTCCTGCCGCGCGCTCATCCTCGCGACGGGCGGCCTGTCCTATCCGAAGACGGGCTCGACGGGGGACGGATACGCCCTCGCACAGGCCGCCGGCCATACGGTGACGCCGCCGCGCCCGTCGCTCGTGCCGCTCGTGTGCGCGGGCGGCGACTGCGCCGCGCTGCAGGGCCTGTCGCTGCGCAACGTGAAGCTGACGGCGCGCGCCGGGGACAAAACGATCTTCAGCGAGCAGGGGGAACTGCTCTTTACGCATTACGGCGTGTCGGGGCCGCTCGTGCTGACGCTCAGCGCCCGCATGGTCGGCGCGGACACGCGGACCGCGGCGCTGTCCGTCGACCTCAAGCCGGCGCTCGATGAAAAAACGCTGGACAGGCGTCTGCAGCGCGACTTTTCGGCGCAGCTCAACCGGGAATTCAAAAACAGCCTCGGCGCGCTGCTGCCGAAGAAGCTCATCCCGGTCGTCGTCGCGCGCAGCGGCATCGACCCGCAGAAGAAGCTCAACGCGCTCACGGCGGCCGAACGGCTGTCGCTCGCGCGGCTCATCAAGGATTTCCGGCTCGAAGCGACGGACATGCGCTCGTTCGACGAGGCGGTCGTCACGGCCGGCGGCGTCGCGCTGCCGGAGGTCTCGCCGAAGACCATGGAATCGAAACGAATACGGAATCTGCATTTCGCGGGCGAGCTGCTCGACGCGGACGCCTTTACCGGGGGCTTCAACCTCGGCATCGCCTTCGCGACGGGGCACGCCGCCGGAATGCATGTGCTGGAAGGGGAGGACTGCAGAGAATGAAAGCGATCGCCATCGACGGGCCGGCGGGCGCCGGCAAGAGCAGCATCGCGCGCAAGACGGCCGCGGCGCTCGGCTATATTTATGTCGATACGGGGGCGCTGTACAGGACCATCGGCTATTTCGCGCTGTCGAAGGGCGCCGATCTGCACGACGAGACGGCCATCCAGGGGCTGCTGCTCGGCGCGCGCATCGAGCTGCGCTTCATCGACACCGAACAGCGCGTCTTTCTCAACGACACCGACGTGACGGCGAAGATCCGCACCGAGCCCGTGTCGATGGCGGCCTCGGCGGTCGCCGCGTTTCCGTCGGTGCGCGAATTCCTGCTGAGCCTGCAGCGCAGCATCGCGCAGCAGAACAACGTCGTCATGGACGGCCGCGACATCGGCACCGTCATTCTGCCCGCGGCCGACGTCAAGATCTTTCTCACCGCGTCGCCCGAGGAGCGCGCGCGCCGTCGCTACGAGGAGCTCGTCGCGAAGGGCGTGAGCGCCGATTATGACGCCGTGCTCGAGGATCTGCGCCGCCGCGATTACGACGACAGCCACCGCGAGACCTCGCCGCTGCGCATGGCCGACGACGCCATCGCGGTTGACACCACCGGAAAAACCCTCGACGACGCCGCCGACTGGGTGCTCAATATCATAAAGGAACAGCTTGCAAAATGATTTTCTTCAAGGTCGTCCGCGCCATTCTGAATCCCATCGCGCATCTGATCTTCCGGCTGCGCTGCGAGGGACGGGACAACATCCCCGCCGAGGGGCCCGTCATCATCGCGAGCAACCACATCAACCTCATCGACCCGGGTCTGCACGCCTTCTGCGTCCGCCGCCCCTTCCGCACGATGGCGAAGGCGGAGCTCTTCCGCACGAAGGTCCTCGCGTTCATTCTGCGCCCGCTCGGCGCCTTCCCCGTCACGCGCGGGAAGGCGGACAAGCGCTCGTTCTCGACCGCGGCGAACGTGCTCAACGCCGGCGAGGTGCTGCTCATCTTCCCCGAGGGCACGCGCTCGAAGACGGGGGAGCTCGGCCTGTTCAAAGCGGGGGCCGTCGCGCTGTGCGCGATGACGGGCGCGCCCGTCGTGCCCGCGGCGATGATCGAGCGCAAGCATCTGCGCCTGTTCGATCCCGTGACGATCCTGTACGGCGCGCCGATGACGCGCGAGCAGCTCGGGCTCGGGGACGGCACCAACAGCGCCGCGCTGCGGCGGGCGGCCGAACAGCTGCGCGCCGAAGTCGAGCGGCTGCAGCGGAGCGCCGGGGCATGACGAAGATAACGCTCGCGAAAACGGCCGGGTTCTGCTTCGGCGTCGACCGCGCGGTCAGGCTGTGCGAGCAGCTGCTCGCGCAGGGGAACCGCATCGCGACGCTCGGCCCCATCATCCACAACGAGACCGTCGTCGACGCGCTCGCCGCGAAGGGCTGCGCCGCCGTGGAGCAAGTCGGCGACACGCCCGCCGGCGCGACGCTCGTCATCCGCAGCCACGGCGTGCCGAAAGCGGTCTACGACGAATGCGCCCGGCGAGGCATCCCCGTCGCCGACGCGACCTGCCCTTTCGTCGCAAAGATCCACCGCATCGTCGAGACGTGGTCGGCAAAGGGGTACACCGTTTACGTCGCGGGCGACGCGCGGCACCCCGAAGTCGAGGGCATCGTCGGACACAGCAGCGGAAAAACGGTGGTTTTCGCCGACTTTGAGGAGCTGAAAACCGTCGCGGCGCACGCGGATTTGTCGGAAAATGCAATATTGGTCGCGCAGACGACCTTTAATTTGACACAATTCGAAAAGTGTGTCGAACTCCTAAAAAAAATCTATACAAATCTGCGGATATTTGATACAATATGTAATGCGACAAGGGCGCGCCAGTGTGAGGCCGAGGAATTGGCATTGCACAGCGATGTCTGCATCGTCATAGGGGGACGCCACAGCTCCAACACAAAAAAGCTTTGCGACGTTTGCGGAAGGCACGCCAGGACCTACTGGATAGAAGGTAAGGACGAGCTGGAAGAACAGATGTTGGTCGATGCGAAAAGTATCGGAGTTACGGCTGGCGCATCGACGCCGTCCGCCTTAATCGAGGAGGTACTCACACAAATGAGCGACATGATCAAAGACGAAGATTTCAATTTCGAACAGGCGCTTGAGGATTCGCTGAAACTCGTTCACCGCGGTCAGCGCGTGGAGGGCGTCGTTACCGCCATCCACCCGAACGAGGTCGTCGTCGACATCGGCACGAAGCAGACCGGCTTCATCCCGCTCGACGAGCTCAGCGACGACGCGTCCGCGAAACCCGAGGACGTCGTGAAGGTAGGCGACAAGATCAACCTGCTCGTCACGAAGGTCCAGGATCTCGAGGGGTTTGTCACGCTGTCGAAGAAGCGCGTGGATTCCGAGAAGGGCCTGGAGGAGATTGCAAAAGGCGTTGAGGAGGGAACCGTCTTCGACGCATATATTACCGAAGCGGTCAACAAGGGCCTCGTCGCCATGGTCAAGGGCGTGCGGGTCTTCATCCCGGCGTCGCAGGCGACGCTGCGCCGCGGCGAGCCGTATGAACAGCTCGTCCGCACCCACCAGAACATCAAGATCCTCGAAGTCACCCCGGAGCGGCGCCGCGCCATCGGCTCCATCCGCGCGGTGCTCGACGTCGAGAACGAGAAGAAGCGCGACGCCTTCTGGGCGACGGCCGAAGTCGGCAACAAATACACCGGCGCGGTCAAGTCCCTGACGTCGTACGGCGCGTTCGTCGACCTCGGCGGCGTGGACGGCATGATCCACATCAGCGAGCTGTCCTGGAGCCGCATCAAATCCCCGGCCGACGTGCTGAAGGTCGGCGATGTCGTCGAAGTCTACATCAAGAACATCGACGCGGAAAACAAGAAGATCTCGCTCGGCTACCGCAAGGAGGCCGACAACCCGTGGCACAAGATCACCGAGTATCCGATGGGCACGGCCTTTGAGGCGCCCGTCGTTTCGCTCACGAAGTTCGGCGCTTTCGTGCGCATCCTGCCCGGCATCGACGGGCTCGTGCACATCTCCGAGATGGGCGAGGGCGTCAAGAACCCGGCCGACGTCGTCAAGGTCGGCGACATGGTCAAGGTCCGCCTCATCGGCGTCGACACGGAGCGCAAGCGCGTTTCGCTGACCATGCGCTCGCAGGGCGAGGCGCCCGACACCGTCGTCACGAAGGCCCAGGAGTTCGCCGCGCACACCGCGAAGGAGACCGCCGAGGCGGTCGAGGACGCGAAGCACGCCGCGGCCGAAGCCGTCGACACCCTGAAGGACAAGGCCGCCGATGCCGCGGAAGCGGCGACGGACAGCGCGAAGAAGACGATCAGGACCGCCAGGGACGCCGCAGCGGATGCCGCCGACAAGCTCGCCGACAAGGCGACCGACGCGGCTGCCGCGGCAACGGACAGCGCGAAGAAAACGCTCAAAACCGCGAAGGATTCCGCGGCGAAGGAATATAACGAACTGAAGGAGAAAACGCTGGATATGAGTGATTCACTGAAGGACAAGCTCGAAGACGCCGGCGACGCCGTCGCGAAAAAGGCGAAGGAACTGACCGACAAGGCCGCCCCGACCGTCAAGGAGCTCGGCGACAAGGCCGAGGATTTCGGCGACGCCGTCGCGAAGAAGGCGAAGGAGCTGACCGACAAGGCCGCCCCGGCTGTCAAGGAGCTCGGCGACAAGGCCGAGGATCTCGGCGACAAGATCGCGGACAAGGCGATGGACATCGTCGACGCCGTCAAGGACAAGCTCGACGGGGACGACAGCAAGAAGTAAACCGGCTGGCAAGCACAGTGCCGCCGCGCGAAAGCGCGGCGGCATTTTTGTTTTCCCGCGCTCATACACTGCAGTAAAAGACGATCAGCGGGAGCGCGTATGACGAAGGGACTCAGCGAAAAGCAGGTGCGCGAGCGGCGCAGGCAGTACGGCGGGAACGAGCTCGAGCAGAAGAAAAAAACAGGTCCGGCGGGCCTGTTTTTATCGCAGTTCAAGGATATCCTCATCGTCATCCTCGCGCTGTCGACGCTTTTTTCGGTGCTCGTCGGGCAGATGACCGAGGCGGTGACCATCATCGCCATCATGCTGCTCAACGCCCTCATGGGCTTTATCCAGGAGTACCGCACCGAAAAGACCATCGAGTCGCTCAAGAGCATGACGGCGCCCGCCGCGCGCGTCTGGCGCGGCGGACAGCTGCTGCGCCTGCCCGCGGCCGAGCTCGTGCCCGGCGACGAGATCGAGCTCAGGGCGGGCGACCGCATCCCCGCGGACGCGCGCCTCACGGACGGCGCGGGCTTCAGGACGGACGAGTCGATCCTCAGCGGCGAGTCCGCGGCGGTGGCGAAGAAGCCGGGCGCCGACGCAAAATTGTACATGGGCACGAGCGTCGCCGCGGGCCACGGCAGCGCCGTCGTCACGGGCACGGGCATGGCGACCGAGATGGGGCGCATCGCGTCGATGATCGACGAGGCCAAGGAGGAGCCGACGCCCCTGCAGCGCCGGCTCAAGTCGCTCGGCGTGTTCATCGCGGTGACCTGCGTGCTGTGCGCGGCCGTCGTCACGCTGCTCGGCGTGCTGCGCGGCGAGGAGCCGCTCGTCATGGTGCTCACCGGCGTGTCGCTCGCCGTCGCCGCCATTCCGGAGGGCCTGCCCGCCATCGTCACGATCGTGCTCGCGCTGTCGGTCAACCGCATCCTGTCGCGCGGCGCGATCATCCGGCGGCTGCACGCCGTCGAGACGCTCGGCTGCGCGTCGGTCATCTGCGCCGACAAAACGGGCACCATCACCGAGAACAAGATGACGGTCACCGATTTCTGGGTCGGCGGCGCGCGGCTGACGCTCGCGGGCGGCGCGGACGCCCCCGGCGGACAGCTCGCCGAAGACGGCGCGCCGCGCGCGCCGGCGGATGCGCCGCCGCTGCGCGAAGCGCTCGAGGCGGCGGCGCTGTGCTCGAACGCGGCCGTCGCGCCGGGCGCCGACGGCCGTCTCGCGGGGGAGGGCAGTCCCACCGAAGTCGCGCTGCTGCGCGCGGCTTGGAAATGCGGCGTCCGCCGGGACGAACTGCTGCGCACGGCGCATATCACCGCCGAGAATCCCTTCGATTCGACGCGCAAGATGATGTCCGTCGCCGTCCGCACGGGAGAGCGCACGGCGCTGCTCGCGAAGGGCGCGCCCGACGTCATCCTGTCGAAATGCGACCGCATCGCGCTGCCGGGCGGCGTCCAGCCGCTCACCCCGGCTCGCCGGCAGACGCTGGAGGCGGCGGTGCGCTCCTATGCCGCGGACGCGAAGCGCGTCATCGCCGTCGCGCGGCGCGACGACGGCTGCACGGAGGATAAGCTCGTCTTTCTCGCGCTGTGCGCCATGATGGATCCGCCGCGCCGCGAGGTGAAGGAGGCTGTGCGCCGCTGCCGCCGCGCGGGCATCCGGCCCGTCATGATCACGGGCGACCACGCGCTCACCGCCCGGGCGGTCGCGCGCGCCGTCGGCATCGCGGGCGACGGCGATCGCGTCCTCGAGGGCGCGCAGATCGAGAAGATGGACGACGACGCGCTCGCCGGCGCGGTGCGCACGGTCAGCGTGTTTGCGCGCGTGTCGCCCCGGCACAAGCTGCGCATCGTGCGGGCATTCCGCCGGAACGGCTGCGTCACCGCCATGACGGGCGACGGCGTCAACGACGCGCCCGCCGTCAAGGAGGCCGACATCGGCGTCGCGATGGGGATCTCCGGGAGCGACGTGACGAAGGAGGCGTCGTCCGTCGTCATCCTCGACGACAACTTCGCGACCATCGTCGCGGCGGTCGAAGAGGGGCGCATCATCTACCAGAACATCCGCCGCTTCATTCGCTTTTTGCTGACGAGCAATCTCGGCGAGGTGCTCACCGTCGTGCTCGCGATGTTCCTCGACATGCCGGTGATCTTCATCCCCATCCAGATCCTGCTCATCAATCTCGTCACCGACGGCCTGCCCGCGGTCGCCCTCGGCATGGAGCCGGCGGAGCGCGACATCATGGAAAAGCCGCCGCGCGATCCCGGCGAGAGCCTTTTCGCCGGGGGACTCATCGGCACGATCCTCTTTCGCGGCGCGGTGCTCGGCCTGTGCAATCTGCTGAGCTTCGCGCTCGTCTACCGCACGACCGGCGACATCGTGGTCAGCCGCTCCGCCGCCTATCTGACGCTCGTGTGCGCGCAGATGGTGCATGTGCTCGAGTGCAAGCTCGACGCGGCCGGCTTCGAGCTGTCGTCGATCTTCCGCAACCGGGTGCTGCTGTTCGCGTGCCTGCTGTCGGTCGCGGTGACCCTCGCCGTCGTCTATATGCCGTTCCTGCAAAGCGTTTTCGAGACGGCCGCCGTCACCGGCCGGCCGCTGCTCATCTCGCTGGGCTGCATCGCGCTCAGCCCCCTCGTCGGCGGCCTCGCGGCGCTGCCCGGCCGCATAAAACGGAAAACCGTGCAGGAATTTCCTTCATAAGCGTCCCTTTGCCGGTCAACACTAAGGGTTGACGATCGGAGGGATCTCTTTGAAGAAATTTTTCCGCAGGCTGTGCATCCTGCTGTTCGCCGCCGCGGTCCTCGGCGGCGCAGGGCGATACGCCGCGTCCTTTCTGCTGCCCGACACGCTGTCCGTCGTCCGATCGGAGGATTTCTCCTACCGGCGCGGACTGCTGACGCTGCGCGGCAGGCGGGAGGCGGCGGCCCCGGCGGCCGCGCCCGTGGGCGGCTCGCGCGAGCAGACGCTCTATTTTCTCGATCTCATCCCGCTCAAGACGGTGCGCGTGTCGACCGTCGAGCGCGTTTACGCCATCCCCGGCGGCACGCCCTTCGGCGTGAAAATGTTTACCGAGGGCGTGGTCGTCGTCGGCTTCGGCGACGTGAAGACGGCCGCCGGCAGCCGCTGCCCCGCGCGGGAAGCAGGCCTGGAGCTCGGCGACATCCTGCTGACGGCCGACGGGAAAAAGGTGGGCGGCAACGCCGATCTCGCGTCCATCGTCGCCGCGGGAGACGGACGCGCGCTGGCGCTCGTCTATACGCGCGCGGGCGAAAGGCGCACCGCGGTCCTCACGCCCGCCAACGCCGCCGACCGCACCGGCTTCAAGGCGGGCATGTGGGTGCGCGACTCCTCCGCCGGCATCGGCACGCTCACCTATATCCGGCCCGACACCGGCATCGCCGCCGGCCTCGGCCACGGCGTCACCGACGCCGACACCGGCGTCGTGCTGCCCGTCGGCAGCGGCGAGCTCGTCAGCGTGTCCGTCACCGGCGTCGTGCGCGGACAAGCCGGGTCGCCCGGCGAGCTGCAGGGCGTTTTCCGCAGCGGCGAGGTCATCGCCTCGCTGCTGTGCAACTGCGACGCGGGCATCTTTTCGCGCGTGCTGACGCCGCCCGCGGGCGCCGCGCTGCCCTGCGCGCTGCGCCAGGAGGTCCGCACGGGCGCCGCGCAGCTGCTGTGCACCGTCGACGGCGGCGGCCCCGCCTTCTACGACATCCGCATCGAATCCGTCAGCCTTTCGGACAAGACCCCCACGAAAAACATGGTCGTGCGCGTCACCGACGAGGCGCTGCTGCGCGCGACGGGCGGCATCGTGCAGGGCATGTCCGGCAGTCCCATCGTGCAGAACGGCATGCTCGTCGGCGCCGTCACCCACGTCTTTGTCAACGACCCGACGCGCGGATACGGCATTTTTATCGAAAACATGCTCGCCTGCGAGCAAAGCATCGAACGGGAAGAAAAGAATTTGGCCGCCGCCTGAGATTTTTGAAAAAAGCCGTTGCAAATCATGGTAAATTATGGTAACCTAAACTTGTTTGGAAGAAGGCTAAATATTTTTAGCTGAGGAGAATGAAAAAGTGAAGAACAAGGTTACCGTTCTTGTGGCCGACGAGGGCGCCGACTTCGGCGCGCAGTGCGCCAGGGAGCTGACGGAGCGCGGCTTTCGGGTCGTGACCTGCGAAAAGGACGGGCGCGCGGTGGAGAACGCCGTGCGCAGCGAGGAGCCGGACGCGGTGGTGGTGGATATGTTTCTGCCGTCGAAGGACGCGATCGTGCTGCTCAACGAGCTGCGCCAGGAGAGCGCGAAGCTGCCGGCGTTTTTCGTGATGTCGGGCTTTGACAACGCGGTGATGGAGCGGGAAGTCATCAAGGCGGGCGCGGCATTTTACATCCTCAAGCCCTTCGACCTGTCGGTGCTCGCCGAGCGCATCGCCATGTTCACGAAGGCCGACACGGGCAGGCGCTCGGAGAAGACGGAGGCCGATCTCGAGGTGATGATCACCGAGATCATCCACCAGATCGGCGTGCCCGCGCACATCAAGGTGTATCATTACCTGCGCGACGCCATCATTCTGTCCGTCGAGGATCCCGAGATGATCAACGCCGTGACGAAGCGGCTGTATCCCGCCATCGCGAAGAAATTCAAGACGACCTCCTCGCGCGTCGAGCGCGCCATCCGGCACGCCATCGAGGTCGCCTGGGACCGCGGCGACGTCGACACGCTCAATTCCTATTTCGGCTATACGATCCAGAGCCTGCGCGGCAAGCCGACGAACAGCGAGTTCGTCGCGATGATCAGCGACCGCGTGCGGCTGACGCTCAAGAAAATGGCAAACGCCAACTGAATCCGCCCCGACCGGCCCCGCCCTGCGGCGGGGCTTTTTTCTGTTTTCCCGCGCCGGGAAGGGCGCCGCGTCGCCGCGAGATTCCGTTTGTATTCTTTCTCAATAGATGCTACAATATTATATTAAAATACATAACTATATCCATTTGGCGGGAGCAACATGCTGGAAGACCTCAAGAGGATCACGGCCGTCACCGGGCATTACGGCTGCGGCAAAACCAATTTCACAGTCAACCTCGCGCTGCGGTTCGCGGCGGCGGGCGCGGCGGTCACGGTCGCCGATCTCGACATCGTCAACCCTTATTTCCGCACGGCGGATTTCGGGCCGCTGCTGACGGGCGCGGGCATAAAGCTCATCGCGCCGAATTTCGCGAACACGCTCGTCGACATCCCGTCGCTGCCGCGCGAGGTGGACGGCGCCATCGAAAGCGACGGCCGGCTGCTGCTCGACGTGGGCGGCGACGACGCGGGCGCGATCGTGCTCGGGCGCTACGCGAAGCAGATCGAAGCGAACGGGGGCGCCGATCTCCTCTACCTGTTCAGCATGTACCGCCCGTTCACAACGACGCCGCAGGACGTGCTGCGGCACATCCGCGAGATCGAAGCGGCGGCGGGGCTGCGCGTGACGCGCCTCGTCAACAGCTCCAATCTCGGCCCGGATACGACGACTGTCGATATTGACGCCTCGCGCGCGTACGCGCAGGAGGTCGGCGCACTGACCGGTCTGCCGGTCTCCGCGACGCTCGCGCTCGAGGGCGTGAATATAAAAAGCAACAATGTGTTTTCCGTGCGAAGATATGTTACGCTTCCGTGGGAAAGGGTACAGAAAGAGGGAATGTAAGGCATGGCAAAAGGCAAGGTGACAATCAACGAGGCCCGCTGCAAGGGCTGCGGTCTGTGCGTGGATTTCTGCCCGAAGAAGGTGCTCGCGCTCGACACCGCGAAGCACAACGAAAAGGGCTACCATCCGGCGCATGCGGCGAATCCGCAGGACTGCATTGGCTGCGCGATGTGCGCGACGATGTGCCCGGACTGCGCGATCACGGTGGAAAGGGAGGCGAAATAAATGGCGGACAAATTTCTGATGAAGGGCAACGAGGCGCTCGCGGAAGCGGCCATCCGCGCCAACTGCATCCGCTTTTTCGGCTATCCCATCACCCCGCAGACGGAGCTCGCGGCGTACATGGCGAAGAAGCTGCCGAAGATCGACGGCGGCGTCTACATGCAGGCGGAGAGCGAGGTCGCGGCGATCAACATGGTGCTGGGCGCGGCGTCCGCGGGCGTGCGCGCGATGACGAGCTCGAGCTCGCCCGGCGTCAGCCTCAAGTCGGAGGGCGTCTCCTATATCGCCGGCAGCGATCTGCCGTGCCTCATCATCAACGTGCAGCGCGCCGGCCCCGGCCTCGGCGGCATCCAGCCCGCGCAGGGCGACTACTGGCAGGCGACGAAGGCGCTCGGCCACGGCGATTTCCAGCTGCTCGTGTTCGCGCCGTCGTCCATCCAGGAGATGGTCGACATGGTCTTCGACGCGTTTGAGCTCGCCGAAAAATACCGCATGCCGGCGATGATCCTGTCCGACGGCCTGCTCGGCCAGATGATGGAGCCCGTCGCCTTCCCCGACCGCGCGCCCAAGATGATCGAAAAGCCGTGGGCGACCACGGGCCATCAGGGCAGGCGCCCCCACAATATCACAAACAGTCTGTATCTTGATCCCGCGAAGCTCGAAGCCTCCATTGACGCGCGGTACGAGCGCTACAAGGATGTCATCGCGCACGAGCAGCGGCATGTCGATTACCGCATGGACGACGCGCAGTTCGCCGTCGTGGCCTACGGCTCGATGGCCCGCGTGTGCGGCTCGGCCGTCGACATGGCGCGCGAGGACGGCATCGCCGTCGGTCTCATCCGGCCCGTGACGCTGTGGCCCTTCCCGAAGGACGCGCTGCGCGCGCATGCGGACAAGGTCCGCGCGATGCTCACCGTCGAGATGAGCATGGGGCAGATGGTCGACGACGTCAGGCTCGCCGTCGAGGGAAAGTGCCCCGTGTCGTTCTACGGCCGCGTCGGCGGCGTGATCCCCACGCCGCGCGAGGTCTATGAACAGATCAAAAAGCTGGCGGGAGGGAAGCAGTAATGGAGACAGTATTCAAAAGACCCCATGCCCTGCTCGATGTGCCGACGCATTACTGCCCCGGCTGCACGCACGGCATTGTGCATCGCCTTGTCGCCGAGGTCATCGACGAGCTCGGCATCGAAGGCCGCACGGTGGGCGTCGCGCCCGTCGGGTGCGCCGTCCTCGCCTACGATTATTTCGGCTGCGACATGATCGAAGCCGCCCACGGCAGAGCGCCGGCGGTCGCCACGGGCGTGCGCCGCTCGCTCAGGGACGCCGTCGTGTTCACCTACCAGGGCGACGGCGACCTTGCGGCCATCGGCACCGCCGAGACGGTCCATGCGGCGACGCGCGGCGAAAACATCACCGTCATCTTCATCAACAACGCGATCTACGGCATGACCGGCGGCCAGATGGCGCCGACGACGCTGCCGGGGCAGGTCACGCAGACCACCCCCTACGGGCGCGACCCGAAGATCGCCGGATATCCGGTGCGCGTGTGCGAGATGCTCTCGACGCTCACGGGCACGGCGCTCGCCGAGCGCGTCGCGGTCAACAAGCCCGCGAACGTCAACGCGGCGAAGCGCGCCATCAAAAAGGCCTTCCAGTACCAGCTCGACGGGCGCGGGTTCTCGATCGTCGAGGTGTTGTCCGCGTGCCCGACCAACTGGGGCATGGCGCCGCGCGACGCGCTGCAGTGGATCGACGACAACATGATCCCGTATTACCCGCTGGGCGTTTACAAGGACATCGCGGCGAAGGAGGAAAAATAAGATGGTAAAGAACATCATCCTCGCCGGTTTCGGCGGGCAGGGCGTTCTGTTCGCCGGCAAGGTCTGCGCCTACGGCGGCCTGTGCGACGGCAAGGAGGTCTCCTGGCTGCCGTCCTACGGCCCCGAGATGCGCGGCGGCACGGCCAACTGCTCGGTCGTTCTGTCGGAGCGCCCCATCGGCTCTCCGCTCGTCACCGAGCCGGACCTGCTCATCGCGATGAACCAGCCCTCCTACGACAAATTCATCGGGCGCGTCGCGCCCGGCGGCACCGTCGTCATGGACAGCTCGCTCATCGAGCCGAAGACGACGCGCGCCGACGTGCGGGTCTTCGCCGTCCCGGCCACGGATCTCGCCGAGAAGAACGGCCTGTCGGGCCTGTCCAACATGGTGCTGTTCGGCAAGGCGGCGAAGGAATTCGGCCTCGGCAGCGACGAGGCCATCGAAGCGGGGCTCAAAAAGAGCATCCCGCCGAAAAAGGCGAATCTGCTCGACGCCAACCTCAGGGCGGTGGCCCTGGGCAAGGCGCAGTAAAAAGCACGGGAGAGAAGTATGCCGAAGGTCAGCGCGATCCTTGTGGCGGGCGGATCGTCCGCGCGCATGGGCGGCGTCGATAAGCTGTTTATCCGGCTCGCGGGCACAACGGTCTTCGAGCGGTCGCTCGCGGCGCTGCAGAACAACGCGCTCGTGGGCGAGATCGTCGTCGTCGCGGGCGAGGCGAACCTTTCGCGCCTGCGCGCGCTTTCGGCCCCCTTTTCGAAGGTCAGCCGCGTGGTCGCGGGCGGCCCGACGCGTTTTGACTCCGTGCAGAACGGCGTCGCCGCCGCCGACCCGGCGGCCGAGTATTACGCCATTCACGACGCGGCCCGCCCGTTCGCGGGCGACGGCCTCATCACCGCGGTGATCCGGGCCGCCGAAGCGTTCGGCGCGTCCGCGCCGGGCATTCCTCTCGCGGACACCGTCAAGCGGCTCGCCGCCGACGGCACCGTCGCCGACACGCCCGCGCGCGACGGCCTCGTGGCCGTCCAGACGCCGCAGGTCTTCGGGGCGGCGCTCTACCGCGCGGCGGCGAAGCATTTCAGCGGCGGCGCCTACGACGACTGTCAGATCGTCGAGCGCGCCGGGCGAAAGGTCTGCATCACGGCGGGCGATCCCGCCAATTTCAAGATCACGACGAAAGATGACATCGCCCGCGCGCGGGCGATGGCCGGGGAGACGGCGATGCGCATAGGACACGGCTACGATGTGCACAGGCTCACCGAGGGCAGAAAGCTCATCCTCGGCGGCGTCGAGATCCCGTTCGAACGGGGGCTTCTCGGCCATTCCGACGCCGACGTGCTCGCGCACGCCGTCATGGACGCGCTGCTGGGCGCGGCCGCGCTGCCGGACATCGGCGCGCAGTTCCCCGACAGCGATCCCGCCTACGAGGGCGCCGACAGCATGTCGCTGCTCGCGCAGGTCGGGGACAAGGTGCGCGGGGCGGGCTTCGCGGTCGGCAATGTCGACGCGACGGTCGTCTGCCAGCGGCCGAAGCTGCGGCCGCACATCGACGCGATGCGGGAAAACATCGCGCGGGCGCTCGGCATCGAGGCCGGGCGCGTCGGCGTCAAGGCGACGACGGAGGAGGGCCTCGGCTTCACCGGGGACGGCGCCGGCATCGCCGCGCACGCCGTGGCGCTTCTAAACGCCGCGGAAAACGAATAGAAGTATTCCGCAGGGAACAGGACAGAATAGATAAAGGTGGGTGACCTATGCAGGCTTTTTTCAGTTCCATCGCGCAGACGATCAAAAGTCTGCCGTATACGTTCCGGGTGGCCGATATCCTCGATATCGCCCTCGTCGCGTACGTCATCTACCAGCTCATCGGACTCGTCAAGAAAACACGCGCCGTCCAGCTGATGAAGGGCATCCTGGTGCTGCTCGTCGGCTATTTCATCGCCGACCAGATCGGCATGAAGACGACGACGTTCATCATCAATAATTTCCTCCAGTTCGGGCTGCTGGCGATCGTCGTCGTCTTCCAGCCGGAGCTGCGCCGCGCGCTCGAGCAGGTCGGCCGCAGCCGGCTGTCGACGCTGTCGCCGTTCGCGGGCAAGGCGCTGCCGGAGGAGATCTCCGTCTGGAACACCGCCATCGTCGCCATCTGCGACAGCGCCGAGCGCATGTCGAAGGAGAAGACGGGCGCGCTCATCGTCATCGAGCGCAAAACGGGCCTCAGCGAGATCGTGCGCACGGGCACGCGCGTCGACGCGCAGGTTTCGAGCGAGCTGCTCGAGACGATCTTCTATGAGGGCTCGCCGCTGCACGACGGCGCGGTCGTCGTCAGCGGGGGGCGCGTCGAGGCGGCCGGCTGCATCCTGCCCGTGTCGTCCAACAACGGCATCAGCAAGGATATGGGCACGCGGCACCGCGCGGCACTGGGCATGACCGAAAGCTCGGACGCGCTCGTCGTCGTCGTCTCGGAGGAGACGGGCATCATCTCGCTCGCCCAGAACGGCATCATCATCCGCCGGCTCGACCGCGCGAACCTGTACCGCCTGCTGCAGGGCGAGATCATCCCGCCCGCGGACGAGGAGGAGACCGGCTGGCGCGGCTTCTTCGGGAGGTTGTTCAAGAAATGAAAAAGTTCTCACTGACCGGGCTGTTCAACAACAAGCCCTTCCGGATCATTTTTTCGATCGTCACCGCCATCATCGTCTGGGCGGTCGTCGCCTTCACCATCAGCCCCGAGACCTCCCGCGAGATCAAGGGCGTGCAGGTCGACCTGTATTCGTCGAGCTCGGTGCTGCAGACGCTCGGGCTCGACATCATCGACGACGTCGACCACAAGGTGACGGTCACGGTGGAGGGCTCGCGCGGCGTCCTCAATTCGCTCGACGCGCACAGCTTCACCGTCACGCCGATCTTTTCGTCGGTCACCGAGCCGGGGACGTATGAGCTCGATCTCATCGCGACGAAGAACAACGCCATGGAGAATTACAACATCGTCTCGATCTATCCGAGCTCCATCACCGTCAAGCTCGACACCGCCGTGTCCAAAAAGTTCACCGTCGACACCGAGATGATCGGCATGTCGGTGGCGGACGGCTTTATGGTCGGCAACATCACCGTGTCGCCGGGCGAGGTCACCGTCATCGGCCCCGAGGACGAGGTCAGCAAGATCGCGAAGGTCGTCGCCGTCTACGAAGTCGACGAGGTGCTCACGAAGTCGGCGACGTACGAGTGCGATCTCGTGCTGTATGGCAACGACGGCGCGGAGATGGACGGCGGCACCGTTCGCCTCGACACGCAGACGGCCGTCGTGACCATCCCCGTTTACAAGACGGGCATCCTCGATCTCGACATCGAGTTCACGAACGTGCCCGACGGATTCGACGTCAGCTCCGTCAATTACGTCATGTCGAGGACGTCCATTCCCGTGGCGGCGAGCGAGGCGAACATCGACAACATGAAGACGAAGATCGTCGGCTACGTCGATCTCGCCGTCTTCAGCATCGGCGAATCCTATACGTTCGACATCGAGCTCGCGAGCGGGTTCGTCAACCTCGACAACGTCGAGTCGGTCACCGTCACGTTCCCGAAGGAAAATCTGTCGAGCAAGAAGCTCAACATCACGGACATCCGGCTGCAGAACGCGCCGTCGAACTACACCATCACGATCGAGACGCAGCGCATCAACGACGTCACGGTCATCGGCCCCACGGCCGACGTCGAGGCGCTGTCCGCCGGCTCCGTCGTCGCCATCGTCGACGTCAGTCAGATCAGCATCGACAAGGGAACCTATAACGTCCCCGTGAGCTTCACCGTCACGGCCAACAATACGACGTGGGCGGTCGGGGACTACACCGCCACCATCAGCGTGGTGCCGAACTGATGATCGTCGTATCGGATGTGCGCATCCCGCTGGGCGCAGGCGAGGACGACGCCGTCGGCGCGGCGTGCGCCCGGCTGCATATCAGGGAAAGCGCGGTCGCCGACCACAGGCTGCGGCGCATGTCGTACGACGCGCGCCACAGGGAGGTCACCGCTGTCTGCTCCGTGCTGCTTACGCTGCGCGACGCGCGCGAAGAGGCGCGGCTCGCGGCGGCCTGTCCGTCGTCGGTGACGCTCGCGGAAAAGCGGCAGTTGACGCCGGTCTTCGGCGCGCAGCGCCTGAGCGGGCGCCCCGTCGTGGCCGGTTTCGGCCCTGCGGGAATGTTCGCGGCGTATCTGCTGAGCCTGTACGGCTACCGGCCGCTCGTGCTCGAGCGCGGCGGCGACATGGACGAGCGCGTGCGGGCGACGGAGGGCTTTTTCCGCGGCGGCGGGTTCGACCCCGTGTCCAACGTGCAGTTCGGCGAGGGCGGCGCGGGCACCTTTTCGGACGGAAAGCTGACGACGCGCATCAATGACCCGCTGTGCGATTTCGTGCTCGAAACGCTCGCGGAATTCGGCGCGCCGCAGGACGTGCTCGTGCGCGCGAAGCCCCACGTCGGCACCGACCGGCTGCGCGCCGTGGTGCGCGCGCTGCGGCAGGCGGTGTGCGCGAACGGAGGGGAGATCCTGTTCCGCACGCAGCTCGACGGGCTGCGGCTGCGGGACGGCGCGCTGTGCGGCGTGACGGCGAACGGACAGGCCGTCGGGACGAACGCGCTGGTGCTCGCATGCGGCCACAGCGCCCGCGACACCTTCGCGCTGCTGCGCGACAGCGGCCTGGCGCTCGAGGCGAAGCCCTTTTCCGTCGGCGCGCGCATCGAGCACGCGCAGCGCAGCGTCGACCGCGCGATGTACGGCGATTTCGCGGGCGACCCGCGGCTGCCGCACGGCGAATATGCGCTGTCGGCGCACGTCGGCGGGCGGTGCGTCTACACCTTCTGCATGTGCCCCGGCGGCAGCGTCGTGCCGGCCGCGTCCGAGCAGGGCGGCGTCGTCACGAACGGCATGAGCAATTACGCGCGCGACGGCGCCAACGCCAACGCGGCGCTCGTCGTCTCGGTGGGGCCGCAGGATTTCGGGAACGACCCCTTCGCCGCGATCGATTATCAGCGCGCGCTTGAGCGCGCCGCGTTCACGCGCGCGGGCGGCGATTACCGCGCGCCGGCGTGCGATGTGCAGAGTTTTTTGTCCCGGACGGCGGGACTGCGCGCGGGCGGCGTCGGGCCGACGTACGCCCGGGGCGTCACGCCGTGCGATTTCGACGCGCTGTACGGCGGCGAGCTCGCCGACGCGATGCGCGCGGGGCTGCGGATCTTTTCCAAAAAGCTGGCTTTTTTCGGCGACGGCGGCGCGGTCCTCACGGGCCCCGAGACGCGCACCTCGTCGCCCGTCCGGGTGCCGCGCGGCGAAACGCGCGAGGCCGCGGGCGCGCGGGGGATCTACCCCTGCGGCGAGGGCGCCGGCTACGCGGGCGGCATCATGAGCGCCGCGGTCGACGGACTGCGCTCGGCGCTCGCCGTCATGGCGCGTTTCGCGCGCGCCGAATAGAGCATGACCGGAGAATGATATGACCTTAAAAAAATGGAATGTTTCCGAGCCGAACGCGCAGACCGTGAAGGCGCTGCGCGCGTCGCTCGGCATCGGGGAGCTGACGGCGCGGGTGCTCGCGGCGCGCGGCTGCGACGAACAGACGGCGCGGCGGGCGCTTTTTGACGACGGCGCGGAGTTCGCCGACCCCTTTCAGATAAAAGATATGGACAGGGCGGCGGCGCGCGTCAACGCCGCGCTCGAAAAGGACGAGATGATCGCCGTCTTCGGCGACTACGACGTCGACGGCGTCACCTCGACGGCGCTGATGTACCAGTATCTGCTCAGTCGGGGCGGGCGCGTCGCGTGCTCGCTGCCGACGCGCGACTCGACGGGCTACGGCCTGTCGCGCGCGGCCATCGACAATATGAAGAAGTACGGCGTGTCGCTCATCATCACGGTCGACAACGGCGTCTCCGCGGGCGACGAGATCGCCTATGCGGCCGCGGCCGGGGTCGACGTCGTCGTCTGCGACCACCATCTGCCGCCGTCGGCGCTGCCGCAGGCCGCCGCGGTGGTCGATCCGCTGCGCGCGGACGACGCGAGCGGCTGCGGGGATCTCGCGGGCGTCGGCGTGGCGCTCGCGCTCGCGGCGGCCTGCGAGGGCTGCGGCATCGGCGAGCTGCTGCCCCAGTACGGCGTGTTCGCCGCCATCGGCACCGTCTCCGACATCATGCCGCTCACCGGACAGAACCGCGCCATCGTCAAAGCGGGCTTTGCGCAGCTCCCGTACTGCGAGAACGAGGGCATCCGCGCGCTGTGCGGGCAGGCGGGGCTCGACATCGAGCATCTGACGGCGCAGGACATCGCCTTCGCCATCGCGCCGCGCATCAACGCGGCGGGCCGCATGGGCAACGCGGCGCTCGCGCTGCAGCTGCTCATCACCGAGGATCCGGACGCCGCGCAGAAGACGGCGCAGCAGCTGTGCGAGCTGAACCGCGCGCGCCAGACGACGGAGCAGGAGATCAACCGCCTCGTCGAACAGCGCATCGACGAGGATCCGGCGCTGCTCAAAAAGCCGGTCATCGTCATCAGCGGCGAGGATCTGCACGCGGGCGTCATCGGCATCGTCTGCTCGCGGCTCGTCGAGCGCTACGGCAAGCCGGCCGTCGTCATCTCCGTCGAGGGGGACACGGCCAAGGGGAGCGGGCGCAGCGTGCCCGGCTTTTCGCTGCACGAGGCGATCGCCGCCTGCGCGCCGCTGCTGACGAAATTCGGCGGGCACGACATGGCCGCGGGCTTCATGCTCGCCGCGCCGCGCATCGAGGAATTCAAACAGGCGCTGTTCGCCTTTTGTCGCACGCACCGCGACAGCATCGGCCTGCCGGAGCTGCGCGTCGACGCGTATATCACGCCCGCCGACATCGACGAGCCCGGCGTCGCGGAGCTGTCGTCGCTCGCGCCCTTCGGCTGCGGCAACGAGGAGCCCGTCTTCGCCGTGCGCGGCGCGACGCTCGTATCGGCGGCGCCGCTGGGCGAAAAGCACACCCGCCTGACGCTGCGCGCCGCGGGCGGCACGCTCACCGGCGCGCTCTTCGGCGTTCAGCCGCAGGCGCTGCCCTTTGCGCCCGGCGACGCGCTCGACGCGGCCTTCTCGCTGTCCATCTACGAGGGGGCGGCGAAAAACATCGTGTCGGTCAAATTCCGCGAGCTGCACCGCGCCGACCTCACGGACGAGGATTTCCGCTCGGTCGCCGTTTACCGCGACCATTGCTGCGGCCGCCCGCTGACGAAGGGCGACGCCGCGTCCGTCGCGCCGTCGCGCGAGGACATCGCTTACGTCTACAGAAAGCTGAAGACCGCCGGCACGGACCGCTACGACCACGGCGCGGTGAGCGTCTGCTTCCGGAAGCTGCCCATCGGCAGGACGGAGGCCGCCTTCGACGTGCTCGAGGAGCTCGGCCTCGTGAAAACCGAAAAAACGCCCGACGGGCGACGCCTTCTGCGCGCCGCGGACAGCGCCGAAAAACATGAGCTGTCCGACGCGCCGACATTCAGGGAGCTCAACGGAGCCGCAGTATGACTTACGAAGAATTAAAAAAACAAATGGAGGAGAGCGGCCGCGCCTATGATCTCGACCTGATCGGGCGCGCGTACGAGCTCGCCTATAAGTGCCACAAGGACCAGAAGCGCGAGACGGGCGAGCCCTATATCATCCACCCCGTCGCCGTCGCGTCGCTGCTCGTCGATCTCGGCCTCGACACCGAGAGCATCTGCGCGGCGCTGCTGCACGACGTCGTGGAGGACACCGACGAGACCATCGAGGAGATCGAGCACGACTTCGGCGAGAGCATCGCGCTGCTCGTCGACGGCGTGACGAAGCTCGGCCAGATCCCCTTCTCGTCCGTCGAGGAGCAGCAGGCGGAGAACCTGCGCAAGATGCTGCTCGCGATGAGCAAGGACATCCGCGTCATGCTCGTCAAGCTCTGCGACCGGCTGCATAACCTGCGCACGCTCGACGCGCTGCCCGAGCAGAAGCGCCGCGACAAGGCGCTCGAGACGATGGAGGTCTACGCCCCCATCGCCCACCGGCTGGGCATGAGCGCCTTCAAGGAGGAGCTCGAGGATCTGTCGCTCAAATATCTCGACGCCTACGGCTACAACGAGATCATCGAGACGCTCAAAAAGAACGACCTGAGCGGCAGCTTCATCGAAAACACGGTGCATGACATCCGCGAGCGACTCGAGGAAAACGGCATCACGGACGCAGAGATCGAGTCGCGCATCAAGTCGGTCTACGGCATCTACCGCAAGCTGTACATCCAGAACCGCTCCTTCGAGGAGATCTACGATGTCTACGCCGTGCGCGTCATCGTCGGCACGGTCAACGAATGCTACAACACGCTCGGCGTGCTGCACGACATGTACCGCCCGCTGCCCAACCGCTTCAAGGACTACATCTCCACGCCGAAGCCCAATATGTACCAGTCGCTGCACACGACGGTCGTCGGGCGCGAGGCGATCCCCTTCGAGATCCAGATCCGCACCTACGACATGCACTATACCGCCGAGTACGGCATCGCGGCGCACTGGAAATACAAGCTCGGCATCAACGGGAAAGATAAGCTCGAGGAGCGCCTCGCGTGGGTGCGCCAGCTGCTCGAGAGCCAGAAGGAATCGGAGGATTCCGTCGACCTGCTGCGCAACATCAAGAGCGACCTGCTGCCCGAGGAGGTCTACGTCTTCACGCCGAAGGGCGACGTCATCAACCTGCCCGCCGGCTCCTGCACGATCGATTTCGCCTACGCCATCCATTCCGCCGTCGGCAACCGCATGACCGGCGCGAAGGTCAACGGCCGCATCGTGCCGCTCAATTACACGGTCAAGACCGGCGAGATCATCGAGATCATCACCGGGCCGAAGGACAAGGGCCCCTCGCGCGACTGGCTCAACATCGTCACGACGGGCGAGGCAAAAAACAAGATCCGCGCGTGGTTCAAGCGCGAAAAGCGCGAGGAGAACGTCGAGGAGGGCCGGCACATCTTCGACAAGGAGCTGCGCCGCCATCTCATCAGCGTGCCCGCCGCCGACTACGACGCCTTCGTCGACGAGATCGTCAAGCGCCAGAAGCTCGGCTCCGCCGACGACCTCTTCGCGTCCATCGGCTACGGCGGCGTCACGATGGCGCGGCTGCTGCCGAAGATCAAGGAGGAGTACCAGAAGCTCGTCAAGCAGGAGGACCCCGCCGAGGTCTTCGACGTCCCGACGGTCGCGCACAAGTCGGCCGAGGGCGTCATCGTCGAGGGACTCGACAACTGCCTCGTCAAGTTCGCCCGCTGCTGCAATCCGCTGCCGGGCGACGACATCGTCGGCTTCATCACCCGCGGGCACGGCGTGTCCGTCCACAAGCGCGACTGCATGAACGTCGCGGCGGCGCACTACCTCGACGAGAATTCGATGCGCTGGGTCAAGGTCGCGTGGGCCGACAACGTCCGCGAGAGCTTCAAGTCGACGCTCGAGATCTCCTGCATCGATCGCACCGGCCTCATCGCCGACATCAGCACCGCGCTGTCGCAGATGCACATCCCCATCTTCGCCTTCAACACCCGCACCACCGCCGACAAGCGCGCCGAGATCATCGTGACCATCGGCATCAACAATACCGAACACCTCAATTCCGTCATCGCCAAGCTGCGCAAGATCCGCGACGTCGAGCGCATCGACCGCGCCGCGAGATAACTTTCGGAATACTATGAGAGTAATATTACAAAGAGTAAAATCCGCTGCCGTCACGATCGGCGGCGGCGAGACGCGCGGGATCGGGCCGGGGCTGTTCGCGCTGTTCTGCGCGGTGGAGGGCGACGCGCTGCCGCTCGCGGCGAAGCTCGCCGAAAAGACGGCGAAGCTGCGCATCTTTGAGGACGCCGGGGGAAAAATGAACCTGTCGGCCGGGGAGCTGGGGCTGTCGGCGCTCGTCGTGTCGAATTTCACGCTCGCCGCCGACACGAAGAAGGGGCTGCGGCCGTCGTTCATCGCGGCGGCGAAGCCGCCCTTCGCGGAAGCGGCGTACGACGCGTACGTCGGGGCGCTGCGCGCATGCGCGCTGAAAGAAGTGAAGACCGGGGAATTCGGCGCGGATATGCGCATCGCCGCAGACTGCGACGGCCCGGTGACGATACTGCTCGATACGGAGGATTGGAAGAGATGAATGTGGAATGTCTGCCCGTTGGCATGCTGTCGACCAACTGCTACGTCGTCTGGGACGAGGCGAAGACGGCCGTCGTGATCGACCCGGGCGACGAGGCCCCGAAAATCGAGAAATTTCTCGCCGACAACGGCTTAAAATGTGCATGGATCCTGCTGACGCACGGCCATTTCGACCACATCGGGGCGCTCGCGGCGGTGAAGGAAGCCACGGGCGCGAAGGTCGCGATCGGCGCGGGCGACGCCGACTGCATCAAGTTCCCGCCCGACCGCATCAGCCGCGACGGCGACGTCATCCGCGCGGGCGAGCTGGAATTCACGGCCGTCGAAACGCCGGGCCACACGCCGGGCGGCGTGTGCTACCTGTGCGGGGACACGCTGTTCTCCGGCGATACGCTGTTTTTCGAGAGCGTCGGGCGCACCGACCTGCCGAAGGGCGACTTCAACGCGCTGCGCGCGTCGCTCGCGAAGCTGCGCGCGCTGCCGCAGGCCGACCTGCTCGTGCTGCCCGGCCACGCCGAGAGCACGACGATGTCGCACGAGCGCGCCTGCAACCCGTTCATGGGGCGCTGAGCCGATGGTTCTGTATCTCAGCGGACATGATTTCGCTTATGAGCTTGAAAATGTCGCGCGCATGTTCATGCGGGACGTCCGCGTGGAAAAGCGCGCGCCGAAAAAGGCCGACAGGACGGGCGACTGGGCGCAGCTGCGGCGCGCGCGGACGGGCGGCGAATACATGCTGCTGTGCAGCGTCCGGTGCGGCGTGTTCAGCGCAGCCAAAACGCAGAAGCTCCCGGTGTCCGCCGGCGACGCGGAATGCGAGCTGGCGCTCGCGCAGATGCTGTACGACCTGCTGTGCTCGCTGACGTCGACGTCGCCCCCGTGGGGCGTCATGACCGGCATCCGGCCGGCGAAGTTCGTCGGCGCCATGCTGCGGCAGGGCATGCGCGACACCGATATCCTGTGGCGGCTCGAGACGCGCTGCCGCGTGAGCGCCGACAAAGCGGCGCTGTGCCTCGAGACGGCGAAGACGAGCGAGGCCGTCGCGGCGCTCAATACGCCGCGCTCCTTCTCCTTATACGCGGCGATCCCCTTTTGCCCGACGCGCTGCGCCTACTGTTCGTTCGTGTCAAAATCGGTCGAGCGGGACAAGAGCCTCATCGCGCCGTATGTCGACGCGCTGTGCGGCGAGCTCGCGCTCGTCGGCGGCGAGGCGGCCCGGCTCGGACTGCGGCTCGAGAGCGTCTACATCGGCGGCGGCACGCCCACGACGCTCAGCGCGCCGCAGCTCGAACAGCTCACGCGCGCCATCGCCGACAGCTTCGATCTGTCCGCGGCGCGGGAATATTCCGTCGAAGCCGGCCGGCCCGACACCATCGACGCGGACAAGCTCGACGTGCTCCGGCGCGCGGGCGTCACGCGGCTGTCGATCAATCCGCAGACGGCCAACGACGAGGTGCTGCGCGCGCTTGGCCGGCGGCACACGGCGGCGGACATCGAGCGCAGCTTCCGCCTTGCGCGCGAGGCGGGCTTCGACAACATCAACGCCGACCTCATCGCGGGTCTGCCGGGCGACACGCTTGAGAGCTTCGCGCACACGCTCAGCTGGCTGCGGACGCTCGGGCCGGAGAACGTGACCGTCCACGCGCTGACGCTCAAGCGGGCGTCGCGCCTCAACGAGGACGGCACGGCGGCGTCGCCGGACGCGGCCGCGATGGTGGACCTCGCGGGCAGAGAGCTGCCGGCATGGGGCCTGCGCCCGTATTACATGTACAAGCAGAAGGGGACCGTCGACAATCTCGAGAACACGGGCTACGCGCTGCCGGGGAAGGAATGTCTGTACAACGTCTACATCATGGACGAGCTGCACACCATCCTCGCGTGCGGCGCGGGCGCGGTGACCAAGCTCGTCGATCAGCGCGGCGGCCTCATCCGTCGCATTTTCAATTATAAATACCCCGCCGAATATCTCGCCGGCTGTGAAGAAATCCGCCGGCGCAAGGGCGGGATCAGGGAGTTTTATGAAAGCAATATTCAAACCGAAAGCACTTTATGAGATCGCGGACGTCAACGAGCGCGCGAAGGACCCGGGCTTCATCGACGCATGCGAGACGCTGTATGCGCAGCGCCTCGGCGCCGTCGCCGACGCCGTGCAGCAGAAGGGCGCCGCGTTCGTGATGGTGTCCGGCCCCTCCGCGAGCGGAAAGACGACCTCGGCGCGCAAGCTCGCCGTCGAATTCAGAAGCCGCGGGCGCGGCGCGCAGGTCGTATCCCTCGACGACTTTTTCATCGGCGTCGAGAATTACCCGAAGCGCCCGGACGGCACGCCCGACATGGAGCATGTGCGCGCGCTCGACATCGAGTGCATCCACCGCTGCCTCGGCGAGCTCGAGCGGGACGGGCGCTCGGAGCTGCCCGTCTTCGACTTTGTCGCGCAGAAGCGCTCGCCGCAGACGCACGTCGTCGAGCTCGCGCCGGGGGACGTGCTCATCATCGAGGGCATCCACGCGCTCAATCCGCTGCTCAGCGAGACGGTCGACGAGGGCTGCGTGTTCAAGCTGTACGCGGGGCTGCGCACGGAGTATTCCGCGGGCGGCAAGCGCGTCGTCGCGACGCGCGACCTGCGCATCACGCGGCGCCTCATCCGGGACTGGTATTTCCGCGGCCACAGCGTCGAGCGCACGCTCGAGATGTGGGGCAGCCTGCGCGACGGCGAGGAGAAGTGGATCAAGCCCTTCCGCGGCGACGCCGACATGCTGCTCGACACGTCGTTCGAATACGAGCCGTGCGTCACGGCGCCGCTGCTCGCGGCCATCTGCGCCGACAAGGCGCAGGGCGGCGAGGCGCGGGATCTGCTGCTCGGGCTCAACCGGCGCTTTGCGGATTTCACGCCGCTGCCGACCGACGGCGTGCCGAAGAATTCGATGATCCGCGAATTCTACGGCGGACTCGAGCTGCCGGATGAATCCGCTTGATTAAAGCCGAATAAATATATATAATGGATGTGTTCGGAGAACCTATCTACAAAAGGAGGTCTTGAGACATGGCAAACGAATTTTTTGATCAGGTCATCACAAAGTCGAAAGAACTGGCGGACGCCGTCGCGAAAACGACGGGCGAGCTTGTGGACAAGGGCAAGATCAAGGCGGCGCAGCTGCAGACCAAGGGCGACGTCAAGGAACAGTACCGCAAACTCGGCGAGCTCGCGTATTGCAGCGCGAAGAACGGCGCCTGTGACGAGGAAGCCCGCACGGCGACCGTCGCAAAGATCGACGAACTGCTCGCAAAGCTCGCATCGCTCGACGCGCAGCTCGCGGCAAAGCCCGACGAGAAACCCGCCGAGACGCCGGCGGCTCCCACGGATCCGGCGGCCGAATAACAGAAGAACCTACATTGCGGGCGATTCGTTCGCCCGCAAATTTTAACTGCGGGGGTAGTTTGCGTTGGCGAAAAACAAACAGTCGTTCATCGAAGGCGCGCTGGTGCTGACCCTCGCGGCCGTTCTCGTCAAGATCGTCGGAGCGCTGTACAGGATACCGCTCACGGCGGCCATCGGCGAGGACGGCATCGGCTTTTACTCCACCGCGTACAATTTTTATCTGACGATCTATTCCGTCGCCGTCTCGGGCTTCCCGACGGCCATCTCGCGCATCGTCGCGAGCTACGCCGCCGAGGGGCGCTACAAGGACGTCAAGCGCGTCGTCTCCGTCGCGCGCGTCTTTCTGCTGATCGTCGGCGTGGTGTGCACGGCGGCCCTCGTCCTGGTGGCGCGGCCGTACGTCGACTGGGTCAAATCGCCCAAGGCGTACTACTGCGTGCTCGCCGTCGCCCCGTCGATCATCTTCAGCTGCCTCATGTCGACGCACCGCGGCTACAACCAGGGCATGAGCAACATGACCCCCACGGCCGTCTCGCAGATCATCGAGGTGCTGTTCAAGGCGGCCGGCGGCCTCGCCGGGGCGTATCTGCTGAAGAACCACTTCACGCAGGAATTCCTGGCCTCCGGGACGGTGTTCGGCACGACGATGGCGAACGCGCAGGAGGCGGAGGTCACGATCCTCTCGCTCGCCGCGGCGGGCGCCATCTTCGGCGTCAGCCTGTCGACGCTCGCGGGCTATGTGTTTCTGCTGCTGCGGCGGCTTGTCGTCGGCGACGGCATTTCGCTCGAGCAGCTGCGCGCGAGCCCCGAGGCGCACGGCGGCGGCTATATCTTCCGCCAGCTGCTGACCATCGGCGTGCCCATCGCGCTGTCCGCCGTCGCGGTCACGCTGACGGGGCTCATCGACAACATCTCCATCCTCAACCGCCTCGCCTACGTCATCCACACCGACGTCGGCGCGCTGTACGCGTCGCACGGCGGCCTGCTCGAACAGGCGAACAAGGCGGTCGAGGATCTGCCGAACTATCTGTACGGCGTCTACAACATCGGCATGCCGCTGTTCAATCTCGTGCCGGCCATCACCGGCTCGTTCGCGATGAGCGCGCTGCCCCATGTCACGGCGGCGTGGACCCTCGCCGACAAGGCGAAGACCAAGCTGTACGCCGAATCGTCGCTGCGCATCACGCTGCTCATCGCGGCGCCCGCCGGGTTCGGCATCGCCTTCCTTGCGGGCCCCATCATGCGGCTGCTGTATCCCTCGCGCGCCGTCGGGGCCGCGCTCGCCGAGCCGATGCTCACGCTGCTGGGCATCGCGGCCATCTTCGTCGCGCTCATGCAGCCCATCAACGCGATGCTGCAGGCCGTCGGCCGCGTCGACATCCCCGTAAAGCTCATGCTGCTCGGCGGCGCCATCAAGCTCGCGACCAACTATTTTCTCGTCGCCGTCCCCTCGTTCAACATCAAGGCGGCGCCGCTTGGCAATCTGCTGTGCTACATGACGATCTCCCTCATCGGGCTGTCGGCCGTGCGCCGCATCACGGGCATTTCGCTCGATCTCGCCGGCGTCATGGGCAAGCCGCTGTTCGCGGGCCTGCTGACGGGCTCGTTCGGGCTGCTCGCGTACAACGTGCTGCGCACCTACGCCCGCACGGGCGAGCGCATCTCGACCGTCGGCGGAATCGCCGTGGGCGCGGCCGTCTATCTCATCGCCATCGGCGTGATGCAGGCCGTCGAACCGGACGATCTCCTGGAGCTGCCGGGGGGCAAAAAAATCGTCGGCCTGCTTGAAAAGTTGCATATAATACGGTAGAATAAATCGATGGACGGATTTGAAGTCAAAGACAAATACGGGCTGTATGACCTCGTCGCGCTGACGGCGCTCCTGCGGGATCCCGACAGGGGCTGCCCGTGGGACAAGCAGCAGACGCACGCGAGCATACGCCAGAATTTTATCGAAGAAACGTACGAGGCGGTCGACGCCATCGACCGCGGCAATACGGACGACCTGCGCGAGGAACTCGGCGATGTGCTGCTGCAGGTGATGCTGCACTGCGAGATGGAGCGGGAGCTCGGGCATTTCGACGTCGACGACGTCGTCACGGAGCTCTGCCGCAAGCTGGTGCTGCGCCATCCGCACATCTTCGGCGATGTCACCGCGAAGGACAGCAAGACGGTCCTCACCAACTGGGAAGCCATCAAGCGCGTGGAAAAGAGCCAGAAGAGCGGCGCGCAGGCGATCGAGGCGGTGCCGAAGGCGCTGCCGTCGCTCATGCGCAGCCAGAAGGTCCAGAAGCGCGCGGGCTATGTCGGCTTCGATTACGACGGCATGGCCGGAGCGCTCGGCGGGCTCGACAGCGAGCTCGGGGAGCTGCGGCGCGCGGCCGCGGGCGACGGCGACGTCGAGGAGGAGCTCGGCGACCTCATCTTCGCGGCGGTCAACGTCGCGCGCTTCGCAAAGCTCGACGCCGAGCGCGCGTGCGAGAAGGCCTGCGACAAGTTTGCGGCGCGCTTCGGGATCGTCGAACGGCTCGCAAAGGAGCGCGGCATCGACATGAAAACCGCCGGCCCCGACGCGCTCGACGCCCTTTGGGACGAGGCGAAACAAGTTTATTCTGCAGGAAACTGCAATTAATGGAGGATATACAATGACTAAGGCTGAATTAGTGTCGGTCGTCGCGGAAAAAGTCGGAAGCACCAAGAAGGAAGCCGACGCGATGGTCGAAACGATGTTTGACGCGATCACGGAAGCGATAAAGAAGGGCGAGAAGGTCCAGATCGCCGGTTTCGGCATCTTTACCGCCAAGGAACGCGCAGAGCGCACCTGCATCAACCCCGCGACGAAAGCAAAAGTCAAGGTCGCCGCGACCCGCGTCCCCAAGTTCACGCCCAGCAAGGCTCTGAAGGACGCCGTAGCGAAATAACGAAAGCTTCCCCGGGGCAGCGCTCCGGGGATTTTTCATGCGGAGGCAATATGCGACTGGACAAATATCTCAAGGTCAGCCGGATCATCAAGCGGCGCACCGTCGCAAACGAGGTGTGCGACGCGGCGCGCGTGCGCGTCAACGGCCGGCCGGTAAAGGCGTCGTACGAGGTCAAGCTCGGCGACGTCATCGAGCTGCACATGGGCGAGCGCGCCGTGTCGGCGCGCGTGCTGTGCGTCGATGAAAAGACGGGCAAGGACGCCGCGCGCGGCATGTTCGAGCTCATCGAATAAAACCGCGCCCCGCCCGCATACGATGTAGTATCCGGGACAAGGGGGAAACGCGCCTATGCAGGAAACAGCCGCCAGACCGGCGGAGCATTCGGTGACCGTCGTCAACCGCGAACAGATGACCCTGTGCGGCATCGAGGAGGTCGGCAGCTATGACGCCGCCGGCATCCTCGTGAAGAGCACGCTCGGCGAGCTCGTCATCCGCGGGGAGGGTCTGCGCATCAAAAGCTTCGACCGCGCGTCGGGGAAGCTGCTCGTCGAGGGGAAATTCTCGGCGCTGCAGTACGCCGAAACGCGCGAAAAGAGCGAGGGCCTCTGGGGGCGCCTGTTCGGATGACGGCGGTCGGCCTTTCGGCGGGCGCGCTGCTGTTCGACGGGCTGCGCACGCTCGGCCTGAGCGCGGTGCTGTGCTTTGTCTATCACATCGTGCGGCTCATCCTGCCGCTGCGCAGCCGCGCGCTTTCCTACGCCGTCCACATTCTGCTGTTCGCGGCGTTCGGACTGGTGTTCTTCTGCTTTATCCTCGGCGAGACCGCGGCGCAGGCCGTGCGCTGGAACCTGCTCGCGGGCGCGGCGGGCGGCGCGGCGGTCTATGCCGTCTGCTTTGCGCCGCTCGTCGACGCCGCGGCCCGCCGCCTGCGGCAGTGGGCGGGCGCGCTGCTGCGCCCGGCCGCCGCGCTGCTGCGGCGCGCCCGCAAAAAGGTGATATTACAGCCGGTATCCCACTTGCAAAATCTATACAGATCGTTGTATAATGAGCGCAGAAAACGGCGCGAAGCGCGCGCGCCGCGAAAGGAAAGCAATGGCGAAGAGAAGCGAAAGGAACCCATCCAAGTTTACACGCAGACGTAAGCTGCTGTTCGGCGTGGTTTTCTTGGTGTGCGCCTATTTTGTCTATTCCATCGTGAGCGTGCAGGTCGAGATCTACAAGCAGAAAAAGCAGCTCGCCGAGATCGACGCGGGCATCGAACAGGCCCAGCTCCAAAACGACGAGCTGTCCCGCATCGCGAACGGCGACGAGAAGGATTACATCGAGCGCATCGCGCGCGAAAAACTGGGCTATGCGGCGGCGGACGAGCGGGTGTTCGTCGACACGGCGGGCGTCGAGGACGGCAGCGACGCCGCGGCGGACGGGCAGACGACCGACGGGGCCGCGGACAGCGGCGACACGTCGGGCGGCGCGGCCGACACGCAGATTCCCGACGCGCAGTCTTCGCAGAACGGCTGAGCGCCGAAGATCATTGGAAAACCGCAGCGAGGCGGAGCGAAAGCTCCGCCTCGTTTTTGCTGCGGCGGCGCGGCGCCTTTCGAATGACACGGCGCGGACGGATATGCTATAATCAAACAAATACCCGGCGCCGCGGGCGGCATTTTGTCCGATCTGACAAAAACAGGCCCGGAAATTAGGCATATGTGTCGTTGACTCTACCCTTGGGGTAGAGTTGATAATAAAAAAACAGGGGGGAAAGGATGTACCGCATCGGTGAGTTTTCCAAGCTGTGCCGGACGACGCTCAAGACGCTGCGCTACTACGACGAGGTCGGGCTGCTCAAGCCGGCGTATGTCGATGAGGAGACGTCCTACCGCTTTTATACCCCCGCGCAGGCCGACGAGCTGCAGCGCATCCAGTCGCTGCGCCAGATCGGCCTGTCGATCGGCGAGATCCGTCAGATCCTCGATGGCTGCTCCGAGCGCGAGATCCTCGGCGGCAAGCGCCGCGCGCTCGAAGGCGAGATCCACGAGCTCGTGCGCCGCATCAACCAGATCGATTTTCTGCTCGGCGGCGACGACGGCGCCGCGCCGCACTACGTGCCGACGCTCAAGGTCATCCCGCCCATGCAGGTGCTGTCCGCCAAGCTGACGCTGCCCGACGAGGGCGCGCTGTTCCGCTGCGTCGACGGCATCTGGGATGCGGCCCTGGCCGCCAACCCGGGCGTCCGCCGGCTGTCGCCGCCGTACGCTTTCGTGACCTACATCGACACGGAATACCGCGAAAAGCAAATCCGCATCGAATATTTCGAGGCCGTCGACGCCGCCGGCGAAGCGTGCGGGAACGTCCGCTTCAAGACGCTGCCGCAGGCGACCGTGCTGTCGGTGCTGCACAGGGGGCCGTACGCCGATCTGCCCGCCGCCTATCTTTTCTGCTACGCGTGGGCGCAGCGCAGCAACTGTCTCGTCATGGGCCGTCCGCGCGAGTGTTACATCGACGGGCCGTGGAACAAACGCGATCCGTCGCAGTATCTCACCGAGCTGCAGGTGCCCATCGTGGCGGCCGAGGCCCCGGGAGCGGAGGTTTAAATGGCTTCTTTCAAAGCGCTTTTCAAGACGAAACCCCTCATCGGCATGATCCATCTGCTGCCGCTGCCGGGCTCGCCCGACTACGCGGGCAGCATGGACGAGATCCTCGCCGCGGCGATGGATGACCTCGGCGCGCTCGAGCGCGGCGGCGCGGATTCCTTTATCATCGAAAATTTCGGCGACGTGCCGTACAGCTGCGAGAACGAGCCCATCACGCTCGCGGCCATGACGAAGATCTCGGCCCTCATCGCGCGCGAGACGAAGCTCCCCTTCGGCATCAACGTGCAGTTCAACTGCACCGAGCAGGAGTGGGCGCTCGCCTATGCCGTCGACGCCGACTATATCCGCGTGGAGGCGTTCGTCGAGAACCGCGTGGGCAAGCACGGCGTCACCTATGCGACGGCCCCGTCGCTCATGCGCCTGCGCGGGCGGTACCCGGCGAAAACCATGATCTTCGCCGACATCAACACCAAACACACCTTTCCGCTCGTCGAACAGCCGACCGATTTTTCCGTCCACGAGGCGATCGAGTCGGGCGCCGACGCGCTCATCATCACCGGCCTTCTGACGGGGCAGAGTCCCCGCAGCGAGGACCTCAAGGAGATCAAGGCGCTCGCGGGCGGCGTGCCGGTGCTGCTGGGCAGCGGCGTCGACGAGCGCAACGCGGCGGAATTCTATGCCGTCGCCGACGGCGCGATCATCGGCAGCTCCATCAAGAAGGACGGCAATGTCTTCAACCGCGTGGACGAGCAGCGCGTGCGCCGTCTCGCGCAGGTCATCAAGGGGTAGACGATGGACAGAAAGCAGCGGATGCTGGAGCTTTACAACAGCCCCAATCTGCGCATGGGCGGCATCCTGAAGGCGCAGGAGATCGCCAAGCGCACGACCGAGCGGCTCGCCGCGTTTTTGCGGCCGGGGCTGTCCTACGAGGAGATCCGCGATTTTGCGGAGCGAACGATGAAGGCGCTCGGCAGCGAGAGCTTCTGGTCGCGCAACCGGCACGGGGCGCTGGTGCTCTTCGGCGAGCTGACGACCTATTCGGGCCGCGACGATCCCGACGCCGAGTTCGCCGACGCGGGTCTGACCGTCGCGCCGGACGACGTCGTCACGGTCGATCTCTGCCCGTGCGTCGACGGAGGATGGGGCGATTATACGCGCAGCTTTTTCCTCGTCGGCGGCAGGGTCACGCCCGAAGCGGCACTGCCGCAGGGGGCCTGCCGGCGGGGCATGGAGCTCGAGCATGCGCTGCACCGCGAGATGATACAGTTCGTCGACGAAAAGACGACCTTCGAGGATCTCTACTACCACATCACCGCCGCCCTCGCGCGCGCCGGCTGGCACAACCTCGACTATCACGACAACTTCGGCCATTCGATCGAGAATTTTCCCGAACAGCGCGTGGCCGTCGCGCGCGGCGTGACCGAGCGGATCGTCGGCCACGGCAAGCCGCTGTCCTTTGAGCCGCACATCGGCTGCGGGGACGGCCCCGGCCTCAAGCACGAGGACATGTACGTCTGGCTCGACGGCCAGATGCGCTGTATTTGACAAAAGCACCGAAATACGTTATCTTATAGTTAACAATTTCGTAACAATTTGGCTCAATCCCGCGTCCTGCGGGTTGAATATTACTAACGGAGGAATAACCATGGCTAAGAAAGGCAAAATCGACAAACTGTCCCTGTTCCTGATCCCGATCGGCATCGCCGTCAACTTCATCGGCGGACAGATCGCGATCCTGCTGAAGCTTCCGATCTATCTGGACTCGATCGGCACGATCGTTGTCGCGGCTCTGTGCGGCTACTGGCCCGGCATCCTCGTGGGACTCATCTCCAACATCCTCAATGCGATCTCCTCGCCGACGACGCTGTTCTATGCGCCGCTCAACATGGCGTTCGCGGTCGTCGCGGTCATCCTCTCCAAAAAGGGCTGGTTCAAGAGCCTCTGGAAGACCCTGCTGAGCTCGCTGATCTTCGCGTTCATCGGCGGCGGCATCGGCGCCTGCATCACCTGGATCGTCTACGGCTTCGATTTCGGCAGCGGCGTATCCTCCATGTTCTCCATCCCGCTGCATGAGGTCGTCGGTCTGCCGAAGTTCCTCGCGCAGTTCATCGCCGAATTCTGCATGGACGTTCTCGACAAGGTCCTCACCGTCCTCGCCTGCTTCGGAATTTTCAAAGCCATCCCGACCCGCTTCCTTTCCAAGCTCCCGCTCGGCTATATCTATATCAAGGATGCCGACAAGGCGCTCGAGGAAGAATAAGCGATCCAGCGGCGCGCCGTCTGACGGCGCGCAAGGACCCTTCTGTCATAATCAACACGAAAAAGGGCGCCGGCGGGTTAGCGCCGGCGCCCTTTCCGTGTTCCTAAAAGGAGCCCGTTTTTTATGGATATGGATTTTGTCAACTCTTTCACGAGGTATTACAAGGTCGGGAATTTCTGGTGCGACCTGTATCCGATGACAAAGCTGATCATCTGCCTGAGCGTCGCGCTCTCGACGATCGTCGTCGCCGACTGGAGATACGGCTTCGCGTGGTGCCTGTTCTATTTTATCTTCGCCGCCCTTGCGGGGCAGGGCAAGAAATTCGCCAAGGTCTTTCTCGTGCTGTTCCTGATCATCGGCGTTTTCCTCACAATCATCCGCGAGATCGGCATGCGCACGGGAAACGTGACGGTCATGTTCAGCATTTTCGGCTGGAAGTGGTATCTCGAGTCGTTCATCACCGCGATGAACATCAACTCCTACATGCTGGGCTTCGCGGGCGGCGTGCTGCTGTTCTTTGAGACGACGCCGATGCGCGATCTCATGTACGCGTTCGAACGCCTCGGCGTCTCCCACGAGACGTCGTTCATCATGCTGTCCTCCATGCAGAACATCATCGACCTCAAGCAGACGTCCGTCACCATCCTGGAGAGCCAGAAATCCCGCGGCATCGAGACGGACGGCAACATCATCGTGCGGGCGAAGGCGTTTTTCCCGACGATCGGGCCGCTGATGCTCGGCGCCTTTTCCAGCACCGAGGAGAAGTCGATCGCCATGGACGCGCGCGCCTTCTCCGTCGACCGCAAGCACACGTTCATCCGCGAGCTCGAGCCGATGCGGCCCTTTGAGAAGGCGCTGTGCTGGTTCTTCGCCGTCGGCCTGGTGCTGCTCATCGCCGCGCGCATCGTGCTCGCGATCGTGAAGTGAACGGGAGGAAAAAAAGAACATGGCGTACATCGAACTGAGAAACGTTACCTATAAATATCCCTACACGCGGGATTTCGCGCTCAAGGACATCAATTATTCGTTCGAGCGCGGAAAATTCTACGGGGTCATCGGCGAGAACGGCGGCGGCAAGACGACGCTTTGCAATCTCATCCGCGGCCTCATCCCGCATTTTTATCTCGGCAAGCTGAAGGGCGACGCCATCATCGACGGCACCGACGTGCGCGACTGGGACACGGCGGAGATCTCCGCGAAGATCGGCTACGTCTTCCAGAACCCCTTCACCCAGATCAGCGGCATCAAGGACACCGTCTTTGAGGAGGTCGCGATGGGTCTCGAGAATCTCGGCGTGCCGAAGGACGAGATCATCGACCGCGTGGCGGACGTCTGCAGGCTGCTCAAGATCGAGGACCTCATCAAAAACAACCCGAACGAGCTCTCCGGCGGCCAGCGCCAGCGCGTCGCCTTCGCGTCCATCATCGTCATGGACCCCGACACGCTCGTCATCGACGAGCCGACGTCGCAGCTCGACCCCGAGGGGACGGCGGACGTCTTCGAGATCATCCACACCCTGAAGAACAGCGGCAAGACGATCATCCTCGTCGAGCACAAGATCGACCTCATCGCCGAATACTGCGAGGAGATCCTCGTCATGCAGCACGGCTCCATCGCCGCGAGCGGCAGCGCAAAGGACGTCCTGAGCGACCTGTCGACGCTCGACAAGGGCGCGATGATCCCCGCGGCCGCGATCTTCGGCCACAAAATGGAAGAGGCGGGCAAGCCGCTCGGCGGCATCCCCATCACGATCGACGAAGCCGCCGCGCTCGTCGGGAACAGGAGGCGCTAAAGAATGGCGATCGAGATCAAAAACGCGGGCTTCAGCTACCCGAACGGTTTCCAGGCGCTCGAAAACATCAACATCACGATCAAAGAGGGCGAGCGCGTCGCCATCGTCGGCCAGAACGGCGCCGGCAAGACGACCTGCGTCAAGATGATGAACGGCCTCAACAAGCCGACGCAGGGCGACGTCGTCATCGACGGCGTCAATACGAAGGACAAGACGACCGCCGCCATCGCGAGCATGGTCGGCTATGTCTTCCAGAACCCCGACGACCAGATCTTCAACAGCTCCGTCATCGCGGAGATCGAGTATATGCCGCGCTATTTCAAGCTCTCCGAGCAGGAGATCAAGGCGCGCGTCGACCGGGCGGTCGAGCTGACGGATATCGGGAAATACCTCGAGATGAATCCGCTCGACATCCCGTACCCCATCCGCAAATTCGTCGCCATCGCCGCGGTCATCGCGTCGAAGCCGAAGTACATCATCCTCGACGAGCCGACGGCGGGCCAGGACAAGCACGGCACCGAGACGCTGGCGTCGATGATCGACGGCCTTGAGGCCGACGGCGTGACGGTCATCACCATCACCCACGACATGGACTTCGCCGTCGCGAATTTCAAGCGCATCGTCGCGATGGCGCACAAGAACATCATCGCCGACGGGACGGCCCGCGACGTCTTCTGGAACGAGGACGTCGTCGCCGACGCGCGCATCAAAAAGCCGCAGATCGGCGAGCTCGCGAAAAAGCTCGGGGTCAGCGGCAAGATCCTGTTCTGCGACGAGCTCGTCGAAAAGCTGTGAGGCCCGCGCCATGAAATATCTTGTCACGGGCGCGACCATCACGAACGACATCCTGTACGCCGACGGCTCCCGCGCCGACGGCTTTCTCGGCGGCGCGCTCTACGCGCTCAACGGCGTCAAGCCCTACTGCGACGACGTGCTGCTCGTGACGACCGCAGGGCCGGATTTCGAGGACGTCTACGGCGATTACTACCGCGCGAACGGCCTGTCGTTCGACGGCGTCGAAAAGGTGCTGCCGCGCACGCGCTATAACTATCTCGAGTATTCTCCCGACGGCCGCTGGATCGAATATTCCAAGTACGGCCCGGACTTCGACGCCGCCTGCGGCGGCGCGTGGGCCATCCTCCCCGAATATGTCGCAAAGCGCGCGGGCGCCGACACGAAGGGCATCTACATCGAATCGGGCGTCACGGAGCCGATCTGGCAGGGGATCCCGGCCATCCGGGAAAAGGCGCCGAACGCGAAGATCATGTGGGAGCTCGACACGAGCGACACCGCCGACCCGGGCCTGCGCACGCGTCTGCTGTCCGCCATCCGGGAGCACAGCGACATTTTTTCGATCAACCTGCCCGAGTCGAAGGACCTGTTCGGCACGGCGGACGAGGCGGAATCGGTCGACGCGATCCTGCGCTTCGGCGTTCCCTGCTTTTTCCGCGTCGGCCCGAAGGGCGCGTACATGATCGCCGACGGCAGGGCGTGGTTCGCCGGCTCGGTCGGCGCCGACGAGAGCGTCGATTCCACGGGCTGCGGAAACTGCTCGACGGGCGCGGCGATGTACGGCTTCTGCGAGGGCTTTCATCCGCTCAAAACGGTGCTGTACGCCAATTACGCCGCCGGGCTCAACGCGGCGCAGACCGGCCCGTACCCGCTGTACACCAAGGAGCTGCGCGGCGAGCTGCTCGACAGGATCGAGCGCCGCTTCGCCGAGCTCATGCAGGAGGAGAACTGATGTTTCTCGAGATCTTTCAGGAAAAGAAGCCGATCCTCGGCATGCTCCATCTCAAGGGAGACACCCGCGCCGAGCGCATGGAGCGCACGCTGCGCGAGGCGGACATCTACGCCGAGAACGGCGTCGACGGCATGATCGTCGAGGACTATGTCGGCGACGCGGGCGACGTCGAGGCGGCGCTCGCGCTGCTGCGGCGCGAGCGGCCGGGGTACATCCTCGGCGTCAACGTGCTCGACCAGTTCGCGCGCAGCTATCAGCTCGCCGAGACCTACGGCGCGCCGTTCATGCAGGTCGACTCCGTCTGCGGGCATCTCGCGCCCGCCGACGATCCCGCGTATGCTGCCATGATCGGGGAGTGGCGCGCGCGCGGCACGGTCGCCGTCATCGGCGGCGTGCGGTTCAAGTATCAGAAATATTTGTCCGGGCGCAGCCTCGAGGAGGATCTGCGGCTGGGCATGCAGCGGTGCGACGCCGTCGCCGTGACGGGCGAGGGCACCGGCATGGACACCGCCGACAGCAAGATCCGCGAATTCCGCGCCATCGCCGGCGATTTCCCGCTCGTGGTGGCGGCCGGCATGACGCCCGAGACCGTCGCGGTCAAGCTGGCGCTCGGCGACGCCGCCATCGTCGGCAGCACTTTCAAGGATACCCGCAGGGACACCGGCGACGTGTGCGCCGCCCATGTCCGCGAATTCATGGACGAAGTCAGGAAGCTGCGCTGACGGAGGCGTCGGATGTTGTATGAAAAGGGCGTCGCGGGCTGCGGCGCGATCACGGAAAAGGAAGATCAGCGCGGGCGGTGTCCCGCGGCAGGCGGCCGGCTGCTTCTGGCGGGCGGCCGCGTCGTCGACCCGAAAAACGGCGTCGACGGGATATTCGACGTGGCCGTCGAGGGCGACGCGGTCGTGCGCGTCGGCGCGGGGCTGTCCGCGCCGGACGGCGCGCGCGTCATCGACTGCGCGGGCTATGTCGTGCTGCCGGGCCTCATCGACCTGCACCTGCACCTCGGCGACCTGTTCGACATCTACACGAGCCCGCTTTTCAAGGCGGCGAACGACGGCGTGACGACCGCTTTTTCGCCCGGCGCGGGCAACACCTTCATGGCCCCCGCGCTGCTGGGCGCGGAGGTCGACCGCGGCGTGCCGCTCAACGTCGGCGTCTTTGTGGGCGCGGCGGCCGCGACGGCGACGTGCCTCGGCGCGGATGAGCTCGTCGCGCTGCTGCGCGGGGAGCTCGACGACGGGACGGCCGGACAAAAGCTGTCCCGCAACGCCATCACCAACGCGAGCGCCCGCCGCATCATCGGCATCAAGGATCACATGGGGCATTTTATCCTGCCGGATGAGACGATCGAACGGCTGTTCGACGTCACCAGCCGCGCGGGTGTGGTTTTCATGTCGCACACGCAGGATCCGCTGCACGCGCAGCGCATGGCGGCGCTGTCGAAGGGACGGCCGCTGCATCTCGGCCACGCGACGGCGGCGGGCTGCGGCACCCACGCGGACGGCCTTGCGGGCATGCGCGATGTGCTGTCGCTCGTGGACGGCGAGAACATCACGGCGGAGTTCGTCAGCTCGATGCTGCTGCCGAACCGCGGCCGCGCGGAAGGGCTCAAGATGGATCCCCGCGCCCGGGAGCTCGCGCTGCGCGCGCTCGCCGACCGGAAGGTGCGCCTGCTCGTGTCCGACGGGCAGAGCGGCGCCGTCATGAAGGGCTTCGGCGACTCGGCGGACGATCTGCCCGCCGTCTTTTTCCTCGCGCGCGAGGGCGTGCTGCCGCTTGCCGACGCCGCCGCGACGATGACGAGCGAGCCCGCGGCCTTTCTTTCGCGGCGCACCGGCAATCCGTTTTTTGCGCAGAAGCTCGGCCATCTCGGCGCGGGCGCGCTCGCGAACATCACGGTCGCCGATCCGCTGTCGGGCCGCGCGGTCTGCACCGTCGTCAACGGCCGTCCCGTCAGCTTTGACGGCGGCGCGGTGCGCAGCGGCTTCGGCGCGGGTCGCTTCGCGGCGAAACAGGGCTTTTACGCCAACACCGGCGTGGGCGACCTCACGCTGTATCGGGGATGAAAATGGACAGAGAGATCACGGCGGCCGAATGCGCGGGACTGCTCGCGCAGCTGATCGGCGTCAACACCGCGCAGCCCGCGGGGAACGAAGCGGCGCTGTGCGAATTTATCGAAAAAAGATACGCGGGATCCGAATTGCGGCTGCGGCGGCTCGAACACGGCGGCGGCCGCGCGTCGCTGCTCGTCGAAGCGGGCCCCGCGGGCGCGCCGGCGACGGCGTTCTTCGGCCATCTCGACACGGTCGCGAGCGGACCGGCCGCGGCGTGGGACAGCGATCCCTTCACGGCGCGGTTCGACGGCGACACCGTCTACGGCCGCGGCGCGGCGGATATGAAGGGCGGCGTCGCGGCCATGCTGCTGACGCTCGACCGTCTCGGCGCGGCGCCTCTCGCGCGAAGGCTCGTCTTCTGCTTTACGGCGGATGAAGAGAGCGGCGGACTCGGCGCGCGCGCAGCCGCGGACAGCGGCGCGCTCGGCGGCGTGACGGAGATCTTCGTGTGCGAGCCGTCGGCGGGGGATATCGGCCTGTGCGAAAAGGGCGCGCTGTGGCTGCGGCTGACCGCCGAGGGGCGCTCGTGCCACGCCTCGCGCCCCGAGCTCGGCGACAACGCGGCGGAAAAGCTCATGCGCTTTCTCGGCACCGTGCGCGCGGCGCTGGACAGCGGCCGGCACGCCCTGCTCGGCGGGAGCACGGCGAGCCTCACGGGCTTCCAGGCGGGCGTCATGACCAACATCGTGCCCGCGCACGCAGAAGCGACGCTCGATATCCGGACGCTGCCGTCGCTCAAAAACGAGTCCCTGCTCGCCGGGATCCGGCAGGCCGCCGGGGCGGCGGGCATCGGCGTCGAGGTGCTCAACGACCGTCCCCCGCTCGAGACGCCGGCGGACGATTCCTTTGTCGGGCGCGTGCGCGCGCTCGCGCGGCAGGCGGATCTGCCCGCGCGCGACAAGGGCATCCACTATTACACCGACGCGTCGCTGATCCTGCCGAAATATCCCGTGCCGTTCGTCATCTTCGGCCCGGGCGACGACGCGCAGTGCCACACGGCGAACGAGCGCGGCAGCGCGGCGGCCGTGGCGGCCTTTGCGCGCGTCTATCTCGATTACATCAAACGCCATTGCTGACCCGCTGCGGCGGGCATAGAGAAAGGAACATCCCATGGGAACTGCGGTCCTCGAGCGGTCCATTGAAAAAAACCGCGCCGCGCAGAATGCGGCGCGCGACACGATCCATGAGCTGCACGCGCTCGTGCGGCCCGGCATGAGCGAAAAGGAGATCGAGACGCTCGCGCTCGAGGGGCTCGTGCGCCGCGGCTCCGACAGCTGGTGGTATCACGGCGTCGGCGCGCTCGTGCTGCTCGGCCCGCGCTCGCGGGTGTCGACGTCCGGGCTCAACTATTACGCGAGCGAGACGAACATCCTCGGCGACAACGACGTCGTCACGCTCGACCTCGCGCCGACCATCGGCGGCTACTGGGGCGATTATGCGCGCACCATCTTCATCGAAAACGGCGCCGCGGCCCCCGAGGATCAGCCGTCGACGCCCGCCTTCCGGCAGGGGCTCGACGCAGAGCTGCATCTGCACGAGATGCTCATGCGCACCGCGCGGCCGGATTCCACCTTCGAGGAGATCTACTATAAGCTCAACGAGGAGATCGAGCGCATCGGGTTCGTCAACCTCGACTACAAAAAGAATCTCGGACACACGGTCGAGGTGCTCGAGCAGGATCGCATCTATATAGAAAAGGGCGTGCGCTCGACGTTCGCCGAGCTCGCACGGCCCTTTACCTTCGAACCGCACATCGCCCGCGAGGGCGGCGACCGCGGCTTCAAACGCGAAAATATTTACTACTTCGAGGGGGACGCGCTGCGCTGCCTATGAGCGCCGCATGGCCTCGACGGCGGCGATGCCCGCCGCGCCGCTGCGCGCGCCGAGATGCGACACGCACACGGCGGCGGCGGCCGTCGCGAATTCGGCGGCTTCGCGGGGCGTGTCGCCGCGCGTGAGCGCGAACATGAACGAGGAGCAAAAGGTGTCGCCCGCCCCCGTCACGTCGACGGCCTCGATCCGCTTTGCGGGGACGGCCTGCATGCCGCCGCGCCCGTAGATCTCGCAGCCCGCCGCGCCCAGCGTGACGACGGCGAACTCGAGGCCGAGCGACAGAAGGCGCTGCGCCGTCTCGGCGCGGGAGCGGCCCGCGCAGACGCTCGCAAAGCCCTGCTCGTTGAAGAAACAGATGTCGAGGTGGCGGTAGCGCTCCTCGTCGCCGTCGCGCACATAGTCGACGTCGGCGTCGAAGACGAGCCGCGCCCCCTTCGCGCGCACGGCGTCGGCCAGCGCGAAGCCGCTGAGCTGCCCGCAGCGCAGCAGCGCCATATCGCCGGGCGTCGTATAGACGTATCTCGCCTTCTGCAGCGTCTCGAGCGCGCCCGCGTCGATGCCCATGTGCTGCGGGGCGATGCGCGGGATGAGCATCGTGTGATCGCTGCCCGTCATGAAGATCATCACCTTCGAGTCGGCGAGCGTGTCGTCGAAGACGGTCAGCGAGGTGTCGACGCCCCGCTTCCCGAGGTCGTCCAGCAGAAAGCGCGAGACGGCGCCGCGGTTGAGGATGCCCGCGAAGCAGGTCTTCATGCCGAACGACGCGCACACGCACGCGGCGTTGGCGATCATGCCGCCGGGGACGGCGGGCAGCGCGTCGACCAGGACCTTGTCGCCCTGCCGCGGCCATGCGGCCGCCCGGTAATATTCGTCGAGCGCGACGTCGCCGATGTAGACACAGTAATCCATTGAGGGACACCTCCCGCGTTTTTATCCAGTATAGCATATCCGCTTTTTCTTCGCAGCACACGGCGCGTTCTTTTGTGCGGCGGACAAAATACAGCACACAGAAAGGCAGACAAAGATGGAAAAAAGAAAATTTCTCATCGACTGCGACACCGGCACCGACGACGCCATCGCCATCATGGAGGCGCTGTACGAACCGCGCGCCGAGGTCGTCGCCTGTACGACGGTCGACGGCAACGTCGAGGTCGAATATACCTCGCGCAACACGCTCAACCTGATCGATTATCTCGGCTTCGACATCCCCGTGGCGGTCGGCGCGGCCGAGGGCATGCGGCTGCGCTACAATTATCACGGACAGGACGAGTCGACCCACGGCAAAAAGGGCCTCGGGCCCGTCGTCATCCCGGAATCCCAAAAGGCCTTCAGCGAGCTGCGCGCGACGCAGCTCATCTACGAAAAGGCGAAGGAATGCGCGGGCAACCTCGAGATCCTCGCCATCGGGCCGCTGACGAACATCGCGCTCGCGCTGCTCGAGTATCCCGAGCTCAAGGTCCTCATCAAGCACCTCTGGATCATGGGCGGCGCCGTTTACGGCGGTAACGTCAGCACGACGGCCGAGTTCAACATCTGGGCGGACGCCGAGGCGGGGCGCGTCGTCTTCAAGAGCGGCATCCCGCTGACGATGGTCGGCCTCGACGTCACGCTCAAGGCGGTGATGCTCGAGGAGGACGCGCGGCATCTGCGCGCGCACAACACGAAGGCGTCGAACCTCGCCGCCGAGCTGCTTGAGTTCATGTTCCGCCGCCGCGACGAGGGCCACGAGGACGCCGTCATGCACGACGCGCTGGCGTTCGCCGCCGCGTTCTGCCCCGAGTGCCTGCGCACCGAAAAGCTCTACGTCGACGTCGAATGCGCCGGCGAATACACCTGGGGCCACACCTTTGCGGATCTGCGCGGGCGGCTGGGCCGTCCGGCCAACGCCGACGTCGCGCTGGGCATCGACGTCGAAAAATTCAGAAAGTACCTGCTGGATTGCTATGACAGAAGCTGAAACGGCGAGGGAGCCGCTGCTGTGCCGGGACAGGGCCTTTTACCGGCGGGCGTGGTCGCTCGCGTTCCCGCTCGTCATCCAGCAGCTGCTGATGGTGGGCGTCAACGCGCTCAACACGCTCATGATGGGCCGCTTCGGCGAGACCGAGATGGCGGCCGTGTCGCAGGCGTCGCAGCTCTATTATATTTTCACCATCATCGCCTACGGGCTCGTGTCGCCCGTGGGCGTGCTCGTCGCGCAGTACTGGGGCAAGCGCGACGGCGAAACGACGAAGACGCTGCTCGGGATCTGTTTCCGCATCGCGGTGATCTTCGGCGCGGGCTGCACGCTGATCGTGGCGCTGTTCCCGTCGGCCGTCATGCGCATCATGACGAGCGACGCCGCGGTGCTCGCCATCGGCCGCAAGTATCTGCTCATCACGGCCGCGACGATGATCCCGTTCTGCATTTCGGACGAGATCTACAGCTACGTCCGGGCGGTCGGCCGCGTGCGGCTCGTGTTCTGGGGCAACCTCGTGTGTTACTCGGTGAACATCCTGCTCAATTATCTGTTCATCTTCGGCAGGGCGGGGATGCCGGCGCTCGGCGCGCTGGGGCCGGCCGTCGGCACGCTCGTTTCGCGCGTGATCGAGTTCCTGTTCCTGCTGCTGTGCCTGTTTTCGAAGAGCAGCGAGCCGGCGCTGCACCTGCGGGATCTCGCGCGGTTCGACGGCGCGCTGTTCCGCGACTACGTCGCCGTCGCAAAGCCCATCCTCGGCCATGAGCTCATCTGGAGCTTCGGCACGTCGGCGTCGCAGATCGTCATGGGGCAGATCAGCACCGGCGCCGTGGCCGCCTACAACATCGTCTATACGCTCAACCAGATGATGTCCGGCGTGCTGACGGGCTACTCCGGCGCGTCGCAGATCCTCGTGGGCAACGCCATCGGCGCGGGCGACATCGAGGGAACGAAGCGGCAGGCGCGCTCGCTCATGCTCGTCGCGACCGGTCTCGGCCTCGGGGGGATGCTGCTCGTGCTGCTGCTCGGGAACCCCTTTATCGGCCTGTTCAGCATCACCGAGGAGACGCGCGCCTACGCGCGGCAGCTGCTGCCCATCATGGCGGCGGTGACCTTCTTCAACGCGTGGGAGATCATCGGCCTCGTGGGGATCCTGCGCGCGGGCGGCGACGCCAAGACGGGCTTCTGGACCGATATCGTCACGATGTGGATGATCGCCATCCCGCTCGGGCTGCTCGCGGCGTTCCGATGGAAGCTGTCGCCGGTGCTCGTCATCCTGCTCATCAAGGCCGACATGCCGATGAAGTCGATCGTCGGCCTCGTGCGGGTGCTGCGCATGCACTGGATCAACGATCTGACCCGTTCCGGCGCGCATGCGCGGACCGAAGAAATATCTCGAGGCGAAGTGTGAATATTTTTCTGATTCTCTCTTTTCTGTTTTTTATCGGCAGCGTGTTCGGCTGGGTGCTCGAGGTCTTCTACCGGCGCTTTTTCTCGTCGTTGAACCCCGAGCGCAAGTGGATCAACCCCGGCTTCCTCGTCGGGCCCTATGTGCCGCTGTACGGCTTCGGGCTGTGCATCCTCTATGCGCTCGCGGGCTGCGAGCGGGATCTGACCATTGCCGACCCGGTGCTCGAAAAGCTCGTGCTCTTTGCGCTCATGGCGCTGTGCGTCACGGCGCTGGAGTTCGCCACGGGCATGCTGTGCCTGCGGGTGATGAAGGTCCGGCTGTGGGATTACTCGGGGAACTGGGGAAATCTGTGCGGCGTCATCTGCCCGAAATTCTCCCTGTACTGGGCGGTGCTCAGCGCCGTGTACTACTTTTTCATCCACCCGCACATCCTCAGCGCGCTCGAATGGCTGTCCGGCAATCTCGCCTTTTCCTTCGTCGTCGGCTTCTTTTTCGGCGTCTTCGCGATCGACCTCGCCTACTCGTCGAATATCCTCGTGCGCATCCGCGCCTTCGCGCGGGACAACGACCTCGTCGTGCGGCTCGAGGAGCTGCGCGCGCACATCCGCGAGGGAAACGAGAAACGCCTCGAGAAGGCGCTGTTCTTCCTGTCCATGCACTCCTCGCTGCCGCTGAGCGAGCAGCTGAGCGCTTACGCCGACCGGCTGCGGGCCGAGGCGGCGCATTTGCGGGAGAACGCGAACAAGCTCCGCAGGAGCGTCGAGGACAAGCTGCCCCGCCGCTGAGCGCGGCCGACAAAAAGAGCGCCGTCCGTCCGGGCGGCGCTTTTAAAACGGAGAAGTCCGCCAGCGCAGGACGCAGGCGGGCGAACGGACAAAAAACCGCCGCGAGGGATCGAAGCCCCCGCGGCGGTCTGCGTTTTCAAGCCGGGATCCGGACGCGGCGCGATGCTGTGCGCGGGTCAGCCGGGCTGCCCTTCGCTTTTGTAAAGCGCAAGGAAATCCGGCCCCGACAGCGGCCGCGCGAAATAGTAGCCCTGCGCATAGGACACGCCGTGCTGCGTGAGCAGCGCGGCCTGCTGCGCCGTCTCGACGCCCTCGACGACGACGTTGAGCCCGAGCGCGCGCACCATCTCAATGGTGTGGAAAAAGACCGTTTCGCTCTTTTTGTCGACGAGGCTGATATCGAACAGCGATTTGTCCATCTTCACGACGCGGAAGGGCAGGCGCATGATGGAATCGTAATTGGCGTAGCCGGTGCCGAAATCGTCGAGCGCGAAGCCGTAGCCCTCGGCGCACAGCGCCTTCATGCGCGCGGGCAGCGTCTCCGACAGCGTGGCCGTCGTCTCGGTGATCTCAAAGCAGAGCTTGGAGGGCCGAATGCCGTATTTCCCGACGATGTCGTAGATCTTGCACGTCAGCAGCTCGTCGATGCACTCGACGACGGACAGGTTGATGCAGACCTTTTCAAATTCCGCGTCGTCGTTGAGCCCGCTGTCGCGCAGGAAGCGGCAGGCCTTGTCGAAGACCTGGGTGCCCAGCGGGACGATGAGCCCCGTGCGCTCGGCGATGGGGATGAATTCGCCGGGCATGACGATGCTGCCGTTTTCGTCGCGGATGCGCGCGAGCGCCTCGGCCGCCGCGGGCCTGCCGGCGTCGAGGCGCACGATGGGCTGCAGCCAGACCTCGACGGTGTCGCCGTCGATCGCCCGGCGCAGCAGCTCCTCGACGTGCGCCTGCCGCCGGACGCGCAGCACGGCGCTTTCGCCGGACGACGCGATGCTGCCGCGCCCGCTCTTTTTCGCGTCGCCGAGCACCTCGCCCGCGAGCGTGACGACCTCGTCCGTGTTGCTGCACCGCCATACCTCGCAGGAATAGCCGATGCACACGGAGAGGTTCATCGTGAAAGCGCCGATGTCCCAGCGCTCGCGGAAGCGCTCCGACGCGGTCGACACGATGCGGGTGCAGGCCCGCTCGGTCGTCGTCACGACGGCAAAGCTGTCGCCGATGATGCGGAACAGACGGCTGCCGCGGGTGATGCGCTGGAGATAGGCCGCGACCTCGTGCAGCGCGTCGTCGCCGACGGCGATGCCGAACACGCTGTTCACGGCGCTCATGTCGTCGAGATCGAAGACCGCGATCTGGAAGCGGCGCTCCTCCTTGAGGAGCGAGTCGATGTACAGCAGGAAGGCCGTGCGGTTGAAGACGTCGGTCAGCGGATCGAGCATCTCGTCGGGGTTCTGCAGCGTCAGATACATCATCATAATGGAGATCGACAGCGCCACGCCCGTGATGAGATACGCGGGGAAGAGATACTGCAGCAGGATGGCGGTGACGTTGGCGAGGATAAACGCGAGCAGCGTCGTGTATTCCACGAGGCGCAGGCGCTTCTTGTGCTGCAGAATGACCGCGCACGACAGCGCGAGGTAAAACACGGTGCCGGCGTAGAGGGACAGAAACAGCGGACCGTGCCGATAGCTGAAGTTTTCGTCGAAATAGAAGACGGTGTGCAGCGCCGGATTGAGCGACAGCAGCACGAAGGTCACCGCAAAGGGCAGCATCGCGAGGATGTGCCAGCGCCTGTTTTCCTGCCGCAGCGTGCCGGCCATGCAGCTGACATAGAGGAACAGCAGCGGCGCGAGCGTGATCTGACAGTAGAACAGCACCATGTTGACCGTCCAGTCGATCCACAGCGGCAGCCCGGCCGCATTGGCGATGACGTAGGCGGAGAACACATCGGCCGCGATGTCGACGAAGCCGATGAGGATAAAAAAGCTGAAGAAGCGGTTGAGCCTGTTCGGATAGCGCGGGCGCATGAAAAAGTGCAGCGCGATCACGATGAGGAAGACCAGTGCACACATTTCAAACTGCGCATTGTATCGGCCCGGCATGCGTCATCGCCTCCTCTCTTCTTCAGTTTAGCGCAGAAATGCAGCAAATCAAGTAAAAAAACGCGCATATTTTGCAGAAACCGCACTTTTTTTGCGGCGCAGCCCTTTCGGTTACAAAATAATAGTAGTATAATATAACACACAGGTAACATCGCGGGGAGGGAGGGCTTGCAGTGGGGGATCGCACAAAAAAAGAGGAAACGCGGCGGCGCCGCAAAGGCAGCGGCGGCTTCACGCTGGTCGAAGTCATCGTCACCCTGGTCGTCCTCGCGATCCTCGCGGGCATCTTCATCCCGTCCATGACGGGTTACATCGACCGGGCAAAGCAGAAGACGATCATCGTCGGCTGCCGGACGTGCGTGAGCGCCGCGCAGACGCTCGCGGCCGAAGCGTATGCGGACGGCGCGGACGACTGCACCCCCGCGCCGGCGGACGTGCTGGCGCTCGCGGGCGTGGACGGCGGCGTCAGCGGCATCGGCGTCGACGCCGTGTCGGCGCAGGTACTGCACCTGACGTATGAAAAGGACGGTCTGCGCGTGACGTACTGCGCCGACCCCGACAGTTGCGCGCTGCACGAGCAGGTCTACAATTTCACCGACGCCGCGGACGGCGGCAGCGCCGCGGGCGTGACCGTGACGGACAGCGCGGGGACGGCATACACGCTGCTGCCGACGGGCGACTGGACGGACGTCAAGCAGCAGATCCTGACGGGCGGCTGGAACATCGCGAGCGGCAGCATCCTCAGCGACGACACGGGCACCTATCTCTGCTGCAACTGGTCCCACTGGGTCGGCAGGCAGGGGGACGATTCCCTCACGCTCGCGGCCCTTGCGGCGAAATATCCATCGGATTTCGAACGGCTTTCTTCCGGCACGAAGATCTGGTCCGCGGCGGACATCGCGGGCGGCGCGTGGAAGAGCGCGCCGGCGGCGGGCGATCTGTGCAGTTACGGCGGGAAGTATTACGTCGCGCCCAACGCCATCGGCCGCTGGACGCTGCCGCCCGGCGGCTGGGTCGAGGTGTCACAGTGACGAGGGCTCCCGCAAAAGAGAGGCGCCGCGGCGCCTCTCTTTGTTTGCGGATAAAACGAAAGCCGGCGCCCGAAGGCGCCGGCTTTTTCAAAAAGCGAAGCGAGGTCTGCACACGGATCTTTCGGCGCGGCGGCCGGCCCGCGGGGCCGCGCGTTCAGCTCTGATACCAGCCGGTGCGGGCATTGACCGTCACATAGGGGACGACGGCGCCGTCGATCTCGACGTACACCTGATACGATCCGCCGCCGAGGTCCTCATATTTTTCCGGCGCCACATCGTAGGTCTTCCTGAGGTCGGCCTCGAAAAGCGCCTTCCAGTTGTCGGGCACGGGGGCGTTCTGCGTCAGATAGGCGGCGAAGGCCGCGGCGTCCTCCCGCGCGCCGCCGGCGGCCGTATAGTCGGCGTAGAGCGGCGCAAAGTCCAGGGCGTCGAGGAAGGACGGGTTCCAGAGCAGCTGCTGTGCGGCCGGCAGGTCCTTCTGCCCGGACAGGATATAGGTCTTCGTCTGTTCGAAAAATGCCGTTTCATCGGCCGCGGCATCGGCGGCCGCGGGATCGGTCGCCGGGGAGCCCGTATCGGAAGCTGCCGCGGCGCAGCCGCTCAGCAGCAGGCAGGTGATGACCAGCAGGGCGAAAAGGGATCGTTTCATTTCAAGCCTCCGAATCAGAATGGAGCGGCCGCCGCGGGGCCCGGACGTGCGGGACGTCCCCGCGGGACCGCAGGCTTACAGTGTAGCACAGAACGGGGAGCGGGGCAAACGACCGCCGCCCCGCGGGGACATGAAAAAGCCGGGGACGGCGAAAAGACAGGCTGACCGTCTTGCCGCCGGTGCGGGGCGCGAGGGCGCGATGCGGGGGAGGGAACGCGGAAGGCCATCCGGGCCTTTTCTCTGCTTTCGGCCGCCGCGGGAACAGACGGCAGGCCGCCGCACAGATATGTTGCTTTTGGCAACTCAAAGAGGTACTATGTAGTTGCATAATTCCGTTTGATCATCGAGGCAGGAAAATGGACTATGAGTCGGTAAAAAATGTGATACGGACCTTTTACCATGTGGTCGCGATTTACAGCAAGGAATTTGAATCCGGCGAATACTCTTTTACAGAGGCTTATATTTTGGAAGCAGTCGGACGACACCCCGGTATCAGCGCTGTTCAATTTACGGAGATGATCGACATAAACAAAGGATATCTCAGCCGTATCATCAAGAAACTGGTATCAAATGGCCTTGTGCGGCGAAAGCGTTACCCCGGCCGGAACGGTTCTGTGGGGCTTTATCTGACAGAAAAAGGCATAGCGCTATATCAGGAAATGAGAAGTAAGGCTGATGAGAGCATCGCTCGGCACATAGCCGATGCACCAGCGAAAGATCAAGCTGAGTTCTTAAGGCTCATGGAGCAGCTGAACGAAAATTTGCGGGTTGTTTGCCCTGAAGTTCATAAGATGGCACAAACAGATCTGTGATGAGGATACTGCTAAGCTATTTAACCGGAGAGAAATACTGTGAAGATATTGATGAGCATGTCGAGATTTATCGTCCGAAGGAGCGTGGACTATGTGACTGGGTGTATTCCAACCAGAAAAAATGTAATTGGACGGGCAATCGCCTTTTGCTGTGCAGTCGCCTGCGTTCTGACGTCTGCGCCTTTATTTTGTATCCCTGCTTTCGCCGCAGATAGGTCAGAAAACAGATCTGTGCGGGTTGGCTTTTTCCCGTTCGAGGGCTATTATGCGGTTGACGCCTCCGGGGAAAGAAGCGGCTACGGATATGAGCTGCTGCAGCTGATTGCGCAGCACGCAAATCTTTCCTATACCTATGTGGACAATGTGGCATCATGGGACGAGATGGAGCAAATGCTCCTGGATGGCCGTCTGGACATGCTGACCTCTGTGCAGAAGACGCCGGAGCGGGAGGAGAAATTTGCGTTTTCGGAAACGCCGATCAGCACAAGCTCCACGATGATGACGGTGAAGTCGGGGAACACCCGCATCGTGACGGGGGACTATTCCACGTACGACGGCATCCGCGTCGGCGTGATCCGCGGTAATTCTCATGCGCAGAAATTTGCGGATTTTGCGCAAAAGGCGGGGTTCTCTTACACGCAGGTCCCCTACGACAGCCTCGCAGCGCTTGAGGCGGCCCTTCAGGAGGGCAGCGCTATCGACGCCTGCGTAACCAGCAGCCTCCGGCCGCTGCACAACGAGTGGATCATCGAGCAGTTTGATCCGGCCCCGTTTTACATGATGATGCGAAAGGGCGACACCGGCCTGATCGACGCCGTCAACAGCGCGCTCGGGCAGCTGGCCCTGTACTCGCCGAACTGGCAGACCGATCTTTACAGCAAATATTACGCGCCGGACAACGGAAGCAACCTTCAGCTTTCCACGGATGAGCGCTCCTATATCGCCGCGCAGGCCGGACGGGTCTTCAAGGCCGCCGTGCAGCCGGACAATGCGCCGTTTTCCTGGTTTGAGAACGGAAAAGCCCGCGGGATCATCCCGGAGATCTTCGCGGAGATCGCGCGGCGCGCGGGGATCGCCTACGAGGTGGTCGAAACGAAGGACAAGGCCGCCTATAAGGCGCTCGTGGACTCCGGGCAGGTGGATTTTGTCATGGACACGGGCTGGTGTTATTCTCTCGCGGAGAACAACGGCTATAAGCTCACCGTTCCGTATCTCAGCCTGACGATCTCACAGGTGTCCAAAATCGGAGCCGCTTCGTCGGACGACAGCCGAATCGCGGTGCCATACGGGCCGGTGCTGGGGAAGCTGTCCGGCTCAAGCCACTACGGCGATTGGAACTTTGTCTCCGTGGACACGGCGGCCGACGCGGTCAACGGAGTCGTTTTGGGAGACTATGACCGCGCTGCCGTATACACCGCTTTTGCGCAGCAGTACATACAAAACAATATTCACAGCGATCTGCAAATGTCGCTGATGCCGGATGTGCAGGTAGATCTTTCGGTTGGAGTGCCCGCGGCACAAAATTATCTTTTGCTTTCCGTTCTGAGCAAGAGCGCGGAAAGCGTGAAAATGACCTATTCGCAGGATGTGTTGTTAGAGAGCACCATCAACACGCAGGAAGACATAAGCTTCCGGGATTATTTCCATCTCCATCCTCTCCAGGCGGCCATTGCCCTTGTTGTTGTGCTGGGCATAGGGACCGTTTTTGTTTTCCTGCTGCTGAACGGCAGACGCCAGCGTCTGGCGAAAATGGCAATTCAAAAGGCAAAATATGAGGCGGACGCAGCCAACGAAGCCAAGTCCACCTTCCTTTCGAGCATGAGCCATGATCTGCGCACGCCGCTCAACGGCATCGTCGGCTTTACCGATCTTGCGATCCGGGCGGACAGCGAAGAAAAGCGGCTGGACTATCTGAAAAAGATACGGGTATCGGGCAATCTGCTGTCCGACCTGGTGGAGGACACGCTGGAGCTCTCCCGCATTGAAAGCGGAAAGATGACGCTGAACCTCGAGCCGATCAAGGGCGGCGAACTGGCAAGGACGGTGGCGATGGCGGTCACGCCCGCCGCGGAATTGAAGCACATCCGGCTCATCGCGGATGCCTCCCGGTATCCGCATGAAGTCATCTGCTGCGATCGGCTGAAGCTCCAGAAAATCATGCTGAATCTGCTTTCCAACGCGATCAAATATACGCCCGAGGGCGGCACGGTATCCATGTCCGTCGAGATCATCGATCCGCCGCGAAACGGCATGACCCGCAGGCTCGTCGTCGAGGATAACGGCATCGGCATGCGCGAGGAGTACCTGACAAAACTCTATGAGCCGTTTTCGCAGGAGCACCGCGCGGAAGCGGGGAACGTAGCGGGGACCGGTCTCGGGCTTACGATCGTAAAGCGGATCGTCGACCTGATGAACGGGACGATCACGGTGGAAAGCCGTGTGAACAAAGGGACAAAATTTATAGTTGACCTGCCAATTTCCAGGATCGAGGAAGACGGCGGCGAGGCCGCCCTGAACGGGCAGACCGTTGTTCTGCGGGGGAAGAACATCCTTCTTTGCGAGGACAATGACCTGAATGCCGAAATCGCGACCCTGCTTCTTCAGGAGCAGGGCGTGGCGGTGACGCGGGCGGAGAACGGGCAGGCAGGCGTCGACCTGTTCGCCGCGTCTCCGGAAGGCTTCTTCTACAGCATTTTGATGGATCTGCGCATGCCGGTGATGGACGGATATGCCGCCGCAAAAGCGATCCGGAGCCTGAAGCGTTCCGACGCGCCGGGCATTCCGATCATCGCCCTATCCGCGGACGCGTTTGAAGAAAACAAAAAGATGGCGGCGGAGGCGGGCATGACGGGCTATCTCACGAAGCCGATCGACCCGGCGAAACTTGTCACGGAGCTGTCCGGAAAGTAAGGATCCCGGGGATGGCGGGCCGCCGCGCGGCCGTTTTGCAGCCGGAGCAAAAAAATCCGGGCAATAAAAATGCAGGGCCCGGCCGCTCATTCTCAAAAGCAGACAGGCCCTGCAGGATCAGGCGACGTATCGGGGAAGGCGCCCACAAGGGAGAGCGGTACATGCGGACGCGCACAGGCGCCTGCTGCCGTGTAAAATCCGGCGGGAGCGTTCGGGCAGCGCCGCTTTTTCCGCTTGTATCGCCATTCCCGCCCGGCCCGCGGGTAAAAGGGAAGGCGGCCGGGCCCGCCCGAAATGAAGCGCAAAAGCAAAAACACCATCGGCGTCCGGGCCCTTGAGGCGCGGAAACCGACAGTGTCTTTGTTTGGTGGGAGAGGATGGATTCGAACCATCGAAGGCATTGCCAGCAGATTTACAGTCTGTCCCCTTTGGCCACTCGGGAACTCTCCCATATGCAGTTGTGCGGGAGCCGTCAGTGGAGCTGGTGGACGGATTCGAACCCCCGACCTGCTGATTACAAATCAGCTGCTCTACCGGCTGAGCTACACCAGCAGTTTGCGCGCCGGCAAGGCGGACACGCGGCCCGCAAAGCCCCGCTTACGGGGTCGAAAACGGCGTTTTCCCATAAGGCGCTTGATTATTTTAACCTATTTGCGCGGCGATGTCAATAGAAAATGCGCGCCTTCCGGCGGCTGTTGCTTCGCCGCCCGTTCTGCGGTAAAATAAGCAAAACAGTCGTTACGGAAAGATTGCAGTTGCCGGATCCATGCAACAGAACGCCCGCTTCACGCCACAAACGGTACAAAGGGAGGAGTGGAACAATGAACAAGAAACTGATCGCGATCCTCAGCCTGCTGCTCATCGCCGCCATGCTGTGCGCATGCAGCGCCGCAAAGACCGAAGCGGCATACGATTCTTCCTATTATGCCGACAGCGACGCCGGCGCCAACGTCAACACGGCGGCCGAGTCGGTGCAGGATCTCGCGCCGCAGAACGCAGCTTCCGCCGGCGGGACCGCCGACGCCGCAAAGCAGGCCGCCTACGGGCAAAAGATCGTCTACACGACGAACATGTCGATCGAGACGAAAGAATTCGAGGACAGCTACAACGCCATCCTCGCGGCGGTCAAGGAGGCCGGCGGTTATGTCGCCTCCAAGAGCGTTTCGGGCGGCTATACCTCGCAGAACGGGTATTACAATTCCCGCAGCGCGAGCCTGACGCTCAAGATCCCCGCCGACAAGTACCAGGATTTCCTGTCGAAGGGCCCCGATTTCGGCAACGTCACGCAGCAGGACGACACGAGCGAGGACATCACCTCCAGCTATATCGACACGCAGGCGCGCCTTGATTCTCTCGAAGCGCAGAAGACCCAGCTGCTCGAGCTGCTCGACAAGGCGCAGTCCGTGGACGACATCATCCTCATCCGCGACAAGCTGACCGACGTCATCTATCAGATCGAGAGCTACACGGCGACGCTCAAGACCTACGACGACCTCGTGTCCTACTGCACCGTCTACATCAACCTGTCGGAAGTCACGACCATCACCGTTCATACGACGACCTTCGGCGAGGAGCTCGTCGAGGCCCTCAAGGGCTCGGGCCGCTCCATCGTCAACTTCCTGCGCGGCGCCGTCATCGCGATCATTTACGCGATCCCGTATCTCGTCGTTTTCTTCCTCGTTTTCCTGCTTGCGCGGAAGATCATCCGCACGGCAAAGGCGAAGAAGGCGGCGCGCGCTGCGGCGGGCGCATCCGCGGGGCCGGCCGTTCCGCCGGCGCAGGACGCGGACGTTCCGGCGAAAACGTCGCCTTTCGCGAAGCACGGCAAGGACTGATCCGCCATACCGCAGGGGCGCGAGAGCGCCCCTGCTTTTTTGCGCGCGCCGGCCCGAAAAATACAGGTTTACCTGCCATCGGCGGCGTGCTATAATTGCGTTGTTTGTCCGCGGCGGATCGCCGCGGGCGGAAAGCTGAATTGAGGTAAAATTATATATGTGGGGAATCACGGGCGTCTGGGTTTACGTCATCATTTTTCTGGGCAAGGTGGTCGAGGTGTCTTTCGACACGCTCAAGATCGTCTTCGTCGGCAAGGGTAAGAAGCTGCTCGGGACGGCGTGCGGTCTCATCAGCATCACCATCTGGCTCATCCTCGTGAGCAACGTCATCAACGACATCTACAGCGACCCGATGAAGGGCGTGATCTATTGCCTCGGCTTCGCCGCCGGCGTCTATGTGGGAACGCTCATCGACGAATGGCTGGCGGTCGGCCTCACGTCCATGCAGGTGGTGCTCGACGACCAGCGGGCGGAGCAGCTCGGCTGCGCGCTGCGCGAGCAGGGCTACGGCGTGACCATCCTCGAAGGCCACAGCGTCGGGGCGGCGAAGCGCGGCGTGCTGCTCGTGCAGCTCAAGCGCCGCAGCATCCCGGCCGCGCGCAGACTGATCTTTGAAAAATGCCCGGAAGCCGTCATCTCCGTCAACGATCTGCGCTCCCTCGAGGGGGGCTACCTGAAGCGGCACTGACGCCGCGCCGCTTTTTCGGCGATCGGGGATCGGCGCAAAAACGCCGCCGGGCGGAAACGGCCCCGGCGGCGGTGCTCTTTGCTTTGCGGTGCGTTTGTGCTAAAATAAAAAAACCGGATATCCGGGGACGGCGCAGCCGGCAGCGCGGGTGCCCGGGAGCGCAGCGCCCGCATCCGGGCCGCGTCCCGCGGCGATGCGGGGAAGCCCCGCGGCGCCGCCGTTTGCGGGCTTCTACCGCCGCCGGAAACGCGCCGCGAGAGCGCCCTTGACCACGGGAATGACCGCAGACAGAGAAATTTTCAGAAAACAAAAAGTGAATAACCGGGTGTAGCGCAGTTGGTAGCGCGGGTGGTTTGGGACCATCAGGCCGCAGGTTCGAATCCTGTCACTCGGACCAAAAATCCTCTGGAATCGTCGATTGCAGAGGATTTTTCTTTGTGAAAAGTTCAAATTTCGGACGTGGGCTGAACGGCTTTTTGCGGCGCCCGGAACGGCCTGTTTCGTTGATTCTTGCGGCGCGGGATCTGCGCTTGCCTGCAGGTTTCGACACTCTGTTGAAAATGGATAGAGTTGGCATTATACTGAAAAAGAGATTTAATGTACTAGACTTGCTTTTGCAGTAAATGGCGGAAATGTGTGGCATAGCAATACTATGAAGTTTGATAATGAAACAATTTCTACTAACATGCAAATCTTATAATAAAGAGGAGAAGTTATGAAACTACTGACAGAAAACCAGAATGCACCAATTCAAAGTGAAGTTCTTGCACGTATCGCCCTTATTCGGCCAATACTATCAAGTTTGCTTACAGGAATAAAAGCCGATGTTATGGCGGAATTCGGTGGAGTTGAAAACATAAAACTCAAAATGCTTTCTCGTGCATATCGTCCAGGCGCTGGTGACATTGGATTTTGTTTTGAATGGGCTATCCATGATGCTGTAAGAAGAAATGATTCAATCGTCTTAGAAAGATTGTCGGACGCTGCAAAACGATGCAAATTGCAAGGAAATGATTATAAGTCAATTTTGTTTGGATTGGAAAAAAACGGTAAGGTACAAGTTATTGATACCGCGAGTCATATTCTCACCTCCGAGTCTCGACTATTAACAGGAGCACAGGCACAGCCTCCGAAGCTGAAGAACTATCTTAATATGCTTTCTGCTGCATTTAACCGTCCCGAGACGCGAAATGCCCTGCCTTACTCAATATCTGGCCTGTGGAAAGCAGACTTGTTTTTCGGTGCAAAAGATAGTGACCGTTGGCTTGGCACAACACTCAAAATTAATCCGACTCAACTTGAGGGGGCAAGAGGTTTAAGAATTGGAATTGTCCCTGCATCACAAGGAAAATCTGATAAAGTATATGTTGATGATAGAAAAAATTTAGTGGTATGCCCTATACCATATGACGGTTCTTTCATGGAGTTGTTCTATACATCATGGGGAATAGTTCAACAATTTATTGCTGCTGATGCTCAGTTGCCAAAAGAAGTATCTTTACCTATGCCAGTTGACAGACAAGCGGTTAAAGAATTAGTAACACGTAGAGATTTCCCTGCAGTTGATGTAATAGAAGCATTGGAGCCGTTGTCACAAGCAGATTTGACAGTTTCAACGGAAAAAGAAATCAGTGCTGATGTTATTATAGACGGTGATCATATATTTAATAACGCAATTATTGCTCCTGTAGCTACATTGACACAAACCAATTAGAACAGCAATGCCATAAATGTATCAAATATTTAATTACCGTACAGAAGCAGCGGCAACGCGATTTAAATGGGCGCACCGCTTGGGCGCGCTGAACCCGGTGACGCGCAAATCCGAAAACTCAAAAGCCTACAAAGACGAAAGGCACGAAAATGGAGTGACGACTCCGCTTTGGTGCCTTTGTTTGTTTCTCGGAGCCGGCACTGCCCGGCGCACGGCGGCACTCCGCCGGATTTCCACCCGGATCAGGGCTGCCGCGCATTCCGGGAAATATCTTGCCGGGCAAGCGAGCGACCTCCCGACGCGGTCGACAAACCGGGAAATATGCTGTACACTTAAAAAAAGTAATATCTTATGGACCGCATACCATGTGCAGCTCGAGCGGAAATCACAGATACTCGAATACCTTCTTGACAATTACAACGACGGGCGCAGAAAAGCATTCTTCTGCCTCGCCGTCAACCTGCTCGATGTGTCGGACAGCGAGAACGCGGTGCAGCAGACAGAGGAACGGATTTCCCCGGAGATGACGGCCGGGGAAAGATCCTCGGTTGCCGTCAGGTGCTTCGAAGCTGCGGCAGAAGAAAAGGGCATTGCACTGAAGATGAACAAGAAAGCGTCAAAAGCGAAACAGACGAATCCCGGCCCGGCGGGCGAAAAACGGAAGCAGACAGACTGAATTTTTGCGAGGCGGAGCAATCCCATGGGCAGACAGATCAATCAAACTTTGTGAAACCAGGTAAAGAGACATGGATGAAACGGAAAAGCAGATCATTTTGACCGGCGACCGCCCGACGGGAAGACTGCATTTGGGGCACTACGTCGGGTCGCTGAAACACAGGGTGGCGATGCAGAACTCGGGAAAGTTCGATGACATCTATATATTGATCGCCGATGACCAGGCGCTGACGGACAATGCCGACAACCCCCGCAAAATCAGAGAGAACATCGTCCAGGTCGTGCTGGATTATCTTTCCGTGGGACTTGACCCGAACAAGGTGACGTTTTGCGTCCAATCCTCGCTCCCGGCACTGCACGCGCTCACCTTTTACTATATGAATCTTGTGACGACCGCCCGACTCTCGCGCAATCCGACCGTGAAGGCGGAGATCCAGATGCGCGGGTTCGCCGATGAAGGCCTGCCGGCGGGGTTCTTCGCATATCCCGTGTCCCAGGCGGCCGATATAACGGCGTTCGCCGCAAACATCGTTCCGGTCGGGGAAGACCAGCTCCCTATGCTGGAGCAGACGCGCGAAATCGTCGAGAAGTTCAACAGGATCTACGGCGACACGCTCGTGCTGCCGAAGGCCATCATCCCCGAGAATGAAACGCAGAGGCGTTTGCCCGGCGTGGACGGAAAAGCAAAAATGAGCAAGTCGCTGGGGAATTGCATTTATCTTTCCGATTCGGCGAAAACGGTCAGGCAACAGATCAACGGCAAGATGTTCACCGATCCCGCCCATCTGAGCATCGGCGATCCGGGACATACAGAGGGGAACGTAGTGTTCACCTATCTGGACGCGTTCTGCACCGACGAGCATTTCAAAAAATATCTGCCCGAATACGCGAATCTCGGGGAAATGAAGGAGCATTACCGCAGGGGAGGCCTCGGCGACGGGACCTGCAAGAAATTTCTGATCCAGGTCCTCGAAGAGCTTCTCGCCCCGATCCGCACCGCCAGGGCCGGATGGGAAGCGGATATCGATTCCATCTACGACATTATCGCCGCCGGCACGGCAAAAGGAAGAGCGGTGACCGATGCGACCCTTCGCCGGGTGCAAAAAGCGATGCAGCTGAATTACTTCGAGGACCGGTCCATCGTCTCCGAATGGGAGAAGCTGCTTAAAGCGCAAAAGGGGATATAGGGGCAAAAATGCGGCGGGATGCGCGCGGCGTTCATCCGCGCGGGCCGAAGCCGCAGGATCCCGCGGCAGACAAAAAGCACGGGAGCGGAGTGAACTCCGCTCCCGTGCCTTTGCATGCGGGCTGGATCAGCTGCCGGCGGGTCAGCACAGCTGGCCGGGCAGCCTTTGCTTTTCCTTCGGCGGAAACTGCGCGTCAAAGCGCTCCGCTTCCGCTTCGTCCACAAAGTATCCCGCCGGGTCCTGGTAGGTGCCGGTGATGCCGTCGAGGAAACCGGGCTTCAGCTCGCAGAGCAGGAAATACGGCACCTCGGCGTCCCGTGGCTCGGCGGCATAATGGATGCCCCGGGCGCTGGCCACGGTGAAGCCGGACTTGCCGTAGAAGCCGATGGCGCCCTCGATGGCGAGAGCGCCCGCGCCGAGCAGCGCCGCCCTGCGCATGGATTCGCGCAGTAAAATGGTCCCGTACCCCTGCCGCTGGTATGCCGGGGCGATGCTGAGGGGGCCGAAGGTCATGACGGGGACGGCCGCCCCGCTGTCGGACCGGATCTGCGACCGGACGTACATGATGTGGCCGATGAGCGTTCCGCCCAGCTCCATGACCAGGCTGAGCTCCGGAACGAAGTCCGCCTTGCCGCGGAAGCTGTGCAGGACATAATGCTCCGTGCAGCCCGGGCGGTAGACATTCCAGAATGCCTCGCGCGTCAGATTTTCCGTGGCGGCGCAGTCGGCCGGGGTCTCGATGCGAAGGATAAGATCGTCTTTCATGGTGTTCCTCCTGAAATTTTTTGAATGCCGATTTCGGGAGGTTTGAGCGGTCGCGGCAAACCTCCCGGTCAGCCGACGCGCTCCGAGGTGTTGTTCTTCAAACAGCGGTACTCCCTGTGATGAATTTGAGAAAGCCTGCGGCTTTGTCATGGATCCAGTATAGGGCGAAACGCAGGCGTTTGCAAGGGAAAAGATGCTGTCCGCGGGCGGGAAAGCATGGTATGATAAAGAAAAGGATTCCGGAGGCTTGTCATGGTCCGTGAAATCGTGCGGGACGTCATATTTCTTTCGCAGCCCTGCGCTGCGGCGACGCCGGAGGACATCGGCGCGGCGGACGATCTGCTGGAGACGCTCGCCGCGCACAGCGACGGCTGCGTGGGCATGGCGGCGAACATGATCGGCGTCGCCCGGCGCATCATCGCGATCGACAACGGCGGGGAATACATGCTGATGTTCAACCCGCAGATCCTCGAAAAGTCCGGCCCCTACGAGGCGCAGGAGGGCTGCTTGTCCCTCGCCGGCACCCGCAGGGCCAGGCGCTGGCGGTTCGTCCGGGTGAAATACCAGGACCGGGATTTCCGGACGCGGATCGCGACCTTCGCCGGCTTTCCCGCCCAGATCATCCAGCACGAGCTCGATCACTGCGGCGGGATCCTGATCTGAGGCGGCGGCCGCAGGCGGAACGTTCACGGAGGTGCGCGCACATGGCTTCCGGCCAAGAGCGCCCTGTGCGGGCGCCCGGGAGATGCCGTGCGCGGACAAAACGGGCGGCCGGCCTTTTGAGGCGATGCGGGTCGGGCTGCCGCGGCCGGAAAAGGAGAGAGACGGATGTCGTATTGTGACTGGGACGCGGACAACGCGGCGCTGACAAAGTATCACGACGAGGAATGGGGCGTGCCCGTGCACGGCGACCGCAGGCAGTTCGAGTTCCTCATGATGGAGGCCATGCAGTGCGGCCTCAACTGGAACATGATGCTGCAAAAGCGGGAGATCTTCCGCGCCTGCTTCGACGGCTTCGACTTCGACCGGGTCGCGGACTACGGCGAGGACGACATCCGGCGCATCATGGAAACGCCCGGCATGATCCGCTCGCGCCGGAAGATCGAAGCGGTCATCCGGAACGCGCGGTGCTTTCAGAAGATACGCGCCGAATTCGGCAGCTTTTCCGACTACCTGTGGGGCTTTTCCGGCGGCAGGACCATTCTGTACCGCGGGCACGAGAAGGGCGTCATCCCGGTCAGCAACGGTCTCTCGGACAAAATAAGCGGGGACCTGCGGGCGCGGGGCTTCCGATATCTCGGCAGCGTCACGGTCTACTCCCATCTCCAGGCCTGCGGCGTCATCAACGACCACGGCGCGGACTGCCCCTGTTTTTCAAGGATCAACGCGGCCAATCCCACCATACAAAGGCGAAGATATCTCGAAAAGGGCGCGAGGGACTACAGCGGCAGACAGGGAGGGAAAGCAGCGCATGATGGACATTGAGCCGATCTTCCGCTACAAGACGCCGAACGCCGAAAAGCTCGCGGCGCACGGATTCGCGCCGGACGGCGAAAACGTCTCGAGGACCGTCCCCATCCTGCGGGGCGCCTTCGACATGACGGCGACGGTCGCCCCGGACGGTGCCGTCCGCTTCAAAGTGCTGGAGCGGGCGGCCGGCGAGGAATACGCGCTCGTCCATGTGGACGGCGCGCAGGGAGGCTTCGTGGGCGACGTGCGCGCCGCCTGCGAGCGGGCGCTTGCGGACATCGCGGCCAAATGCTTCGACACGGAGATCCTGAAGGCCGCGCAGACGAAGCGGACGCTTCAGCACATGAAGGCCGAGTTTTCCGCCGAGCCGGAATTCCTGTGGGAAAAATACCCCGACTACGCCGCGTTCCGCCGCCCCGACAACCGGAAGTGGTTCGCCGTCATCCTGACGGTGGACCGCAGCAGGCTCGGCCTCGGCGGCCGCGGGAATACCGAGATCATCGACCTCAAGGCGCTCCCGGCGGACGTGGAGGCGCACCTCGCCGACCCGCGTTTTCTGAAAGCCTATCACATGAACAAGGCCCACTGGTTTACCGCCTGCCTCGACGACAGCGTGCCGGACGCGGAGCTGTTCTCCCTCATCGCGGAGAGCCGGCGGCAGGCGGAATAAGCGCTTTGAAAGGACGGATCGATATGGCGTTCGATTTCAAGAAGGAGTACAGGGAGTTTTATCTGCCGGCGAACGCGCCGCAGATCGTGACGGTGCCGGCGGCGGACTACGTCGCCGTGCGCGGGCAGGGCGACCCCAACGAGGAGGGCGGCGCGTACAAGGCGGCCGTGGGCGTGCTCTATGCCGTGGCCTATACCGTCAAGATGAGCAAGCTGGGCGACCGGCACATGGACGGGTATTTCGATTTCGTGGTGCCGCCGCTGGAGGGCTTCTGGCGGCAGGAGGGCGTCGACGGCGTGGATTATTCGCACAAGGACGCGTTCCGCTGGATCTCGGTCATCCGCCTGCCGGATTTCGTGACGCGGGAGGACTTTGCCTGGGCCGCGGAGACCGCCGCGAAAAAGAAGGGGCTCGACTGCTCCGCCGCGGAATTTCTGCGCGTGGACGAGGGGCTGTGCGTGCAGATGCTGCACCTCGGCCCTTACGACGACGAGCCCGCTTCCGTGGCGCGCATGGACGCTTTTCTTGCGGAAAACGGGTATGAAAATGATTTCTCCGACACCCGGCTGCACCATGAGATCTACCTGACCGACGCCCGCCGGGTCGCGCCGGACAAATGGAAGACGGTGATCCGTCACCCGATCCGGAAAGGCTGAGGCGCGCGCATGGAGCATACGACGGAAGAACTGACCGAAGCCGCGCGCCAGATCGACTCGACGCTGCACAAGCTGCGGGCGACCGTTCTGACGCTGGAGGCGAAGCCGCAGCCGGCGCGGTACGGATCCCAGATCACGCTGGCGAAGCGGCGCGTGCGCGCGTTTGAGATCGCGCGCGACCTGATCGCGGAAAAGCTGGGCGCAGGGGAGGGACGGCCGTGACCGAGGACGAGCTGCTGTTTTTTGACCGTCTGCCGCGCTTTCTGCCGGTCTACGAGGCGCTGAAGGACAGGCTCCGGGCGCGGTATCCGGAGATGACCGTCAGCGTCGGGAAAACGCAGATCTCGTTTCGCAGCCGGTATATCTTCGCCATGGTCTCGCTGCCGTACCGGCGCAAAAAGGAGTGGCCGGAGGAATACCTGATGGTCTCCTTCGGCCTGCCGGCGCAGAAAAAGTCCCCCCGCATCGCCGCGTCCGTGCAGGCGTATCCCAGCCGCTGGACGCACCATGTGCTCGTGGAGCGGGCGCAGGACCTGGACGGCGAGCTGCTGGGCTGGATCGACGAGGCGCATGCGTTTTCGATGACGAAGCAGGCCGCGCGGCGGGGCGCCGCGCGCGGCTGAGCCGCGCCGCGGAAGCTTCCGGTGGGAACGCCGCCGTTTGACACGCGCGCGGGTTTCTGCTATGATGCCCTCGGAATTCCGCGAAAGGAGCGAGACCCATGAGAAACCCCATCCCCTATGAGAAGCTCTCCAAAAAGGAGAGGCGCAGGGCCGACGCGCGGGGGCGGCGCGGCTGGGGCGCGCTGAATCCCGTCACGCGCAGGCCGCAGTCCCCCAAAGCATACGACAGACGAAAGGCACGGAACCGGAGCGATGACGCGGCGGCCGTGCCTTTTGTGTTGCGCAAAGCCGCACGCGCGCGAAGGGGCGCTGTTGCCCGGCGGGCGGCGGCGTGATAGAATAAAGGCGCACGGCGGGAACGCGCCGCCGAAAGAGCCGGCGGTGCGGCGGAGGGACGATGAAACAGGGGATGAAATGCGCGGCGCTGCTGCTCGCGGCCGCGGTTGCGGCGGCGCCCTGCGGGTGCGCGGCCGAACGGGACACGGCGGCGGCGCTGTGCGAAAGCGAGGCGGCGTGGCTGCTGTCGGCGCAGACGGCCGACGGGGCGCTGCTGTATTATCCGGAAGAAAACGGCGCCGCTTTCATCAATCCGTATTTTGCCGACTACACCGCCATGGCGCTGCTCGAAGCGGGATATGCCGACGCGGCCGCGCGCTATATCGAATGGCATTTCGACCATCTCAACCGCTCGCCCGACCGCTGCGGGATCGCCTTTACGATCTGCGACTTCGACGTCGCAATGGAGGGGGGCGCGGCGGTCCGGGAGACGCCGACGGGGGATTACGACTCCTCCGATTCCTATGCGGCGACCTTCCTGTCCCTGCTCGCGCGATACTACCGCGCGACGGGCGACGGCGCGCTGCTCGCGGCGCACTATGACGATGTGTGCGGCATTCTCGGCGCGCTCGCGGCGACGTCGGACGGCGGCCTGACGGCCGCAAAGGCGGATTACCCCGTTTATTATCTGATGGACAACTGCGAGGTCTACGCGGGGCTCGCGGACGCGCGCACCCTTTTCGGGGAGGTGTATGCCGACGGCGCGGTCTACCCCGGCGCGGACGCGGTCCGCGCCGACATCGAAGCGCGGCTCGCGGCGCTGGGGGCCGCGATCGAAGAACGGCTGTGGAACGAAGCGGAGCAGCACTACGAATGCGCGCAGGAGGCGGACGGGAGCTGTTCCGCCTTCGACTGGAACGAGCTGTACATGAGCGCCTGCTCGCAGCTGTTCCCGATCCTGTGCGGCGTGCTCGCCCCCGACAGCGCGCGGGCCCGCGCGCTGTACGGCACCTTTTGCGAAAAATTCGACTGGACGAAGATCGACTTCGGGGCCGATGCGGACGCGGCGTACTGCTGGGGATGCATCGTCTGCGCGGCCGCGATGATGGGGGACGGCGCGCGGGTCGACGCCTACCTCGGGACCTATGCGCGGACCTTCGCCCGGGACCACGCCTATCCTCTCTTCGGCGCGGACTGCGCCTGGGTGCTGCGCGCGGCGCTTTGGCGGGCAAACCGCGCGCCGGGATGACCGCCGCGGCCCGCATTGAGAAATCGGCGCGGCGATGCTACAATGGTGAAAACCGGCATGCGGCCGGAAAGATACAGGGAGGGTATTCAATGACGAGAGTGTATTATTTTACCCGCACGGGCGACAGCGAAAAGATCGCCGCGGCCGTCGCCGCGCAGACGGGCGGCGCCCGCTTCCCCGTCACCGACGGCCGCCGCTGGAAGGGCCCCGTCGGCTTCCTGCGCGGCGGTTATTACGCGAGCGCGAAAAAGAGCCTGCCCGCGGCCTATGAGAAGCCGCAGCCGGGCGACGTGATCTATCTGTGCTTCCCGGTCTGGGCGGGCGGTCTGCCGCCCGCCGTGCGCGCGTTCACCGAGGAGGTCGGCCGCGGCAGGATCACCGCCGTGGCGAGCTCCAAGGGGAGCGGCCTCGGCGACCGGGACGGGTTCCTGCGGGTCGTCGACGTCGTCGGCCCCGACAAGACCGTCGTTTTGTAAAAGAGGCGGGGAATGGCGCAGATCAAAGGGACGGCGCTGCCGACGGTCAGCAGCGCCGGCGAACTCGCCGCGCTCGTGGGCGACGTCGGCTTTCTGCCGGCGTTCCGCAACCGCATCCACGGCTTTTCGGCCGAGGAATGCGTCGCGCCGGCCTACTGGTTCAGCGGCGAGGGCGAGGGCTTCTGGGAATGGAAGGGCCCCGTCATCCGGCGCAGCGGGTGCGCCTACGGCAAGCTGCTGGGCGGACGGGCCGCCTTTGTCGCGCCCGAATGGTACGCGGAGCTCGCGAACGTCCGGCGCGACGGCTATGACTTTGACGCCCGCTGGGACGACGGCCTCGCACGCCGCGAGGACAAGCAGGTCTACGACGCGCTGTGCGCGCACGGCTCGCTGCTGTCGAAACAGCTGCACCGCACGGCCGCGCCGGGCGAGAAGCGCGCCGCCTTCGACGGCGTCATGACGCGCCTGCAGATGCTCGGCTATGTCGTCGTCGCCGATTTCGAATACGAGACCGACCGGCGCGGGCAGACCTACGGCTGGGGCGTCGCGCGGTATGAAACGCCCGAGCACCGCTTCGGCGCGGCGTTCACGGACGCGGTCTACGCGCATGCGCCGCAGGAATCGAGAGACATCCTGCTCGGCCGCCTCGGGCGGCTGCTGCCCGAGACGCCGCGCGGCGAGCTGCTGCGGCTCATCGGGTGACCGGATACAAAAAGAAAAAAGGCGGCGGGCCTGTGCCCGCCGCCTTTTCTGTCTGCTTTTATCAAAGGGCGCCCGGCTCCTTCGCGGCGAAGCGGGCGGCGCCTGCTTATTTCCGGCTCGCTTCCAGCGCCCGGCCCAGCAGCGACGGCGGGTGCGGCGGGATGTCCCTGCCGCCGCCCTTTTTCCGCTTTTCTTCGTACATCGCGGCGTCCGCCGCGGCGATGACCTCCTTTGCGCTGGCCGCGGCGCCGGGGCCGTACTCCCCGATGCCCGCGCTCACCGTGACGGCGTAGCCGCCCCGCGAAGCCCAGTCAAAGCCGGTGAAAAGCGCCTCGATGTCCGCCACCATCTCCTGCGCCTGCGCGCGGCTTGCGAACCGGCCGGTGATGACGAATTCGTCGCCGCCGTAGCGCGCGAGGAAGCAGCGCGTATTGCGCACCGCGCGGTTGAGAAGCTCGGCCGCCGACACGAGGGCGCGGTCGCCCTCGGCATGGCCGAAGACGTCGTTGATCTCCTTGAAGCCGTCGATGTCGATCATGAACAGGAAGAAGTGCGCGTCCGGTTCGCGGCAGAGCTTCCAGATCCAGCGGTCGAAGCTCATGCGGTTGTTGATGCCCGTCAGGCTGTCCGTGGAGATGGAGTGCTCCTGCAGATCGACGTACACGAAGAACAGCCCGACGGAGATGCAGGGAAAGGTCGTGGGCAGATTGTTGAACAGGATGCCCAGCGTGCCCGAAAACAGGGCGGTGAACGAAAAGAGGAGCAGCGACCGCTTTTCCGCCCGGACCGGCGCATCCTCCTCGGCGGTCATGCTGCGCAGCAGCCTGACGACCCCGAGCATGGGGTTGATGTAGAGCAGCAGCGCAATGAGGAAATAGAGCGGGCCGTGCCGGTAGATGTTGCCGTCGTCGATGTAAAAGCACCAGCCCGTGGGCACCGACAGGGCCATCAGCGCGAACGTCGCCGCGGGCGCCCAGGCGGCCGCCCTGAAATGGGTCTCCGCCTGCCCGCGCGTGCCGATGTACGTCTCGACGTAATAGAGCCAGAAATAATTATTGAGGCAGCTGAGCGTCATGTAAAGGACGTTGACGGCGGTGTTCGCGGCGATGCGGCCGGGCGAGGGATACCCCTGCACGCCCATCCAGACGATGTCGAGCAGCAGCATGACGATCACGGACACCACGAGCCGTTCAAAGGCGAGAAGCGCATGCTCGCGCCCGACGCGCCGGCGCAGATTGCTCAGGATGATGCCGAGGAAAAGGGCACAGACGATTTCCACTTCGGCGTAAAGAAACAGCTGCATGTGCGGCCTCCTGCCATGTCCGAATTGCTGCGGAGCGGACGATTCCCGTCAGCGCCGCCACCAGATCGTATCGTTTTCACGGTATTCTGAAAAGCCGCAGCGCTCGAGCACGCGCCGGGAGGCGAGATTGTCCCGTTCCGTTTCGGCGATCACATGCCGGACGCCCGGCTGCGCGAGGGCCCACGCGCACATCGCGCCGACGGCCTCCGTCATGTAGCCGCAGTGCTCGTACGCCTTCCCGAGACCGTAGCCGATCTCCGTTTCACCGCCGGCGTCGGGCGGAGCCTTGAAATCGGCGGATCCGACCGTGACCCCGTCGCTGCGCCGCACGAGCAGCCAGAAGCTGTGCCACAGGTAGTTTTCGGGGTCGCGCTGCGTGACGGCGAGCTGCCCGCGGACGATGCCGAGGAAGTCGCCTTCGAGCGGTTCCGCGCGGCAGACGATGCCGAGCTCCCGCTCGAGCGCCGGCAGATCGCGCACCCACAGCTCGAGCAGCCGGGCATCGAGCGCGATGAGCTCGAGGCGGGCCGTCGTGCACACGGCGTATTTCTGCCGGGCGGATGCCGCCCCGCTCACAGGGCGCCTCCCGCCGCTGCGGCCGGCCGGTACTGCATGGGGGTGTAGCGGATGCCGTCGGTGACGGTCTCCGCGCCGGTGTCGGCAAAGCCGAGGCGGTGATAAAAGCCGACCGCGAAGGGCGCGGCGTTGACGGTCATGCCCTCCGGATGCGCCCGCAGCGCCATGCCGAACAGCGCGCGCCCGACGCCGATGCGCTGGTACGCCGCGCCGACGAAAAAGAGCGCGACGTGCCCGCCGCCGTCGCGCGTCGCGAGCATGCCCGCGACGTCGCGGCCGTCGAACGCGGCGAAAACGCGCAGCTGCCGCACATAGACGGGATCGCGCAGCGCGCGGCGGAAATTGCGCACGCCCTGCTCGGAATAGCCGGGCGCCTCATATTGCAGAAACACGCGCTCGGCGAGCGCGAGCGCCGCGCCGAATTCCTCCCGCGCGAGCGCGCGGAATTCGAGGCGGTCGAACCGCGCCCGGTCGCGGCAGGCCTGCAGCCGGGGCGCGGGGTCGAGCCCCTGCTCCGTGCCGAGCGCCGACACCGCCGCGCAGGGGAAATCCCCGCACAGACCGCAGTGCGCGAGGCCGCGCCGCTCACAGCAGGACTTGACGGCGCACACGCCGCCCCAGTAGGGGCGCTTCATCGCCGCGCAGCCGCCGCAGCGCACGGCGCTCCTGCGCGCGCAGTCCGCGCAGCATGCCCCGCATCTCGATTCCGCCATGGTGTGTTCTCCTCCTTCGCGCCCGTGCGGCGCCGTATGGATCGCTCCCCGGGACGCCGCAGCGTCAGCGGGCGGGGGAAAGAAGCGGCCGCCCGGCGGCGGGCGGCGCCGTGCTGCTGCGGACGACGAGCG
>JAYFNU010000013.1:0-14786 GCA_034933305.1 Oscillospiraceae bacterium | reverse complement strand
CGATCCGTCGGCCGTCCCCGCGGCGAAGGCCGCGGCCCCCGCAAAACCCCGCCGCAGGCCGGTGCGCTTTCGCGTCGCCGACACCGGGCGGAAGCCCGGCCTGTTCGCGCGCCGCGTTCGGCCGTGGTATGAGCGGCGGGTCCTGCCCTTCGTCCGCGAAAAGGCAAAGCCCTTCCTGAAAAAGTGGATCCCTCCCCGCGCCGCCGCGGCCGCCGTTTTTCTGCTGCTGTACGCGCTGCCCGTCGCGTTTTTGTGCTCGGGTCTGTCGTTCGTCGTCGTGCGCGACGGCGGGCATGCGGCGGGGCTCGCGCTGTCCCGCGCGAAGGACGCGGCGCAGGCCGCGGCCGACTGCGGCGTCGAGGTGCGCGATGAGGACACGCTGACGCTCACGCCGTGTGACGGCATCTACGGCGCCGTGCGCACCCTCTCGGTCGCGCGCGCGTTCGCCGTCCGCGTGACCGCGGACGGCGCGACGGCGCAGCTGTACACCGCGGGCGACACGGTCGCCGCGGTGCTCGCGCGCGCGGGCATCGGGCTCGGCGAGGACGACCTCGTGACGCCCGCGCCCGACGCCGTGCTGCGGCAGGGCGATGAGATCGTCGTGCGGCGCGTGACCTATGAGACGCGCGTCGTCGAGGAGACCGTCCCCGCGCAGCAGGTCGTCAAGCTGTCCCCGCTGCTCGCGGACGGCGTGACCCGCGCGATGACCTATGTCGGCCGCGCGGGCGCGGCGCGCGTCGAATACCGCGACCGCTATGTCGACGGCGTCCTCGACGGCACCGAGACCGTCTCCTCGGTCTACACGAAATACCCCTGGAATTACGTCACGCTGCAGGGGAGCGCCGGTTCGCCGGCGTCGCCGATCGACGGCTCCAAATACACCGACGTGCAGATCGTCGGCGGCGTTCCCAGCTCGTATGAAAGCGTCAAGACCGCGCAGCCCTGCACCGCCTACAGCTTCAAGCCCGGCGTCTGGGGCGGCAGCGGGATGTATCTCGTGCAGGGCATGGTCGCCGTCAACCCCGACGAATACGATTACGGCGACCTGCTGTACATCACGAGCGCCGACGGCAGCTTTGTCTACGGCTGGGCCATCGCGGCGGACGCGGGCGCGGCGATGGTCGACGGGCGCGTCGAGATCGACTGTTTCTTCGAGACCTACGGCGAAAGTCTTCTGTTCGGCAAGCGCTGGCTGGACGTCTATGTCGTCGGACATCTGACCCAGAGCGACTTGCGGGAATATATGGCCCAGGAGGGCATGTTCCGCGCGCGTGTGCCCGCGGATTAAAGGAGAGAGCCATGAGCGTATTTATCATCGCGGAAGCGGGCGTCAACCACAACGGCAGCGTGGAGCTCGCGAAAAAACTGATCGACGCGGCGGCCGCCGCAAAGGCGGACGCCGTCAAATTCCAGACCTTTATCCCCGAAAAGGTCATCTCGCAGAGCGCCAGGAAGGCGGATTACCAGGTCGCCTCGACCGGCGGCGGCGAAAGCCAGCTCGACATGGTGCGCAAGCTCTACATCCCCTATGAGGGCTTTGCCGCGCTCGCGGAGTACTGCAAGCAGAAGGGCATCCTCTTCCTGTCGACGCCCTTCGACCTGCCGAGCCTCGACTTTCTGTGCACGCTCGGCGTGCCCTATCTGAAGATCCCCTCCGGCGAGATCACCAACCTGCCGCTGCTGCTCGCGGCGGCGCGCAAGCGTCTGCCCGTCATCCTTTCGACGGGCATGAGCGATCTCGACGAGATCCGCTTCGCGCGGGATACGCTGCTGCGCAACGGCTGCCCCCGCGTCGCGCTGCTGCACTGCAACACCGAATATCCGACGCCCTACGCGGACGCCAACCTGCGCGCGATGCTCGCCATCCGCAGCGCCTTCGGCGGCGTCGTGGGCTATTCCGACCACACGCTCGGCATCGAAGCGCCCATCGCGGCCGTCGCGCTCGGCGCCGAGATCATCGAAAAGCACTTCACGCTCGACAAGACGATGCCCGGGCCCGATCACTCGTGCAGCCTCGAGCCGGACGAGCTCGCCGCGATGGTGACGGCCATCCGCCACATCGAAGCGGCCCTCGGCAGCGGCGAAAAGGTCCCGAGCCCGTCGGAGCGCAAAAACAAGGACATCGCCCGCAAGAGCATCGTCGCCGCGCGCGCCATCCGCGCGGGCGAGGCGTTCAGCGAGGAAAACCTCGACGTCAAGCGCCCGGGCAGCGGCCTTTCGCCGACGCTCTGGTTCGACGTCATCGGCCGCACGGCAAAGCGCGATTTCGCCGCGGACGAGCTCATCGAGCTGTGACGCGGCGCCGAAAAGGAGCGCAACGGATTTGAAACGTCTTTTTACCAAACGGAACATCGCGCTCATCGCGCTCACGGCCGCCCTTGCGTGCGCGGCGGAGCTCTGCTTCTGCGCGCTGGAAAACAGGACCGGCGCCGACGGATATGCGCTGCAGTCGGTCGGCGCGGACAGCTTTGAGACGTGGGAGTTCGAGGACAGGGGCGGCGGCGATTACTACGCGCTCGCCAACAGCTCCTACTTCTATGCCGGCGGCCTCGGCGGCGCGCCCGCGAGCAAGATCGAGGTCCTGCTTGAGCGCGGCGCGGACGACGCGAGCGCCTGCGTGCTCTACTGCACCGGCACGGTCGAGGGCGTCTACGGCGATTTCATCGTGCCGCTGACGCGGCAGAGCGACGGCACCTACGTCGCCTACAAGACGTGCAGCTCGCTCGACGCGATCCGGATCTACCCGACCGAGCTCGTGCGCACGACGGTCAATTTCAGGGGCGTCGTCATCAACCCCGACGTTCACACCGCGCGCTTCAGCGCGGCGCGGTGCCTGCTGTGGGCGTCGCTGCTCGCGGCGGCGCTGGCGCTGGCGCGGCTGATCGCCTTTTTCGGCTTCGGGAAGGGCGTGCGGCCCTCGCTCTGGCTGTGCGTCTGCGCGCCGCTCGCGGCGGCGCTGCTGACGGCGACCTTCGCCGCGACGCGCATGTACACCGCGACCTACGGCCGGGAGAATGTGCTGCTGCCGGTCGTTTTCGCCGGTTTTTCGCTGCTGTACGCGGCAGTCTGGTTCTGCGCGGTCCGCCTGCACACGGTGCACGCCCGGGCCGCCGCCGCGGCGCTGCTCATCGGCGCGCTGTTCTGCTTCGCGAACGCCCCGCTGCAGGCGCCCGACGAACACGCCCACTTCCTGCGGGCGTTCGCGCTGTCGCAGGGCGACTTCACCTACCGGTACGACTATGATTATCCCGACGACGTGCGCCATCTCACCGCCGTCTTTCCGGCGAAATTCTACGGCGACATCCAGTCAGCGGGCAAGGATTCCGTCGCCGGCGCGATCGGGCGCTACATCGCCGCGCCCGGGGACGCCGATGCGCCCGCCGTCAGCACGAGCGTGCAGCTGCTGCTGCCGTACGTCTTCCCGGCGCTCGGCATGGCCCTCGCGCGGCTGTTCGGCGCGAACGCGCTGTACTGCCTGTACGCCGGGCGGCTGATGAACGTCCTCGCTTATGCGGCGTGCGTCTTTTTCGCCGTGCGCATGGCGGCGCGGCGGCGGGGGCCGCTGCTGCTGGCGGCGCTGCTGCCGATGACGCTGTACATGGCGGCGTCGCTGTCCTACGACTCGATGTTCTTCGGCGCCGTCGTGCTGTTCCTCGGCTTCATGTTGAAGGACGGCTTTTCGCGGCGCGATCTGCTGCTGTCGGCGATCGTCTTCGGCGTCATCGCCATGATCAAGCCGATCTATCTGCCGCTTGCGCTGCTGTATCTCGGCATCCCGAAGCAGCAGCTGCGGCTGCGCGCGCCGCGCCCCGTCGGGCTGCTGCTCCTGCTCGCGGCGGGCGGCGTGTTCGCCGGGCTTGCGCTGGGCTATGCGGGCCTCGCCGCGGCGGGCATCCCGCCGTCCTACGTCCCGGAGGGCGTCAACATCGCCTCCCAGATCCGCTATGTCCTGACGAATCCCGTTCGCTATGCGATGATCCTGCTCGTGGACGGCTGGCAGAACAGCTTCTACCTCACCGGCTACGGGCTGTTCGGCTGGCTCGATGTGCGCGCGCCGCTGACCTGTCTGCTCACGCCGGTGCTGCTCGTCGCGGTCGCCGCGCTGTGCGCGGACGAGCGCCCCGCCGTGCGCCGCGAGGGCTTGCTCCATGCCGCGGCGGTGCTGCTGGGCTACGGCCTGATCGTGACGGGCTTTTACGCGACGTGGTCGACGCTCGGCGCGACGTCCATCCTCGGCGTCCAGTCGCGCTATTTCATCCCCTACCTGCCGCTGCTGTGCGCGCTGCTGTCCCGCGCGTTCGGGCCCGCGCTCTCCTGCCGGCGGCCGCCGGCCGCGCGCGACGCGCTGTGCACGGCGCTGTGCGCCGGCCTCGCGGCCCTGTCCGCGGCCGAGCTGTTCACTCTTTATTTTCTCATGTAGCGAAAGGATCGTGCCATGGATTTTTTCATTTCCCTGCTTGCCGTCGCGGCGATCAGTCTGTTCCTGACTGCGCGCTTTCGCTGGAACGCGAGCGTGGCGCCCTTCTTTGCGCTCGCGTCGATCCTGCTGTTCGTGTGCGGATGCGGCCTGTTCGGCCTGCTGCGCGCGGCGGTCTTCGCCGTGTATGCCTTCGCGCTGTACTGCCTCGTCTGGGTCTTCATCCTGCACCGCGACAGGGCGCTCGAATCGCTCCGGTCTTTTTTGCAGCCCGGCCCGGTCTTCTTCCTCGCGGCGTGCGCTTTCTTCTACTTTGCGCTGCGCGCGAAACAGCCGGTGTTCACCTACTGGGATGAGTTCTCCTTCTGGGGTATCGCCGCGAAGACGATCTTCGCCAACAACACGCTGTACACCCTGTGCGAAAGCTCGATGATCAACGTCTCCTATCCGCCGGGACTGCCCGTCGTCGGCTACTTCTTCCAGTTCCTCGGCGGCAGCTTCTGCGAATGGAAGCACTATCTCGCCTACGACGTGCTGCACATGGCGGCGATGACGCTGCTTTTCTCCCGCATCCGCTGGAAAAACGTCGTCGCCATCCTCGTGACGTCCTTCTTTTCGCTCGCGAGCATCTATCTTTTCTACATCTCCTCGGAGGGCATGATCTTCTACTGCACGTCCTATTCGGACTGGATCGTCGGCATCCTCTTCGCCGCGGCGCTGCTGTGCTGGTTCAGCGACGATAGCCGCGGGTTCCCGCGGTATCTGTCGGCGGTCGCGGCGATCATGCTGCTGCCCTACATCAAGGACATCGGCCTCGCGCTCGGGCTCATCGCGGCGGTCATCATCGCGTTCGACATGATCGTCTCGCGCAACTATCCGAGCGAGCGGCTGTTCGGCTGCGCAAAGAAGCCGGTGCGCCTCGTGTATGCGCTGCTGCCGTTCGCGGCGCTCGCGCTGAGCTATTTTTCCTGGACGGTGCATTTCCAGCTCGCCGAGAACATCCAGCGCATCACCGTCCCCTATGAATACTCCTTTTTCGAGATCATCACGGGCAAGGATCCCTATTTCGTCCACATCCTCGAGCGCATGATCAGCTCGCTCGACACCGCGCAGCTCGTATCCTTCGGCCCGATGAAGGACATGATCGCCGTGTTCTTCGCCGTCCCGATCATCGGCGGCCTGCTGACGTGGGACAAAAAGAAATTCCTGCGGCTGTGCGCGCTGTCCGTCGAGCTGCTGTGCGCGTTCGCGGTCTACTACGTCTTTCAGGCCTATCTGTACACCGCGATCTTCCATCACTACGACACCTATGAGCTCACCTCCTACAACCGCTACATCGGCAGCTACGCCGTCGGCTGGATGTACGCCGCCTTCGGCGTGCTCCTCTTTGAAGTCGCGCAGCCCCGTTTCCGGAAGCTGTCGCTCGCGCCGGGCGTTGCGATGTGTGCGCTGCTGCTCGTCTCCCATTTCTGCCTGACGACCGTCAATCCCGACCAGTACGTCTTTACGAGCCCCAAGATCGACATCTCCTCCGGCGGCGTGCGGCAGCTGCTCAAGGACAGCGCCGCGGATTTCGTCCCCTACATGACGCCGCAGGACCGCATCTACTTCGTCTGCCAGGAATCGAACGGCGGCGAATGGTTCGTCTTCAACTTTGAATTCCAGCCCGCCTACACCGTCAAGACCTTCGGCTCCGGCTATTTCGTCCCGATGGACACGGCGGACGCGGATATGCCGGATTACGGCGTGCGCGCCGACCGGGAAAACTTCACGGAGTACCTGCGCGGGCAGGGCGTCGATTATGTTTACATCCTCAAGATCGACGATTACTTCGAGCGCGAATTCGGCGGCATGTTCAGCGACGAGCTGCGCATGTACCACGACGGTTCGGTGCACATGTACCGCATCGTCGACGAAAACGGCGCCGTATCCTTCGTCCCCGTGACGAAGGGCGCCGCCATCCCCGTGCTCAACGAACAATACGGCAGCGCCGCCGCGGAGGGCTGATATGAACGACAAACGAATTCTCATCGTCGGCGACATATGCCCCGACACGATGCTGCCGTACGGCGCGATGAAAACGCGCCTCGCCGACATCGTCGCCGGGCGCCCGGTCAGCGCGCAGGTGCCCGCGCCCGAGTACAAGCAGGGCGGCAGCTGCGGCAACACCGCGGCCGTGCTCGGAAAGCTCGGCGCGCGCCCCTGGTTCGTCTGCTGCCTCGGCCGCGACTATCTCAGCGATTTTTTGCGCGGCGAGCTCGAGGCGAACGGCGTCGACCTGTCGCTGTGCCGGGCGCACGATTTCGTCATCCCCGTCATCTACGCGGTCATCGACGAGACGGGCGAGAAAACGGTCTTTCTGTCGGTGCCGCCGGGAGGGAGCTACAACGCGCTGTGCGCGGACGATATGCCCGTCGACCTGTCCGGCATCGGCTGGGTCCACACGACGGGCATGTCGCTGCAGGAATACGAGACGGAATCCCCGGCCATCACGGACTTCATCGAGCGCTGCCACGCCGCGGGCATCCCCGTTTCCTTCGATCTCAACATGCGCGTCGAATCGTTCGGCATGGGCGACAAGCGGCGCGGCTTTTACGAGCGCATCCTGCGGTGCGCCGACGTTATCTTCGGCTCGGGCATCGACGAATTCGGCCCCATCACGGGCATCGGCGACCTGCGGGAGGCGGCGCGCGCGCTGTCGACGCGCGACAACATCGTCGTCGCGCGGGACTCCGAGCGCCCCATCTTCCTGTTCGACCGCGGCCGGCAGAGCGTGCAGCCGGTGCTCGCGCTCGACAACATCGTCAACAAGGTCGGCGCGGGCGACACCTTCAGCGCCGCCTTTATCGACGCCTTCCGCCGGGGGCTGGGCGCCGCGCAGGCGACGCGGCGCGGGATCGCCTACGCGAGCTTCCTCATCACCCACGAGGGCTCGCACAGCATCCCCGACGCGCGGCAGCTCGACGAACTGCTCGCGCGCCTCGCGCCGGCGCAATGAACGACGCGGACGCGCTGCTGGGCGCGGTCATCGGCGAGGCAAAGGCGCTCGGCATCCCCGTATCCCCCGCCATTCGGCCGCAGGTCGTCGTCAACCGGCGGGCGAAAAAGCGCTTCGGCTGCTGCATACACAGGGGCTTCGCCTACACCATCGAGCTGTCGGACGTCTTGCTCGCGGCCGACGAGCGCCTGTGCCGGCAGACGCTCGCCCATGAGATCCTGCACACCTGCTGGGGCTGCCGCAACCACGGCGCGCGCTGGAAGAGCTACGCCGCGCGCATGAACGCCGCATACGGCTACTCGATCGCCCGCACGCAGGACCCCGCGAGGCTCGGCCTCGCGGAAAAGCCGGGGACGGTCAACCACGTCGTCGTCTGCGAGCGGTGCGGCCGCCGCTTTGAGCGCACCCGCCGCTCCAAGCTCACCGAGCACCCCGACCGCTACCGCTGCACCTGCGGCGGGCGGCTTAAACTGTTATACTGATACCTTTTAATACATTTTGTATATTTCCGTCCCGGAGGAAAACGGCGGCGCGCAAAAATCGCCGCGGCGGATCGCCGCTCGCCGCAAGCGCTGTCCCCCGCCGCCGCTCCGCAGCTTCGCGGCGCATTTTTTACAAAGAAACTCCCGCCTGCATCGATGCAGGCGGGAGTTTTTCTGTCCGCGGCGTGCGCTTTTCGGCGGAGGCCGGATGTGTCTCGACCGGCCGGCGCGCGGCGCCGGATCGCGTCAGGCGGACTTTTCGTCGCGCCGGCGCGCGGCGCGCGCAAGCGCCCGGTCGGCAAAATAGAATCCGTAGCCGAGCGCGATGAAAAAAGCAAGGAGCACGGCGGCGGTCAGCAGCACGGCCGGAAGACCGCGCGCGTCGACGTCGATAAAGGGATAGGGATAGCGCGAGCCGCCGAAATCGCTGAGGCGCGCGGCGCCGGCGATGAGCGCGAGCGCGAAATAGGCGAGCGGAAAGACCGTCCACAGCAGCGGGGAAAGCGGCTTCATCCAGCCCTTGCGGTCGAACAGCAGCCAGTCGAGCAGCACGAGGACGGGCACGACATAGTGCAGCCCACGGATGGCGAGCGCGTCCGGCCCGCCCATCGTGAAATTCCCGGCCAGCAGGAAATGCGCGATGAGGCCCGTGACCGTGATGCCCATGAGCTGAATGCCCTTGAGCGCCGGGCAGAAGACCTCATCCCCGCCGCGGCGCGGGTCCCGCAGCAGCCATACCGCCGCGCACGCGCTGTAAATGACGCACAGAAGATTGCTCAGCAGCGTGAAATAGCGCATGGGCGCGAGGCTGAATTCCCCGCGCAGCAGCCCCATCTGCACGAGCAGACAGGCGGTGCCGATGAGCGCAATGGCCCCTTTAAACAGAACAGACAGCGGTTTGCACCGGATCCTCAAATGATCGCCCCTCACAGCATATTTTTCTTTTTGAACCACCAGATCGTCACGAACGTGACGAGCAGGCTCGAGCCGATGACGAAGGGGTAGCCGTACTCCCATTCGAGCTCGGGCATATTGGAGAAATTCATGCCGTACCATCCCACGATGAGCGTGAGCGGCATGAAAATGGTCGCGACGACGGTCAGAACCTTCATCGTATTGTTCTGCATGAGATCGACGTGCGCCTGGTAGACGTCGCGGATCTGCACGCAGTATTCCCGCAGCGCCTGGCAATAGCTCTCGCGGCGCGCCGCGCGGTCGCCCAGCAGATGGAACTGCCGGCGGGCGTTTTCGGTGAACAGCTCGCTTTCGTCCTCCTCGAACTCCTGCGCGAGCCCCTGCAGCTGCGCATAGAACCGCGCGCGCAGCAGCAGCTCCTTGCGGATGCCGAGCAGCTCCTTGTTGAAATCCCGCAGCCGGTGATCCAGCACCGCTTCCTCCATCCCGCCGAGCTTGTCCTCGATGCCCTCGAGGTATTCCATGTCGTCGTCGATGAGCTCGTTGAGCATCGAAAAAAGCGTCATGACGGCGGACGGCGTTTTCCACTGCCGCGTCTCGGCGAGCTTGTCGAGCAGCTGCGCGGCGCTGTCGTCGTCACAGACGAGGTACAGCCGGCCCGACGTGATGTAAAACGCCGCTTTGTGCATGCGCTGGTCCTTCTTGTCCGCGGCGACCAGCGTGCCCGCGAGATAGTCCGGATAGGTGTCGACTTTCGTAAAATGCTCCCGCGCGAGCGGCCGCAGCGCGCAGAACGCCTCCGCTTCGGGGCACTGGCTCCACTCCCGCGTCGTGCAGACCTGTGCGCACGGCGACGCGCCGTCCGGTCTTTGCTGGGCGGCCGTCAGCCGCTCGCCGATCTCATAATACTTCACGCGCATACCTCCCCGTCCCGTGTTTGTCTGCAAAGATTATACCATACCGCGCCGCCGCTGCAAACAGGCCGCCGGTGCGCGCATAAAAACGCCGCCGGTGCGCCCGGCGGCGTTGCTTCAGCTATCGGTCTGCTTGCTGTCTTCCCTGTGCGCGAGCAGTTCCTCGAGCTCGCCGTTTTTGCGCGCAAGGCGATAGCTCGTCTCGCGCAGGCGGCCCTCCGTCCGCTTGATCTCGGTGATGTCGGTGATGACGCAGATCATGACCGGATTGCTGCTCCCCTCGTAGGGGATGGGCACCGCGCGCACATGCCGCCAGTACCACTTGTTCCCCGTCAGCGAATTGCGCAGCACGCAGTCGACGACCTCGCGCTCCTTTGCGCCGCGGCGCAGCGCGTCCTCGAAATCCTCCATGTCGTCGGGGTGGATCATCACCTCGCCGAGCAGGCGCGGCGTCTCGTAGCTCTCGTAATCGCAGCCCATCATCCTGCAGTAGCTCGGGCTGACGTAGATCTGCCGGATGACGTCGCCGATCTCGAGCAGCACGACGCCCGCGTCCATATACTGGAGCAGCGCCTTGAGCTGCACGGCGCTCGACATGGTGTCCTCGGCCTTCGGCGCCCTGGCGGGCGTCTGATCGCAGGCGATGCGGTAACCGCTCTTGCCCGCCTTCTTCGCCTCGTACAGCGCGCGATCGGCGCGGGTATAGAGCTCGTCGAACGTTGCCTGTGAGCGCATCATGAGGCACACGCCGACGCTCGCGGACAGCATGACGCCGCCGCTGCCGCCCACGGCGAGCTGCAGCGCGTCGCACAGCGCGGCCGCCTTCTTCTCGGCGATGCCGTGCGCGGCGCCGCGCGCCATGCAGACGATGAATTCATCGCCGCCCAGCCGCCCGACGATGTCCGACGCGCGGAAAGCGTCGCTGATGATGCCCGCCGTCTGCTGCAGGATCCTGTCGCCGGCCTGATGCCCGAGCCGGTCGTTGACAAGCTTGAAGTTGTCGAGATCGACGATATACAGGGCGATCAGATCGTCGGATCCCCCCGACAGCAGCGCGTCGCCGATCTGCTTCTGCGCGGCGCTGCGGTTGAGCAGGTTGGTGAGGGAATCGCGGGAGGCCGCCCGCGCGAGCCGTTCGAGCTCGCCGCGCATCCCGTCGATATTTTCAAAAACGAGGATGGATTTGATCTCATCCGCATAGGGGTATTTCGCCATCTGCACGCTGACGCGGAACCACGGCGCCCGTTCCTCCACCACCGCGCGGAATTCAAGGCTGTCCTCCGAAACGCCGGAAGCGAACAGGCGGACGAGCCGGTCGCGCTCCAGAAATTCCCGCACGTGCGCGCGGTCCTTTTTGAGGACGTACCGGTCGATCCCCTCCTTGAGCAGGGCGGCGTAATCGTCCCGGGCGTCCGCGCGCAGGTGCAGCCGATCGAGCCCTTCGGCGCGCTCGACATGCAGCTGCGTGAGGTTGAGCTCGACATAAAGATAGCTGTCCGCCATCATGGCGGCGACGGCCTTCTGCCACTGGCTGTAGGCGAGCTCCCGTTCGAGCTGCTGCGTATTGTCGTAGCTCGAGACGATCGCGTAGGCGGGCGCGCCGGCGGCGTCGGACACCATCGTGAAATCCGCATGATACCAGCGGAACTCGCCGTCCTCCCGGCGCATGCGGACGTCGCAGGCGCCCGACGGCTCGCCCGCGCGGATCGCCTTGTAAAAGCGCCGGAAGGCCTTGACGCTGTCGTCCGCGACGATGCCGGCGCGCAGCGCCGTCTCCGCGCGGTTGTCGATGGTCAGCGTCCAGCCGTAATGGCTGCCGCCGTCATAGAGGACCTCGACGTCGCCCGTCTGCACATAGCAGCGCAGCACGCTGCGCCCGCACTGTCGAGCGAGGACGGCGTAATCCCCGTCCCGCGCGCGCAGCGCGAGCTCCGCCTGACGGCTCTGCGTCATATCCACGAGCATGCCCGCGAGCTCGCCGTCGTGCGCCGCGCGCGGCGCACAGATACAGTGCGCCCAGCGGACGTCGCCGGTCTTTGTCAGCAGGCGAAGCTCAAAGGAAGCGCTCTTTTCCGGCGCGGCGGCTGCCAGCTGTCTGCGCGCCGCCTCGAGGTCCTCCCCGTTGACACAGGCGGCAGCAGCGCCGCCGGTCCTGCAAAGGAATTCCTCCTCGTCGAGATAGCCCAGCAAGCGGCACAGCCGCTCGCCGGCGCAGACGACACGGATGTCGGGATACGGCTGCACGCGGAACAGCGCGAGATCCCCCTGCCCTGCAAGGGCCGTCAGGATATCCCTCGTGAAGCGCGTGATCTCTTCCGGATTCGGCTTCTGCCCGTTGGTCAGCGACATAAATAATTGCTTCCCCGCTCTTTTTACTGTGGCCCGCGCGCGGTTCGCCCTGTCCTATCGTAACGCTCCGGGACGGCGTTTTTGCGCGTGTTTTGTCGCCGTCCGCTTCTTTACACAAGAGGCCTCCGTCGCCGGAGGCCTCTTGCTGTTGTTTTGCCTTTGAAAACGTCAGGCCTTGGCCGCAGCGGCCTTGCCCTTGTCTTCATCGTCGTCCTTGTTGCTCTTCTTGCTCAGGAACGCCACGACGACCTGGATGATCGCGATGACGGCCATGAGCAGCGTCCACTTATCCGTGAAGACCATCGGGTTCTTCATGTTTTCGGTGAGGATGAACGCGACGATCGCGCCGACGGTGGGAACGAGGCTCGAAAGCCTCCAGCCGCCCTTGCGCTTTGTATCGTCCTTGTCCTCGTCCTTCTTTGCCTTGACCGCGGCCTTCTTCTCGTCCTTCTCGTCCTTGTCCTTCTTTCCGAAGTAGCCGACGAGCAGGATGACCGAGATGAGCGCCGTGACGATCGTCAGGATAAGGTTGAGCAGCGCCCATGCGGAGCGCGCGGCCTGCGGGGTCTGCGGCTCGGTGATGGTGGTCGTCGAAGCGGTGTAAGCCGCTCTGTAGGTCACATCGCCGCGCACCGTGTCACCCGCGCCGAGCGAGACACCGCTGTAATACTCCCAGCCGGTGAAGTCGAAGTCGCTGCGCGTGGGATCCGACGGATAGACCGCCTTGTCGCCGAGAGCGTAATCCTTCTCGCTGATGAGCGTTCCGTCATAGTCCTCGAAGCGCACCGTGTAAGCGGTGGTCGGGACCGTAAGCGGCACGTAGGTCGCGCGATAGGTCGCGTTGCCGCGGCAAGCGCCGTTTGCTGCAAGTGCGATGCCGCTCTCGAACGCCCAGCCCGTGAAGCGGTAATCCGCACGGGCAGGACTGCCGGGGATTGCGACGACGCTGCCGAGACCCAGATAGCTGTTGTCGTAGACCGCTCTGCCGTCCCAGTCGAGGTAGCGCACGCGGTAGTACGTCATGGAAATCTTCAGCGTGCCCGGCACATAGGTGACGATGTAGTTCTGCGTCTCAGTCTCGCCGGTGACCGTGATCGGATAGCTGCCGAGGCTTTCGCCCGGCGCGCGGGAGATCGTGATCCCGAGCAGCGTGTTGAGCGCTTCCTGCGTATCGCCGCTGCCGATGCCCGTCATCGACCATGTGAGTGTCGGATCGGCCATGTTGGGCTGTTTATCCTTGTTGTCGGCCCGAACGATGAGGGTCGCCCGCGTGATCGTCAGGGTGCCCGCCGCATACGTGACGGTGTAGTTGCCCTGCGTCGCTTCGCCGCTCGGCGTGATCGTGTAGCTGCCGACGCTCTCGCCCGGCGTGCGGTTGAACGCGTAGGTGAGTTTGTCGCTGCCGACAAGCCCCGCGACCGTCGCGTCAAATGTCGGATCGGAAACACCGTAGGTCTTCGTCTTGTCGTTCGCCGTGACCGTCACAGCCTTCGGCGTGATCGTCAGGGTGCCCGTCGCGTAGGTGACGGTGTAGTTGCCCTGCGTCGCCGCGCCGCTCGGCGTGATCGTGTAGCTGCCGACGTCGTTGCCCGGCGCGCGGTTGAGCGCGTAGTCGACCGTGTCTTCGCCCAGAAGGCCCGCGACCGCCGCATCCAGCGCCGGATCCGTCTCGCCGTAAACCTTCGTCTTGTCGTTCGCCGTGACCGTCACGGCCTTCGCCGTGATCGTCAGGGTGCCCGTCGCGTACGTGACGGCGTAGTTGCCCTGCGTCGCCGCGCCGCTCGGCGTGATCGTGTAGCTGCCGACATTGTTGCCCGGCGCGCGGTTGAGCGCGTAGTCGACCGTGTCGCTGCCCAGAAGGCCCGTGACCGCCGCGTCAAATGTCGGATCCGCCGCGCCGTAGACCTTCGTCTTGTTGTTCGCCGTGACCGTCACGGCCTTCGGCGTGACCGCCAGCGTGTAGCTGCCTGTCGCCGTGGTGTAGTTCGGGTTCGTCGCGCGGACGCTCACCGTGACGCTGCCGACATCCGTGATCGACGGAGCCGTCGCCGTCCATGCGCCTGCGCCGACCTTGTACTCGATCGTCGTGCCGTCGGTGACGTTCGCCGTCGCCGTCGTGCTCAGCGCCGCGCCGTCGTAGACCTTGCTGCCGTCGACGCCCGTCACGGTCAGCGTGTTCGCCGCCGTGATCGTCAGGGTGCCCGTCGCATACGTGACGGCGTAGTTGCCCTGCGTCGCTTCGCCGCTCGGCGTGATCGTGTAGGTGCCGACATTGTTGCCCGGTTCACGGTTGAGCGCGTAGTCGACCGTGTCACTGCCCAGAAGGCCCGTGACCGCCGCGTCAAATGTCGGATCCGCCGCGCCGTAGACCTTCGTCTTATTGTTCGCCGTGACCGTCACGGCCTTCGGCGTGACCGTCAGCGTGTAACTGCCCGTCGCCGTGGTGTAGTTCGGGTTCGTCGCGCGGACGCTCACCGTGACGCTGCTGACATCCGTGATCGACGGAGCCGTCGTCGTCCATTCGCCTGCGCCGACCTTGTACTCGATCGTCGTGCCGGCGGTGACGTTCGTCGTCGCCGTCGTGCTCAGCGCCGCGCCGTCGTAGACCTTGCTGCCGTCGACGCCCGTCACGGTCAGCGTGTTCGCCGCCGTGATCGTCAGGGTGCCCGTCGCATACGTGACGGCGTAGTTGCCCTGCGTCGCTTCGCCGC
>JAYFNU010000012.1:0-7151 GCA_034933305.1 Oscillospiraceae bacterium | reverse complement strand
GAGGAGATCATGGGCACTTGCCCCTACCAGTCGCCGACGGATATGGGCGTCAATATGGCGGGCTACTGCATCACCGACGACGGCGCGGTCTGCGCGGCGTCGCACGACGAGATCATCCGCCGGTATTACAACGCGCTGTGCAGTCAGCGCAAGGGCGAGTCGGACGGCGAGGAGGCCCGCAAGATCGAGCTCATCATGAAGCAGGCCGGCATTTCGGCCGACGCCCGCGCGGTCGTCGGGCCGGCCCGGCGCAAGGCCGAGGAGACCGGCGCGCCCGCCGTGGCCATCGAGCTGCCCGACGGCACCATCGTCACCGGCAAGACGACGTCGCTGCTCGGCGCGTCGTCGGCGGCGCTGCTCAACGCGCTCAAGACCCTCGGCCGCATCCAGGACGAGATCCATCTCATCTCGCCCGTCATCATCGAGCCCATCCAGGACCTCAAGGTCAACCACCTCGGCAACCACAACCCCCGCCTGCACACCGACGAGGTGCTCATCGCGCTGTCCATCTGCGCGGCGACCAACTCCACCGCCGAGCTCGCCATGCGCCAGATCGAAAAGCTGCGCGGGTGCGAGGCCCACTCGACCGTCATCCTCTCGCAGGTCGACGACAAGATGTTCCGCCGCCTCGGCGTCAACCTCACCTGCGAGCCGAATTATCAGACGAAAAAACTGTATCACAAATGATCCGGCTGTTACGATTTGTTATCCCGGAAATTCGAAATCGAAGCATTTGAGAGAAACAGAGAGTATGGAAGAGCGCTGCGGAGCATGAACGCGATTTACAGCCGCGCGCCCCGGCGCGGACCGGCGAGTAGAATCGCGAATTCGGCCCCAAAACGCCCGCAAACGCCCCGGGCGGCGCTTTTCCGCGTTTGTTAAAAACACCGCGATATGGTACGATGCTTGCATACACCGGTGAGCATTCCATTTCGATTCACAAGCAAAGGAGCATAGTATGGACGTATATGCATGGGTCTGGCTGGTCCTGCTCTTGGGATTCATCATCCTCGAGACCATGACCGCGCAGCTCGTGGCGCTCTGGTTCATTCTCGGCTCGGCCGCGGCCTTTTTCATGGCGCTGCTGGACGTGCCGTTTGTGTGGCAGGCCGCGGTCTTCTTCGCCGTGTCGGTCGCCGCGCTGCTCATCCTGCGGCCGCTCGTGCGCGACAAGGTCGCCGTGAAGGCCGTTCCGACGAACGCCGACATGGTCATCGGCCGCGTCGCGGTCGTGACGGAGGACGTCGACAACGATCTCGCAAAGGGCCGCGCCGAGGCCAACGGCCTGTCGTGGTCCGCCCGTTCCCTCGACGGCGCGATCCTCAAAAAGGGGACCAAGGCGACCGTCTACGCCATCGACGGCGTGAAATTAATACTTCAACAAATCAAGGAGGACTGACCCAATGGCCGGACTGATCGCTTTTCTCGTATTCCTTCTCATCCTCATCATCGTGGCGGTATCCAACATCAAGATTGTCCCGCAGGCGACGGTGTTCGTGCTCGAGCGCTTCGGTACATATCACGACACGTGGCAGACGGGCCTGCATTTCAAGATGCCGTTCATCGACCGCATCGCAAAACGCGTTTCGCTCAAGGAGCAGGTCGTCGACTTCCGCCCCCAGCCCGTCATCACGCGCGATAACGTGACCATGCAGATCGACACCGTCGTCTTCTTCCAGATCACCGACGCGAAGCTGTTCACCTACGGCATCGAGCGCCCGCTGTCCGCCATCGAGAACCTGACGGCGACGACGCTGCGCAACATCATCGGCGAGATGGAACTCGACCACACCCTCACCAGCCGCGACGTCATCAACAGCAAGATCACCGCGCTGCTCGACGAAGCGACGGACAAGTGGGGCATCAAGGTCAACCGCGTCGAGCTCAAGAACATCATCCCGCCCGAGGAGATCCAGAACGCCATGGAGAAGCAGATGAAGGCGGAGCGCGAGCGCCGCGAGAGCATCCTGCGCGCCGAGGGCGTCAAGCGCAGCCAGATCCTCGAGGCCGAGGGCCAGAAGGAGAGCCAGATCCTCGTCGCGGAAGCGGAGAAGCAGGCGGCGATCCTGCGCGCCGACGCCGTTCGCGAGCAGAAGATCCGCGAGGCGCAGGGCGAAGCGGAGGCCATCAAGCTGACGCAGACCGCGCTCGCCGAGAGCATCAAGCTGCTCAACGACGCCAAGCCCTCTCAGCAGGTCATCTCGCTCAAGGGCATCGAGGCCTTCGGCCGCGCCGCCGACGGCAAGGCGACCAAGATCATCATCCCGAGCGAGATCCAGTCGCTCGCGGGCCTCGCGACGTCGCTCAAGGCGATCGTCGCCGAGGACGAAAAGCCGGCCGCCGAAAAAGCGCCGGAGAAAAAGAGCAAATAGCGCATCGTTCGCATACAGGCCCCCGCCGGACAACCGGCGGGGGCCTGCGCATGAAAGGAGAACAGGATGGAAACCAGAAAATGCCTGCGCTGTGGCGCGCCGATGCTGGAGGGCTTCGATATAAAGGTCGCGGGGGCCGCCTATGGCATCACCCTCGCGTCGAGCGACCGCATCTTTGCGGAGCGTTTTGGCGCGCCGAAGGTCGCCGTGTGCCCCGCCTGCGGGGAGATTTCATTCTATATCGAAAACACCGCCGCGCTGCGCGCGCGGTAAAAATCCGCTTTTCTGCGCGCGCGCCGAAGGCCGGCACCCGAAACGGGCGCGAACGGCGCCGAAAAGGCGGGAAACATCGTTATTTTCTTAACATGTTCACTTTTCCGGCTTGATTATTCGGCGCTCCGATAGTATTATTATTGTGGCAATCAATGGACTATCTTTGATATAAGGAGAATCGAACATGAACGCACTGAACAAAAAAACGGTGGAAGACCTCGACGTCAAGGGCAAGCGCGTGCTTGTGCGCTGCGATTTCAACGTTCCGATGAAGGAGGGCGTCATCAAGGACGACAAGCGCATCCGCGAGAGCATGAAGACGATCCGGTATCTCGTCGATCACGGCGCCCGCGTCATCCTCTGTTCTCATCTCGGCCGCCCGAAGGGCGAATTCAACGTCGAATTCTCGCTCGCGCCCATCGCGACGCGCATCAGCGAGCTGCTCGGCAAGCCCGTCGTCATGGCGTCGGACGTTATCGGCGAGGACGCGAAGAAAAAAGCGGCGGCGCTGAAGGACGGCGACGTGATGCTGCTCGAGAACGTCCGCTTCCACAAGGAAGAGGAAGCGAACGACCCCGCGTTCGCGAAGGCGCTCGCGTCGCTCGCCGAGCTCTACGTCAACGACGCGTTCGGCACCTCTCACCGCGCGCACGCGTCCACCGAGGGCGTCGCGCACTATCTGCCGTCCGCCTGCGGCTACCTCATCCAGAAAGAGATCGAGGTCATGGGCAAGGCCCTCAACGACCCGAAGCGCCCCTTCGTCGCCATCCTCGGCGGCGCCAAGGTCTCCGACAAGATCGGCGTCATCAACAACCTCATCGAGAAATGCGACACCCTCATCATCGGCGGCGGCATGGCCTACACCTTCATCAAGGCCAACGGCTACGACGTGGGCACCTCGCTGCTTGAAGCGGACAAGGTCGACCTCGCGAAGGAAATGATGAAGAAGGCCGAGCAGCGGGGCGTCAAGTTCCTCATCCCGGTCGACAACGTCGTCGGCGACAAGTTCGACGCCGCGTGCAACGCGCAGGTCGTCGACAGCACCAAGATCCCCGAGGGCTGGATGGGCCTCGACATCGGACCCAAGACCCGCGAGCTGTTCGCGAACGCCATCAAGGGCGCCGGGACCGTTGTCTGGAACGGCCCGATGGGCGTCTTCGAGATGGATCGCTTCGCGGAGGGCACCAAGGCCGTCGCGAAGGCGGTCGCCGAGAGCGGCGCCATCAGCATCATCGGCGGCGGCGATTCCGCGGCCGCGGTCGAAAAGCTCGGCTATGCCGACAAGATGACCCACATCAGCACCGGCGGCGGCGCCTCGCTCGAATTCCTCGAGGGGCTCGAGCTGCCCGGCATCGCGGCCATCAGCGACAAATAAGACGCACAGCGATACGCATTCGACCGGGAAGGAGCGCGCCGCGCTCCTTCCCGGGATTTTACAGGAAGATTAAATTATTCAGAGGAGCAGTAAGATCATGGACAAATTCAAACGTGACGCCGTCATTGCCGGCAACTGGAAAATGAACAAGACCGCGAGCGAGGCGAAGGCGCTCATCGCCGATCTCATCCCGCTCGTTTCAAAGGCGGAGTGCACCGTCATCATCGGCGTTCCGTTCACGGACATCGCCGTCGCCGTCGACATGACGAAGGGCACGAACATCAAAGTCGCCGCGCAGAACTGCCACTTCAAGGAGTCCGGCGCCTATACGGGCGAGATCAGCGCGAAGATGCTCACCGAAGCGGGCGTCGAATACGTCATCCTCGGCCACAGCGAGCGCCGCCAGTATTTCGCCGAGACGGACGAGACCGTCAATCTGCGCACGAAAGCCGCGCTCGCGGCGGGCCTCAGGCCCATCGTCTGCGTCGGCGAGACGCTCGCGCAGCGCGAGGCGGGCCAGATGCGCGACGTCATCATCGGGCAGGTCTGCAAGGCGCTCGACGGCGTCAGCGAAGCCGAGATGAAGCGCCTGATCATCGCCTATGAGCCCGTCTGGGCCATCGGCACGGGCAAGACCGCGACGGCCGAGCAGGCGAACGAAGTCTGCGCGCTCATCCGCGGCTGCGTCCAGTCCCTCTACAACAAGTCGGTCGCCGACGGTCTCACGATCCAGTACGGCGGCTCGATGAACGCGGGCAACTGCGCCGAGCTTCTCGCGCAGCCCGACGTCGACGGCGGCCTCATCGGCGGCGCTGCCCTCAAGCCCAACGATTTCGCGACGATCGTCGCTGCCGCGAGCAAATAAGGAAAGGCTGAAGACATGAGCAGACCGCTTGTACTGATGATCCTCGACGGCTTCGGCTACAGCCCCGAGAAAAAGGGGAACGCCATCGCCGCCGCGAAAAAACCCGTGCTCGACGAGCTGTTCCGCACCTGCCCGCACACGCTCATCGGCGCGTCGGGCCTTGATGTCGGCCTGCCGGACGGGCAGATGGGCAACTCGGAGGTCGGCCACACCAACATCGGCGCCGGCCGCATCGTCTACCAGGAGCTGACGCGCATCACCAAGTCCGTAAAGGACGGCGATTTCTTCGCGAACGAGGCCTTCGCCGCCGCGATGGACAACGCAAAGCGGGACGGCGCGGCGCTGCATCTGATGGGCCTGCTGTCCGACGGCGGCGTCCACAGCCACAACACGCATCTGTACGCGCTCGTCGAGATGGCGAAGCGCCGGGGCGTGAAGAACGTCTATGTCCATGCGATCCTGGACGGCCGCGACACGCCGCCGCAGTCGGGCGCCGACTATGTGCGGCAGCTCGCCGACAAGCTCGCGGAGATCGGCGTCGGCAAGATCGCGACGGTCTGCGGGCGCTATTACGCGATGGACCGCGACAACCGCTGGGAGCGCGTCGTGAAGGCCTATGACGCGTATGTCTGCGGCGAGGGCGAATACGCCGCCGACCCGGTCGAAGCGGTCAAAAAGAGCTATGAAGCGGGCGTCAACGACGAATTCGTCGTGCCCGTCGTGTGCGAAAAGGACGCCGAGATCAAGGGCGGCGACAGCGTCATCTTCTACAACTTCCGCCCCGACCGCGCCCGCGAGATCACCCGCGCGTTCGTCGACCCGGATTTCAAGGGCTTCGAGCGCAAGAAGGGCTTTTTCCCGCTGACGTACGTCTGCATGACGGAGTACGACGCCACGATGCCCAACGTCCTCGTCGCCTTCCGGCCGGAGGATCTCAAAAACACCTTCGGCGAATACATCGGCGACAGCGGGCTGACCCAGCTGCGCATCGCCGAGACGGAGAAATACGCCCACGTCACCTTCTTCTTCAACGGCGGCAACGAGAAGCCGTACAAGAACGAGGACCGCTGCCTCATCAAATCGCCGTCGGTCGCGACATACGACCTGCAGCCCGAGATGAGCGCCTATCTCGTCACGGACGAGGTCGTCAAGCGCATCGAGAGCGGCAAATACGACGTCATCATCCTCAACTTCGCGAACTGCGACATGGTCGGCCACACCGGCGTGTTCGACGCGGCCGTCAAGGCGGTCGAAGCGGTCGACGAGTGCGTCGGGCGCGTCATTGAATCCATCGACGCGATGGGCGGCATCTGCCTGCTCACCGCCGACCACGGCAACGCCGACAAGATGCTCGAGGACGACGGCGTGACGCCCTTTACGGCGCACACGACCAACCCCGTGCCCTTCATGGTGATCGGCCACGACTGCAAGCTGCGCGAGGGCGGCAGGCTCGCCGACATTGCGCCGACGATGCTCGCGCTGCTCGGGCTGCCGAAGCCCGCGCAGATGGACGGCGAAAGCCTGATCATCGGCTGAGGCGTCGACAGATTTCTGCCTTGTTCTGCCCGGGCGGCCACTATAATCGTAAACAGAACGACGATTATAAAAGGGGAAAGGTCATGAAAAAATTTCTGAACGCGCTGCTGTCGCTCACCCTGTTCGCTTCCGCGCTGGCGGCCGTCGCGTATTTCCTTGAGAAAAAGGGGATCCTCAAGATCGAGGTCGACACCGGCGCTTCGCCGGTGGAGCTGCGCGAGGTCGACACGCCGCAGGGGAAAAAGACGGTGTTCCGTTCGGAGCGCTTTGACAAGATCGAGCGGGAAGAGGCCGGCGCGCCCGCGGCGTTCGACTTTGAGTTCACGAAAGTGGACGAATAGTCCTTGACATTCCGCAGCCGGGACAGTATAATAATAGGGCGCCTCTGAAAGAAGCGCCCTTATATCGCGGGGTAGAGCAGTTGGTAGCTCGTCGGGCTCATAACCCGGAGGTCGCAGGTTCAAGTCCTGCTCCCGCAACCATATTGTGCAAGTGAAAAAGATAACTTGCCGGAAAGCCCAGAAACCGCAACGGTTTCTGGGCTTTTTCACGCTTATTTTTTTAAGTGCAAAAAAAAGATAACTCTGGTGGTTCCACCCCGTTGGTAGGGACTTGAACTAAATCGCGGGCTGTTTTGACCCTTTTTTGAGGCAAAAAGCAGCGGCGCAGACGCGTTTTTAAAAAAATATTTTGTTAATTTTTTGTGTCTGCGGAGGTCTGTATCACAAAA
>JAYFNU010000011.1:0-83459 GCA_034933305.1 Oscillospiraceae bacterium | reverse complement strand
ACCCTGAGCAAGAAGATGTGCGAGGAGCTCGACAAGGAGATGTTCGACATCGGCCTCGGCGTGCGCGACCTCAACATCATCAGCGTCAACTACCCCGAAGAAGTGCAGAAGATGGCCGAGAAGGTCGCCGGGCAGTCCTTTATCCAGGACACGGCGAAATACGCGACCGTCGCGGCGGCGGACGGGATGGCGCAGGGCGGCGGCGGGATCGCCGGGCTCGGCGCGCAGATGGCCGTGGGCGCGCAGCTCGCGCAGCAGATGGCCCAGCAGATGGGCGGCGCGGCGCCGGCCGCGGGCGCGGCCCCGGCCGCACAGTCTGCCGCGGGCGGCAGGTTCTGCCCCAAATGCCGCAAGATGGTCGACGGCAATTTCTGCCCCGACTGCGGCACGCAGACCGTCTGACCCCTTTCCTGTAGAAAAAAGCGGAGAGCTTCAGCTCTCCGCTTTTTTATTTTACGATTTCAGAAATTCCGATCCGGAAGCATCGGGATGTCGCTGTTGCAGAACGGCTTCGGCGGGACGGCGCATTCGGGTCTGCCGCTTCTTTTGTTCTGCGCTGATGTCTTGCGGCCGCAACCACGGCCGTTCGGCGCCGTTCCCCTTTGCCGCTTGCGGGCGTACCGCTTCAAAAAAAGCCTGCGCCTCATCTTCCTCATTTTTCCGGCCGCACGCCGATGAAAACGCCCCGCTCACACGCCGACGACGTAGGGTTTGACCTTCGCGTAGGCGGCGCGCTCGACCGTCGCCGTGACGACGACGCCGTCGGGCATATATTCCTCGGACAGCACGTTGCCGCGCGCGCGGATGTACGCGAGCAGGGGCAGCTGATCAAAGGGCAGCTTGAGCACGCAGCGCACGACCCGCTCGGCGAGCGTCTTCGCGAGCAGCGCGCACAGCTCGTCGAGCCCGGCGCCCGTCGCGGCCGAAACGGGCAGTCCCGGCAGCGCCCCCGCCGTGTCGACGAGATCGCACTTGTTGAAGACGACGACGCGCGGGATGTCCCCGCCGCCAAGCTGCGCGATGACATCCTCGGTGACCTTCTGCTGCTCCGGCCATGCGGCCGACGACGCGTCGAGCACCTCGACGATGAGATCGGAATAGCGGATCTCCTCGAGCGTCGACTTGAAGGCCTCGACGAGGTTGTGCGGCAGGCGGCTGACGAAGCCGACGGTGTCGACGAGCACGATCTGCTGCAGGTCGCCGAGCATCAGCTGGCGCACCGTCGGGTCGAGCGTCGCGAACAGCTTGTCCGCGGCGAGCACGCCGGCGCCCGTGAGCGCGTTGAGCAGCGAGGACTTGCCGACGTTCGTGTAGCCGACGAGCGAAACGACGGGCACGCCCGTCTTTCCCCGGCGCGTGCGGGTCACGGCGCGCCGCTTTTCCACCTCCGCGAGGCGGTCCTTGAGCAGCGTGATGCGCGAGCGGACGTAGCGGCGGTCGTTTTCGAGCTTCGTTTCGCCGGGGCCGCGCGTTCCGATCCTGCCGCCCGCGCCGCCCGACGCGCTTCCGCCGATGCGGGACAGCGCGGCGCCGGAGCCCGCGAGCCGCGGCAGGCGGTAATTGAGCTGCGCGAGCTCGACTTGCAGCTTGCCCTCGGCGGTCGTCGCGGCGCGCGCGAAAATATCGAGGATGAGCGCGGTGCGGTCGACGACGTCGACGCCCACGGCCTTTTCCATGTTGCGCTGCACGGAGCCGGTGAGCTCGTCGTCGACGATGAGCACGTCGGCGTCGAGGCGCTCGCACAGCTCGCGCGCCTCGGTGAGCTTTCCCGCGCCGAGATAGCCGGCGGGGTCCGGCTTTTCGCGGCGCTGCACCACCTCGGCGAGCACGACGGCGCCCGCCGTTTCGCACAGCGCGCGCAGTTCGGCGAGCGACGCGTCGACGTCGTATTCGCCCGTATCCGCGGCCGCGAGCACGGCGCGCTCGGGCGCTTCCGCGCAGGTATATTCTTTTTTATTGTCTTGCGTTCTGATCTCTGTCATATCCATAGAACAATGATATACCATGCGAAACGAAAAAGATACAGAGAATTTTGCGCGCGGCGGGATTCTGTGTTATACTTTTTAAAAATCCGGGGAGATGGGACGATGCGGCTGCATTTCACGAAGATGCACGGCGCGGGCAACGATTACATCTACATCGACTGCATGCGCGGGGACGTCGCGCTCACACCGCAGCAGATCGCGTCGCTGTCGCGGCGGCGCTTCGGCGTCGGCGCGGACGGCGTCATTTTCATCCGCCCGGCCGAGGGCGCCGACGGCTTCATGGACATGTACAACGCGGACGGCACGCCCGGCGCCATGTGCGGAAACGGCGTGCGGTGCGTGGGCAAATATCTCTTTGACAACGGCTACGCGAAAAGTCCCCGCGTGACGGTCGCGACGCGCAGCGGCCTGCGGGCGCTGACGATGGACGTGGCGCCCGACGGCACGGCCGCGGGCGCGAGCGTCGACATGGGGCCGGCGCTGCTCGCGTGCGCCGATATCCCCGTGCTGTGGGACGGCGACAGCCTCGACGTGCCGCTCGAGGCGGGCGGCGCGGTCTGGCACGCGACGTGCGTGTCGATGGGCAACCCCCACGCCGTGCTGTTCGTCGACGACCCCGACGCGGTCGATCTCGGGGCGCTCGGGCCTCTTTTCGAGCATCATCCCCTGTTCCCCGCGCGCGTCAACACGGAATTCGTCGCGGCGGTGTCCCCGACCCGGCTGCGCATGCGCGTGTGGGAGCGCGGCTCGGGGGAGACCCTCGCGTGCGGCACGGGCGCCTGCGCGGCGGCGGTCGCGGCGGTGCGCCGGGGCCTTTGCGCGCGCGAAACGCCCATTGCCGTCGCGCTGCGCGGCGGCGAGCTGGAGATCGTCTTTCACGACGACGGCCGCGTGACGATGCGCGGCGGCGCGGTGACCGTTTTCACCGGCGACATCGAACTGTAAGGAGAGCGCGCCATGATCAACCCGAATTACGCACGCATGGTCAAAAACTATCTGTTCGCCGAGGTGGCGCAGCGCGTCGCGGACTATAAGAACGCCCATCCCGGCTGCGAGATCGTCAGCATGGGCATCGGCGACGTGACGCGGCCGCTCGCGCCGACGGTGGTCGCGGCGCTCCGGCGCGCGGCCGACGAGATGGGCGATGCCGCGACCTTCCGCGGCTACGGCCCCTACGAGGGCTACGCTTTCCTGCGCGACGCCGTCAGCGACTACTACAGGGCGCGGGGCGCCGACGTGCCGGCGAAGGACATCTTCATCGGCGACGGCGCCAAAAACGACCTCGGCGCCGTGCTCGATCTCTTCGAGCCGGGCGCGGCGGCCGTCATCCCCGACCCCGTCTACCCCGCGTACGTCGACGCGAGCGTCATCGCGGGCAGCCGCATCCTCTATGCGGCGGGCACGCCCGAAAACGGCTTCCTGCCGGGGCCGCCGCAGGCGCCGGCCGATCTCGTCTATCTCTGCTCGCCGAACAACCCGACGGGCGCGGTCTATACGAAAGAAGGCCTGCGCGCGTGGGTCGATTATGCGAACGACTGCGGCGCGGTCATCCTCTACGACGCGGCCTACGAGCGCTTTATCGCCGATCCGGCCCTGCCGCGCAGCATCTATGAGATCGACGGCGCCGACCGCTGCGCGATCGAGTTCTGCTCTTTTTCCAAGACGGCGGGCTTCACCGGCACCCGCTGCGGCTGGATGGTCGTGCCGAAGGAGCTCTCGCGCGACGGACAGAGCCTGCGCGAGCTGTGGGCGCGCCGGGCGGCGGCAAAGTACAACGGCACCTCCTACATCGTCCAGCGCGGCGCGCAGGCGGTTTTCACGGCGCAGGGAGCGCTTGAAATTGACGCGAATATCGACTATTATAGAGCCAACGCCGAAACGCTCGGCGCGGCGCTCGCCGGCGCGGGCATCCGCTATTTCGGCGGGAAAAACTCGCCGTACATCTGGTTCGACTGCGGCGGCCGCGCATCGTGGGACGTCTTCGACCTCCTGCTCGACAGGGCGAACGTCGTGTGCACGCCCGGCGCGGGCTTCGGCGCGAACGGCGAGGGCTACTGCCGCCTGACGGCGTTCGGCACGCGGGAAAACACCCAGCGCGCCGCGGCGCGCATCGCGGCGGCGCTCGCGCAATGAACATGAATCTTTATAACAACAAGGAGTTTTGATGATGATCTGTAAATCGTGCGGCGCGTCCAATCCCGACGACGCGCTTTACTGCTCCGGCTGCGGCGCAAAGCTCGCCGAGCAATCCCTTCCGCTGTACGGCGTCGACAGCGAGCCGGCCCCCGAGCAGCCCGCGCAGAGCGAAGAAAAGCCCGTCCGGAGCGACGAAAAGCCCGCGCAGAGCCCCGCGGAAAGCGTTCAGCAGACGCCCGCGGAAAGCTACAAGCCGGTGAACACGCCCGTCTTCCCGACCTACGGTCAGGCGCAGCCGAAGGCCGCGCCCAATCCCTATGCCGGCAATTTCACGGGCTATGCGGGCGTGTCGCCGCTGACGGGCGACGCCTCGAAGGACTGGGCGGGCACCGCCGGCATGATCTGCGGCATCGCCTCGCTGCCCTGCTGCATGACGGCCATCGGCGGCCTCGTGCTTGGCATCTGCGGCCTCGTCTTCGGCATCCTCGGCCTCAAGAGCAACAAGCGCTCGCAGGCCATCGTCGGCATCGTCTGCGGCAGCATCGGCATCCTGCTGGGCATCGTCATGATCATCGCCGTCGTCGCGGCCATGAAGGATCCCACGCTGATGGACGAATTCATGAGCGGCTATGAAGGCACCCAGCTTTAAGCGGGCGCTCATGCGGCACCGCAGCCGCACGCTTCTTTTTGTGCATCTCGCGGCGGGCGCGGCGGCTTTGGCCGCCGCGCTGCTGTTCTTCCGGCTGGGGCTGCGCTTCTGGCCCTGCGCGTTCTACCGCATCACGGGCTACTGCTGCCTGACGTGCGGCGCGACGCGGGCGGTCGGGGCGCTGCTGTCGTTCGACGTTGCACGCTCGCTCGCGCTCAACCCCGTGCCGCTGCTCCTCGGCGCGTTCTGGCTCGCCGTGGTGGCGTTCGAGGCGGCGCAGGCGCTCGGCGGCACAAACAGGCCCTTCCGATGGCTGGTGCCGTGCGTCGTCGCGGTGCTCGCCTGCGCCGTCGTGTTCTGCGTGCTGCGCAACACGGGCGTGCTGCCTCCGCTGCAATAACGGTTGACTTTTTCCGTCCGTTCGTATATATTGTAAGACAAATATTCTTTTTCAAAGGCGCAGACAGGGACAAGAAGACCGCGAACCGGGCCACAAGAGAGCCGCCGTTTGGTGAAAGGCGGCGCCGCGGCGGGTCTTCGCATCACCCCCGAGCCGCGCTGCCGAACAAAGTAGGCGGCGCCGGAGCCCTCCGTTAACGGGGCGCGCGTTTATGGACGCGCGGCGAGCGGCCGCTTTTTTGCGGCAATGCGGGTGGTAACGCGGAGCATGCCTTCGTCCCGGTCGGGACGGGGGCTTTTATTTTTGTGAGGGGACTGCTATGGAACCGATCTATAAGAAATTCATGACCCAGACCTACGGTGCGGACGGCGTCGTGAGCGCGGTGGATTTCCACTACCCGGACAACTTCAACTTCGCGTTCGACGTCGTCGACGAGCTCGCGCGGCGCAGTCCGGACAAGCCCGCCATGATCTGGCTGTCGAAGGACAAGGAAAAGCGCGTCTTCACCTTTGCGGACGTCTCGCGCGACAGCGCCCGCGCGGCGAACTATTTCCGCTCGCTGGGCATCCGCAAGGGCGACGTCGTGCTGCTCGTGCTCAAGCGCCATTATCAGTTCTGGTCGGCGATGATGGGTCTGTGCAAGCTCGGCGCCATCGCCGTGCCCGCGACCTATCAGCTGACGAAAAAGGATCTCGTCTACCGCTTCAACCGCGCGGGCATCAAGGCCGTCGTCTGCACGGGCGAGGGCGATGTCGCCGCCGCGGCCGACGAGGCGCTCGCGGAGTGCCCCACGGTGCAGCTGCGCATGATGGTCAACGGGCGGCGGGACGGCTGGCTCGACTACGACGCCGGCCTCGCCGCGCAGTCCGACGTCTTTCCGCGCCCGGCGGGCGCCGACGCCACGGCGGCCGAGGACATCATGCTCATGTACTTCACCTCCGGCACGACGAGCTACCCGAAGATCGCCGCGCATACCTTCACCTACGCCGTCGGCCACATCATGACGGGCGCCGAATGGCACAACTGCCAGCCCGGCGGGCTGCATTTCACCATCGCCGAGACGGGCTGGGGCAAGGCGGTCTGGGGCAAGCTCTACGGGCAGTGGATGTGCGAGAGCACCGTCTTCGTCTACGACTTCGACCGCTTCCACGCCGACGACATGCTGCAGGTCATGCAGGACAACAAGATCACCAGCTTCTGCGCGCCGCCCACGATGTACCGCTTCTTCATCCATGAGGATTTTGAAAAATACGACCTGTCCTCCATCCGCTACGCGACGACGGCCGGCGAGGCGCTCAACCCCGAGGTCTACAACCGCTTCCTCGCCGCGACGGGTCTGCGCATCATGGAGGGCTTCGGGCAGACGGAGACGACGCTGACCGTCTTCAATCCCGTCGGCTCCCAAAACCGCGTCGGCTCGATGGGCCGCCCGAGCCCGCAGTACGACATCGAGCTGCTCGACGACGACGATCAGCCCGTCGAGCCCGGCGTCGTGGGCGAGATCTGCATCAGCACCAAAAACGGCAAGCCCGTCGGCATGTTCCGGGAATACTACAACGACCCCGCGGCGACCGCCGCCGCCTGGCACGACGGCTATTACCACACGGGCGACACGGCGTGGCGCGACGAGGACGGCTACTTGTGGTTCGTCGGGCGCAAGGACGACCTCATCAAATCGAGCGGCTACCGCATCAGCCCGTTCGAGATCGAGAGCGTCATCATGGAGCACCCGTCGGTCCTCGAGTGCGCGGTCACGGGCATCCCCGACGAGCTGCGCGGACAGCTCGTCAAGGCGACCATCGTGCTCGCGCGCGGCTACGAGCCGTCCGACGCGCTCAAAAAGGAGATCCAGGACTACGTCAAGCACCTGACGGCGCCCTACAAATACCCGCGCGCCATCGAGTTCGTCGAGGAGCTGCCGAAGACCATCAGCGGCAAGATCCGCCACAACGTCATCCGCGCGCAGGACATCGACAAGGTGAATAAGGAGAACGAACATGCTTAAAATGGTATCGCTCGACGAATACGTCCAGTTTTTCGGGGAGGTGCCGTGGGACGGCATCCGCGCCTTCGGCGAGCTGACGCTCTACGACCGCACGCCAAGGGAGCTCGTCTGCGAGCGCATCAAGGACGCCGACGTCGTCTTCATCACAAAGACGCCGCTCGGCGCCGCCGAATTCGACGCCGCGCCGCGCCTGAAGCTCGTCTGCGTCGTCGCGACGGGCTACAACATGATCGACACGGCGGAAGCCGCGCGCCGCGGCATCGCCGTGTGCAATGCGCCCGGCTACAGCACCGAGTCGGTCGTGCAGCACACCTTCGCGCTGCTGCTCGAGCTGTGCGTGCACGTCGGCGAATACAGCCCGCTCGCGCACGGGCCGCGCTGGGTCGAGAACGACGGCTTCTCCTTCCTCGACTTCCCGGTCACGGAGATCTGCGGAAAAACGCTGGGCATCATCGGCTTCGGCACCATCGGCCGCCGCGTCGCGCAAGTCGCGCGCGCGTTCGGCATGCAGGTGCTCTACAACCGCCGCAGCGGACCCGACGCGTCCGTCGCCGACGCCGGCATCCGGTATGCGCCGCTCGACGAGCTTTTCCGAAACAGCGACGTCGTGACGCTGCACTGCCCGCTGACGCCCGACACGAAGGGCCTCATCAACCGGGAGAACATCGCAAAGATGAAGGACGGCGCGCTGCTTCTCAACACCGCGCGCGGCCCCGTCGTCGAGGATCAGGCGCTCGCCGACGCGCTCAACAGCGGCAAGCTCGGGGGCGCGGGGCTCGACGTCATGACGACCGAGCCGCCCAAAGCGGACAACCCGCTGCTCACGGCGAAAAACGTCGTGCTCACGCCCCATATCGCCTGGGCGCCGCTCGAGGCGCGCCGCCGGCTCATGGTCATCTGCGAGGAGAACGTCAGGGCCTTCGTCGAAGGGCATCCCATCCACAGGGTCAACTGATTTTCCGCTTTAAAAGGGCGATTGACAACCCCCGCGTTTTATGCTAAACTACCTTAAAATCGCAAAGCGCAAAGACTGTGACGAGGAGTAGTACGGAGATCCTCCCGATCCACAAGAGAGCGGCGGACGCTGAGATCGCCGCGTTCGGGACCTTCGGAAGTAGCCTTCGAGTCGCGGACTGAAAGGGGGATCCCCCGAGTAGGCTCCGACGTGCAGCCGCCGACGTTACACGGCGGGCGGAATGAAGGTTCCGGCGGAGAGCGCGCCCTTTGGGCGCGAAGGCGGGTGGTACCGCGCGGCTGCATTTGCTGCGTCCTGTTGTTTTTTACAGCAGGACGCTTTTTATATTCCCGACGGAGGCTTTGTATGATCGCAAGCAGATTTCTCGCCAAGACAACGTTCGATTCCTATGAGGATTTCATCCGGAACTACTACTTGCAGTATCCGGACAACTTCAACTTCGCGACGCACGTCGTCGACGCCTACGCGCTCGAGGAGCCGGAGCGCCGCGCGCTCGTGTGGTGCGACGACGAGGGGCGGGAGCGCATCTTCACCTTCCGGGACATCAGCGACATCAGCAAGCGCACCGCCGCCTACCTCAGAAAGATCGGCATCGGCAAGGGCGACCGCGTCATGATGATCCTCAAGCGCCGCTGGGAATACTGGACGACCGTCGTCGCGCTGCACCGCATCGGCGCCATCGCCATCCCCGCGTCCTTCCAGCTGCGCGACAGCGACATCGCCTACCGCGTCAACGCCGCGAACGTCAAGCTGCTCATCGCGGCCGACGACGATTTCATCATCAGTCAGGTCGAGCTCGCGCGCCCGCAGTGCCCCTGCCTCGAAAAGATCGCGCTCATCCGCAAGCGGCGCGACGGGTGGCTGGAGTTCACGCGCGGCGTCGAAAACACCAAAGAGGAATTCACCGTCGACGACAGCATCACCTTCGACGACCACATGCTCATCTACTTCACCTCCGGCACCGACGGCTACCCCAAGATGGTGGTCCACTCCTACACCTACCCGCTCGGACACATCGTCACGGCGGGCTACTGGCAGTGCGTCGTCGACGGCGGGCTGCACTTCACGGGCGTGGACTCCGGCTGGGCGAAGTTCGGCTGGGGCCTCATCTACGGCCAGTGGCTGTGCGGCAGCGCCGTGCTCGGCTACGACGCCGACAACAAATTCAATCCGCGCAATCTCATCAACGTCATAAAGAAATATCGCCCGACGACCGTCTGCGTGCCGGGCACCATCTACCGCTTCCTCATGCGCGAAGGGCTCACCCACGAGGATTTCGCGAGCGTGCGCCACTGCTGCACCGCGGGCGAGCCGCTGACGCCCGCCATCATCGAGGATTTCAAAAACATCACGGGGCTCGACATCTACGAGGGCTACGGCCAGTCGGAGAGCTCAGTGCTCGTCGCCAACTTCCCGTGGTTCGCGCCGCGCGCGGGCTCGATGGGCCGTCCGTCGCCGCTGTACAACATCGTTTTGCAGGACGAGCGCGGCCGCATCTGCCCGCCGGGCGTCGAGGGCGAGATCGTCGTGCGCAGCCTGCAGTACGGCCTGCCGGAGGGCCTCATCCAGGGCTATTTCCGCGACGGGCAGGTCTTCAACGCCTACGGCGACAGCTTCGTCTACCACACGGGCGACCTCGCCTACCGCGACGAGGACGGCTATTTCTGGTTCGTCGGGCGCACCGACGACGTCATCAAGTGCTCCGCCTACCGCATCGGGCCCTTCGAGATCGAGAGCGTCCTTTACAAGCACCCCGCCGTGCTCGAATGCGCCATCACCGGCGCCCCGGACGAGATCCGCGGCCAGGTCGTCAAGGCGTCCATCGTGCTCGCGCCCGGCTACGCGCCGTCGCCGGCGCTCACAAAGGAGCTGCAGGACTACGTCAAGCAGCACACCGCGCCCTACAAATACCCCCGCATCGTCGATTACGTCGACAGCCTGCCCAAGACGACCTCCGGCAAGATCATCCGCAAGAAGATCCGCCTGAGCGACGACGAAAAGCGGTCCTGACGGCAAAGGCGGCGCGGACGCGGACTTCATAAAAAAAGAGAGGCGCGGCGCGCCTCTCTTTTTTTGCTGCGTATAAAAGGACATCAAAAAAGCTCCGGCTGCTGCCGGAGCTTTTCGGCTTTATTTGTACTTGCGCTTGCGTGCCGCTTCCGATTTCTTTTTGCGCTTCACAGAGGGTTTTTCGTAATGCTCGCGCTTACGAACCTCGGCAAGGACGCCGGAACGAGCGCACTGACGTTTAAAGCGGCGGAGCGCGCTGTCAAGGCTTTCGTTCTCTTTAACTCTTACTTCGGACACTGTCTACCCTCCCTTGCAGGGAACTTGTCGCTTTTTGCAACGTTATTATTATACTCAGCGCGCGGGTGCTTGTCAACGTTTTTTCTCACGGCTTCACGACGAGGTTGACGAGCCGGCCGGGGACGTACAGCTCCTTGACGAGCGTTTTGCCCGAGAGCTCGCAGGCGATCTTCGCGTCGGCCTTGGCGGCGGCGAGCGCCGTCGCGGCGTCGGCGTCGGCGGCGACCGTAACGCGGCCCCGGACCTTGCCGTTGATCTGCACGGCGATCTCGGCGCTTTGCTCGGCGCACTTTGCCTCGTCGTACGACGGCCACGCGCTGTGCGCGATCTGGCCGCCGAAGCCGAGCGTCTGCCACATCTCTTCCGTCATGTGCGGCGCGAAGGGATTGAGCAGCGCGAGCAGCGTGCGCAGCTCGCCGCGCGTCACGCTCTTCTGCGCGTAAATGTCGTTGAGCAGCGCCATCATCGCCGCGATGGCGGTGTTGAATTTGAGCGTCTCGATGTCGTCGCCGACCTTTTTGATCGTGCGGTGGAAGGCGCTCTCGAGCGCCTTCGAGTAGCCGTCGCCGTCGGTGACCATCTCCTGCAGCGCCCACACGCGGTCGAGGAAGCGCTTGCAGCCCTTGATGCTCGCGCTCGACCACGGCGCCGCCTTTTCGAAATCGCCGATGAACATCTCGTACAGCCGCATGGTGTCCGCGCCGTACTGCCCCACGATCTCGTCGGGGTTGACGACGTTGCCGCGCGACTTCGACATCTTTTCGTTGTTCTCGCCGAGGATCATGCCGTGGCTCGTGCGCTTCTTGTACGGCTCGCTCGTGGGCACCACGCCGATGTCGTACAGGAACTTGTGCCAGAAGCGGGAGTACAGCAGATGCAGCGTCGTATGCTCCATGCCGCCGTTGTACCAGTCGACGGGCGTCCAGTACGCGAGGGCCTCCTTCGACGCGAGGGCATCGGGGTTGCGGGGGTCGCAGTAGCGCAGGAAGTACCACGACGAGCCCGCCCACTGGGGCATCGTGTCCGTCTCGCGCTTCGCCGGGCCGCCGCAGTGCGGGCAGGTCGTGTTGACCCAGCTGTCGAGCTTCGACAGCGGCGATTCGCCGTTGTCCGTCGGCTCGAAATTTTCGATCTCGGGCAGATGCAGCGGCAGCTCGCTCTCGGGCAGCGGCACCCAGCCGCATTTCTCGCACCAGACCATCGGAATGGGCTCGCCCCAGTAGCGCTGACGGGAGAAGACCCAGTCGCGCAGCTTGAAGTTGACCTTCGGCTCGCCTTTTCCGTTTTCCTTGAGCCAGGCCGTGATCTTCGTCTTCGCGTCCTCGACAGAGAGCCCGTCGAGGAACCCGGAATTGACCATCACGCCCGTCTCGCAGTCGGTGAAGGCTTCCTTTTCGATGTCGCCGCCCCTGACGACCTCGACGATGGGCAGATGGAACGCCTTCGCAAAATCATAATCGCGCGTGTCGTGCGCGGGGACCGCCATGATGGCGCCCGTGCCGTACGTCGCGAGGACATAGTCGGAGATGAAAATCGGGATCTCCCGGTTGTTGACCGGGTTGACCGCGCGCACGCCCAGAAGCTCGACGCCCGTCTTCTCCTTCGCGATCTCGGTGCGCTCAAAGTCACTCTTGCGCGCCGCCTCGGCCTGGTACGCCCTGACGGCGCCGATGTTTTCGAGCTTGTCCGCCCAGGCGTCGAGAATGGGGTGCTCGGGCGAGATGACCATGTACGTCGCGCCGAACAGCGTGTCGGGGCGCGTCGTGTACACGCGCAGCTTGTCGCCGAGCGTCGTGCCGAAATCGACCTCCGCGCCGTGCGAGCGGCCGATCCAGTTCCGCTGCTGAACCTTGACGCGGTCGATGTAGTCGAGGTCGTCGAGGTCGCTGACGAGCCGGTCGGCGTATTTCGTGATGGCGAGCATCCACTGACTCTTGACCTTGTGCACGACTTCGCTGCCGCAGCGCTCGCACACGCCGTTGACGACCTCTTCGTTCGCCAGCACGACCTTGCAGCCGGTGCAGAAATTGACCGACATCTCTTTTTTATAGGCGAGCCCGTGCTTGTAGAGCTGCAAGAAGATCCACTGCGTCCACTTGTAATACGCGGGGTCGGTGGTGTTGATCTCGCGGTCCCAGTCGAAGGAAAAGCCGAGCGACTTGAGCTGCTGCTTGAAATGGGCGACGTTGTCGTGCGTCACCTTCGCCGGGTGGATGTGGTTCTTCATCGCGTAGTTCTCGGTCGGCAGACCGAACGCGTCCCACCCCATCGGGTACAGCACGTTATAGCCCTGCATGCGCTTTTTGCGCGAGACGATGTCGAGCGCCGTGTAGGAGCGCGGGTGGCCGACATGCAGCCCCTGGCCCGACGGATACGGGAACTCGACGAGCGCGTAGAATTTCGGCAGCGTGTAGTCGTCCTTCGCCGCAAAGGTCTTTTCGGCGTCCCAGATCCCCTGCCACTTTTTTTCGATCGCTTTGAAATCGTATTCCATGATGTATGCGTACCCCTTCATGCGGCCGCCGCCCGCTCCCGGGCGCCGCCGCCGTTTCCAGATATATACAAATCGTATATACTTCTGTCTTTATAATGAATCGTATCAGTCTTCGCCGGGATGCTCGAGGAAGCTCGTGTCGACGGGCTGGGCGTCCGCCCACAGCCGCTCGAGCGAATAGAAGTTGCGCGTCGCGGGCTGGAAGATGTGCACGATGACGCTGTTGTAGTCGAGCAGGATCCAGCCGCCGCCGTCGAATCCCTCGACGCGCAGCGGCGCGAAGCCGGCCGCCTGCGTTTTGGCCTCGACTTCGCCCGCGAGCGCCTTGACCTGGGTGCTGCTGGTGCCCGTGGCGATGACGAAATAATCGGCGAGAACCGTGAGATCGCGGATCTTCAGGATGCGGATGTCGAGTCCCTTTTTGGCGTTGATCGCGCCGGCGATGAGCTGCGCCGTTTCAAGTGGGGTCATGAGAGCTCCTTTCAGCTGTAGTCGGAGAGCGAATCACTCGAATAGGTGTAGTCGTCCTTCGTATTGCGGATCTCGACGACGTTGAGGTCCTCGGACGGGACGTCGTCGCTGTACGGGCGCATGTATTTGTTGAGCAGATCCGCGAGGGCCTGCTGGTGGACCGACCAGACGTCGAGGTTCCAGCGGGTATAGGGATACACGCCCTCGCCGGGCACGCTGACGGTCGAGATGGAATCCATCGAATATTTTTTGGCCTCCATGCCCAGCGAGATCATCTCGCTGACCGTGAAGTCCGTCTCGAGATAGGGCATCACGGCGTTGACGAGGCTCGCGAGCTGGCCGGTCGACAGCGTCAGCGCCTTGTTGAGCAGCGCCGCCATGAAATAGCGCTGCACGTCCATGCGGCCGAGGTCGCCGTTGCTGTCGCGGTAGCGCACGAACACCTCGGCCATCTCGCCGTTGAGGGTGTGGGTGCCGGGGTCGAGGGTGACGGTGTCGACGACGGTCGCGCCGTCGGGACCGGTGATGTCGAATTTGAGCTGCTTGTCGAGCGTGACCTCGACGCCGCCGAGCATGTCGACGGCCGTGCGGAAGCCCTCCATCGTGACGAGCACATAGTTGTCGACGGGCAGCCGGAACTGATAGTTGATGGTCTCGATGAGCGCCGCCATGCCCTTGAGCCCCTTCGTGTAGCCCGCGGGCACGTTGTCGACGTAGCCGCGGCCGTACAGCCCGTTGATCTTTCCGTAGTCGACGATGTTCGTGCCGACGTAGGTGTCGCGCGGGATCTGCAGGATGGTCGCCTTGTCGGCCTCCATGTCGAGGTTGACGAGCAGGATGACGTCGGTGTTGAGCGTCGCGTCGCTGCCCTGCGCCTCCGGGTTGTTCTGGCGGTCGGCGTCGGTGTCGACGCCGCACACGAGGATGTTCATCGTCTTGCCGCTGAGGTAGCTCGGCGTCTTCCACTCGTCGTCGATGACCTTGCCCACGCCCTTGAGGCGGGTGTTGAGCAGCACGACGACGGTCGCCGCGACGAGCAGCACCACGACGCCGGCGACGAGCAGCCGCGCCCTGACGTTCTTTTTCGGTTTTTCGGCGCCCGCAGCGGCGGGCGCGGCGTTCTTTTTATTTTTGAACATGCAGATCTTCTCCCTGTTCGCGCAGTTCTTTCAGCAGCCAGTTGTAGGACTCGATCGACTTGACGTTGACCGTGCGCATATTCTTGATGACGTGGATGAGCAGGTTGCGCAGCGACATGAAGCAGGCGCGGTCGAGCGACGTTTTCGCGACCTCGCGCACCTCGTCGACGCCCTTGAAATCGCGGTCCGCCGACATATAATCGGCGAGCATGACGATCTTTTCGAGCTTCGACATGCCCGCGCGGCCCGTCGTGTGATACATGACCGCGTTGGAGATCTCCTCGTCGAGGCCGAGCGTTTCGCGCACATAGGCGCCGCCGGCAAAGGCGTGGTAGATGCTCGGGCAGTCCCGGACGAGCTTGTCATCGATTATAGCAGAGTCCTCTATGATTTTCAATAAATCGGCCTTGTCGCGCTCCTTGAGGATGTCGTGGAGAAAGGCCGCGAGAGCGCAGCGCTCCTCGTCCGCGCCGTAGCGCACGGCGAGCTCCCGCGCCGCCTTCGCGACGCATTCGGTGTGATAAAAACGCTCGGGGGACAGCGTGTCCTTCGCGAGCTGTCTTGCCTGTTCGGATGTCATTGTTTCGTCGCATCTCCTGTATATAAGCTGTGCCGCCGGATAATATCCTCCACGAAGGGGCTGACCATGCCGCCGATGTCGCCGCCGGCCGCGGCCGTGCGCCGCACCTCGCTCGAGCTCAGCGGCAGCGCCGCGATGGGCAGCAGCAGGATGCGCCCGCCCAGCTTTTCGAGCGAGCGGACCTGCGCTTCGAGCGCGGCCCGGTCGTCCTGCTCGCGCGACGCGACAACGAGGATCGCCGCGCGCAGCACCCGGCGCCAGCGGTGCCACGTCCGGAAGGACAGCAGCATGTCGCTGCCAATGAGGAAATAGAGCTGCGCGTCGGGGTATCTGCCGCGGACGCGCTTGAGCGTCTTGAGGGTATAACTCTTCTGCCGGCCGCCCGCGCGCTCGAGACCGCTCACGCGCACGCCGGGGATGTCCCGCTCAAAGACGCGCGCCATGTGCATGCGCAGCGCGAAGGGGGTCTTCGAGCGGCGCTTGTGGGGCGCGACGTCCGTCGGGATGACGAGCGTTCTGTCGGGGCGCACCGCCTCGACCGCCGCGCGCAGCAGCCGCTCGTGGCCGCGGTGGGGCGGATCGAAGGAGCCGCCGTAGAGAAGAATTTTTCTCATATGCCGTACTTGTCGATCTTTTTGTTCCGTTTGTAGAGGACGAAGCGGCGGCCGATGACCTGGATGGACTCGGCGCCGAGCGCCTGCGCGAGCTGCGCGGCAGCTTCGGCAGCCGTCAGCGGACAGCTCTCCTGACAGCCCACCTTGACGAGCTCGCGCGCCGTGAGCGCCTCGCCGACGCCCCGGACGACGGCGTCGCCGATGCCGTCCTTGCCGATATAATAAACGGTCTCCAGCGGGTTGGCCGCCTTGCGCAGCTCCGCTCTCTGTTTTCCTGTCAGCATGTGGGATCTCCCTTCATTTTATGGATGCCGCGCAGCTTGAATACCAGCTTGCGGATGCTGCGGCCGCGGTGGCTGACGGCGTTCTTCCGGCCCTCGGGCAGCTGCGCGAGGCTGTGGTCGCCGCGCAGCATGAAGACGGGGTCATAGCCGAAGCCGCCCCCGCCCGTGCGGGCAAAACCGATGTACCCCTCGAGCACGCCGTCGGCGCGCACGACGCTGCCGTCGGACAGGATCGCCGTCGCGGCCGAGACGAAGCGCGCGGTGCGCTCGCTCTTTTTTGTGCGGGCCGACAGCGCCGCGAGCAGCTTGTCGACGCCCGCGGCATAATCGTGCAGGCCCGCGTAGCGCGCGGTGTGCACGCCGGGCGCGCCGCCGAGCGCGTCGACGAAGAGGCCCGTGTCGTCCGCGAGCACGGGCCGCCCGCCCGCCGCATCGAACACGGCCTTCGCCTTGATATAGGAATTCTCCTCGACCGTCGCGCCGTTCTCGTCGGGGTCGGCGTCGATGCCGGCTTCGGCGAGCGACAGGCAGCCGAAGCCCGCCCCCGCGAGGATCGCGCGGATCTCGCGCAGCTTGTCGGGATTGTTGGTCGCCGCGATGAAGGTCAGCTCTTTCATTTTCCGTCCTCCGCCCCGAACAGCGCCGCGCAGAATTCCTCCGGCACAAAGCGGTCGAGATCGTCGATGCCCTCGCCCACGCCGATATAACGAACGGGGATGCCGAGCTTCTCCTTGACGGAGATGACGCTGCCGCCCTTCGCGGTGCCGTCGAGCTTCGTGAGCACGATGCCGCTGACCGCCGCCGCGTCGGCGAAGGCCGCCGCCTGGTTGACGGCGTTTTGTCCCGTGACCGCGTCGAGCACGAGCAGCGTCTCGACCGAGGCCTCCGGCGCCGCCTTTTTGACCGTGCGGGCCATGCGCGACAGCTCCTCCATGAGGTTCTTCTTGGTGTGCAGCCGGCCGGCCGTGTCGGCGATGACGATGTCCACGCCCCGCGCCCGCGCGCGGCTGACGGCGTCGAAGACGACCGCGGCGGGGTCGTTCGCCCCCGTCACGATGTCCACGCCGCTGCGCGCCGCCCAGATCTCAAGCTGCTCGACCGCCGCCGCGCGGAAGGTGTCCGCCGCGGCGAGCAGCACGCTCTTTCCCTCTTTTTTGTAAAGGTTCGCGAGTTTGCCGGCCGTCGTCGTCTTGCCCGCGCCGTTGACGCCGATGAGCAGCACGACCGCGGGAGAGCCCGAAAAATCGAGCTCGCGGTCGGGCGCGAGGCGCTCGGCGCACAGCGCCCTGAGCTCCCCGAGCGCCTGCGGCGCGTCGAGGATGTGCTTCTTCGCAACGCGCTCGCGCAGCTCCCCGACGAGCGCGGACGCCGTCTGCGCGCCCGTGTCCGCGAGGATGAGGCGCTCCTCGAGCTCATCGTAAAAATCATCGGTCAGCTTTTCCGAGGACAGGCTGTACGCCACGCTCTCGCGCGTTCTGCGCAGGCCCTCGCTGAGTTTATCGAAAAATCCCATATACACTCCGTCTGTCCGGCGCCGCCGGACGCTGTTGTCGCCCCGCCGTCACTTGCTGACGACGAGCTGCGCCTCCTCGATGCCGAGTTTCAGCACCTTGGAAACGCCCTCCTCCTGCATGGTCACGCCGTACAGGATGTCGGCCGCCTCCATCGTGCCGCGGCGGTGGGTGATGGCGATGATCTGCGTGTTGTCCACGACGCGGCCGAGGTAGTTCGCGAAGCGGCTGACGTTCGATTCGTCGAGCGCGCTGTCGATCTCGTCGAGGATGCAGAACGGCGAGGGGTTGACCGCGAGGATCGAAAAGTACAGCGCGATGGCCACGAGCGCCTGCTCGCCGCCCGACAGCGCCGTGAGGTTCTTGATGACCTTTCCCGGCGGCTGCACGTCGAGCTCGATGCCGCTTTCGAGGACGTCCCCCTCGTCCGACAGCGAAAGATTCGCGCTGCCGCCGCCGAACAGGTCGACGAAGACGCGGCGGAAATGGCTGTTGATCTCGTTGAATTTCTCGGTGAAAATGACCTGCATCTCGGACTCGAGCTCGCCGATGAGCCGGAGCAGCTCGGCTTTCGATTTTTCGACGTCGCCGACCTGGGCCGACAGGAAATCGTAGCGGGAGCTGACCTCCTCGAGCTCCTCGATGGCGCCGACGTTGACGTTGCCCAGCGCCTTGATGCGCGCGCGCAGCGTCGCGACTTGCTGGCGGAGCTCGGTGATGGACGCGAAGGGAACGCACAGCGCCTCCGCCTCGGCGCGCGTGAGCTCGTATTCCTCCCACAAGCGCGCGATGGCGCGGTCGTACTCGGTCTGCAGCGCGGCCTTGCGCTCCTCCAGCCGGGCGCTCTCCTTGCCGATGTCCTCGCGCTGGCGCACGACCTCGTCGTAGCCCGCGCGGGTGTCGCTGATGCGCTTTTCATTCTCGGCGCGCCGCGCGACGGCCGCGTCGATGTCGGCGCGGCGCTGCTGCGCCTGCGCCCTGAGCGCTTCGATCTGCCGCAGCTTTTCGTCGGCCTCGGCGGATCGCTTTTCATTTTCTTCCCGGATGCGCGCGACGGCGGCGTCGATGTTGGCCGCGCGGTCGAGCGCCTGGTCTCCCTGCCGGCCGAGGGCCTCGACGGAAGCCTCGATGCTCTCGACGTCCTTCTCGAGCCCGACGCGGGCGATCTTCTTTTCCGACAGCAGCGCGCTGAGCTCGTCCCGGCGGCGCAGCAGCGCCTCGCCGTCGGTCCCGGCGTCGATGCGCGCCTGCAGCGCGGCCGCTTTGCGCGCGAGCGTCTCGGCCGAGGCGTCGTTTTGCGCGATGAGCGCCGTCTTGTCGGCGATGCTTTGCTGCACGTTCCCGGCCTCGGCGGCGGCGCTTTCGAGCGCGGCGCCGAGCGTTTCGAGGGAATGCGTCTGCTGCGCGAGCGTCGTCTCGGCGCGCACGCGGTCCTGCGACAGCGTCACGAGATCGCTGTTGACCGCCTTCATCTCCGCTTCAAGAGAGGAGATCTCGGCGTCGAGCGACGCGGCCGCGCGCACGTCCTGCTCGCCTTCCGCGCGCAGCGCGGCGATGCGGGCCCCGGCTTTTTCGATCTCGTTCTTGCGGCTGAAAATGCCCGCCGAGCGCGAGGAAAAGCCGCCGGTGTAGGAGCCGCCCGCGTTGATGACCTGTCCATCGAGCGTCACGATGCGATAGCGGTATTTGAGCTTGCGCGCGAGCACGCTCGCCGCGTCGAGATCCTCGGCGACGATGATGCGCCCGAGCAGGCTGCTGACGATGGCCGCATAGCGCGCGTCGCACTCGACGAGCGAGCTCGCGAGATCGACGACGCCGTCGTCCGACAGCGCGCCGCGCTCGTCGAAATTCGACGGCTTGATGGTGTCGAGCGGCAGAAACGTCGCCCGCCCCGCTTTCGTCTCCTTCAAAAATCCGATGGCCTGCTTCGCGCAGCTCTCGTTTTCGACGACGATGTTCTGCGTGGCGGCGCCGAGGGCGGTCTCGATGGCGAGCTCGCAGCCCTTGCGGATGGTGATGAGCGACGCAACGGTGCCGACGATGCCGCGCAGGCTGCGCGCGGCGCCCGCTTCGATGACGCGGCGCACGCTCGGCGCAAAGCCCTCCATCGAGCGCTCCATATCCTGCAGCACGGCCACGCGGTGGGTCAGCTCGCTGATCTCGGCGTCGCGCTTTTCGATGCGCGCCGCGAGCTCCGCGCGCTTGCCCGCGCGCGCGTCGCGCTTCATCGTATAGCCGCCGAGGCGGTTGTTGCACTCGCCGATGTCCCGCAGCAGCTTCTGCAGATACTCGTCGTTGCCGGCTTTCTCCTTTTCGAGCGCCGCCCGCTCGTCCCCCGCCGTATGCCGGTAGTCCCCGAGCTGGCCGGCGCGGCTGCGAAGGCTCTCGACGGTCGACTGCGCGGCGACGCTCTCAACGCGCAGATCCGTCGCCTGCGTCTGCAGCAGCGTCAGCGCGCGCAGATCCTCCGCGCGCGCCTTATCGCTCTGCTCGCCGCTCTCGACGAGCGCAAAAAGCTCTTTTTCCGTCTCGCCGATAAGCGCGCCGAGCGCCTCGATCTCCGCTTTTTTGGCGGCGATGAGCTCCTTCTTTTCCTGCATCTCGCGCGCGAGCGCGCCCTCGTCGCCCGCGAGCGACGAGCGCTCCGCCGCAAGCGTCTCGATCTGCTCGGCGGCGTGCGCGATGTCGTTTTTCAGCACGGCGATGGCGCTCTCGGTCGCGGAGATCTGCCCGTTGACCGAAAGGATCTCGGCGTTGCAGCGCTCGACGTCGGCGTTGAGCCGGTTGTTCTCGCCGTAGACCGCGTCGATGTCGGCGTTCATGCCGGCGAGCTGCTGCTGGATGCGGTCGTAGTCCTGCCGCGCGACGGCGATCTTGTCGTCCTGCAGCCGCAGGCTGTCGCGCGAGCGCTCGATCGTGTCGCAGTAATAGGTGATCTCGAGGCTCTTTTTCTCGTCCGAAAGGGCGATGAATTTTTTGGCTTTTTCGCTCTGCTCCGTCAGCGGGCCGATGCGGCTCTCGAGCTCGTCGAGGATGTCGCGCAGGCGCGACAGGTTGTCCTCGGCCGCCTCGAGCCGGTGCTGCGCCTCGTTCTTGCGGAAGCGGTATTTCGCGATGCCCGACGCCTCCTCGAAGATCTCGCGGCGCTCGTCGCTCCTCGCGTTGACGATCTCCGCGATGCGCCCCTGGCCGATGATGGAATAGCCGTCGCGCCCGAGTCCCGTGTCCATGAACGCCTCGCGCACGTCGCGCAGGCGCACCGTCGCGCCGTTGATGAGATACTCGCTGTCGCCGCTGCGGTAGAACCGGCGCGTGACGATATACTCGGCGCCGCCGTCGGGGATGCGCCCGTCGGCGTTGTCGAGGCACAGCGACACCTGCGCGAAGCCCATGGGCTTGCGCAGCTGGGTGCCGCCGAAGATGACGTCCTCCATCTTTCCCCCGCGCAGCGACTTCGTCGACTGCTCGCCGAGCACCCAGCGAACGGCGTCGCTGATGTTGCTCTTGCCGCTGCCGTTGGGGCCGACGATGCCCGTCATGCCTTTTTCAAAGCCGAGGCGGACCTTGTCGGGGAAGGATTTGAAGCCCTGGATCTCGATGTATTTCAGATGCAATGTAGATCCCTCTCAATGTGTGGATTGGATCGCTTTCATGTATCCTGTGTCTGCAGCCGCACGCTGTCTTCCGGCACCGACGCGTCGGCGCGCACCGTCAGCGCGACGCCGCGCGCCGCGAACCACGCGATGTTCCCGCGCGCATAGCCGACCGCGCGGCTGACCTGCGACGGATGCACCAGCGCCGCCGCGCGCTCCGGCATGCCGGCGGCCGCGAGCGCCGCCTCGAGCTTATCCCGCATCGCGCGGGCGTAGCACAGCTCGCCGAACGCCGGATGGAACGGCCCCGCCGCGACGTGCTCGCGCAGCGACGCGTCGCTGTGCAGCCCCACGCGGATGACGCCGATGCCCGCGCGCCCGAACATCCCCAGCAGCTGCGCCGTGATGCCGACCGCCGCTTCCGCCGTGAGCGGCGTATATTCCCCCTGCCGCCACAGCGCGCACAGCGGCGTGTTCTCCATGACGAGCGTCGGGTAGATGCGCACCGTGTCGGGCCGCATCGCGATGAACTCCCGCGCCGTGCGCAGCGCGCCCGCCTGCGGGTCCTCTTCGCCGTACATGCCGAGCATCATCTGCAGGCCGAGCTGCCACCCGCCCCGCGCGCGGATGCGCGCGCACGCGCTGCGCGCGTCGGCGGCCGTATGGCCGCGGCGGTTGGCGGCGAGCACCGCGTCGTCCATGCTCTGCGCGCCGAGCTCGATGGCGGTCACGCGATAACGCGCGAGCACGTCGAGGACGTCGTCCCCCACGGCGTCGGGCCGCGTCGACAGCCGCACGCCCTTCGCGCGCCCGGCGCGGATGAACGGCTGCGCCGCTTCGAGCAGCGCCGTCATGTATCCCCGCTCGACCGCGGTGAAGCTGCCGCCGAAAAAGGCGATCTCCGTGTCGGCGCCCGCGCCGGGGGCGGGCAGATACCGCTCGCACAGCGCCGTCACCTCGGCGGGCGACGGCGCGCGCGCGGCGCCCGAGATCTCGTTCTGGTCGCAGAAAATGCAGCGCTGCGGGCAGCCTACGTGCGGCACGAAGACGGACAGGTTGGCGTGCCGCTTCACAGCCCCATCAGCTCCAGCGCCTCGCGCGCGGCGTTCTGCTCGGCCACCTTCTTGCTGTGGCCCTCGCCGGTGCCGATGACGTTCGAATTGAGGCGCACCTCGACCGTGAAGGACTTGTCGTGATCCGGCCCGTCCTCCGACACGAGGACATAGCGCACCTTCTCCTCGGGATTGCGCTGGATGACCTCCTGGAGCTCCGTCTTGTAGTCGCGCACGCTGTCGTGCTTTTTCAGCTCGCGCTTGATGAAGCGCAGGATGAAAAAGCGCGCCGGTTCGATGCCGCCGTCGAGGTAGATGGCGGCGATGAGCGCCTCAAAGCAGTCCGCGAGGATCGACGACCGGTCGGCCCCGCCGTTTTTGATCTCGCCCTTGCCGAGGCGTATGCTGTCCCCGAGACTGATCTCGTGGGCGAATTTTGACAGCGCCGTTTCGCACACGAGGCTCGCGCGCAGCTTGGTCAGGTCGCCCTCGGGGCGCTTGGGGCGGCCATTGAACAGATATTCGCTCACGACGACCGACAGCACCGAGTCGCCGAGAAATTCGAGCCGCTCGTTGCATTCGATGCGCCCGAGCCCGTGCTCGTTCGCATAGCTCGAATGCATCAGCGCTTCCTCGAGCAGCGCGTAGTCGCCGAATTCATAGCCGATCTTTTTTTCCAATGCGTTCATTCCGCCGCAACCGCCTTTTCTATCGCTTCCGTCACGCCCGACCGGCTCCAGTCGATGGCCTGCTTGACCGCGTTTTTGATGGCCTCGGCGCTGCTGCTGCCGTGGGATTTCACGACGGGCTTCGTGAGGCCGATGATGGGCGCGCCGCCGAGCTTCTCGTAGTCCATGCTGTCCTTAAACTCGCGCAGCGCCGGCTTGAGGACCGCCGCGGCGAGCTTGGTCGCGAGATTTTTGTAAAACACGCCCTTGAGCTTCTTCATCATGGCGCTGCCCATGCCCTCGATGGTCTTGAGGATGAGGTTGCCGGTGAAGCCGTCGGCCACGACGACGTCCGCCGCGCCGAGCGGTATGTCCCGCCCTTCCACGTTGCCGATGAAGTTGACGGAAGGGTTCTTCGCGAGCAGCTTGTAGGCTTCGACCTGCAGCTCGGTGCCCTTCGAGTCCTCCGCGCCGTTGTTCGCGAGCCCGACGCGCGGCGATTCGATGCCCAGCACCTTGTGCATGTAGATCGAGCCGAGCGTGCCGAACTGATCGAGCATCTCGGGGCGGCACTCGACGTTCGCGCCGCAGTCCATCAGGATATAAAAACCGTTCACGCTCGGGATGACCGCGCCGAACGCCGGGCGCTTGACGCCCCGGATGCGCCGGACGATGAGCGTCGCGCCCATGATGAGCGCGCCGGTGGGCCCCGCGCTGACGAACGCGTCCGCCGCGCCGTCGGCGAGCGCCCGCACGCCGACCGCCATCGAGCGGTCCGCCGTGCCCGTGAGCACGAGCTTCGCGTCGTCGTGCATGTCCATCACGCTCGCCGCCGGCAGGATCTCGATGCCGCTGATGTCGATGCCGTTCTCCCGCGCGCATTTTTCGATCTGCGCGGCGTCCCCCGACAGCGCGAGCTGTTCGCCGAAGCATTTCGCGGCGGCCGCGCCCTTCAGGATCTCGAGCGGCGCGTTGTCTCCGCCGAAAGCGTCAATCACGATCTTCATGCAGATATTCCTCCATCTCCCGCAGCGCCCGCTCGGCGAGCGCCGCATATCGTTGCTTTTTGTCGCGGACGGGTTCCGCGAGGTGCGGCAGAATGCCCATGTTCGCCCCCATGGGCTGAAAGTCGCTGTTCGGCGCGGTGATGTAGCGCAGCAGCGCGCCGCACATGGTGTCGGGCCCCGGGATGCGCGCCGTCCGCCCGCGCAGCGCCGCGGCGGCGAACCGCGCGGCGAGCTGGCCGCATGCGGCGCTCTCCATATAGCCCTCGAAGCCGGTGAGCTGGCCGGCGATGCGGATGTTCGGCGCCGCCCTGAGGCTGAGCGTCGGCAGCAGCACGCGCGGCGAATTGAGAAAGCTGTTGCGGTGCATGACGCCGTACCGCGCAAATTCGGCATTTTCGAGCCCCGGGATCATCGAGAACACCCGCTTCTGTTCGCCGAATCTCAGGTTCGTCTGAAAGCCGACGAGGTTGTACATCGTGCCCGCGGCGTCCTCGCGCCGCAGCTGGACCGCCGCCCACGGCCGCCGCCCCGTCACGGGATCGACGAGGCCGACCGGCTTCATCGGGCCGAAACGCGCCGCGTCGAGGCCGCGACGCGCGAGCTTCTCGATGGGCATGCAGCCCTCGTAAACGGGATAATCCGCGTCCGCGCCGTGCAGCGGCGCCGTCCCGGCGTCCGCGAGCGCGCGCATGAACGCCTCGTATCCGGCTTTGTCGAAAAAGCAGTTGAGGTAGTCGTCGCCGCCGCGCCCGTAGCGCGACGCCGCGCTCACCTTTTCCATATCGATGCTGTCCGCCGTGACGATGGGCGCGGCCGCGTCGTAAAAGGACAGCGCCTCGTCCCCCGTCAGCGCGCGCAGCGCTTCGGCGAGCGCGCCGTCGGTCAGCGGGCCCGTCGCGAGGATCGTCGGCTGCTCCGGGTCGAGCGCCGTCTCCTCCCGCCGCAGCACCGTGATCCCCGCGTGGGAGAGGATCTTTTCCGTGACGCCCTGCGTGAAGCGGAAGCGGTCGACGGCGAGCGCGCCGCCCGCGGGGACCGCGCAGCCGTCCGCGACGGCGAGGCACAGCGAGCCCATCTTCCGCATCTCCGCCTTGAGAAGGCCCGAGGCGCTGTCGACGCGCGCAGCCTTGAGGGAATTGGAGCAGACGAGCTCCGCAAAGGTATCGAGCCTGTGGGCAGGCGAACGCCTGTCCGGCTTCTGTTCGACGAGCGTCACCGAAAAGCCGTCCTGCGCGAGCGCCCAGGCGGCCTCGCAGCCCGCGAGCCCCGCGCCGATGACGCGCACGTTCATTTCTCTTCGTCCCTCCGGTAGCCGCAGCCCTCCTTCTGGCAGTAGAGGTAGGGCGCCCTGCCCTTTTTGCGGAACAGGCTCGCGCCGCACTGCGGGCATTTCTCGGCGACCGGCTCGTCCCAGCTCATGAAGCCGCACTCCCTGCCCTTTTCGCAGGCGTAGAAGACGCGGCCCTTCTGCGAGCGCCGCAGCAGGATCTTTCCGCCGCACTTCGGGCAGACGCCCGGCGTCTCGACGACGATCTTCTTGGTGTTGCGGCATTCGGGGAAGCCGGGGCAGGCGAGGAACTTTCCGTAGCGCCCGGTCTTGACCACCATCTTGCGGCCGCACAGCTCGCACACGACGTCGGTCTCCTCCTCGGGCACCTTGAGGCGCTGCCCGTCGAGGTTCTCCTCCGCCTTGCTGAGCGTTTTGGAAAAGTCCTTGTAGAATTTGTCGAGCGTTTTGACCCAGTCCGCCTTGCCCTCCTCGATCTTGTCGAGGTTTTTCTCCATGCCGGCGCTGAATTTTTCGTCGACGATGTTGGGGAACTGGTCGATCATCAGGTCGGTCACGACGAGGCCGAGCGACGTCGGCTTGAGGGAACGCTGCTCGCGCTCCACATAGCCGCGGTCGATGATCGTGGAGATGATCGGGGCGTAGGTCGACGGGCGGCCGATGCCGTTCTCCTCGAGCGTCTTGATGAGCGTCGCTTCGGTGAAGCGCTGCGGCGGCTGCGTGAAGCGCTGGGTCGCCTTGACCTCTTTCTTCCGCAGCACGGTCGTCGGCTCGAGCGGCGGCAGCTCGGCGGCCGTCTCGGCCTTTTCGTCCGTCGCCGCCTCGTACAGCCGCGCGAAGCCGTCGAACGCCACCGTATGGCCGGTCGCGCGGAAGAGATAATCGCCCGCGCGCAGGTTGACGACGACGGTGTCGAGGATCTGGTCGCTCATGCGGCTCGCGACGAAGCGCTCCCAGATGAGCCGGTACAGCTTGTACTGGTCGGGCGTCAGCGAGGCCTTGACCTTGTCGGGCGTCAGCGCGACGGACGTCGGGCGGATCGCTTCGTGCGCGTCCTGCACCGTCGAGGCGCTCTTACGCTTGTAGGTGCGCTGCGTGCGGCAGACGTATTTTTCGCCGTACTCGCCGGCGATATAGTCGTTCGCCTGCGCGACGGCGTCGTCCGCGACGCGCAGCGAGTCGGTGCGCATGTAGGTGATGAGGCCGGTGCTGCCCAGCCCCTCGAGGTCGATGCCCTCGTAGAGCTCCTGCGCCGCGCGCATGGTGCGCCGCGCGGTGAAGCCGAGGCGCCGCGAGGCCTCCTGCTGCAGCGTCGAGGTGATGAACGGCGGCTCCGGCACGCGCCGGCGGACGCCCTTCTTGATGTCGTCGATGGTGAACTCGGCGTTTTCGAGCGCCGCGAGCACGGCGTCCGCCTGTTCCTTGTTCTCGAGCTTGAAATCGTCGGGATCGACGCCGTCCTTCGTGCGCAGGCGCGCCGTGAAGGTCTTGCTGCCGCCCGACGGGCGCAGCGTCGCGTCGATCGTCCAGAACTCCTGCGGCACGAAGGCCTCGATGGAGCGCTCGCGGTCGACGATGAGGCGCACCGCGACGGACTGCACGCGGCCCGCCGACAGCCCCCGGCGCACCTTGCGCCACAGGAAGGGCGACAGCTTGTAGCCGACGATGCGGTCGAGGATGCGCCGCGCCTGCTGCGAATTGACGAGATCGAGGTCGATGGTGCGCGGGGCGCTCATGCCCTCGCGCACGCCCTTCTGGGTGATCTCGCCGAAGGTGACGCGGTTTTTGTCGTCGACGGGCAGCTTGAGCAGGTGCGCAAGGTGCCACGAGATGGCCTCGCCCTCGCGGTCGGGGTCGGTGGCGAGATAGACGTAATCGCTCTTCTTCGCCGCGTCCTGGAGCTCCTTGATGAGCTTTTCCTTGCCGCTGATGTTGAGATACTGGGGCTTGAATTCCTTATCGACGTTGACGCCGAGGGAATTCTTCGGCAGGTCGCGGATATGGCCCATCGAGGCCATCACCTCGTAGTCCCTGCCGAGATATTTTTTGATTGTCTTCGCCTTTGCGGGCGACTCAACGATGACCAGTTTTGACATTTCTTCACCTTGTGTTCAGTCTTCAGATTTGGGGTCTGCGCCGGTATCTCGCGCCCGGCAGCGGTTCGACCGCGCCGTCCATTTCGAGCTCCGTGAGCTGTGCGAACAGCTCGTGCGCGGGCAGCGCGGCCGCCTCGAGCAGCTCGTCCGCGGTGCGCTCGCCGTCCGCGAGCGCCCGCAGGATCTTCTGTTTGTCGCCGGAATAGACCGGCGCCGCCTCGGCATGGCGCGCGGGCAGCGCGAGACCGAAGGCGTCGAGCACGTCCTTCGCGCAGGTCGCGGGCGACGCGCCGAGCTTGATGAGATGATTGGTGCCCTCGCTCGTGGGGGAAAAGATGCTGCCCGGAACCGCGAACACCTCGCGCCCGTCGTCGAGCGCCCAGCTCGCGGTGATCATCGTGCCGCTCTTTTTCGCGGCCTCGAAGATGATGACGCCGCGCGACAGCCCGGAGATGATGCGGTTGCGCTGGGGAAACATGCCGCGCCGCGGGGGCGCGCCGGGCGGGTATTCGCTGACGACGGCGCCGTGCGCCTCGATTTCGGCGCGCAGCGCCCGGTTCTGCGGCGGATAGGTCGCGTCGACGGCGGTGCCGAGCACGGCGGCGGTCTTTCCGCCGGCGTCGAGCGCCGCGCGGTGCACCGCCGTGTCGCAGCCCGCCGCGAGGCCGCTGACGAGCAGCAGGCCCGCTTCGGCGAGCGGCGCGCAGATGCGCCGGACCGCGTCTCTTCCGTAGGCCGTCGCCGCGCGGGAACCGACGCCGGCCACGGCGTTGGCGGACAGCGCGGCGGCGTCGCCCGTCACGAACAGCAGCGCGGGCGGCACGCGCGTCAGGCGCAGCTGCTCGGGATACAGCGCGTCGGCGTAGGGGACGACGCGCACGCCGGCGGCGTCGCACCGCTCGAGCAGCGCGCGGCAGGCATCGAGCGTCGTCGCGCGGGCGTTTTTCGCTTCGAGCGGCGTGAGCTGCTGCTGCAGCTCGGCCGAGGTGCGCCGCGCGTAGATCTCGCCGATATAGTCGTACCGGCGCAGCAGCTCGAGAAATTTCGCGTTGCACGCGCCGAGCACCCCGTAAAGCCACAGCCAGAGCAGCCGCTTATCGTCCATCGCGCAGCACCCACATGCACACCGCGGCCGCGGCCGAGGCGTTGAGGCTCTCGACGCGGTCGCCGATGGGGATGACGGCGCAGGCGCCGCAGGCGTCGATGACGCCGCGCGGCAGCCCGTGCCCCTCGTTGCCGATGAACAGCGCGAGCCGTCCGTCCATCGGGATGTCCGTGACGGGCCGCGCGGCGTCCGTCAGCGCCGTCGCGACGCACAGAAAGCCGCCGGCTTCGAGCGTGCGCGCAAGCGCGGGGCCGTCGCCGAAGGAAAAGGTATCGACCGCGAAGGCGGCGCCCATCGACGCGCGCAGCGCCTTCGGAGAAAAAAGATCGGCGCAGTCGTCCGACAGTTCGACGGCGGTATAGCCGAAGGCCGCGGCGGTGCGCACGGCGGCCCCGACGTTCGCGGGATCCTGCAGCGCGCACAGCACAAGCGCGCGGCGGCGGTCGCCGAGCCGTTCGGGCGGCACCGGCGCGGGCAGCCGGGCGACGCCGACGACGCCCTGCGGCGCCGGCTGGCCGGACATCTTTTCGGCGACGGGCGCCGATACGACCGTCACCGCCTGCGGCGGGCACATCGCGCCGATCTCCGCGCCGTACCGTTCGAGCGCCGCAGGCGTCGCGTACAGCGCCGCGAGCCCCGTGCGCCGGGCCGCCTCGCCGCACAGCTTGACGCCGTGCACGACGCACAGGCCCCGCGCGCGGCGCAGCGACGCGTCGGCGCACAGCGCGCAGACATCCTTGACCGTTTCGTTTGTTCGGCTGGTGATCTCGTTCACGGGCGATCCCCCACGGCGCCGCTGCGGGCGCCGGATAGTAGTATCTTTTTAATATTATATTGCGCGCGGGGCGCCCCGCATAGCCGCGGTCGGCAGCGCGCGCAAACGAGATATGAATAGCGTAAAGCCCGCGCGCGCATTTGCATGCGCGCCCGGGCGTTTAAACTGCGGTGGATCAGAGCGCCGCCTTGGCCTGCTCGACGACGGCGGTGAACGCCGCGGGGTCGTTGATGGCCATCTCGGAGAGCATCTTGCGGTTGAGCGTGACGCCCGCCTTCTTGAGACCGTTCATCAGTGTGCTGTAATTCAGGCCGTTCATCTTCGCGCCTGCGGAGATGCGGGTGATCCACAGTCTTCTGAAATCGCGCTTTTTGCGCTTTCTGCCGATGTAGGAATAGCGGCCGGATTTATAGACAGCTTCCTTCGCTGTGCGGAACAGCGTGCTCTTGCTGCCGAAATAGCCCTTTGCGAGCCGGAGAACCTTTTTTCTTCTTTTGCGCGTCATCATCGCGCCTTTTACGCGAGCCATACTTCTTTATCCTCCCTATTCTTATTTATACGGCAGCAGGACCTTGATGTTGGCCGCGTTCGTCTTGTCGACGTAGGCCGCCTGCCGCAGCCCTCTCTTGCGCTTCGTGGTCTTGCCGTGGCCGTTGAGGAGATGGGACTTGTAAGCCTTGGCGCGCTTGATCTTTCCGTTTTTGGTGATCTTTACAATGCGTTTCTTGGTACCGCTGTGGGTCTTCATCTTAGGCATAACGCCTGTTCCTCCTGTTACTTTATCGGTTTCGGGGCAACGAACATCTGCATGGAACGGCCCTCAAGCTTCGGCTCTTTTTCCACCGTCCCATACTCGGAAAGCGCTTCGGCGAAACGCTTCATCACGTCGATACCGAGCGACGTGTGCGCCATTTCACGTCCGCGAAAGCGAATGCTCGCTTTCACCTTATTGCCCTGCGCAAGGAATTCTTTCGCATGGCCAAGCTTCGTGTCGAAGTCGTGATCGCCGATGTTGACCGAAAGCCGGATCTCCTTGATCTCGACCGTTTTCTGATTCTTCTTGGCCTCTTTGTCGCGTTTCTGCTGCTCGAAGCGATACTTTCCGTAGTCCATGATCTTGCACACGGGCGGCTGTGCCTGCGGCGCGATTTTAACAAGGTCGAGATTTTTCTCGGCCGCGATTCTGAGCGCCTGGGCCGCCGACATGATGCCGAGCTGGCTTCCGTCATCGCCGACGAGTCTTACTTCGCTGTCGCGAATTTCCTCGTTGATGGCATGGTCTTTTCCGCTTATTTGGATACACCTCCGTACACCGATATAAAATACAAAAAGCGCGGGGATCCCGCGCCTTCATACAAACAGGAGACTCACGCCTCCGCTGTATTGACCGCTTCGCCGGTGGCGCGCGGTGAGCACGAGATCATGTGCTGCTTTATTGTCGGATAATATCATAACAGCCGCGCGGGGGTTTGTCAAGCGTCTTTTCCCCGATTTCCGGCTGTTTTCGATTGTACCACACCCGGCGGCGCCGCGCAATCCCCACGGCGGATTGTGCCCGCCGTCTTTACTTTTATGCGGCGAAAAAGTAAACTATGAACATACGACTGCTCTTTTCGGAGGCGCTTTATGAAGCAAAGAACCGGCGGCCTGCGCGGCGCGCTGCTGTTCACGGCGGCGGGCTACCTCGCATGGGCCGCGGCGGCGCGGTTTTTCCTGTTGCTGGCGTGGGCGGACATCCTCGGCTTCCTTCTTTTTCAGCTCGCCGCCGTCGCGCTGCCCGGCTTCGCGGCCGCGAAGCTGCTGCGGCTGAAGCTTTCGCCGCTCGAGACGCTGTGCGCGTCCTACGGCCTCGGCATCTGCGCGCTGCTGGCCGTCTATTTTGTCTTTGCGCCGTTCGGCGCGATGTCGCTCATCCCCTGGGGGGTGCTCGCGCTCGCGCTCGCGTCCGCCGCCGTGCTGTTTTTCCGGCGCGGCGAACCGCTCTGCGGCGAAGCCGACGCGGGCGAGCTGCGCATCGCACTCGTCTTCTGCGCCTTCGCGGCGCTCGCGACCTTCGCCGTTCTGTCCTGCGCGACGCTCGACCCGTCGCTGTCCGGCGCGCGCAATTATTACCCCGACACGCTCAACGGCGTCGCGCTCGCGACGTCCGCCGCCCGCTCCTTCCCCATGCGGATCCTGCAGATGAGCGGCACCGTGCACCGGTACCATATCTTCTATTTCGCCTACGCCGCGGTGCTGAAGCTTGTGACGGGGCTTTCCTCCTTTGAGATCGTCACGAAGCTCACCCTCATCACCATCTCCCCGTTTGCGGCCGCGGGGCTCGTCGCGCTCGCCAAGCGGTTCCTGCGCGCGAATCCGCTCACCGCGCTCGCCGGCGTTTTCATGGTGGTGTTCCCGGCGGGGGGACTCACCGTTTATCTGTATTCGGACACCATCGGCTACACCCTCGGGCTCGCCTTCATGCCGCTCGCGCTGCTGCTGTTCGACGAGGCGATGCGGCGGCCGGGCATAAACCGGTGCTACGCCGTCTCCGCGCTGTTCCTCGTCGGCGTCCTCGGCTCCAAGGGGCCCATCGCCGTCACCGTCTTTTTCGGCATCTGCTGGTGCTTGCTGCTGCGGCTGCTGCGCGAAAAGGACACGGGCGTCTTCCTGAAGGGCCTTCTGTACGCCGTCCCGTTTTTCCTGTGCTATTTCCTCCTCTATGCCGGCGGGGCGGGCGACAGCATGTCCTTCCTGCCGCTCTACAAGGCGACGTCGACGGCCTTCGCAAAGGCGACGGCGGGGAGACTGCCCGCGCTGCTCTGGAAGATCCTGTGCACCGCGCAGTATATCGCGGCAAGCGACGCGACGCTCTTCCTCGGCTTCGTCTGCGCGGTCGCCTGCGTGTTTATCTATAAAAAGGAGCGGCCCGTCATCGTCGACTTCGCCGTCGGCGGATATCTCGTCGGGTACACGCTGCTCAATCTGTTCAGCCAGATGGGCAGCAGCGAGGGGTATTTCGTCAATATCCTCGGCCCCGCGGCGGTGATCCTCGCGCTGCTCGCGCTGTCGGCGCTGCTGCGCCGCGCAAAGGAGAAGAAGAGCGCGGGCCCGCGGGTTGCCTTCGGCGCGGCCGTCTGTCTGTGTCTGGGCGTCTTCGTCCCCGCGGCCCTGGGCTGCGTGCGGACCTACATTGGCAACCCCACGTACGATTCCTACAAGAACTGCGTCGCCCAGTCGGTGCGGTATTCCCGCTTCAGCGATACCCTTGTGACGTCGCAGGCCGACATCGACGCCCTGGAGGAGGCGGGCACCCGGCGCTCGGCCGTCACGCCGCTCGAGTACGAGGGCCTGCTGTGGCTGCGCGACAACACGCCGGCCGACGCCGTCATCTGCGACGGGCGCTATCTGACCAACAACAAGTATTTCGACGGCACCGCCTTCTCCGAGCGGGCGTTCTACCTCGAGGGGTGGGGCTACGTCACGATGGAGGACTCCAACGGCAACACCGACGAAAAGGTCCGGCGCGATTCGCTGCTGCACCTGTTCTACGAAAACCGCGACGAAAAGCTCATCCCCCTCATCTCGGCCGAAGGCATGGATTACATCATCGTCACGCAGTACCAGACGCCCGGCTGGGCGCTTTCGGACAAATACTGCGACCTCGTGTTTTCGAACCGCGACATCGCGATCTATCGCACGCACGATTTCGGCTGAGGGCCGGGGCGCCGCGGCGCGCGGGCCCGCGCGCCCGAAAAGCATCGCCGCGCATCGTGCATCATAATGTCCGAATCGCGGCGCAGACCCGCAAAAATGTTTGGCGCAAATCACAATTGTGAATAAACTGCAAATAGTGTACACTGAAACAGTCAATTGAATATTGCCGATATAATTTGGGTGATATGGACCCTAAGTTTCTACCGGGCTGCCGTAAACGGCCCGACTATTGGTCAGAACATGCAGGCTGCCGGGCGGTCATGCCCTGTTTTCTGTTTGCTGATTGATGTCGGACAAGGAATATTCCCTGTCCGATTTCTATTTGTTTTTGTTCTGACGCAGTAGAGAGGCACCCGTTCCGGCAGCCTCTTTTTTCGTTTGTTTCCCGCGGGGCGAAATGCACCGATAAATAAATAGGAGGAATTGTTACCCATGGAAAAATTTTTCAAGCTCAAGGAGCACGGGACGACTGTGCGCACCGAGATCGTCGGCGGTCTGACGACGTTCTTCGCGATGGCGTACATCATGTTCGTCAACCCCAACATCCTCTGCGTGGATCTCGGCAACGGATTCTATCCCGCAATGCCCGGTGAGAACTGGACGGCCGTTCTGGTCGCGACCTGCGTCTCCGCCGCGCTCGGCACTTTCCTGACCGCCTTCCTCGCGAACGTGCCGTTCGCCCAGGCCCCCGGCATGGGCCTCAACGCCTTCTTCACCTACACGGTCTGCCTCGGCATGGGCTACACCTGGCAGCAGGCGCTCGTCATCGTTCTCTTCTCCGGCATCCTCTTCCTCGCCGTCGCGGTCTCCCCGCTGCGCTCGAAGATCATCGCCTCCATTCCGGCGTGCCTGAAGGCCGCCATCAGCGCCGGCATCGGCCTGTTCATCACGATCATCGGCCTGCTCAACGTCAAGCTCATCACCTTCTCCGCCGGCGTGCCCGCGCTTAACTTCAAGGACAACATGCCCGGCCTGCTCGCCATCATCGGCCTCATCATCATGGCGATCCTGCTCGTCTTCAAGGTCAAGGGCAACATCCTCATCGGCATCATCGCGGCCACGATCATCGGCATCCCCCTCGGCGTGACCACGCTCCCCGAGTCCCTCACGATGTCCGGCATCACGCTCGCGCCCGTCGCCTTCCATTTTGACTTCGCCGGCGCGTTCTCCAAGGGCATCCTCCCGCTGTTCACGGCGGTCATCAGCTTCGCGCTCGTCGACTGCTTCGACACCGTCGGCACCCTCATCGGCACCGCGGGCAACGCGGACATGCTCGACAAGGACGGCAACCTGCCGAACGGCGACAAGGCCCTCATCGCCGACGCCATCGCGACGTGCACCGGCGCGTGCCTCGGCACCTCGACGGTCACCACGTACGTCGAATCCTCCACCGGCATCTCGGAAGGCGCCCGCACGGGTCTGTCCTCCGTCGTCGTCGGCGTGCTCTTCCTTCTGTCCGTCCTCATCGCCCCCGTAGCCGGCATCGTCCCCGCGGCCGCGACCGCGCCCGCGCTCATCATCGTCGGCGTGCTCATGATCGGCAGCGTCGGAAAGATCGTCTGGAGCAATCTCGAGGACGCGATCCCCTGCTTCCTGACCATCGCCATGATGCCCTTCGCCTACAGCATTTCGGACGGCATCGGCTTCGGCTTCATCTCCTGGACGCTCATCAAGCTCGTCCGCGGCAAGGGCAAGGAAGTCCCCGTGCTCATGTACGTCATCTCGGTGCTCTTCCTCGTCAAGTACATCCTCACGAACATCGGCTGAGACGGCTTTTCTCCGACACAGATCGACAGGCGGGAGCGCTGCGGCGCTCCCGCCTGTTTTTGTTTTCCGGCGGAAAAATGTTTGTTTTGCATTTTCCCGCGTATTTGCTATACTTTCAATAAGAGATAAGCCGGATAATGCCCAAAGGAGGATCTTCGATGTTTTGTTCGAAATGCGGTGCGGAGCTGCCCGACGGCGCGCAGTTCTGCAGCAAGTGCGGCCAGAAGACCGGCGGCGAATCGTCGCCGTCCGAAGCGGCGCAGAGCGCGCCCGTTTACAGCGCCGGCGGCGCGGGCTATGAGGCGCAGAGCGCCCCCGTGTTCAGCACCGACGGCGGCGCCGTCGGGCCGGAGACCGACGCATCCCAGCCCTATACGGCCCCGGCGGCCGCGAAGCAGCGCCCGCGCGGCTGCCTGATCGTCTTCATCGTGCTCGCCGTCATCTTCGCGCTGATCTTCGTCTTCGGCGTCGTGTTCAGCATGTTCGGCAGCTACAGCGACGGCAGCAGCTCGGCCACCGGCTACAGCGGCACGGCCAGCAGCAGCTCGAGCTCGTGGACCTCCGGCGACTACGACTACCAGTACGGCGGCGTCTACGGCGAGGACGTCGCCATCAGCGGTCTGCGCGACAAATACACGGTGCTCAAGGGCGACGGCAGCGACACCGCGACGGTCATGGTCTACATGATCGCGTCCGACCTCGAGTCGGAGGGCGGCTTCGCGACGAGCGACCTGCAGGAAATGATCGGCGCCGACTCGCTCGAGAACATCAACCTCGTGCTGCAGACCGGCGGCACGAGCAAATGGAACAACAGCGTCATGACGAGCGGCATCTGCCAGCGCTGGCTCGTCTCGACGGACGGGCTCTACGCGCTCGGCGACGTCGGCAGGACGAGCATGACGTCGGCCGACACGCTGGGCGATTTTATCCGCTTCAGCGCGGAGAAATATCCGGCCGACCGCTATATCCTGATCCTCTGGGATCACGGCGGCGGCACGATGTACGGCTACGGCTACGACGAGCTGTATCCCAACAGCAGCATGAGCCTCTACGCCCTCGACAAAGCCCTGACGGACGGCGGCGTGAAGTTCGATTTCGTCGGCTTCGACGCCTGCCTCATGTCGACGCTCGAGACGGCCTACATGCTCGAGGAGCACGCCGACTACCTCATCGCGAGCGAGGAGACGGAGCCGGGCTGCGGCTGGTCGTACAGCGGCTGGCTGTCGGCGCTCAACAGCGACACCTCCATCGACACGGTCAAGCTCGGCGCGCGCGTCGCCGACGATTACGTCAGCGCCTGCAAGGAACTCGGCAGCACCTACGGCGGCGGCACGCTCGCCGTCACCGATCTGCGCGAGATCCCCTACGCCTACGACATGATGTGCGATTTCCTCAAGGATTCCGACACCGCGCTTTCGGACTACAAATACGACACTATCTCCCGCGCGCGCAGCGACGCGCGCGGCTACGGCGAGGGCAACTACCAGCAGGTCGACGTCGTCGATCTCGCCTACCGCATGGGCATGGAGAACTCCGACGCCGTCATCGCCGCGGTCAAGAGCGCCGTCAAGTACCGCAACCAGACCGACGACATGGCGGGCAGCCACGGCCTCGCGATGTATTTCCCCTACACCGACTACAGCTACTACAACAACGTGCTGCAGGTCGAAAATTCGATCGGCCTCGGCGACGAATACACCGGCTTCTTCACCCGCTTCCTCAACGCCATGCTCTCGGGGCGCAGCATGAAGCAGAATTCGGCCGCGCAGCAGCTGACCGGCAACGCCGACGCGTCCGCGACGGAGAACTACACCCAGTACGACTGGTACGATCCGCAGACCGCCGCCTCGCTGCAGGGCAATTACACGGCCCTCGACGAGACGCTCCCCATCACGCAGAAGGGCGACGAATACGTCCTGTCGCTGACCGACGAGCAGTGGAGCAACATCGTCAAGCTCGAGTTGCAGGTCTTCGCCGACGACGGCGAGGGCTACATAGACCTCGGCTCGGACGACTTCTGGGAATTCGACGACGACGGCGACCTGTACGTCCGCTTCGATTACCAGTGGGTCACGCTCGACGGCACGATCGTCCCCTACTACGCCGAATCGTACGACTACACCTCTGACGACTGGTATTCCTACGGCTACGTGCCCGCGGAGATCGGCGGCGAGGACGCCGAGATCGTCGTGCGCTGGGACGCGGATCACCCCGACGGCTTTGTCGCCGGTTACCGCCGCCCCGCCGACACGCAGGCCTCCAAGGGCCTCATCGAGCTCACGGAGGGCACGGCGATCGATATTGTGTGCAATTACTACACCTACGACGGCACCTATGACGACCAGTACTATCTCGGCGACACGCTCACCGTGCCCGCCGGGGGGCTCACGGTCTCCTACGGCGACATCGGCAACAGCAACACCCTCATCTGGTACGCGCTCACCGACATCCACCAGAACGTGAGCTACACGGAGTCGGTCTCCTACACCGACTGATCCGCTCTCCCCGCAGACAGAAAAGGCCGCGCGATGTGCGCGGCCTTTCTTTTTGCGCGCGGGGCGCGCCGGGGCGCAAAAAGGCCGCCGCGGAAACTTCCGCGGCGGCCTGTGTTGCATGACGGGAAAATCTTACTTGAGCTCGACGGTCGCGCCCGCATCCTGCAGCTTCTTCGCGATCTCGTCGGCGTCGGCCTTGGAGGCGCCTTCCTTGACGGGCTTCGGCGCGTTGTCGACAAGGTCCTTGGACTCCTTCAGGCCGAGACCGGTGATCTCCTTGACGGCCTTGATGACGCCCATCTTGTTCTCGCCGACTTCCTTCAGGATGACGTCGAACTCGGTCTTCTCTTCCTCGGCGGCGCCGGCAGCGGCGGGGCCGGCCACGGCGACAGCGGTCGCGGCGGCGGAGACACCGAATTCCTCTTCGATCGCCTTGACGAGCTCAGAGAGCTCGAGAACGGTCATGCCCTTGATCTCTTCGATCATCTTTGCAATATCAGCCATTGTAGTTTATCCTCCTGTTATCGTAATTAAAATGTTGGTGGTTAGGCGGTCTTCTTGGCGACTTCGCTGACGGCTCTCGCGAGCGACGCGATGATCCCGTTGAGCGTGCCGGCGACCTGGGCGACAAGGCCCTCGCGCGACGGCAGCGACGCGATCGAAGTCAGCATGGCGTTGTCGGCGTACTGGCCGTCGATGTAGCCCGACTTCATGTCAAAGAAGTTCTTGTTTTTCTGGACATACTTGTTGATGACGCGCGCGGGCGCGATCTCGTCGCCGGAAATGGCCACGGCGGTCGTTCCGCTGAGATGCGGCACCAGCTTTTCGAGGCCCGCGTCCTTGCAGGCAAAGGTCAGCAGCGTGTTCTTGATGACCTTGTACTCGACGCCCTGTTCGCGCAGCTCGGCGCGCAGCTTGGTATCGTCGGCGACGTTGATCCCCTTGTAGTCGACCAGCACGACGGACTTTGCGTCCTTCAGCTTGGCGGACAGCTCGCTGACGATCTTCTGCTTCTGGAGCAGTACTTCTTTACTCGGCATCCTTCCATTCACCTCCGTTAGAATTTTCGGTGAAAACAAAAAACCCTTCCCCGCTGCCGGGGAAGGGAAAACATACAAACCTGCCGCGCTTTCGCGCAACATATCGTAAGTTTTATCCTCGGCAGGCCGGCCGCGAACGGCCGATTATGTTTTCACACCTGCTGTCTTTGGTAAAACAGCTCTATGATTATACTATAGGAAAACGCGCTGTGTCAAGCTTTAGTTCTGCGCGACATTGAGTGCGTTCATGTAGCGCTGCGTCGAGACCTTGATGCCGGGGCCCATCGTCGTCGACACGACGCAGGAACGGATATACTGGCCCTTCGACGCCGTCGGCTTGGCCTTGACGATCGCTTCGATGATCGTATCGAAGTTCTCGCCGAGCTTTTCCTTGCCGAACGAGGCTCTGCCGATGGGGCAGTGGATGATGTTGCTCTTGTCGAGACGGTACTCGATCTTGCCGGCCTTCGCGTCGGTGACAGCCTTCGCGACGTCGGGCGTGACGGTGCCGGCCTTGGGGTTCGGCATGAGGCCGCGGGGGCCGAGGACCTTGCCGAGACGTCCCACGACGCCCATCATGTCCGGGGCGGCGATGACGACGTCGAAATCCATGAAGTTTTCCTTCTGGATCTTCTCGGCGATCTCTTCGGCGCCGACGATCTCCGCGCCCGCTTCGACGGCGGCCTTGGCGGCGTCGCCCTTCGCGAACACGCAGACGCGGACCTGTTTTCCTGTGCCGTTCGGCAGGACGACCGCGCCGCGGACCTGCTGGTCGGCGTGGCGGCTGTCGACGCCCAGGCGCACATGCAGCTCGACGGTCTCGTCGAACTTGGCCTTGGCGGTGGCGCAGCAAAGCTCCATGGCCTCGCCGCTCTCATAAAGCTTGGTGCGGTCGACGAGCTTGGCGCTCGCGACGTAGTTCTTTCCGTGTTTCATGCTCAGCCCTCCTCTACCGTGACGCCCATGCTGCGGGCTGTTCCGGCGATCATACTCATCGCTGTTTCAACAGAAGCGGCGTTGAGATCGGGCTTCTTGAGCTCCGCGATCCTGCGCAGCGACTCCTTGGAGATCGTCGCGACTTTGGTCTTGTTGGGGACGCCGGAGCCGCTCTCGATGTTGCACTCTTTCTTGATGAGCACCGACGCGGGCGGGGTCTTCGTGACGAACGTGAAGGAGTGATCCGCATAGACCGTGATGACCACGGGGATGATCATGCCGTTCTCGTTCTTCGTGCGCTCGTTGAAATCCTTCGTGAACGCCATGATGTTCACGCCGTGCTGGCCGAGCGCCGGGCCGACGGGGGGTGCCGGCGTCGCTTTGCCGGCCGGGATCTGCAGCTTGATAAAGCCGATTACCTTTTGTGCCATTTCCTGTCCTCCGAATAAGTGGTCTGAGCGGGACGCATGAAGATTTGCGGCCCTCCCACAAGAACGCCGTCCTCGGCGCCCTTTCTAAATGCCTGCGAACAGGCGTTTATACGGTGTCAGATCGGCGCTACTTCGCCGACCTCGAGCTCGGCCGTCGTCTCGCGGCCGAACATGGAAACCTTGACCTTGACCTTCTGCTTTTCGCGGTCGATCTCCTCGACCGTGCCGATGAAGCCGGCGAGCGGCCCCTCGGAGACCTTGACGTTGTCGCCGACCGCGTAGTCGATGACGATCTCCTTCGTCTCGACGCCGAGCTTGTCGACCTCCGCCTGCGTCAGCGGGATGGGCTTGGTCGTCGTGCCGACGAAGCCGGTGACGCCGCGCGTGTTGCGCACAACGTACCAGGACTCGTCGGTCATGGTCATTTTTACGAGAACGTAGCCGGGAAAGATCTTGCGCTCGACTTCCTTGCGCTTGTTGTCCTTGATCTCGACGACCTTCTCCGTGGGGATCTTGACCTCCTCGATGTACTCGTGGAGGCGGCGGTTCTCGACCAGCTTTTCGAGGTTGGTCGCCACCTTGTTCTCATACCCCGAATAGGTATGAACGACATACCATTTCGCTGTATCCGCCATTGTCACGCCACCGTCGTGAACGCGCCGATGACGAGCTCACGCAGCCAGGCGAAAAGATAATCGAGGCCCCAGATGACGATGGCGAAGATAACGACCATCGTGAAAACGACGACGACGTTGTTCCAAACCTGTTTTCTGGTCGGCCAGACGATCTTCTTGAACTCGCCCCATGTGTCGCGGAAATATTTCCGCGAGCGCGCGAGGAAGCCCGGTTTCTTGGCGGCAGCCTGCTTTTCAGCCATTGTTCAGCCCGCCTTTCTTACTTCGTTTCGCGGTGAAGCGTGTGCTTGCGGCAGAACGGGCAGTATTTGTTGGCCTCGATCCTGTCGGGCGTGTTCTTCTTGTTCTTGTTCGTGTCGTAGTTGCGCTGTTTGCACTCCGTGCATGCAAGCGTGATCTTGACTCTCATTTTTTCGGCACCTCCGTATTGTACCGCCAGTGGGCGGCTTCTGCCTCCCTCACCCGGGCGTTTTCGTGCAAAAATGCGCGCACAAAAAAATACACCCGACAAAGAGGTAAGATAACTATAGCATCCCCGCGGGGGCAAGTCAAGCGGAAATTCCCCGTCCCCGGCAGGAATTTTGCTTTTTTCCCGCAAATATATTATAATACGAAACGCTATATATGCGGCGCCGGAAGACGCTAATTTTTCAGGATAGAGGTAATCACCCATGGAACGTCTGAAAGTCGCGGTCATTTTCGGCGGCGCGTCGAGCGAATACGAGGTATCGCTGCTGTCGGCGGCGAGCGTGCTGCGCAACATGTCCGCGGACCGCTTTGAGACGGTGCGCATCGGCATCACGAAACAGGGCCGGTGGTACAAATACGACGGCCCCGTCGAAAAGATAGAGGACGGCAGCTGGGTCCGCGACATCGACCTGCTGACGCCGTGCGTCATCTCCCCCGACCGCGGCGTGCGCGGTCTCGTCACCTTCTTCAACGGCTCCTACAAAAACGAGCCCGTCGACGTCGCCTTCCCCGTGCTGCACGGCAAAAACGGCGAGGACGGCACCATCCAGGGGCTCTTCACGCTCGCGGGCATCCCCTTCGTCGGCTGCGACGTGCTGTCGAGCGCCGCGTGCATGGACAAGGCGGTCACGAGCACGCTGCTCGACCACGCGGGCATTCCCCACACGGCCTGGGCGGCCGTGCGCCCCGCCGATCTCGCCGATTTCGGCGCGCTCGAAAAGGAGCTTTCGCAGAAGCTCGGCTACCCCATCTTCGTCAAGCCCGCCAACGCCGGCTCGTCCGTCGGCGTGACGAAGGCGCACGACGCGGCGGAGCTGCGCCGGGCGCTTGAGCTGGCCTTCCGGTACGACGTCAAGGCCGTCGCGGAGCGCACCGTCGCGGGCAAGGAGCTCGAAGTCGCGGTGCTCGGCAACGATATGCCCGAGGCCTCCGTGGTCGGCGAGATCGTGCCCTGCAACGAATTTTACGATTACGACGCGAAATACCTCGCGAACAAAAGCGAGACGCTCATCCCCGCGCGCATCACCGAAGCGCAGGCGCGCACCATCCGCGAGACGGCCGTCGAGGCCTACCGGGCGCTGGGCTGCGCGGGGCTCGCGCGGGTCGATTTCCTGATGGACGGCGCGACGGGCGACATCTATCTCAACGAGCTCAACACCATCCCCGGCTTCACGTCCATCAGCATGTACCCGAAGCTGATGGAGGCCTCCGGCACCGCCTATGCGCGGCTTATCGAAAGGCTCGTGGCGCTCGCCGCCGCGCGCGCGAAGGAGAACGCATGAACGACAGCGCCATCGGCGTTTTTGACTCGGGCCTCGGCGGCCTGACCGCCGTCAAGGAGCTCGTGCGGCTGCTGCCGCACGAGGACATCATCTTCTTCGGCGACACCGCGCGCGTCCCCTACGGCACGCGCAACGCCGACACCATCCTGCGCTACTCGAAGCAGGATATTTCTTTCCTGCTGTCGAAAAACGTAAAGCTCGTCGTCGCCGCCTGCGGCACCGTCTCCTCGACGCTGCCCGCCGGCTTCGCCGACCGGCTGCCGGTGCCGCTCGTGACGGTCGTGGCGCCCACGGCGAAGGCCGCCGCCGCCGCGACGAAGAACGGCCGCATCGGCGTGCTCGGCACGCCCGCCACCATCCGCAGCCGCTCTTTCGAAAAGGCGCTCGCGGCCGAAAACGCGCAGCTCGCGGTCTTTCCGAAGGCCTGTCCGCTGTTCGTGCCGCTCGTCGAGAACGGCTATGTCGCGCGCGACTGCGCCGTGACGCGCGCCGTCGCGGCGGAATATCTCGCCCCCCTGCGGGCGGAGGGCGTCGACACCGTCATCCTCGGCTGCACCCACTACCCCATCATCCGCGACATCATCGCCGACGTGCTCGGCGCGGACGTCGCGCTCGTCGACGCGGGCCGCGAGACGGCGCGGTGCGCCGCCGACACCCTGCGCGCGGCGGGTCTGCTGTCCGACGGCGGCGGCGCGCTGCACTTCTTCACATCCGACAGTCCCGAGGGCTTCGTGCCGCTCGCCGAGCTTTTTCTCGGCCGCGCCGTGCGCGGCAAGGCGTCCGCCGTATCCATCGAGGACATCCCCATCAGCGAGGCATTGCTATGACTGCATCCGCATCCGCGCCGGAGCCCGGCGCCTTCAACTGCGTCATCAACATCAAGGGCACCCAGCGCGCCGACGGCGACACGGACAGGCTGTCGCTTTCGACGCTCGGAAAATTCTATAAAAAGGACGACGACTACTACATCAGCTATACCGAGACGGAAGCGACCGGCTATAACGGCGCCGTGACGACGCTGCGCGTCGAGGCCGACCGCCGCGTGACGATGTCGCGCACGGGCGAGGCCGTCTCGCAGCTGACGCTTGAAAAGGGCCGCAAGCACATGTGCCATTACGACACCGGCTTCGGCAGCTTCATGCTCGGCGTCCGCGCCGACACCATCGAAAACAGGCTCACCGACAAGGGCGGACGTCTGCGGCTGCGCTATGCGCTCGACCTCAACGCGACCCAGCTGTCGGAAAACGAGCTCGACATCACCGTAAGGGAGAACAAGAACAATGCGTGACCCTGTGGCGCTCGCGAAAAGCGGCGCGAAAGAGAGCATCCTCAAGGCGTGCGCGGCCGCCCGGCAGAAGGGCCTGCTGCCCGATGCGCCGATCCCCGATTTCACCGTCGAGATCCCGGCCGACACGTCGCACGGCGATTTCGCCGCCAACGTCGCGCTCGTCGGCGCGCGGGCGTTTTCCATGCCCCCGCGCCGCATCGCCGAGATCATCTGCGGCGAGCTGTCGCTCGGCGGCACCGTCTTCGCGCGCGCCGAGGTCGCGGGCCCCGGCTTTCTCAACCTGTTCCTCGGCGAGGAGTATTACGCCGGCGTCGTGGCCGGCGTGCTGGAGGAAAAAGAGCAGTACGGCCGCACCGGGACGGGCGCGCACCGGAAATACATGGTCGAGTTCGTGTCCGCGAATCCCACGGGCCCCATGCACCTCGGCAACGCGCGCGGCGGCGCGCTCGGCGACTGTCTCGCGAGCGTGCTCGACGCGGCGGGCTACGACGTGACGCGCGAGTTCTACGTCAACGACGCGGGCAACCAGATCGAGAAATTCGGCAGCTCGCTGAGCGCCCGTTATCTCGAGCTCTATCATCAGGACGTCGAATTCCCGGAGGACGGCTATCACGGCGAGGACATCATCGTGCGCGCGAAGGAATTCGCGGCACTGCACGGCGACGCCTATGTGAACGTCGGCGAGGAGGAGCGCAAGCGGGCGCTCATCGACTACGCGCTGCCCAAAAACGTCGACGGGCTGCGCGCCGACCTCGAGAAATACCGCATCCGCTTCGACGTATGGTTCCGCGAGAGCACGCTGCACCGCGACGGCACCGTCGCGATGGTCATCGACCTGCTCGGACAGAAGGGCCACACCTATGAAAAGGACGGCGCGGTCTGGTACAGGGCGACCGATTTCGGCGCGGAAAAGGACGAGGTCCTCGTGCGCGCGAACGGCATCCCGACCTATTTCGCGGCCGACATCGCCTACCACTACAACAAATTCGTCACCCGCGGCTTCGACCGCGTCATCAACGTCTGGGGCGCCGACCACCACGGCCACGTCGCCCGGCTCAAGGGCGCGATGGACGCCATCGGTCTCGACGGCGACAAGCTCGACATCGTGCTCATGCAGCTCGTGCGGCTCGTGCGCGACGGCGAGCCCGTGCGCATGAGCAAGCGCACCGGCAAGGCGATCACGCTGACCGACCTGCTCGACGAGATCCCCATCGACGCCGCCCGCTTCTTCTTCAATCTGCGCGAGCCGAAGAGCCACTTCGACTTCGACCTCGATCTCGCCGTAAAGGAGAGCTCGGACAACCCCGTCTATTATGTCCAGTACGCGCACGCGCGCATCTGCAGCATCCTCAAGAATCTGCGCGCCGAGGGCATCGACGTCGACAGCGCCGCGCAGGCCGACTTTGCGCAGCTGCGCGAGCCGGACGAGCTGGCGCTCATCCGCCACATCGCGAAGCTGCCCTCCGAGATCGACGCCGCCGCGCGCGAGTACGATCCCGCGCGCATCACGCGCTATACGGTCGATCTCGCGAGCGCCTACCACCGCTTCTACACGAGCTGCCGCGTCAAGTGCGCCGAAGCGCCGCTGTGCCTCGCGCGCACGGGGCTGTGCCTCGCGACCCGCCAGGTGCTGCGCAACTGCCTCGCGCTGCTCAAGATCACCGCGCCCGAAACCATGTGACCTCCCCACAGGGGAAAGGAGCACGACATGAACATCCCGAACGACCGCTATCCGACCAATCTCAACAACTCCATCAGCCGCGCGCAGGGCACGCAGTCCTCCCAGACCGACCGCTTCGCGGGGCGCGGCGAAAACAACAAAAAGGGCGGCGTCTGGACGCTGCTCATCTTTCCCGTCATCCTCGCCGCCTCGCTGCTGCCGGAAGGCTACGGCTTCCTGATCGTTCCGATCGTGATGCTGCTGCTCGTCGTCGTCGGCCTCATCGCGGTCGTGCGCTCGCAGAAGCGCGACGGGCAGTCCGCCGCGCCGAAGGCGGCCGGCGGCAGGCAGAGCTCCTCGCCCTATTCGATGACCGCCTCCGACGGCCATCTGTGCGAGGACGCGCGGCATTCCGCGCTTGAGCCGGGGCAGTTCAACGCCATCGACGAGATGGAAGCGGGCTACCGCCCCGCGGGCTCCACGTCCGTCGCCCCGACGGTGTCCTCCGCGTCCTACAGCGCGCACAAGATGATCCCGCTGTCGCCCGAGGCGTACCAGCGCAAGATCACCGAGCTCCGCGACCTGCTCGCGGCGGGCATCATCTCCCACGAGGAATACGCCCAAAAGCTGGAGGACTACAGAAAATAGCGCAGCACGACAAAAAGCGCCGGTCTTTCGACCGGCGCTCTTTTTTTGCGGCCCGGGGGATCACCACGTGATCGTCTCGATCGTCGTGCCCGGGAAATAGTGTTCGAGGATCTGCTTGCAGCTCCAGCTGTTGACCTTCGCGTACTGGTTCGCGCCGCTCTGGCTCATGCCGACGCCGTCGCCGTTGCCGGTGATGGCGAAGGTCGCGACCTTGTCGTCGCTCCACGTCAGCGTGAAATATGCCGAGCGCAGCTCGAGACATTTGAGCGCGAGATCGGCGCCCGTCACGGTGAGCTGGCCGTCGATGCTGACGGTCTTCGCGTAGCCCGCGGCCGTCTTCTCCGTGACGTTGATCCAGCCGGCGTAATTGTCCGACAGCTTGATGCCGTAATAGCCCTCGATGCGGGAACGGACGACGGACTCGTTGAAATTGGTCGAGCGGGTATAGCCCGCCGCGTTGTAATCATAGCTGCTCTGCACGCTCACGAGGTACGGGTACGCGCCGGCGCTGTCGGGATAGACCTCGTCGTACGCGTTCGTTTTGAGCGCGCAGCTGACGAAGCAGGGGGCGTAGGCGGGCGCGCCGCCGTAGAACATGCACTGGTCGATGACTTCGGTCACGAGGGCGACGATCCCGTCGGATGCGACCTGCCCCGTCACGGAGGGCGTGCCCACCGTGTTGAAATCGTACCGCAGGCTCGAGATGTCGGCGATGGCCTGCGCCTTGACGGCCTCGTCCGAATAGCCGGACGACACCTGCGCCGCGACCATGCGGCTGACGATGTACAGCGGCGAGCCGGTCGTCTGGGTCCCGTTCATGATGACCGTCAGCTGCACCGCCTTGGTGGGATCGTTGTCGTAATTCGAGCCGAATTCCTGGTTGCCCACGGCCGTCAGCGCGCCGCCGGATTCCCCGTTGAGCGCGCGCTCGTTGTCGACGACCCAGTTTTTCCACTTGTCGCGCTCGATGGGCTCGTTGACGAGCGACGTCGATTTGTTGACCGAATACCACACGTCGGGGCACAGCGGCGCCATGTTTTTCGTGAACGCCGTCGCCGCGAGGCCGGCCGTCTCGCCCTCGCGCACCGCGCGCGCGATGACGACGATCTTTTCGCCGCTCCAGTCCGTCCCGTCCGTGACGAGGGTCAGGAAGCGGTCGGAGGGCACGACGCTGACGTCGACGTTGACGACGGAGCGGATCTTGGCCTCGACGATGAAGTCGGTCGCGGGATTTTCGTCGTCAAAATAGGAGTTGAGGTAAAACGTCTGCAGCGCGCCGACGCTTTCATTGGTGTTGACGTAGCAGACCGAGAACACCTCGTACTGCGTGACGCCGTCCTCCGTTTTCAGGCTGAACGTGTAGTTGTCCGCGAGGTAGGCGGGGTCGGCGCTCGACAGCAGCGGCGCGAACATGAGGCCCTCGCCCGCGCTGCTGCCCTTGATGACGATGTTGTCGGGGCCGGTCAGGATGTCGGTCTCGTTGGCGATGTGCAGGCACCCGAGCGCGCTCTCGTAGCCCTTGAAGTCGTGGTTGTCGTAATAGCCGTCCGCCTTCCAGCCGACGACGACGCTGTCGACGGAGCCGCTGTCGTTCCACAGCCAGCCGACGGTGTCGGCGTTGCTCTGGGCGAGCGCCTCGAGGCTGACTTCGGTCTTGTCGCCGCTCGCCGCCGTCTCGGCGTAGGTCGAGCGGATGTCGGCGTAGACGTTGGCGTCGAAGCGCTCCTTGAGCGAGCGCACGCCGACGTAGGCGCCGCCGAGCAGCACGAGGCCGCACAGCACCATGAGCGCGCCGCGCTCGACGGCGAGGCTGCTCTTCTTTTTCGGCTTTTCCCGGTCGAGATCGGCGAGGCGGTCGGGCTCGAAGCGCCGCGCCCCGTCGATGGGCAGGCCCAGCACGAAGCGCCGGATCATATCGAGCGCGTTCTTGACGCAGAGCTCGCGCACATACGCGCGCCCGCGCGAAGCGTTGAAGGTGAACTTTTTGACGATGACGTTCCCGCTGTCGGCGACGGCGATATACACGAGGCCGGCGGGCTTGTCGATGTACTCGCCGACGTCCGGGCCCGCGAGGCCCGTGATGCCGACGCCGATGTCGGCGCGCCCGTTGTCGAATGCGCCCTTCGCCATCTCGGCCGCGGTCACGGAGCTGATGGCCGTGTACCGGCGCAGCACCGCGGGGTCGACGTCGAGGTCTTCGTTTTTCACCCAGTCGGCGTACGCCGCCATGCCGTATTCGAAGACGCGCGACGCGCCGGGGATCTCGGTGATGCTCGACGCGAGCAGGCCGCCCGTGCAGCTCTCGGCGAGGGACACCTTCATGCCCGTCTCGGTCAGCAGTTTGACGACCGTCTCATTGAGCTCGCAGCCGTCCGTCGAATAGACGCAGTCGCCCGCGCGCTCCTTGATCTTTTCGATGTACTCCTTCGCGAGCGTCATCGCCTCGGTCTGCGTGGGGGCGTGGGCGCAGATGTCGATGTGCACCTCGCCCGTCTTGGCGTACGGCGCCGCATAGGGATTCTTTTTATAGAGCAGGTCCTTGATGCGCAGCTCCAGCTCCGATTCGCCGATGCCGAAGATGTGCGCCGAGGCCGTGTAGGTGGCGAGCTTGTTGAGCTTCGCGAGGCGCGGCGCGAGTTCGTTGTCGAACATCGGCTCCATCTCGCGCGGGGGCCCCGGCAGGATCGCGATGACCTGCTTCTTGCCCTCGATGTAGATGCCGGGCGCCGTGCCGTTGGGATTCGGCAGCGCCTCGCCGCCCTGGATGAGGTCGGCCTGTTTTTCGTTGTTGGGCGCCATCTCGCGGCCGAGCGATTTGAAGAACGCGCGGATGCCCTCGAGGATGGCGGGGTCGCGGATGAGCTGGAAGCCGAACGCCTTCGCGACCGCTTCCTTCGTCATGTCGTCGTCCGTCGGCCCGAGGCCGCCGGTGAGCACCGTCAGCTCGCTGCGCGCGACGGCGATGCGCACGGCGTCGACGATGTCCTGTTCGACGTCGCCGACGACCGTCTGGTGATGGACCTCATAGCCGAGCAGCGCAAGCTTGCGCGCGATGTACGTCGCGTTGGTGTTCTGCGTGTTGCCCATGAGCAGCTCGGTGCCCACCGCGATGATCTCCGCTTTCAAGTCCGTCACCTCCTTTGAATTTCGTTGGGATCAGAACGACTGATCATAAAAGTGCTGCATCTTAATAGTATACGCATCCGCTGCGTCTTTTTCAAGCGCCGCGAGGTTGAGAATTTCTTCCGCTTGTTCGACGTCGGCGAGGCGGGGTTTGGTCTTCGGGTGTTTCGGGGTGAATATGGTGCAGCAGTCCTCGTACGGCTCGATGGAGGTCTCGAACGTGCCGATGCGGTGGGCGACGGCGATGATCTCCGTCTTGTCCATCCCGATGAGCGGGCGCAGCACCGGGACGTCCGCGGCCGCGTCGGTGCACACGAGCGCGCCGAGCGTCTGCGAGGCGACCTGCGCGAGGCTCTCGCCCGTGACGATGGCGCCGCATTTCTCGCGCGCGCAGACGGCGTTCGCGATGCGCATCATCGAGCGGCGCATGAGCACCGTGAACAGCTCCTCGGGCCCGTTGTCGCGGATGGCGAGCTGCACGTCGGTGAACGGCACGCACAGCAGCGGCAGGTTGCCGCACCAGCGGCTGACGAGGCCGGCGAGCCGCACGACCTTGTCGAGCGCACGCTCGCTCGTGTACGGCGGCGACATGAAATGGACGCCCACGAGGTCGAGCCCCCGCTTCGCCATCATGTAGGCGGCGACGGGGCTGTCGATGCCGCCCGAAAGCAGCACGGCCGCGCGGCCGCTCGTGCCCGTGGGCATGCCGCCCGCGCCCGGCCGGTTGCCGCTGTGCACATAGGCCGCAAAATCGCGCACTTCGACGACGACGTGCGCGTCGGGATGCTTCATGTCCGCCTCGAGGTGCGGGAAGCGCTCGCCGAGATAATCGCCGAGCTGCCGCCCGATCTGCATCGAGTCCAGCGGAAAGGTCTTGTCGGAGCGTTTGGCGCTGACCTTGAAGGTCTTCGCTGCGCGAAGCTCGGGCGCGAGATATTCGGCCGCGCCCGCGCAGATCTTTTCGAAATCCTTCTCAACGACGAGCGCGCGGTCGATGGCCGCGATGCCGAACACCCGCGAGAGCATGTCGTACGCCTTCGCCACGTCGGCGCGCTCGTCGAGCGGCTCGATATAGATGGTCGACTGGGCCTTGTAGACCCTGAAATTCCCCGCCGTCTCGACGCGCCGGCGGATGGTCTTGAGCAGCGCCGATTCGAACGTGCCGATGTTGAGGCCCTTGAGCGCGAGCTCGCCGTATTTCGCGAGCAGTATTTCTTTCATGTGCGTCCTCTGTCCTGTATTTTTTAGATCCGCCTATCGCGTCTTCGCGAGCGTGCGCAGCGCCTCTTCGAGTCCCGCGCACAGCGCGTCGACGTCCTCCTCGCCGCTCTCGGCGCAGAAGCTCACCCGCAGCGCGGCGTCGACGCGCTCGTCCGGCAGTCCCATCGCGAGCAGCGTGCGGCTTTTTTCGCCGCGCCCGCAGGCCGACGCGCTCGACACGTAGACGCCGCGCGACGCGAGGAAGCGCAGCATCGTCTCGCTCTTGTAGCCGGGCAGCGAGAAATTGAGAATGTAGGGGCTCGCGCCGGCGGGCGAATTGAGCACCGCGCCGGGCAGCGCCGAGACTTTCGCGCGCAGCCGCGCGCTGAGCGCCGAAATGCGCGCGAGCGCGGCGCGCATATCGGGGCAGCCGCGCACCGCTTCGGCGAAGCCCGCCGCATAGGCGACGTTCTCCGTGCCGGGGCGCAGGCCGCGCTCCTGCAGGCCGCCGAACAGCGTGTTCTCGACATGCAGCCCGCGGCGGACGTACAGCGCGCCCATGCCCTTCGGGCCGTGGATTTTGTGGGCGCTCACCGAGACGGTGTCGAGCGCGCGCACGTCGAGCGGATGCTTCATGAAACCCTGGACATCGTCGCAGTGGATCGCCGTGCGGGCGTTGATGCGCCGCACCTGCGCCGCGATGCGCTCGACGGGGAGCATCGCCCCCGTCTCGTTGTTGACGAGCATCATCGCGACGAGCGAGGTGTGCCGCGTCACGCAGCCCACGAGCTCCCGCTCGTCGATCCCGCCGTCCGCCGACGGGGCGACGCGCGTGACCCGGAAGCCCTCGCGCTCGAGCTGGCGCAGCGAATTTTCGACGCTCGGGTGTTCGTAGCCCGTCGCGATGACCTCGCCGCCCCAGGCCTTTCGCGCGCGCGCGGCGCCGAGCACCGCGATGTTGTTCGCCTCGGTGCCGCTGCCCGTGAAATACACCTCGGCCGCGTCGCAGCCGAGCGCGCCCGCGAGCGCGCCGCGCGCCGCGTCGAGCTCCTTTTGCGCTTCGAAACCGAGATCGTACAGCGAGCTCGGGTTGCCGAAGCGCGCGCGCAGCACCGCGCCGATCGTATCGCAGACGGCGTCCGACGGGCGCGTCGTCGCCGCATTGTCAAGATAGACCATCGTTTTTTCTCCGTTTTTTGATCGTGTTCCATTATATGCTATAATCGTGTCTAAATCAAACGCCCTTTTTTGCGCCCGAAGTGGAAATCCCGGGCGCCGCGGGGTATAATGGAAGCGCGGGGCGGCGCCTGCCGCCCGCGTGTGACACGGAGGGAACCATGCAGCAGAAAAATATCGCGGATTTCACCGCCCGGCCTTTTTTCGACATCGACAAGGGCTGGATGCTCGTCACGGCCGGCGACCGCGGCCGGTTCAACACCATGACCGCCTCCTGGGGCGCGCTCGGCACGCTTTGGAACCGGCCCGCCGCGACGATCTACGTGCGGCCGGTGCGCTACACCTATGAGTTTCTCGAAAATAACGAAATCTTCACGCTGTCGCTGTTCGAAGCGGGCGCCTGCCGCCCGGCGCTGTCGCATCTCGGCACCGCGAGCGGCCGCGACGGCGACAAGCTCGCCGGCACGGGGCTGACGCCCGTCTTCACGGACGGCGCGACGCCCCCCTTCTTCGCCGAAGCCCGGGCCGCGCTCGTCTGCCGGAAGATCTATTGGAGCGACATCGACCCGGCGCATTTCCTCGCGGACTGGATCGGGCGGAACTATCCGGAAAAGGATTACCACCGCATGTATGTCGGCGAGGTGCTGCAGCTCTGGGGCTGAGCGAAAAACACAGCGGCGCGGATCACAGGATCCGCGCCGCGTTTTTTTGTCTTTTCGGCTATTGCCGGTCGAGCGTCTGCTCGATGCAGCGCACGATGTGGCTGACGTTCGAGCGGTAGGCGCACAGCGTCATGTACCAGTTGACGAGGCAGCGCCGCCCCTCCTCGGTGATGGAGAACACGCGGCGCACCTTGCCGTTGAAGGCGTGCGCCTCGCCCCGCACGAGGCCGGCCTGCTCCATCTTTTTGAGGGTGCGGTAAAAGCCCGTCGCATCGAAGCCCGCGTAGCTCACGAGCTCCCTGCGCCGCAGCTCGGTCATCAGCCGGAAGCCGTGTGCGGGGCCTTCGGACAGCACGACGAGCACCGAGGGCTGGATGAATTTGTCGAGATAGGCGCCGCTGCACGCGCATTTTTCCTCCGCCATGTCCGCGCGCTCCGGCGTCATTCGCCCAGCGCGGCCCTGTCGGCGATGAGAACCGCGTCGGGGTGCAGCTGCAGGATCGACGCGGGCAGCCGCGGCGTCACGGGCCCCTCGAGCATGCCCCGCACGGCGTCCCGCTTCGCGGCGCCGGAAGCGACGATGATGACCTTCTTCGCGCACAGGATCGTGCGCATGCCGACGGTCAGCGCGCTCTTCGGCACCTCGTCGCGGCTCGCGAAAAAGCGCGCGTTGGCGTCGATGGTCGACGCCGCAAGCTCTACGCGGTGCGTCCCGGCGGTGAACACGTCGTCCGGCTCGTTGAAGCCGACGTGGCCGTTTGGCCCGATGCCCAGCAGCTGCACGTCGAGCCCGCTGCACACCGACTGCTGCAGCGCGTCGTAGCGGCGGCACTCCGCCGCGAGGTCCTTCGCGAGGCCGTTTGGGATGTTGGTGTTCGCGGGATCGATGTCGACAAGGTCAAACAGATTCGTCCGCATGAAATAGGCATAGCTCTGGTCGTGCGCGGGGGAAAGGCCGACGTACTCGTCGAGGTTGAACGTCGTGACTTTTTTGAAGCTGAGCTCCCCGGCCTCATACATTTTCACGAGCGCCCGGTACGTCCCGAGGGGCGTGGAGCCCGTCGCAAGGCCGAGAACGCTGTCGGGCTTCTGCTGCAGCTGCCGCGCGATGATGTCGGCACAGGCGGCGCTCGCCTGCGCATAGTCGGCGCATGAAATGATCTGCATGTCGATACCTCGCCTTCCTGATTTCTTTTCGTCTCCAGTGTACCATGCGGCCCGCGGGAATGCAACGCGCCCTTGCGCGCGCAGGCCCGCTGTGTTACGATACAGGGAAGAAATGCAAGGGGGCGGAAGGGCGATGCGGTGCAAGGCGGCGGTCTTTGATATCGACGGGACGCTCATCCCTCTCGGCGCGGCCGCGGCCTCGACGGCGACCTGCCGCGCCCTCGCCGAAGCGCGGCGCGCGGGCGTCACGGTCGTCATCGCGACGGGCCGCGGCCCGACGCGCTGCGCCCCGTCCGTCATCGGCGACCTGCCCTTCGATTATCTCGTGTGCGTAAACGGCGCCTGCACGCTCGCGGCGGACGGCGCGCTGCTCGACAGCGACGCGCTCTCCCGCGAACAGACAGACGCCGTGCTGGCGCTCGGCGCGCAGGCCGGCGCGCAGGTCAACCTCATCTGCGCGGACGGCTATTACGCCTTCCGCGCGCCCGGGCGGCCCCTGCGCGGCTACGCCGAGCGGCCGGGGATGCCCTCCATCCTCATCGACGCCGAGGCGCATCCGCCCGCGGCCGCCGCGCCGCCGCTCGGGGGCTTTCTGCTCATCGGCGCGGACGCCGCCGAGGCCTACAACGGCCTGAACGGCCCGCTCCGGCTCGTTCGTTTCGTCGAAGGCCATTACGACATCTGCAAGCGCACGACCGACAAAGCCAACAGCGTCGGCCGTCTGCTCGCGTCGCTCGGCCTGTCCTGGCGGGACGCCGCCGCCTTCGGCGACGGCCCGAACGACGTCGCCCTGCTGTCGCGCGCGGGGCTCGGGGTGTCCTTCGAGGATGCGAGCGCGCAGGCGAAAGCGGCCTGCGGCCTGCTCGCGCCCGCCGCCGCCGCGGACGGCGCGGCGCTCGCCCTCGCGCAGCTGCTGCGCGGCGGGCTGTAAGCGTCACACCGGCTCCCCGTCCGCGGGTTCGCCCTCCCTGCCGCGCACGTAGCAGTCGAACCGGATGATCTTTCCTTCGAGGGCATAATCGGGTCTGCGCCCGGCGAGACACGGCCCCCGCAGCGGCCGTTTGACGATCACCCTGCGCGCGCCCGCCGCGAGCGCGGCGTCCAGCAGCGCTCCCTCGTCCCCGCACGGCCGTTCCAGCTGCTGCAGCAGCTGGAGCTTTTTTTTGACCAGCGCGCTCTTTTGGCGCGCGGGAAACATGGGATCGAGCAGGATGACGTCGGGCGGCTCCCGCAGCAGCGGCAGCGCCGTCAGGCTGTCGGCTTCCTCGAGCGTCATGCGCCCGACGGCCGCGGCCAGCGCGGGCACGCCGGCCGCCCGGCGCAGCGCGTCGCGCAGCAGCGCCGCCACGACGGGATTGTACTCGCACAGCCGCACCGCAAAGCCGGCGGCCGCGAGCAGCAGCGAATCCTCCCCGAGGCCGGCCGTCGCGTCGAACGCCGTCGGCGTCCGGCCGGCGTCCTTCGGCTTCGCCGCGCGCACGACGAGCTCGTGCGGCAGGTTCCCCGGCCGCAGCCGCGGCAGCATCCGGGTGAAATCGCCGCGCAGCGTCTGCCCGCCGGCCGCGAGGGAGACGCCGTCCGCGCAAAAGCGCAGCACGGGCCCCGCATACCCGGCGCCCGGGTCCGGCGGCGCCGCGGCGGCCCCGAGCCGCGCCGCGAGCGCCGCGGCGGCGTCCGCATCCCCGCCCTCGCCCGTGAAAACGAGCAGGCCGGCCGCGGCGTCCGTGTTCGCCGTTCCCTTTTCCTGTGTCCTTCCCATTCTTCATCCCCCCGGCGGCCGCAGCGGCCGCCGTCTCCCGTTCAGTTTACCACACAAACCGTCCGCGCGGAATATCCCTGTCCCGCGCGCAAAAAAGGGCCGCGCGGAAATTCCGCGCGGCCCTTCGGTCTGCCGTTGAGGATCAGCCCGTGAACCCGGAGTAATCGACAATCTCCTTGACGGGGGCGAGCGCGTGCACGCACGTCGTCGTCGGATAATAGCCCTCGTTGTACCAGCCGGTCCTCGTCTCGGGGCACTCGGGGGACGCGAGGTCGCCCGACGCCTTGCAGACGGTCGCCGTGCCGACGCCCTCCGCGACAGGGAAATCCTTCCACTCGAGGCCCGCGCTGATGGTGCCCATGACCGCCTTGAAGGCCATGCCGGCCGGCTTGCGGTCGGGCAGCACCATGGTCTGCGGCTGGTCGTAGCCCTGCCAGCAGGCCATGACGTAGTAGGGGTTCATGCCGATATACCAGTAGTCCTTCGCGTCGCTCGTCGTGCCCGATTTTCCGGCGTACGGCAGGCCGTCGCTCGGCTTGAAGAAGTAACCGGTGCCCTGCGTCGCCACGCCCTGCAGCAGCTTGTTCATGATCATGGCCGTGTCGTCCGACAGCGCCTTGATGGTCTGGACCGTCTTGGAGGAATCGAGCAGCACGTTGCCGCGGGAATCGACGACCTTCGAATAGCAGTGCGGCGTGATGTACGTACCGCCGTTGCCGAACGCCGCATACGCGGCGCACATCTCGTGCGGCGACGCGCCGAACGTCAGACTGCCGAGGCCGAGCGACAGCGTGCGGTCGATGATGCGCTTGCCGGTCGTGGAGTCGAAGATGTTGTCGCTGTTGTCGACGAGCGTCGTGATGCCGAAGCGCGTCTCGACGAAGTCGAACGCGAAATCGTAGCCGATGGTCTGCAGGACCTTGACGGCGATGGTGTTGAGCGACACGCGCACCGCCTCGTAGACGGTGACGGACGTGCCGTATTCGCCGTAGGTGCGGCCGTAGTTGCGCGGATAGGGATCGCCGTTCTCATCGAGCATGACCGGCGAATCCTCGAACAGCGAGGAGTAGGTGATCTTGTTGAGCTCGAGCGCCGGGGCGTAGACCGACAGCGGCTTCATCGAGGAGCCCGTCTGCCGCACGCCGCCCGTCTGCGCATAGGTGCCGTCGCCGTAGAACTTCATCGAGCCGTAGGCGCGGTTGAGGCCGAGGCTTTCGGTCTTCTCGCGGATGCCGCCCGCGATGCCGACGATCTCGCCCTGATAATTCATGACGACCATCGCGCCCTCGAGCTGGTTCTCCGCGACGGTGCCGTCGTCGTTGTACTCGAGATCCGGCCACATGTCGCCGTTGACCGCGACGTCCTCGACCGCCGCCTGGACCTTGGGGTCGACGGTGAGGTACACCGTCAGGCCGCCCTCGTAGAAGAGCTTGTAGGCGTCGTCATAGGACATGTTGTTGTATTTCTGCAGATCGTTGATGACCTCTTCGATGGCCGTGTCGGTAAAATAGCTGTAGATCTGCGTGTTGTCCGAGGTGTTGCCCGCAAGGAATGTCATCGTCGCGCTCTCCGCGAGCGCCGCCTGATACTCCGTGTCGGACAAGTAGCCGTACTGGTTCATCTGCCACAGGATCGTCTCGCGCTGGTTCTTGTTCTCCTCGGGGTTGGCGATCGGATCGTATTTCGTCGGGAACTTCGTGATGCACACGATGGCCGCGCATTCCGCGGCGGTCAGCTGCGACGTCGGCTTGTTGAAGAAATAATTCGCGGCGGACTCGATGCCCGCGAGCTGCCCGCTCAATCGGAAGGTGTTGAGGTACGCCTCCATGATCTGCTGCTTTGAGAAATCCTGCTCGAGCCGCAGCGCGCGGTAGATCTCGCGGATCTTGCGCAGCACGCCCGACAAGCCGCCGACCGAGTTCTCGTTCGTGATGTTCTTGATGAGCTGCTGGGTGATCGTCGAACCGCCCTGCGTGTTGCTGTACAGGCGGAAGACGTATTCGTTGACGAACGCCGCGATGGTGCGCTTCCAGTCGACGCCGTGGTGGCTGTTGAAGCGCTGGTCCTCCGACGAGATGGTCGCGTCGATGAGGCACTGGGGCATGTCGTCGTAATCGACCCACACGCGGTTCTCGTTGCCGTAGATGCGCTCGTATTCCTGCCACTCCTGCGTGTCGGCGTTCTTCGCCATCAGGATGGTCGAGTAGCTGAGCTTGAGGGAGTTGAGATCGAGCAGCGTGTCGTCGTCCGCCGTCACGTCGACGAGGTAGATCGACACGATGACCGCGAGGGCGCACCCGAGGATGACGAAAACGCAGAACACCGTGAGCAGCACATGCCACACGGTGCGCCACACGCGCTGCTTTTTCGTCAGCTCCGCGCCGTCCTTCGGGTTCTTCGCGTCTTTTTCGCTCTGATCGCCGCCGGCGCTCTTTCTCGTGCGCGCGTTTTTCGCGCCGATCCCGAGGCGGTCGAGCAGCGATGCGGCGGCCGATTTTTTCGACCGCGACGATCTGCCGCGGGCGCTGCGCGAGCGCTCCGGCACGGAACGCCGCGGCTGCCGCGCGGTCTCGCCGGCGTCGGGCTCGCCGTCGGTATAGCTGTCGGAGCGGAAAATGCGCACGCCGTCCGCGTCGGTATCGGCGCCGCCCTGCGCCGGGCGCTCGCCGCCGGCATCATATAAATTCTTGTTTTTGTCGTCCATGATGACCACTCTCCTTGCTGAGAAAGGGTGCCGAGGCCTGCGAGAAAGTCACAGGTAAAAGTATGATAACATATCCGCGCGGTTTTGTTAAGCCTTTCTTTTCGGCGCGCCTTGCGAACGCCGGCGCGTTTTGCTATAATACTGTAATTAAATGCCTGCGGGGCCGGCGCCGGCCCGTCTGCGGGCGCATGCGGGCGGTGAGAGAACGATGGGAACGGAATATCTGCGGCGCTTCGACGGGATCGTGCGCGACGCGGCGCAGGGCCCGGCGCCGCGCATCGCGCTGCACAGCTGCTGCGCGGTGTGCGCGTCGCACGTCGTGACGCTGCTCGCGGAGCACTTCGACGTCACCGTCGTCTACTATAACCCGAACATCTTCCCGCGGGCGGAATACGAAAAGCGCAAGGCGGAGCAGATCCGCATCCTCGGCGAGATGCCCTTTGCGCGGCCCGTCGGCTATGTCGACTTCGACTACGACCACGGCGAGTTCCTCGCGTGCGCGGCGGGACTCGAGGGCGCGCCGGAGGGCGGCGCGCGCTGCGAGCGCTGCTTCGAGCTGCGGCTCGGAAGGACGGCCGCCTTCGCGGCGGCCGGCGGCTTCGACTTTTTCTGCTCGACGCTCACCGTCAGCCCGCACAAGGACGCCGACGCCGTCAACCGCGTCGGCGCGGCGCTCGCCGAGCGGTATAACGTCCCGTGGCTGTGGTCCGACTTCAAAAAGCGCGACGGCTATCTGCGCTCGACGCGCTTTGCCGAAGAATACAAGATCTACCGGCAGTCGTACTGCGGCTGCGAGTTTGCGAAAGGCGCGCTGTGAAAAAGAAGAGCTGTGTCCCCGCCGGCATTGTGTTCGGCGTCCTGTGTCTGCTCGCGGCGACGGCCGCGGGCCTCGGCTTCATCCATCTGACGGGCCTTCCCTACCGCATCGACGTCGACGCGCTGGGCATCCCCGCTTCGTCGGGATATGCGCGGGAGGTCGCGCTGCGCAATTACGGCGCGGTGATGGAATTCCTGCGCCCCTTCTCGACGGCGGAGTTCTCGTTGCCGGATCTCGCCTTCTCAAGGACGGGCGCGATCCACTTCGAGGAATGCCGCGTCCTTTTCAACGGCGTCTATGCGGCGGGCGCGGCGGCGCTCGCGCTGCTCGTCGCCATGGCGGCGGTCATGCGGGGGCGCCCGCGCGGGTATCTGCGCGTCGGCGGTTTCGTGACGCTCGCCGTGCCCTGCGCGCTGCTCGCGGCCGCCGCGGCCGACTTCGACAGCGCGTTCGTGCTGTTCCACAAACTGTTTTTCCGCAACGATTACTGGTATTTCGATCCCGCGACCGACCCCGTCATCAAGATCCTGCCCGAGCGCTTTTTCCTGCACTGCGCGCTCGTCATCGCGCTTTTCTGGGCGCTCGCGGCGGCGCTCGAGCTGCTGGCGGGGTGCCGCAGACACACAGCCGAATAAATTTTCAGATATAAAGAAGGACGGCCGGCATGAGCAAGAGAACCATCTTCCCCGAGGGCTACGCCCCGCGCCTCGACGGGCGCGACACCCAGCGCGGCATCAAGATCATCAAGGACAATTTTGAAAAATATCTCGCCGTCGCGCTCAATCTCCACCGCGTCTCGGCGCCGATGTTCGTCACCGCCGACAGCGGCCTCAACGACAACCTCAACGGCGTCGAACGCCCGGTGTCGTTCGATATCCCCGAGCTCGGCGGCGAGGTGGAGGTTGTCCATTCGCTCGCGAAATGGAAGCGCTACGCCCTCGCGCAGTACGGCTTCGGCCCCGGCGAGGGGCTCTACACCGACATGAACGCCATCCGGCGCGACGAGGAGCTCGACAATCTGCACTCCGTCTATGTCGACCAGTGGGACTGGGAGAAGGTCATCACGAAGGACCAGCGGACCACGGCGTACCTGATGGCGACGGTGCGCTCGATCTACGGCGCGATGAAGCAGACGGCGGCCACGGCCTGCTACGAGTTCCCCGCGATCGATTTTCCGCTCGCCGACGAGATCTTTTTCGTCACCGCGCAGGAGCTCGAGGACGCCTATCCCCGCAAGACGCCCAAGGAGCGCGAGAACGCCATCTGCCATGACAAGAAGAGCGTTTTCATCATCGGCATCGGCGACAGGCTCGCCGGCGGCGCGCCGCACGACGGCCGCGCGCCCGACTACGACGACTGGGCGCTCAACGGGGACATCCTCGTGTGGAACAAGCTGCTCGGCATCGGCTTCGAGCTGTCGAGCATGGGCATCCGCGTGAGCGAGGAATCGCTGCGCGCGCAGCTCGAAAAGGCGGGCTGCCCCGAGCGCGCGAAGCTCCCCTTCCACCGCGCGCTGCTGCGCGGCGAGTTGCCGTACACCGTCGGCGGCGGCATCGGCCAGTCGCGCCTGTGCATGCTCATGCTGCGCAAGGCGCACATCGGCGAGGTGCAGGCCTCCGTCTGGCCGGCCCACATGCGCAAGAGCTGCGCGGAGCACGGCATCCCTCTTCTCTGAATCGGTGAAAAAAGGGCGGACCGCAGAGCGGTCCGCCCTTTCCGCGCGCCTGCGGCGGACGCGGTTCACAAAAACAGATCCCGGTCGACGGGCTCGCCCGTCTTTTCGTAGACGCTGAAGCTGCCCGCGCCGTCGCAGCACGCGAGCAGCACGTCGGCGAGCTTCACACCCTGCGCGTCGAGCTGCTTTCTGAGCCAGGCGCCGTCCTTCCCCGTCTGCCGCAGGACTTTTTCCATCGCCTCGCCGTCGAGCGCGACGTTCGCGCTGAGCGACGCCCGTTCGGGCTCGAGCCCGAGATCCTCCGGCGTCACGGGGCGCGCGGCGCTCTTCGGCAGAAAGCTGATCTTTCCGTTGGTCTCGAGGACGGCGGTCTCGATGTCGCCGAGGCTGAAGTATCCCTCGCAGCGGCAGTGGGTCAGAAACTCGTTGACGTCGAGCTTCGCGCGCGCAAGATTCTTCTCGTACAGCGTGCCGTTCTCGTAGAGGATCATCGGGCGGCCGACGAAAAATCCGCGCAGCCGGACCGATTTGTTCGTCGCGAACGCGATGAGCACCGACGCCCCCGCATAGACGATCATCGCCGTCAGCGCGGCGGGGAATCCGTCCCAGCCGCCCAGCGCGAGCTCCGCCGTGACGGAGCCGATGGTGATGCCGTTGATATAGTCGAACATGCTCAGCTGCGACACCTGCCGCGCGCCCATGAGCTTCGTGAGCAGAAACAGCGCGGCGAGCGAGGCGAGCGCCGTCAGCGCCGTCCTTCCGCATTCCTGCAGCAAAATCATTCCCCCTTCACGAAAAATAGTTTTGCCGCCGCCGCGGACTTTATGCGGCGCCCGGGGGCCGTCCGGCGCGCTTTCTTTGTTTACAAGCGCCGCGCACCGTGCTATCATTACTATTACGAATGCCCTGAAAGGAGGCCGTCCCGTGTCCGTCGGCTGCACGCCCGTTTCCATGGATTTTCACTGCGCCGATACCGTCGTCTTCGATCTGCTGACGAATCCGAAAAGCTATCGGGAATGGTACGGCTTTCCGCTGCCGCGCGAGCTCATCGAAGCGGAGCCGGGCATTTCGCTGGGCGCGAAGCTCACGTTCCGCGACGATCCGCGCACGCGGGTCGTGACCGCTTTCGAGCCGCTGCGGAAGCTCGCCATCAGCTCGGCCGACGAGTGCGACGAATTCTCCATCCGGCCGACCGACACCGGCTGCCGGGTGACGCTCGTGACGCTGCTCGTCGGCGCGTCGGGGTGGCAGGGCGCGGGAGACGCCCGCGCGCGCATGAACGAGGAGATCCTTTCCCGGCTCAAATCGGCCGCCTACGCCCGCGACGACGAGGTCACCGATTACGCCCCGAAGATGCTGCCGGACGCCCCGTCCCGCAGCCGGCGCGCGGCGGCCGCGCTGTCGACGTTCTTCCAGGGCTACAAATCCCCCCTGAAAAATCTTTCGCTTCGCCCGCAGGCGGCCGACGCGTCCCCGCCGGACAACACCGAGGCCGACGTCCGCTTTTCCCCGCGCGCGTGCCTCGTCGCCGTCGCGCTCGCGGCGCTGCTGTTCGTCACGCGGTCGGTGGCGCTGCGCTTCGAGCGCAGCGACGTCGTGCCGTCCTCGGGCCTTTCGGTTCTCGAGAGCGAAAATATCGACGAGACGCACGCCGCCGCCATCCGCCTCGGCCAGAGCAAGACCTCGCTCGAGCTGATGCTCAGCTGTCTAGGCCACCGCATCTCGCCCGACGAGTACCGCTACGACTCCCTCGAGCGCGACGAAAGCGGCGTATCGCTGCGGCAGATCTTCGTCGTCTACGACGCCTACGCGAAGGTGCGCCGGTTCGGTTATATCGACCGCGCCCAGAGCATACTTCCCTATGAAGGGGAGATCCGGGCGCTGGAGGCGTACCTGTCGCCGGGCATGAGCGCGCCGGAGGTCGACGAGGCGGTCGGTGCGCCGTGCTCCGCGTTCAGCATCGACAAGAGCGGCCTGTGCGTCTTTTATTACGGCGAATTCAACGCCTACAAGAGCGTTTTTTCGGGCGAACAGAAGAGCGCGCTCATCGTGCGGCTCAACACGTCCACCATGAAGACGGACGCGATGTATTACGCGCCCTACCGGGCGGACGATCCCTACGAGGTCGAGGAGCTGACCCGCGCGCTCAAGCGGCAGTACAGCAGCTATTCGCTGTACCTCGCCGACAAGGTCTCCTACGAGCGGCTGTATCTGCTGCCGGGGCTCACGCAGGAGCAGGCGGACGTCCTGCTCGCGACGCAGCCCGTGAGCACCGACCAGCTGCTGTCGGGCATCATCGAGACCTACGAAAAAAGCGTCATCATCAACGACAACGCGTCCGCGCGCTACCGCTACACGGCGGTCTACCGCGGCGGCGTGTGCGCCGAGGCCTCCTTCACGAATCTCTTCCTTGAGCAGAAAGCGGGCATGCTGACCGGCGCGGCCGATTACGGGCTGCAGGAGGGCATGTCGGTCGAAGAGGTCTGCCGCGCGCTCGGCGTGATGCCCAGCGCCGCGGAGCTGACCGGCGACGGCCTGACGCTCTGCTTCGGGCGGCGGCTGTCCGAGCACGGCAACATCCGGCGCAGCTTCGAGCTCGTCGTCACGTTCGACCCGGAAACACGGCAGGCGCTGTATATATACGTCAATTATTAGAGGTAACCAAAAGCATTTATGCCAGACCTTTTCATCCGTTCCGAAACTGATCTTCCGGCCGACGTGCAGACGGCCTGGGACGCGCTGGGGAACGCGGATTTCGTCCGCGGGCTCTTTACCGTGCCCTTCGCGTCGAAGCTGGTCCGCGCCGGCCGCAGCGCCGCGGGCCGCGTCATGCTCGACGGCGTCCAGTATGAAGCGCGCCTCATCCCGCACGTCGTGCGCCTCACGTGCGCCGACCGCTATATCGCGCTCGATTTTTCCCCGTCCGACCGGGGCGGCTGCTGCGCGGCGCTCACCTTTACGGCCCTGAGCGACGAGGCGTCCGACCTGTTCACGCAGGAGACGGCGGACCGCTTCCTCGCGCGGCTGCGCGCCGCATTCGAGGGCGTCGCCGCCGCCGGAACGGCGCAGGCCGCGCCGGACGCGGCGCCCGCAGACGCGGAGAATCCCGGGGACGGCGCGTCCCGCCGCGCGGCGAAAAAGCAGCACGGCCGCGCGCTGCGCACCGCGGCGGGGGTCCTCGCCGCGCTCGCGCTGCTGTGCGGCGCCTATCTTGTCTTCTATCCCATCGCCTACCGCTGGCTGTCCGGGACGTCCGCGGCCGCCGATGCGGCCGTCAATCTCGCGTCGGCGCAGCAGATCCTGCCCGGCATGAGCCGCAGCGAGGTCGAGCGTCTGCTCGGCAGCACGGGGCGGCGCTATGAGGACGGAACGCTGTACGAGAGCGCCGCAAAGACGGGCGACTCCCTCGCGCAGGAGCAGGTGCTCGTGCGGTACGACAAATACATCGTGTCGTCGGTGACCTATCTCAACGTGACCGCCGCGCGCGCCGTCGGCACCATCGGCGTATTCAGCGCCTCCTATGCCGCCGACAACCTGACCGTCGACGCCATCGCGGCGGCCGTCGGGAAGCCCGTCTCCATGCTGCGCCGCTACCGCGGCGCCGGGGGCGACGACATGCTCGAGGTCCACTTCGGGCGCGCCGACTGCTTCGCGAATTTCGACCCGGCGTGGCGCGGCGAGTACGTCGTGACCGCCGATCTCACCCAGAAGACAGCCGCCGAGCGCAACTGGGTCGGCTATGACGGCAGCGATCCGCTGCTGCTCGAATCGCTGCGCGGGACTCCGGCCGCCGCGCAGTACGACAGCTACACCGATTTTCTCGGCGACAAATTCGTCTTCGACGAGGCGCTGCTGTCGCTCAATCATTACAGCCGCGGCGACGCCAAGCGCATCTTCGCGGCGCAGGACATGCAGCTGTACGACGACACGCTGCTCGGCGGCACCTCCCTTTACAGCCACAGCGACGGCGTTTTCGGCGACGAGCAGTCGCCGCTGTACGAATACACGTTCGGATTCGATTCCGCGGGGCGCTTCCGCACCTTTTCGTTCGCGAACATGCGCCTGTACGGAAAGCGCGGCACGCTCGCCGGCACGCAGTGCGACGCCGTCGTCAAGGGCATGTCCTACAACGAGGTGCGCAATCTCGTGCAGCTCGTGCCGACCGCGCTCATCGTCGACGACACCACCTTCACGGTGTGCTACGGGCATTATGTCGAAGCGGACGACATAGAAGGTCAGTTCGAATTCATGGTGCGCTTCGATATCGCCAGCAATTATGCGCAGACTATCTACAACAACATCGCAAAGGCCGCCGCCGCGGACGCCGCGGCGCAGGGCGGCGCCGATGCCGGCGACACGGCCGGCGCCGATACGCCGGCCGGAACGCCCGACGCGGGAACCGACAATACACAGACACAAGGGGCGGGAGAATGAAATATCCGAATCAGCTTATGGCCAGCACGCTCGTGGGGGAGGAGATGAAGCTCTTCCACAGCCGCGCGGGGATCAAAACGCTCAGCTGGTGCGTCTATATGACGATCTGGCTGGAATCGCTGTTCGTCTACTTTTTCTTCGTCAGCCGCTCGATGGACCGCGTCAATCTGCTCTACCTGCTGTTCCTCGCGGCGCTGTTCGTCCTCTACCTCGCGGCGACGATCCTGCTGCGCGAGCTGCGGCGGCGCAGCGGCGCGCTGTACGTGACCGACATGATCTTCGCGTCGATCTCCTACCTGGTGAGCGCTTTTTCCGCATACCTGCTCTTCAGCGCCGCCTGGCGCTGGCACTTCGCCGACACCGTCCCCTATATCCAGCGCACGCTGCTGCGGCCCGCCGAACTGTGGGCGGCCGCCGCCGCGCTGCTGGTGCTCGCGGGCTACGCGGCCGCGCTGGCGTTCGAGCCGGCGAGCGACCGGCTGATCTTCGGCAATTACTACTGGCCGGGCCTGTTCCTGCCGCTGCTGCCCGAGATCGTCATCCTGCTCGTATCGGCGGCAAAGCAGGTCTCCTCGCAGCTGGCGATCGCAAAGGCCCTGACGCCGCTGTGTCTCGCCGTTCTCGCCGGTTTTGCGGCGCGCTATGCCGTGAAGGCCGCGCTCTACCGCTATTCGCTGTTCTCCGGCGCCGGGGCGCAGACGGACGGTCTGCACCTGCCGCACCTGCCGGCCGATCTCGGCGAGAAGGCGGCTGAGGTCGAAAAAGAGGCCGTCGAGCTGTCGAAATCCGCTTACTCCGGCGCGCAGCGGCTGTTCGGCGATCTGAAAAACAAGATCGCCGCGCACGAGGCCCCTGCGCCCGACGCGCAGGCGGATGCCGCGGCGCTGCCGGCCGCCCCGGCGGAAAGCGCGCCGTCGGCGGACGGGACCGCCGCCGCGCCCGAAGCGCACGCCGCCGAAACGGCGCCCGCGCCCGGCGCAGACGCGGCGGACGGCGGCGAAGGCGGCGACGCCGAGCCGGCGGCTTCCGCAGCCGATCCGGGCAGCCGGGCCGCGCAGGCTCTCAGGCTCATCGAGGCCGCAAGGAAGCGCCAGGACAAGCGCAAAAAAACGGCCGGCGGGGATCCCGGCAAGGTCGTTTTCCATTCCGATAAAAAATGACCGCGCGGCGGCCGCAAAATAAAAAAACGGAAGAGCTGTTCCGCCCTGCGGCGGAGCAGCTCTTCCGTTTTCATGATGCGGGTCTACGGCGCGAGCGATGCGGGGATGCACAGCACCTCGCCGCGGCCGGTGATATCGACGATCGCGAAGCGCGCGCCGTCATACTGCGCCGCCGCGCCGGGATTGACGAAATAGATGCCGTCGAACGTCGAGCAGTCCTGAACGTGGGTATGGCCGTAGAGCACGATGTCGGCCCCGCGCGCCTTCGCCTCGTCCCGCAGCAGATCCGGCGTATACTTGACGTTGTAGCGGTGGCCGTGCGTGTAAAGGATCTTTTTTCCGCCGGCCGTGAGGAACTTCGTGTCGGCGTCGGCGCAGCCGTAATCGCAGTTGCCGCGCACCGTCAGCAGCGGCAGGCCGGGATGCGCGGCGCGCAGACGCTGCGCGTCGGTCCAGCCGTCGCCGAGATGGATGTAATAATCGGCCCCCGGCTGCGCTGCGACGATCTTCTCGAGGCGGTCCTCCCGCGTGTGGGAATCCGAGAACACCACGATTCTCATGTAGCGCTGCTCCTCTTTTCCAGCGCGAGCTTATACAGCTCGCTTTTCCGGCGGCCCGTCTGCGCCGCCGCATTTTTACAGGCCTGCGTCAGCGACAGGCCCGCCGCGAGGCCGCGCTCGACCGCCGCAAGGGCGTCCTGCTCGGGATCCTGCGGCGGCGCCTGCGGGGGCTTTCCCGCCACGACGAGCACGTATTCGCCCTTCGGCTCGCGCTCGGCGTACAGCGCCGCGGCCTGCGAGAGCGTCGTGCGCGTGATCTCCTCGTGCACCTTCGTCAGCTCCCGCGCGATGGTCATCTCCCGCTCGCCGAGCGTCGCGTACAGGTCGCCGAGCGTGCGGCGCAGCTTGTGCGGCGCTTCGTAGAAGACCAGCGTGCGCGTCTCGTCCCGCACCTCGGCGAGCCGCTCGCGGCGGCTGTTGCGCGGCACGGGGATGAACCCCTCAAAGACGAAACGGCCCGTCGCGATGCCCGACGCGCAAAGCGCCGTGATCGCGGCGCAGGGGCCGGGGATCGGTTCGGGGATGATGCCGGCGTCGTGCGCCTGCCGCACGAGCACCTCGCCGGGATCGCTGATGCCGGGCGTGCCGGCGTCGCAGCACAGCGCGCAGACCTCGCCCGCGAGGATGCGCGCGATGATGCCGCCGCCGCGCTCGTTCATATTGTGCTGATAATAACTCACCAGCGGCTTTTTGAGGCCGAGATGGTTGAGGATCTTCACGGTGACGCGCGTGTCCTCGGCCGCGACGAAATCGGCCTCGCGCAGCGCGCTTTCCATGCGCGGCGTGATGTCGCCGAGATTGCCGATGGGCGTCGCCACGATATAGAGTTTTCCCTGTTCGCTCACTGTTTATCCTCCCGTGCGGCCGCGCCCAGCGCGCGCGCCGCTTCCGGCGAATAGCTCCCGTCGGCGAGACGCACGACGAGATCGGGCAATATGTCGGCTCCCTCGCCGCCGCGGTAAACGGCGTCGGCGAGCGCGAGCGACGCGGGGCCGCCGGCCCGCTCGCGCACGAAGCGCAGGCGCTTGAGGGAGAGTTCGTTTTCCCGCAGCGCCGCGAGCAGCGTCTCGAGCCGCGCGGGCGCATAGCACATGTACAGCCGGCCGCCCTCCCGCAGACTTCGGCGCGCGATGCCGGCCGCGTCCGCCGCCGTCAGCGACAGCGTGTGGCGCGCCGCCGCTCGGTAACCGTCGGGCGACGGACGCCCGGCGCCGAAATAGGGCGGGTTGCAGACGGCGGCGTCGAATTTCGCGCTCGTGCGGTAGCCGCGCGCGTCGCAGCACAGCACCTCGCAGGCGAGCCGGTTGTCTTCGGCGGCCCGGCGCGCGAGCGCCGCCGCCCCGGCGTCGAGCTCGAGCGCCGTGAAGCTGCCCGCGAAGCCCGCGTCGAACAGCGCGAGCGGCAGGATGCCGCAGCCCGTGCCGATATCGAGCGCGCGCCCCTTTTTGAGCGCGGAAAAGTGCGCGAGAAAAAGCGCGTCGGCCGAAAAGCCGACGCCCGCGCCGGTATAGACGAGCGTGCCGCCCGGCAGACGCTGCGTTCGCTGCTCCACTCGCACCTCCGCATAAGAAACGTGGCGGGCACTTTCGTGTCCGCCACTTTTGGGGTTCAGTTCGCTCAGCCCTCGGAAATAGCGGAGACCGGGCAGCCGGCCGCGCAGGCGCCGCAATCGATGCAGACGTCGGGGTTGATCTCATACTTGCCGTCCGCATCCGCGGAGATCGCCGACACCGGGCAGGTCGCTTCGCAGGAACCGCAGCCGATGCACTCGTCTTTATTGATCTTATGTGCCATTGGAATCTCCTTGTCTTTAGTAGGTTGTTTACATGAACATCATAGCATAAAATCAGATTTTTTCAAGGGGAACCTTGTCAGTCGGAATTGTCGGGGCCCTCGTCGTTTTTCGGGGGGCGCGGGGCCTTGCCCTGCGGCGGCCGCTTGCCGATGACCGTGATGTCCGCGACGTCGTAGAATTTCGGGGCCGCGTCGGTGTTGTCGTTGAGCCGCACGCGCACCTGCGCCTTGAGGACGTTCGCCTCGACGACGATGCCCTCGCCGTCCGCCGTGCGCACGATCGTGCCGTTGCGGGGGATCACCTTGAGCATCTCGTCGTAGACGTTCTGCTCGTATTTGAGGCAGCACATCAGGCGCCCGCAGGTGCCCGAGATCTTCGTCGGGTTGAGCGACTTGCCCTGCTCCTTCGCCATCTTGATGGAGACGGGCTGAAAATCGAACAGGAACGTCGAGCAGCAGAAGGGCTGGCCGCAGATGCCCAGGCCGCCGAGCAGCTTGCTCTCGTCGCGCACGCCGATCTGCCGCAGCTCGATGCGCGTGCGGAAGACGCCCGCGAGGTCCTTGACGAGCTCGCGGAAATCGACGCGCCCGTCCGCCGTGAAATAAAACAGGATCTTCTGCCCGTCGAAGGTGTATTCGACGTCGACGAGCTTCATCTGGAGCTTGTGCTCGACGATCTTTTTCTGGCAGACGGAAAAGGCTTCCTTTTCCTTCGCGAGATTCGTCTCGTACTGCTTGATGTCCGCCGGCGTCGCCTTGCGCATGACGCTCTTGAGCGGCTTGACGATGTCGCCGTCCTCCACCGGATGGACGTCCGTAATGGCCGTGCCGCATTCGATGCCGCGCGCCGTCTCCACGACGACCTTGTCGTTCTTTTTGATCTCGTAGCCCGCCGGGTCGAAATAATACAGCTTCCCGACGCTTCTGAAGCGCACGCCCACTACATCTGTCATCTGATCATCTCCGTCACAGCCGCGCCGCAAACCGCGCGCACAGCAGTTTAATATTGATATTTCTGTCCGCGTCCGCCGCGCACTGCGCGGCCGCGTCCGTCAGCGCCCCGGCGAACGCGGCCCCCGCGGGGTCTTTTTCCACGTCTGCCTTCGCGCACATCACCATATCGAAAAGCATCGCCCGCAGCGCCGCGCGGTCGGCTGCCGCGTCGAGCGCGGCGAGCAGCGACAGTCTGTCCCCCGCGCGCGCCGCCGCGTACGCCTTCTGCGCCGCATCGCACAGCGCGAGCCTGTCCGGCGACGCGAGCGCCCGCCGCACGAGCCCCAGCCGTCCCCCGTACAGCGCGCACAGCGCGTCGAGACGGCCGCGGTCGTACTCCGGATACAGCGCCCGGGCCGCTTCCCGGCAGGTCTTCGCGTCCAGCGGCAGCACCGTGTAACAGGCGCACCGCGAGCGGATGGTCTCCAGCACGTCGCGCGCGCTCGCCGCCGTCAGCAGAAAGATCACGCCCTGCGGCGGCTCCTCGAGCTCTTTGAGCAGCGCGTTCGCGGAACTGCGGTTGAGCGCGCCGGCGTCCCGCAGGATCGCGACCCGCCGCCCGTCGGCGGACACCGCCGCCTTGTGCAGCTCGTACAGCGCCGCGCGCACGCGCTCGACGGGGATCTGCCCCGACGCCCCCTCGCCCCGCAGAACGATGCAGTCGGGATGCTCCCCGCGCCGCACGAGGTCGTGCTCGTCGCCGAGATAGGCCGCGGCGAACAGCGACGCCGCGAAATTGCGCCCGCACCCGTCCTCGCCCGCGAGCAGGCAGGCGTGCGGCACCGCGCCGCGCGCAAACTGCGCCGCGAGCTGCCGCTTCAGCGCCTCGTTGCCGAGCAGCGGCGCAAAATAATCGTCAAACTTTTTCAAATCGCTCTATGTTCTGCACGAACAGCGTCGCGCCGCCCACCAGCACCTCGAGCGGCGCCGAGCTCGCGATGCCCATGCCGTACGTCGCCGTCGACGGGACGAGTTGCTTGCGCTGCTTGCTCTGTTCGGTGATGACGGCGATGGCCTTGTCGACCATATCGTCCTCGACCGCCGTGATAAACGTGACGTTGCCGGCCATCAGGAAGCCGCCGGTCGTCGCGAGCCGGGTGACGGAAAAGCCCGCGCCGGTCAGGCCCGCCTGCACCGCCGAGCTGTCGTCCTTGTTCACGATCGCCGTGATGAGCTTCATGCGAATCACACTCCTTCATGCCGCTTTGAAAAGCCGGACGCCTTCCGGCTTTTTATTATTTTATCATCAACGGTCCGAAAATACCACTCTTTTATCAAAGCGCGGCGGGCCCCCGCGCAATTATAATACCCAAAGTTTTAGCGCCTTGCCTTTCCCGTGCGAAAGCGCGGCGTCGCCGTGTTGAAGCTGCGGGTTCTGAAACTTCGGACTTTTCAACGATTTCAACCGACTTTTCAACAAGCGCCCCTCCGCGCGGCTATACGTTCGGTATTGTCACGCGGTAACCGCGACGCGCAGCGGCAGCGTTCGACACGGTGCGACACGATGCGCTCAACTGCGTGTTGAACGCCGGCGGACGGGCGCGGACGCCGCGCGGCGCGCGCGCAGCGGGCGAAAAAAAGCGGGATCAGGTCTCCCCGCCGCGAAGCGCGCCGAAAAAATCCCGCAGCAGCGCGGCGCATTCGTCGGCGAGCACGCCGCTTTTGACGCGCACGGCGCCCAGCGGCATGGCCGACAGGTCGCACACCCCGCCGAAACAGCCGGCGCGGTCGACGCGCGCGCCGGAGACGACCCGGTCGATGCGCGCGTTGAGGATGGCGCCCGCGCACATGGCGCACGGCTCCAGCGTGACGTACAGCGTGCAGCCCGTCAGCCGCCAGCCGCCGACCGCCGCGCAGGCGGCCGCCACGGCGTTGAGCTCGGCGTGGCCGAGCGCGCTCGCGTCGCGCTCGCGGGTGTTGCGCCCGCGCGCGATGACCGCGCCGTCCCGCACGACGACGGCGCCCACGGGCGTCTCGCCCGCTTCGAGCGCGAGACGCGCCTGTCCGAGCGCCTCGCGCATAAATTCCTCGTCGCGGTTCACCGCATCCCCTCCCACGTGTTCAAAATGATCACGGCGGCGCTCGCCGCCAGCCACAGGGCCCCCGCCGGGCCCGCGAAAAACGCCGTCCAGCGCGGCTCGCCGGCTGCGCGCGGCGGCAGCGGGCTCTTCTTTTTGAAAAAGCACCCGAACGCGAGCGCCCCGGCGCAGACGCCGCAGACGATCCACACCGCCGCCGACAGCCGCCCGTACAGCGCCGCATCGCCGCGCGCGAGCGCGAGCGCCCCGGCCGCGGCGGCATTGTTGAGCAGATGCAGCAGCATGCCGGGCAGCGCCGAGCCCGTTTCCAGGCGCAGCGCCCCGAAAAGCAGCCCGAACAGGAAGGCGCCCGGCACCGTGCCCGGCTCGCTGTGCGACAGCGCGAACAGCGCCGCCGAGACGACGACGGCAAAGCGCCGCCCGAAGGGCAGCAGCCGAGAGAAGATCGCGCCCCGGAACAGCAGCTCCTCGAGCAGCGCGGGCAGCGCCGCGTTCTGCAGCAGGAACCAGAACCACCCCGCCGCCCCGACGGGCGGCGCGGCGGCCGGCTGCGCGCCCGGCAGCAGCGCATTCACCGCCCGGCCGCAGACCGACGACAGAAAGACGGCCGCCAGGAACGCCGCCCCCGCATAAACGGGCGAAAACGCGCGCGGCCGCGACAGCGCGGCGCGCGCGTCGCCCGGCTTTGCGCAAAACGCGAACGCGGCGCCGATGCTGACGGCGTAGGCCGCCGCCTGCGCGGCGTACAGCGGGGCGCCGCCGGACGCGAACCGCCCGGCGAGCGCCGACAGCAGCGCGTCGAGCAGCATGAACAGCAGCAGCGACGCGCAGACGCGCGCCGCGCACAGCTGCAGCTCCCCGCCGCCGGAACGATTCGCTTGTCCGTCAAAAGCATCCATAGCGCCATTGTACCACACCCGCGCGCATCTGCAAAGCGAAGCGCGTCCCCCGGGATTGTCCGTTTCTACGGACAGGCGCTGCGATATACTGCCTTTATACGCTGAAAGAGAGGAAATCTGTATGAAGCTGCTGGAAATGATCGCGGGGTTCTGCGGGGTCTTCGACGTCGATCTCGACACGGAGTTCGCCGACGACGGCTACACCGACGCGTCCGGGCGCACGCCCGTCGGCGAGGCTTTCTTCATCTCGGACGTGCAGGACGCGCAGACGGCGGCGCGGCCGACGGTCGTGCTGGGCGGGGCGCGCCGCGGCGCATAAAAAGACCGCCGGGCGTCTGCGTCCGGCGGTCTGTGCGGCAAAGGATCAGGCGGCGTCCGCCGCGGCGGTGTAGAGCAGCGTCACCTGCGCGTCCTTGTAATTGAGCAGCAGCGACGCCGTGAAGCCGTCGCAGTCCCACTCGAGGTAATACTCGAGAACGTTGCGGTAGATGAGCAGATTGTCGGCGTCCGCCTTCTGGCTCTCGTCGTCGGTCAGAAACCGCCGGTAATCGGAGCTGACGGGATCGCCGTACAGCTGCGTGAGCGACGCCGCAAGCGCCGTGAAGCGCTCCATGTCGTCGTTGATGGTGCCCGTGCCGATGGGGAACCTGCACTCCCCCTTCGTCAGCGCGTCGCCGGTGAAATAGTAATAGATCTCGGCATCGTAGCCGTTCATCGTGCCGTTGTAGAGCAGCAGATCGTCGGAGGCGAAAACGTAATCCGTCTGCTCGGTCTTGGTGACCTGCGTCTTGTTCATGCCGAAATCCGCGCTGCGGAACGCATGCGTCTTCTGTCCCCCGCACGCGCACAGCGTCAGCGCGCACAGCAGCGAAGCGACGGCCTTTTTCATCTTCAAGGCGGAATCCTCCCGTGAGCTTGTTTGGGGTTGATCTGGGATATTATTATAGCAAATGCGCCGCCTTTCTTCAACACGCCGGCGCAAATTCGCCCCGATCCCGTTATTGACACCCGCGGGGCGTTGTGCTATTATTTATAAGCTACCGATTCGGGAGCATGACGTGCGCCAGTAGCTCAGCTGGATAGAGTGACTGGCTACGAACCAGTAGGCCGGGGGTTCGAGTCCCTTCTGGCGCACCAAAAACCATATCTTCTGCCGCGGCGAAGATATGGCTTTTTTGTTATCTGCATCTGTGAGACATTGCGTTCAATATCATTTATGATGACAGCTCAACAAATGGGCAAGGCGGGGGTGGACTATGGCAAGATGGAGCGCGATCAGACATAAACTGGAAAGCGACTATTTGGCGGAAAGCCTGCGGGGACATATCCAATACTATGCAACCAGCTACAGCAGGAGTCCCGACCATGAAGGCCGGGCTGCGATCCGGCTGGACGGAAAAGAGATTATCAGCGGCTGCTACTACAACAACTGGTTTAAAGCGGAATTGTTTCCGCGGGATGAAACATACGAAAACAGAATTCACTGCGAGTTCGCATATATGGATGATACCGCAATTCAGTTGGGTGTTTTTGACCAGCGATGTTTTTATGAAGCTTTCGATATATTCGACAATCAGAGCATACAAGACAGCTTGAACAGCGACAATGCGATTGTGCGTGTGTTCGCTGTTTTAGACAGGCGCGTCGGCAAAAGGACTCTCATTAGATTAGGTGAAACCATCGATCGTGAGGATACGACCTTTAAAGAGTTTTTTTCAATCAGGGCCGCCGCTGAGAAATGCTCGAAGCCTTCTTTGGCCGAACAGCAGCACCATGCGGATGCGATTACGGAATTGTGAGCGTAAGGCCGCGGCATCTTTATCGTTTCGATTTCTCCTGCGGCAGGCATCCTTCGTCTTTCGAGGGGTGCTTTTTTGTTTGCGTTTTTTGCCGACGCGGCATAAACGGCGCGCGGCGGGGCATCCTCCCGTCAGGAAGGACGGAGGTGCCGCATGGAATTTTATCGGAAGGTCCTGCGCTTTTCGCTCGCCGTTTATCTCGCTCTCGCGGGCCTGCTCGCGGCCGCCGCGGCGCTCGCCGCGCTGCTGTGAGCGGGCGGGGCGGCTTTGCGTGCGCGAAAAAGAGCGGGCGCCGTGCGGCGCCCGCTCTGCTTTTGTCTCAGGAATGCTTTTTGGAGGGGAGGGGCTTTTTGCCCTGCGCCGGCGGCGTCTCAGGGGCCTCCCTGCGCCGGCGGATGGACAGCGCGCCGACAACGGACACGACGAGCGCGCCGCACGCGTCGACGATGAGATCCTCCATCGTGTCGGCGAGCGCCGCCCGGCCCACGAGCAGCGTCCCGTCCTCGAGGCGGAATTTCTGCATGTTCATCCCGAGCAGCCCGTCGAAGGAGAACTCATAGATCTCCCACACGACGCCGACGGCGATGGCGAAGCAGAAGGCGAACAGCCCGACGAACAGCGGGCTGAGGTCGACCATGACCCTGTCCGAGTCGTTGAGGATCGTCACGAGCGAAAAGCCGAGCGTGCCGAGCATCATCGCGCTGAAACCGTGCAGCAGCGTGTCCCAGTTTTTAAAAACGTAGAAGAAGCTGCGCACCTCGCCGAGGTAGATGGCGCAGTACAGAAAGACAAAGTACATGGCGCACATGTAGTTCGGCACCGTGATCTTGAATTTTCTCTCGAGCAGCGACGGCAGGAACATCACGACGAGCCCGAGCAGGCACTGCGCGAGCATGAGCACATAATCGCTCTTGAGCCGCTGGCCCTGCTGGACGGCGACGCCGTCCTCCGGCGCGCGCACGACCATCACCACCGCGAAGGCGATGGAGCCGACGAGCGTGATGAAGAGGATCCAGCCGAGGATATCCCTCGCCTGGGGCTTCTTTCTTTTTTCGGTTGCGCTGCTGTCTTTTTTCTTCATGCCTGATTCCTTTGTTCCGGCGGATGCGCGGCGCGGCCCGGCCGCTTACAGCGCGATCTCCGGCATCTTCTTTTCGACTTCCTGCGCCGTCGGATAGTCCGCGATGCTCCCGGCGTCCTGCTCGAGCAGTACCAGCGCGAGCACCGCGCGGGCCTCCGTGTCGCCGACGCGGAAAGCGCTCTTCTTGACCGCCCGCGCGATGTCTTCGAGGGGGGTCTGGTCGAGATACTGCTGCTTTGCCATCAGGAAGGGGTACAGGATCTCGGTGGTGTCCGCCTTTTTGCGGAAATACGGACGCAGCGCCTCGAGGATGCGCGCGCGCGTCTCCTCCACCCCCAGCGGAAAGATCCTCGCCTCGAATTCCAGCCGTTCCTTTTCGAGCTGCTCCTTGCTCTTGAAGGAGAACATTTTTTCCAGTCCGTCGAACATACCCATATCGCGCAGCCTCCCCGCCGCCGTTCCGCGCCCCGCGCGGACGTGTCATTCCGGCTTGTTTTTTTTATTGTATCACATATCCCGCGCAAACGCCAACGGTCTGTTTTTCGGTGTTGCGCGCGCGTTGAAAGTATGATACAATAGCCGATAAATATAAAAATGACAGCGGATGGAAAGGGGTGGTCCTTTGCAGGATCTTAGGATTCTCCAGCGCGTTGCGCGGGGCGAGGAAAAAGCGGACCTTGTGCTCAAAAACGGGTTCGTGATCAACGTCTTTACCGAGGAGATCCTCAAGGCCGACGTCGCCATCGTGGGCGACCTGATCGTCGGCGTGGGAGACTACGAGGGAAAGAAAGAGATCGACTGCACGGGCAAATACATATCTCCGGGGTTCATCGACGTCCACATGCACATCGAATCGACGATGGTCATGCCGCACGAGCTGTCCAAGGCGCTGCTCAAGCGCGGCACGACTTCGATCATCGCCGATCCGCACGAGATCGTCAACGTCAAGGGCAAGAAAGCCCTGCGCTTCCTTCTCGATTCCATCAAGGGCGCGCCGATGAACTTTTTGATTATGGTGCCCTCGTCGGTGCCCTGCACCCGCTTCGACACCAACGGCTCCGGGCCCTTCCTCGCGAGCGACATGGAGGAATTCGTCGGCGCGCCGAACGTGCTCGGCCTCGGCGAGCTCATGTGTTTCCACGACGTCATCAATTCCGACCCCGTCGTGCTCGACAAGCTCCAGCTGTTCAAAAAGGATCTCCGCGACGGCCATGCCCCCGGCATCACGGGCAAGCAGATCCAGAGCTACCGCCTCGCGGGCGTCAACAACGACCACGAGTGCGTCGATTTCGACGAGGTGCTCGAAAAGATGCGCGCGGGCTTCAACATCTACATCCGCGAGGGCTCGGCCGCCCGCAATCTCGAGTCGATCGTCGAGGGCATCCTCGCGCACCACATCCCCTTCGAGCAGTGCGCCTTCTGCACCGACGACAAGCATCTCGAGGACATCGACCACGAGGGCCATATCGACCACTGCGTGCGCAAGGCGATCGCCCTGGGCGTGCCCCCCATCAAGGCCATCAAAATGGCGTCGCTGTTCCCGGCGCGCATGTGCCGCCTGCGCAAGCTCGGCGCCGTCGGCGCACGCTTCAAGGCGGACATCGTCGTGCTCAACGACCTTGAGAACGTCGAGCCCCAGTTCGTCATCAAGAGCGGCCACCTCATCACCGACGACTATCTCAACTCCGTCCACTATACCGTCACGGACAAGGAGCTGCTGCACACCGTTATCTACGACGACCTGACGCCCGACCGCATCGCGCTGCGGCGCGCGGACAAAAACCACGTCATCTCGCTCGTCAAGGATCAGCTGCTCACCCGCCACCTCATCGAGAGTATCCCCGGAAACGAGTACTTTATCCCCGACGGCGTCTATTCAAAGGTCGTCGTGCTCGAGCGCCACGGACGGAACGGCAACGTCGCCGTCGCCCCGCTCAAGGGCTTCGGCATCCGGAACGGCGCGGTCGGCTCGTCCGTCTCCCACGACTCGCACAACGTCGTCATCGTCGGCGACAATGACGCGGACATCATCGCGGCTTCGAAGCGCATCCGCGAGCTCGGCGGCGGCTATGTCGTCGCCTCGGGCGGCAGGATCGTCGCGGAGCTGCCGCTGCCCATCGCGGGCCTCATGAGCGACAAATCGAAGGACGAGGTCGAAGCGGGCGTCCACCGCATCCTCGACGCGGCGGCGGCGCTGGGCGTCAGCGGGGACATCGACCCGATGATCACGCTGTCCTTCGTCGCGCTGCCCGTCATCCCGTCCATCCGACTGCTGGACACCGGCTTGTTCGACGTCGAAAAATTCGACATGATCCGCGACTGAGATCCCCTTCCGCTTTCCGTTTCCTGGACGGCCCGCACCTTCGTGCGGGCCGTCTGTTTGTCTGCGCGCGTCCTTGTGCGCCAAAATCAAAGATGCTATACTGTGAAAAAAGCACAGGCAGGAGGGCGGCATGAAAAAGAAAGGGCTCAGCAGAACAGCGGCGCTCGCGCTGTGCGGCGCGCTCATCGGCGCGGCGGCCTTTTTCCTGATCTTCGGCGCGCGCGGACTGAACGTAACGGATGACAGCTGGATCTACAGCGGCTATGTCGACCGCGACATCGTACAGCACTACACCGGCTGGCTCTTTTACCGCCAGGCGCCGCTGTCGTATCCGTTTTGCATCAGCGGGGCGATGAACTATCCCTACGGGACGTCGGCGCTGTTCACCGATTCCATCCCCGTCGCCTGCGTCCTCTTCCGTCTGCTCGAGCCGCTGCTTCCGCAGACGTTCCAGTACTTCGGGCTGTGGGTGCTGCTGTGCTTCGTGCTGCAGGGCGTCTTCGCCTCGCTGACGCTCAGCATGCTGACCGATTCCGCGGCCGCCAATCTCCTCGGCACGGCCCTGCTCGTCTTCAGCCCCGTCATGATCGAGCGCTGCTACCGCCACACGGCGCTCGGCTCCCAGTTCCTCATCCTCGCGGCGTTTTATCTGTATTTTAAGAATAAAAGGCAGCCCTACAAATTCCGCGCCGGATACCTGCTGCTGAGCCTGTTCGCGCCGATGATCCACACCTACTTCGTGCCGATGGTCTGCGCGATCCTGTTCGCCGACCTTGTTGAGCACGCCGTAAAAAAGAAGGATTATCTGCGCTCCGCCGCCTTCCTCGCCGCAAACCTCGCGACGATCCTGTTCTCCTTTTACAGCGTCGGCTTCTTCAGCCAGAGCCGGAGCGACCTGCACAGCGGCTACGGCATCTTCTGCTTCAATTTCAACTCGCTTTTCAACCCCGTCAGCTCGAACGACGTGCGCTGGTCGCAGATCCTGCCGTCGTGGGACGTCGTCTTCATCTATGAGAATTTCGTCTATCTCGGCCTCGGCATGCTCCTCGCCTGCCTGCTGATCGGGCTGTATCTGCTGGTGTTCTGGAAAAAGACAAAGCCGCTCGGCTACATAAAGCGCTACCCGGCGCTGTTCGGCGTCTGCGTATGTCTGACGCTGTTCGCCGTGAGCAATATCGTGACCATCAACGACAGCCGCTATCTGCTGTTCGAGCTGCCGGAACCGATCCAGCGGCTCGCCGACATGCTGCGCAGCTCGTCGCGGATGTTCTGGCCGGTCTATTACCTCATCTTCCTGTTCGTGATCGTCTTCCTGTCGCGGCGCGTGCGCCCCGTCGGCCGCGTGCGCGCGGGCACCCTCCTGCTCGTCGCGCTGCTGTGCGTGCAGCTCGGGGACATGGCGCCGACGCTGTATCAGAAACACGTCGATTTCGACGCCGGCTCCCCCCACCACGACGATCCGACCGACGCGGCGTTTTTCCGCGAGAACGGCGGGGCCTTCGACCACATCGTCGCCATCGGCGATCAGGAGGTCATCCGCGGCATGTACATCGACCTGTGGGCCGCGAAAAACGGCATGACGACCAACGACGCCTTCTTCGCGTCGGTCGATTTCGACCAGTATTCGGCCTACGCGGACGCGCAGTACGAGAAGCTGCTGCGCGGCGAGGTCGACGACCGCACCCTGTATGTCTTCACGGACGAGGTACAGTACGCCGCGGCGGCGGAAGCCTGCGCGGGAAAAGCGACCGGCGCGGTCGTCAGCTGCTTTTTCACGCTCATCCCCGACAATCCCGACGTAACCTTGCCCGCGCCCTGCGGGGATCCCGACAAGCCGGCCTTCGCGGAGCGCTTCATGCCGTACGGCAGCTACTGACCGCGCGGCGCGGCCGCATCCCTCTTTGCATCTCTCAAGGCGCCGCCGCCCGGCCGCGGCGGCGCTTTCCGTGTTGTTAAGAAGTAAGAAAAATGATATACTGATGAAAATGTAAAAATGCAGACGGGAGTGCGTGCCATGCAGAAGACGATCTATATCGTGGTTCCCTGCTATAACGAGGAAGCGGTGCTGCCCGAGACGACCAAGCGGCTGCGGGAAAAGATGCGCGCGCTCATCGGCGCGGAAAAGATCTCCGAAAAGAGCCGCGTCGTTTTCGTCGACGACGGCTCGAAGGACGGGACCTGGGCGCTCATCGAGCAGGCGCACGCGGGCGATCCGCTGTTCGGCGGCGTCAAGCTGTCGCGCAACCGCGGCCACCAGAACGCGCTGCTCGCCGGCCTCATGACCGTGCGCGAGCGCGCCGACGCCGTCATCTCGATGGACGCCGACTTGCAGGACGACATCAACGCCATCGACGCGTTCGTGGAAAAATTCAGCGAGGGCTGCGACATCGTGTACGGCGTGCGCAGCGCGCGCGACACCGACTCCTTCTTCAAGCGCACGACGGCCCAGGGATTCTACCGCGTCATGGACAAGCTCGGCGCGAAGGTCGTCTACAATCACGCCGACTACCGCCTCATGAGCCGCCGGGCGCTCGACGCGCTCGCGCAGTTCGGCGAGGTCAATCTGTTCTTGCGCGGCATGGTGACGCTGCTCGGCTACAAGACCGACATCGTCACCTACGAGCGCGCCGAGCGCTTCGCGGGCGAGAGCAAATACCCGCTCAAAAAGATGCTCGCCTTCGCATGGGACGGCATCACCTCCTTCTCGGTAAAGCCCATCAAGATCATCACCGGCGCGGGCATCGTCATCTGCTTTCTGAGCGTCGTCGGACTGCTCTACACGCTCATCTCCTATTTCTGCGGCAGCGCCGTGCCCGGCTGGTCGTCGCTCATGATCTCCGTGTGGTTCCTCGGCGGCGTGCAGCTGCTGTCGCTGGGCGTCATCGGCGAATACGTCGGCAAGATCTACGGCGAAACGAAGGCGCGCCCGCGCTACATCGTCGAGACTTTCCTTTGCGATTGAAACAGCAAAGCCGACGCCTCAGGGAATACGGCCTCCCCGAAGAAAACAAAATGAATGAACAGGAATGACATGGCAGACAAAAAGAAACCCGGCGGCTTTCGGCGCTTTCTCGGCTTCTACAAGCCTTATAAATGGCCGATGGCGGCCGACGTCGGCGCGGCGTTCGGCATCACGGTGTGCGATCTCGTCTACCCGATGCTCACCCGCTCCATCATCAACGACGTCGTGCCCAACCGCGACCTGCGCACGCTCTTCGTGTTCGCGGGCGCGCTGCTGGGCGTCTATCTCCTCAAGCTCGCGCTCAACTATTTCGTGACGTATTTCGGCCACCTCATCGGCGTGCGCATGCAGTCCGACATGCGCCGCGACATCTTCGCCCACCTGCAGAAGCTGCCCTTCAAGTACTTCGACGAGCACCAGACCGGCGCGCTCATGTCGCGCGTCGTCAACGACCTGCAGGACATCTCGGAGCTCGCGCACCACGGCCCGGAGACCGGCTTTCTGTCCGTCATGGCCATGCTCGGCGCCTTCGCGCTGCTGTGCACGATCAACGTGAAGCTCACGCTCATCGTCTTCGCCTTCCTGCCGCTGTTCCTCTATTTCATGTGGCGCATGCAGTCCCGCATGGAGAGCGGCTTCGTCGAGGCGCGCAAAACGACCGCCGAGATCAACGCGGAGCTGTCGAACGCCATCTCGGGCATCCGCGTCGCCAAGGCCTTCGACAACGAGCGCGGCGAAATGCAAAAATTCGAGCGCACCGTCGACGACTACCAGACGGCGCGCAAGCGCAGCTACAAGGCGATGGCGCAGTTCCATTCCGGCATGACCTTCTTCCTCGACGCGATGTATCTCATCGTGCTCACCGCGGCGGGGCTTTTCTATTACAACGGCGTCATCAACATGGGCGACTTCGCCGCCTATTTTCTCTATATCAGCCAGTTCATCACCCCCGTGCGCCGCCTGATGCAGTTTTTCGAGATGTACGAGGAGGGCAAGACGGGCTTCAAGCGCTTCTGCGAGATCATGGACGTCGAGCCCGAGGCCGAAAAGCCGGGCGCCGAGGACGTCGCCGACTTGTCTGGCGACATCGTCTTCAGCGACGTCACCTTCACCTACGGCGACGACCGCAAGGTCCTCGACCACCTCAACATCACCATCGGCGGCGGCAGGACCGTCGCCCTCGTGGGCCCCTCGGGCGGCGGCAAGACGACGCTGTGCCACCTGCTGCCGCGCTTTTACGACATCCAGAGCGGGCGCATCACCATCGGCGGGCGCGACATCGAGACCATCACGCGCAGCAGCCTGCGCCGCGGCATCGGCATCGTCCAGCAGGAGGTCTTTCTCTTCACCGGCACCGTCGCCGACAACATCGGCTACAACACCGAGGACGTCACGCGCGAACAGATCATCGAGGCGGCCAAACGCGCGCGCATCCACGATTTCATCATGAGCCTCAGCGACGGGTACGACACCTACGTCGGCGAGCGGGGCGTGCGGCTGTCCGGCGGACAGAAGCAGCGCATCGCCGTCGCGCGCATCTTCCTCAAGAATCCGCAGATCCTCATCCTCGACGAGGCGACGTCGGCGCTCGACAACATCACCGAGACACAGCTGAAGGACGCGCTCGACGCGCTGTGCCGCGGGCGCACCTGCCTCGTCGTCGCACACCGCCTTTCCACCATCCGCAACGCCGACGAGATCATCGTGCTCACCGACGACGGCGTCGAGGAGCAGGGCACCCACGAGCAGCTGCTCGCGCGCGGCGGCCTGTACAAAACGCTCTATGAGGCGCAGTTTTCGTAATATAAACCGCTTTCTGTACAAATAGTATTTTACGGGAGGGAACCGATTTGTCCCGACTGCTGAAAAAATCGATCCGCTTCCTCGCGCCGCTGCTCGCGGTGCTCGTGCTGTTTTTCGTCTTTGAGCCCTACGATTACTACGGGCTGCACGGGGAGGCCGCGTACGGCACGCGCCCGCTGTCGTCGATGCGCGCGCTGCTGCGCGGGCAGCCGACGGCCATCGTGCTGGGCGACTCGCGCATGGCGAACCTCAGCGAGGCGTACATCCGCGAGGTGACGGGCGAGAACTACTGTTCGCTCGCCTTCGGGGGCGCGAGCCTCGGCGAGTGCGTCGAGCTGTTCTGGTACGCGGCCGCGCACACAAAGCTCGACAAGGTCGTGTTCGGCATCAATTTTTACAACGCGGGCGGCGTGCAGGACAGCGGGCGCATCCCGGCGGTCGAGCGGCAGGCGGGCAGCGCATGGGCCTTCGTCTCCCATTTCAACTACTGGCTCGAGGCCTTCAACACGCTCAAATACAAGACCCAGAACGCGCTCGGAACGGCGCTGGGGCGGCAGGACTGGCTGTGGTATCCGGAGGATCCGACGAGCTTTGCGACGGCCGAGGTGCCGTCGGCGCGCGGCGCGGTCTACCGCAGGGACCTCGAGGATTACGCCCGGCTCATCCGCTCGATGACCGGCGAAGGGTATTCCATCGACGATTCGACCTACCGTCAGCTCGAAGCGGTCATCGATTACTGCGACGCCGCCGGCATCGAGCTGACGATCGTTCTGCCGCCGATGCACGAGTCGATCTTCACGGACGTCGTCCGGCCGCTGGGCATCGCGGGCGAGCTCGAAAAGCTGCGCACCTTCCTGACGGCGCGCGCGGTCGTCTTCGATTTTGAGTATCCCAACGCCTTCACGGCGAACGAGGACAACTTCTACGACGGCTTCCATCTGCAGGGGCCGCAGAAGCAGCTGCTCATCGACGTGATCTTCGGGAACGCTTCCTTCGACTGTGTGCGCATCTCGCGCCCCACGACCTGATGCGGAGGGTGCCATGCTCATCAACTCTGTGACGTTTCTGCTGTTTCTCGGGGCCTCGGCGGCGGTGTACTACCTGCTGCCGGGGCGGCTGCGCAATATCTTTCTGCTTCTCGCGAGCTACGTGTTCTACATGTGGAAGCTGCCGCAGTACGGCGTGCTCATCCTCGCCGTCACGGGCGTCAGCTACGGCTTCGCGCGCGCCATCGACGCGCAGGCGGACGAAAAGAAGCGGAAAGCGCTGCTCACCGTCAGCATCCTCGTGTGTCTTTCGGCGCTCGCCGTCTTCAAGTACTTCAACTTTTTCATGGAGTCCGTCGCGGCGCTCTTTTCGCTGTGCGGCCTCGCATTCATGCCCGCTCAGCTGACGCTCGCGCTGCCCGCGGGCATCAGCTTTTACACCTTCACGGTCATCGGCTACAACGTCGACGTCTGCAACAAAAAGACGCCCTGCGAGCGCGATTTCATCGTCTACGCGCTGTTCGTGAGCTTCTTCCCGTCGGTGCTGTCGGGGCCCATCGCGCGCGCGGGCGAGATGCTGCCGCAGTACAAGACCGGGCACAAATTCGAATACGGCAATCTCGTCGAGGGCCTGCAGCGCTTTCTGACGGGCGCCTTCAAGAAGGTCGTCGTCGCGGACGGGCTGGGCATCATCGTCAACGGCGTCTACGGCAGCCTCGCGGATTACCGCGGACCCATGCTGCTGACGGCCGTGCTGCTGTACGCCGTGCAGCTGTACGCCGACTTCTCGGGCTACACCGACATGGCCGTCGGCGCCGCGAAGCTCCTCGGCTTCACCCTGCGCGAAAACTTCAGGGCCCC
>JAYFNU010000010.1:0-80600 GCA_034933305.1 Oscillospiraceae bacterium | reverse complement strand
GTACTTTTCTGCGAGAAAAGTACCAAAAGCGTGGGGGCTTCCGATGGCCCCCACACCCCTCGGCGGTTCAGGGTGTGACCACACCCTGAAAACCCCGCCGCGCAAACGCCTCCGTAAACTGTGACCGTTTGCGCTGGTTTTTCTCTTCTTTGACAGGACTTTCCCTTTCGCTTCGGGAAATAGAACGACGGGAACTTTGCCGCCGGAAAGAATTCAGAGCACAGCGCCGCGGATTTTTGTCTGCGCCGGTTTTACTTTTCTTTAATCGGTTCGTCCATTCGCTTCAGGAAGCAGAACAGCGAACTCTTTGCCGCCGGAAAGAATACAGAACACAGCCCCTCGGGTTTTTGTCTGCGCCGGTTTTATTTTTCTTTAATCGGTTCGTCCATTCGCTTCGGGAAACAGAACGGCACCCTTTGCCACCGGAAAGAATACAGAACACAGCCCCTCGGATTTTTGTTTTCTCCGGTTTTATTTTTCTTTAATCGGTTCGTCCATTCGCTTCGGGAAACAGAACGGCAAACCCTTTGCGCCGGAAAAATACGGAACGCAGCGTTTCTGATTCTTGTTTACGCCGGTTCTTCTTTTCTTTGATCGGTTCGTCCCTTCGCTTCGGGAAGCGGGGCGCGGGCGCTTTGGATTTGGGGGAATTTGCGGGGCGGGGAAAACGGGCGGCGGGTCTCCCTTTCGGCAGACGGCAGCGCCGCGGCGTATACGACAGAAAAAAGCCCCGCCGGACGGCGGGGCTTTTGACGTATCGCTTATTTGTGGTCGACTTTGTACATGTGCTCGATGAGGTTGAGCAGCTTGTTACTGTAGCCCCACTCGTTGTCGTACCAGGCGACGAGCTTGACGAACTTGTCGGTCAGCATGATGCCGGCCGTCGCGTCGAAGATCGACGTGCGGGCATCGCCCAGGAAGTCGGAGGAGACGACGGCCTCGTCGGTGTAGCCGATGATGCCCTCATATTCCTTGCTCTCGCTGGCCTTCTTCATGGCCGCGCAGATGGCTTCGTAGGTCGTGGCCGTCTTGAGGTTGACAGTCAGGTCGACGACGGAGACGTCCAGCGTCGGAACGCGCATGGACATGCCGGTCAGCTTGCCGTTGAGCGAGGGGATGACCTTGCCGACGGCCTTCGCCGCGCCCGTGGAGCTCGGGATGATGTTGCCGGCCGCCGCACGGCCGCCGCGCCAGTCTTTCTTGGAGGCGCTGTCGACGGTCTTCTGGGTGCCGGTGGTGCTGTGGACGGTGGTCATGAGGCCGCTCTCGATGCCGAACTCGTCGTTGATGACCTTGGCGAGCGGCGCGAGGCAGTTGGTCGTGCAGGAGGCGTTGGAGACGACCTGCATGTCCTTGTTGTAGACTTCGAGGTTGACGCCGCAGACGAACATCTGGGTGTCGTCCTTCGCGGGGGCGGAGATGATGACCTTCTTCGCGCCGCCCTTGATGTGGGCCATGCACTTCTCGGTCGTGGTGAAGACGCCGGTGGACTCGACGACGTACTCAGCGCCGTTCGCGCCCCACGGAATGTTCGCCGGATCCATCTCCTTGAAGACCTTGCAGGTGTCGCCGTTGACGGTCAGATCGCTGCCGTTGGCCTTGATCTCGACGTTGAAGATGCCGTGCATCGTGTCGTACTTGGTCATATAGGCCATGTACTCGGCGCTGTCCATGAACGGGTCGTTGATCGCGACGACGTCAAAGACGTCCGGGCGAAGGACGGCGGCGCGGAAAACAAGACGGCCGATGCGGCCGAAGCCGTTGATACCAATTTTGATCATGTGATTCTTCCCCTTTATCCCAAATTATTGCTTATATATTGTATCAAAAAGCCCTGACGATTACAAGGGGCAATCGTTAAATAATTAACGGTAAAAACGCCCGTTTTTCGGGAAAAAAGAGCGAAGCGCTCAGATGCTCACGGCAAGAAAGAAGAAGACGAGGCAGCCCGCCGTGTAAAGCAGCGCGCCGGGGTTGAGCAGGATGACGCGCGGGCCGATCGGCACCGAGAAGCGCCAGCGCGCCGGCTGCAGCGTGAAGCGGCGCCGCGCCGCGAGCAGGTAGACGAAGCAGCCTGCGAAAAAGAGCACCATGAGCCCCACCGCGATGAGCGTGTTGGGCGTCAGCAGCGCCGCGGGATCGGTGAGGTCCCCCGCGAGCGCGCCGGCCATCAGCAGCGGCATGACGACCGAGCCGACGAGATTGACGAGCGCGTGCAGCGCGAAGGAATAGAGAAAGCTGTTGGTGCGCAGGGCTATGTAGGCGAACAGGAAGCCGACGGCCGCGGCATAGAAAAACTGCGCGAAATTCATGTGATAAAGGCCGAACGCGAGGCCGGTGTAGAGGATCGCGACCCTGTCGCCGAACGGGCGCACCCGGTCGAGCAGCAGCTTGCGGAAGACGAGCTCCTCCATGAAGGGCGAGGCGATGCAGACCACGGGCACGACGAGCCAGAGGCTGTTGCCCGTGATGATGTCGGCGACGGGGTTGAGCGTGGTGCCGCCGAAGATGTTCGTGAGCACCGTCGTGACGCCGAGGCCGATCCAGCTGCCGACGTAGACGAGCGACATCGCGACGCAGAAAAGCCCCAGCATGCGCCCCGCCGACAGCGGCTGCACCTTGCCGGGCGCCTCGCGGGGCACGCGCCGCGCCACGAGATAAAACACCGGCGCGCCGATAAAATAGAACACGGCGACGAGCGCGAGCGAAAACCACGGCTGCGCGACCCATTCGGGGCGCAGCGCCTTGACGAGCGCCGAGACGGCGGCCTGGACGGCCGTCACGCAGGCGGCCATCGCGAACAGCGCGAGACCGAGGATCGTAAAAGTTTTCTTTTCCAAAGCGTTCTCCTATTTTTCCCGCGCGCCCGGGCGCGCGTTTTTGCGAAGCTTCCAGTCGATGCGGATATTTCTATATACGGGGAGTATTTTTTCGTAGATAAAATACCAGAACGGGCGCAGCACGAGATCGAATTCCCCGATAAATTCGACGTACCGCCCGCCGAACTGCTTTTTGAATTCGTGCAGGCTTTTGAGGGGGCTGTCGTCGGGGTTGCCGACGGTGCCGAACTGGTCGAGCAGCTTTGCGCCGGACGCCTTCGCCTCCATGAGCTTTTCGTAATATACGCGGTTGTTGATGAACGTCTCGCTCATGAGCTTGTCGCTGCCGGCGTGGACCGCCCACGCCTTGTCGCCGTAGCGCACGACGAGGTGGGCGCTGACGGTCGCGCCGTCGGGGTAGCGCGCGGCGTAGTCCTCGAACTGCGCGATCTCCCGCAGCAGGCGCGCCTCGCTGAGCAGCGACTCGTTGCGCGGGCCCTCCCGCGTGATGGACGGGCGCTTTTCGAGCAGCGCGTCCAGCTCCTTTCGGAGCATCGCGACCGTCGCGGCGGGATCGACTCTGCCGAGATACAGCGTCGCCATATCGTGCTTCGACAGGATGTCGTAGAAGTGCTGGTAATAGCTCTCGCCGTAGCCGACGAAGGCGTCGCGCTCGCTCGTGATGCCGATGAGGCGGTGCAGCGTCGGCACGTCGGCGCTCGTGCCGTGGACGACGGACGTCGCGTAGTTGTGCGACTTGCGCACGTTCTTCATGACGTTGCCGACGATGCCCTTTTCGATCTCCTTTTCGCTCCGCGTGAGGTCGATGCGGAAGGTGAAGCGCGGCTGGCTGCCCTCGAACCCCATGTTCCAGCCGTGGTGGCGGTAGCCCAGCGCCTTCAGCCGTTCGACGACGGCCTCGTTGTTAAAGCCGCCCTCGAGCTGCCGCCCGTGGTCGTCGACGGCGCGGCGCTCGACGTCCGGATCGATCTTGACGAACATGTCGCCGCGGCTCTTCGCGAACGCGCGGATGTGCCGCGTGAACTCCGCGAGCAGCGGCGCATCCCCGAAGTCGACGACGTAGCCGCGCGGGGCGTACAGATACGGCGGGAACAGCGGCGGCTTGCGCTCGAGCAGCAGCGCGGCGGCGGCGAGGCCGCCGTCGTCGGCCGCAAGGCCGACATAAAGGGGCGTCAGCCCCTTTTCCGCGCTGCAGAATTCCCCCCACGCGAGCGACTGCATGAAATGGGATTTCTGCGGGTGCTGTCGAACAAAATCGTCGTAGACTGCCGAATCAACGTGTGGTATAAATTTCATGGCCTCTGCTCCCCGGCGCGATGCGCAGTTTTTCGACCGGCCGGTTCTTCTGTGTTTTAGTGAAAGTGGAAAATAAAATCGAGATTCTTGCGCTCCCGCACTCGATTTTTTTGTGCGTTTTAACAGTTTCAACCGAGTTTTCAACCGACGCGCCCCCGGTCGGATCCGGCCGGTTCCGGCAAAAACGTGTCGAAAGCAAATACTATTTGTAATCCCCTGTCCTGTGCGGGGGGCGAAAAGCCGCCGGCGTCCCGCGGCGCGGCTGTACTATTCCTTCAAAATATATGCTATAATATGGGCAGAATCAAGAGGACGGGTGGAGATTATCATTCTCGAACAGCTCAAAGCGCTTTATGCGGACTGTCGCTTCCCGGTGATCGTCTACGACGAAAACTTCGTTTTCCTGTGGCAGAATCAGTATGCGCAGGAGGCTTTCGCTTCATACGCCGAGACGCGGGGCGGCGTTCTCACGCCGCTGTCGCTGCCGGACGTCCGCCGCCGCCTTTCCAGGACCGGCATTCTCCACTGCGCCCTTTCGCCCTTCCCGGCGCACGGGGGCGGGGTCACCTTCGCGAAATGCGGCGGCTGCATCGCGGCGCTGTTCTGCGGCGAGGAGACCTTTTCCGCAAAGCAGCGCAGCATGGTCGTCGACGGCGCGGCGGGGCTTTCGGAGGCCGTGCGCACGAGCGTCGACGAGATCAGCCTCGCGGGCACCGCGATGGAGAGCCTCTTCAACAGCGACGACCCGGAAGCGGAGCGGCTGTTCGGCCGCCTGCGCCGGAGCAATTACCGCATGCTGCGCAGCGTGCGCAACGTGACGCTGCTGTCGCAGTATTATGCCGGCGTGCTCGAGCTGCACAAGGTCCGCTGCGACATCGGGCAGCTCACCGCGCTGCTGTGCCGCTCGGCGCAGGACGTGCAGCCGTCGGGCATCCCCATCGGGACGGTGCTGCCCGGCGCGCCGGTCGAAACGATGGCCGACGTCGACCTGTTCTCCCGCGCGCTGCTCAATCTGCTGCTCAATTCGCTGACCTTCACGCGCGACGGCAACCGCATCGAGGTCACCGTCAGCGACACCGGCGCCTTCGTCACCGTGGCCGTGCGCGACCGCGGGGCCGGCATCCGGCGGGAGAATCTCGCGAGCGTCTGCGACGCCTACTTCTCCTGCGAGCCGGCGGACGACGGCGGCCTGCGCCCGGGCCTCGGCCTCGGTCTGACGGTCGCGTCGCTGTTCTGCGACGTCCACGGCGGCTCGCTCATCCTCAGCAGCGAATTCGGCGAGGGCACGACGGCGCTCATGTCGTTCAAAAAGGTCCCCTGCCGGGGCGACGGCTTCCGCGCGTCGGCGGCGCACATCGTCACCGACCACTTCTCGCCGCTGTATATCGAGCTCGGCGGTCTTCTCGAGTGAGCCTTGTAAAAAGGGCCCCTTCCGGCGAACGGAAGGGGCTTTTTCTGTTGTGGGGGGAAGGCGCTCAGTTGACGAGCGGGGAGATGGGCTTGTCGGAGTAGATGCGCGCGATCGCCTCCGCGAAAACGGGCGCGCAGGACAGGATCTTGATCTTCGGATCCTGCTTCTCCGGCGGCAGCGCGATGGTGTCGAGCATGACGAGCTCCTCGATGGGGCTGTTGCGGACGCGCTCGACGCCGGGGCCGGACAGGACCGCGTGCGTCGCGCACGCGCTGATGGTGCGGGCGCCCTTGGCCTTGATGGCGGCCGCCGCGTTGCACAGCGTGCCGGCGGTGTCGACCATGTCGTCGTAGATGATGATGTCCTTGCCGTCGACGTCGCCGATGATGTTCATGACCTCGCACTCGTTCGCCTTCTGGCGGCGCTTGTCGACGATGGCGATGGGCAGATCGAGCCGCTGGGCGAACTGGCGCGCGCGGTTGATGGAACCGATGTCGGGCGACATGACGACGACGTTGTCCTTGCGGTCCTTGAATTTATTCTCAAAATAGGGGGCGAGCGTGGGCATGCCGACGAGATGGTCGACGGGGATGTTGAAAAAGCCCTGGATCTGCGGCGCATGGAGATCCATCGTGAGGATGCGGTCGGCGCCCGCGGTCGTCAGCAGGTCGGCGACGAGCTTCGCGGAGATGGGGTCGCGGCCCTTGGCCTTGCGGTCCTGCCGCGCGTAGCCGTAGTACGGCATGACGGCGGTGATGCGGCCGGCGGACGCGCGCTTGAACGCGTCGATCATGATGAGCAGCTCCATGAGGTGCCGGTTGACCGGCGCCGCCGTCGACTGGACGACGAAGACGTCGCTGCCGCGCACCGATTCGTGAACGGAGACGGAGATCTCGCCGTCGCTGAACAGCCCGACGTCGCTCTTCCCGAGCGGCAGCCCGAGATATTCCGACATTTCCTTCGCGAGCTTCGGGTTGGAGTTGGCCGCGAAAATCTTGATGTCCCTTCCATGCAGATTCATAACGCTTCCCCTTTATCTGTCTCTATTTGTTGTTTTGCTTTTCGATGTATTTCTTGAGCTTGCGCGCCGCCCAGCCCTCGATGATGCGCGTCTCGGGGCGGCCCACGGCCAGCGCGCCGTCCGGCACGTCCTTGGTGATGGTCGCGCCCGCGGCGGTGTAGGCGGCCTCGCCCACGGTGACGGGCGCGATGAGGTTGGTGTTGCAGCCGACGAAGGCGTAATCCTTCACGACGGTGCGGCTCTTTTTCTCGCCGTCGTAGTTGACGAAGACGACCCCGCAGCCGAAATTGCAGTGGCGGCCGACGTCCGCGTCGCCCACGTAGGTGAGGTGCGCGACCGAGGTCCCCTCGCCGATGTGCGAATTCTTCACCTCGACGAAGTCGCCGATCTTGACCTTGTCGTCGATGACGGAATCGGGGCGGATCTGGACGAACGGCCCAATCTTCGCATGGCCGCCGATGCGGCAGCTGTAGGCCTGGCTCGAGTTGAAGACGGTCCCCGGGCCGATGGAGGAATCGCTCACGAGCGAATTGGGGCCGATGACGGCGCCCGCGCCGATAAAGGTCCTGCCGTACAGGATGCTCCCGGGCATGATGACGGCGCCCGGCTCGATGACGACGTCGGGGCCGATGATGATGCCGTCGCGCTTGACGAAGCGCACGCCGTTGTCGAGATGGCGCGCGATGGCCCGCTCGCTCGCGATGTCGTTGAGGTTGAGCAGGTCGATGGGGCGGTTCGCGCCGAGCGCGACGTCGGGCGAGGAGGCCGTGAAGCAGCCCGCGCGGCGCCCGGAGCGGATAAGGATGGAGACCGCGTCGGTGAGATAATACTCGCCCTGCGCGTTGTCGTTTTTGATGTCTTCGATCGACTCGAGCAGCGCGTCGGTGCGGAACCAGTAGGCGCCCGAGTTGATCTCGCGGATGACGGCGGTCGCGTCGTTGCAGTCCGCCTGCTCGATGATGGCGGCGAGCTGCCCGTCGCGGCGCACGATGCGCCCGTAGCCCGCCGGGTCGGGGACGACCGCGCTGATGCAGGTCACGGCGTTGTCGTTGCGCACGTGCTCGTCGAGCGACCAGCTGATGGTCTCGACATCGATAAAAGGAGCGTCTCCGCAAAGCACAAGGGTGTTGCCGTCGGCGTGCGCTTCGAGAAATTCCCTCGCGCACATGACCGCATGCCCCGTTCCGAGACGCTCTTTCTGTTCGCATATCGCGCAGCCTTCGGCCGCCTGTCGGACGTCGTCGCTGCTCGCGACGACGCAGATATCCGCAATGCCCGCGTTCTTCGCGGCATCCACCACCCAGGCGAGCATCGGCTTGAACGCCACCTCGCACAGCACCTTCGACGACGTCGAGTGCATGCGCTTTCCCTCGCCGGCGGCGAGAACAATACAGTTCAGTTTTCGCACATTCTGGCTCATGAACAGCCCTCCTGACTTCAAGGGAGATTTCTTTCCTATTCTATTATCGCAATTTCGCGCCGGTTTTTCAAGTCCATAACGGAAAGAATAACGGCGGGAAAAGGGCGAACGCTTATATATCAGCGAAAAACATGTGGTATTTATATATTTTTTCTGGTATAATACTTTGGCAACTCTGAAAGGCTGAAATGTGAACAGCAGAAGAAATTTACGGAGGATTTTTATGGCTCACAAGTACGTCTATCTATTTTCCGAGGGCAGCGGTTCGATGCGCGAGCTCCTCGGCGGCAAAGGCGCGAACCTCGCGGAAATGACGAACCTCGGTCTGCCGGTCCCGCAGGGCTTTACCATTACGACGGAAGCCTGCACGCAGTATTATGAGGACGGGCGCAAGATCAACGACGAGATCCAGGCGCAGATCATGGAATACGTCGGCAAGATGGAAAAGATCACCGGCAAAAAATTCGGCGACCACGAAAACCCGCTGCTCGTATCCGTGCGCTCCGGCGCGCGCGCGTCGATGCCCGGCATGATGGACACCATCCTCAACCTCGGCCTCAACGAAGAGGTCGTCAATGTCATCGCCAAGAAATCGAACAACCCCCGCTGGGCGTGGGACTGCTACCGCCGCTTCATCCAGATGTATTCGGACGTCGTCATGGAAGTCGGCAAAAAGTATTTTGAGCAGCTCATCGACAAGATGAAGGCCGAAAAGGGCGTCCAGCAGGACGTCGACCTGACGGCGGACGATCTCAAAAAGCTCGCCGATCAGTTCAAGGCCGAATACAAGGCCAAGATCGGCGAGGACTTCCCGACCGATCCGAAGGTCCAGCTCATGGGCGCCATCAAGGCGGTCTTCCGCTCCTGGGACAACCCCCGCGCGAACGTCTACCGCCGCGACAACGACATCCCCTACAGCTGGGGCACGGCCGTGAGCGTCCAGATGATGGCGTTCGGCAACATGGGCAACACGTCGGGCACCGGCGTCGCCTTCACCCGCAACCCCGCGACCGGCGAAAAGAAGCTGTTCGGCGAGTTCCTAATGAACGCGCAGGGCGAGGACGTCGTCGCAGGCGTCCGCACCCCGCAGCCCATCGCCAAGCTCGCCGAGGTCATGCCCGAGGTGTACGAGCAGTTCACGAAGATCTGCGACACGCTCGAAAAGCATTACCACGACATGCAGGATATGGAATTCACCATCGAGGACCGCAAGCTGTTCATGCTCCAGACCCGCAACGGCAAGCGCACCGCGTCCGCGGCGCTCAAGATCGCCTGCGCGCTCGTCGACGAGGGCATGATCGACGAAAAGCAGGCCGTTCTCATGATCGAGCCGCGCACGCTCGACACGCTGCTCCACCCGCAGTTCGACACCGCCGTGCTCAAAAAGTCCGAGTTCGTCGGCAGGGCGCTCGCCGCCTCTCCCGGAGCGGCCTGCGGCCGCATCGTCTTTACCGCCGAGGACGCCAAGGGATGGGCGGCCCGCGGCGAGAAGGTCGTTCTTGTCCGTCTCGAAACAAGCCCCGAGGATATCGAGGGCATGAAGGCCGCACAGGGCATTCTGACCGTTCGCGGCGGCATGACCTCCCACGCGGCGGTTGTCGCGCGCGGCATGGGAACCTGCTGCGTGTCCGGCTGCTCCGCGATCAACATGGACGAGGAAGCCAAGAAATTTACGCTTGCCGGCAGAACCTACAAGGAAGGCGACTATCTGTCGCTCGACGGCTCCACCGGCTGCATCTACGACGGCATCATCCCGACGGTCGACGCCTCCATCAGCGGCGAATTCGACCGCGTCATGGGCTGGGCCGACAAGTTCCGCAAGCTGCAGGTCCGCACCAACGCCGACACGCCGCGCGACGCCAAGAAGGCCTTTGAGCTGGGCGCCGAGGGCATCGGCCTGTGCCGCACCGAGCACATGTTCTTCAACGAGGACCGCATCCCCGCCATCCGCGAGATGATCTGCGCGGACAACGAGGAGCAGCGCCGCACCGCGCTCGCCAAGCTCGAGCCGATGCAGCAGGGCGACTTCGAAAAGCTCTACGAGGCGATGGAGGGCCGCCCGGTCACCATCCGCTTCCTCGACCCGCCGCTGCACGAGTTCGTGCCGACGGAGGAGAAGGACATCGAGGCGCTCGCAAAGGCGCAGAACAAGACGGTCGAGGACATCAAGTCGATCATCTCGTTCCTGCATGAGTTCAACCCGATGATGGGCCACCGCGGCTGCCGTCTCGCCGTCACCTATCCCGAGATCGCCGAGATGCAGACCGAAGCGGTCATCCGCGCGGCGCTCAACGTCAAAAAGGCGCATCCCGACTGGAGCGTCGTCCCCGAGATCATGATCCCGCTCGTCGGCGAGGTCAAGGAGCTCGCGTACGTCAAGGGCGTCGTGTGCACCATGGCGGACAAGCTCATCAAGGAAGCCGGCAGCGACCTCCACTATAAGGTCGGCACGATGATCGAGATCCCGCGCGCCGCGCTGACGGCCGACGAGATCGCGAAGGAAGCCGAGTTCTTCAGCTTCGGCACCAACGACCTCACCCAGATGACGTTCGGCTTCAGCCGCGACGACGCCGGCAAGTTCCTCGGCGCCTACTACGACAAGAAGATCTACGAGTTCGACCCGTTTGCGAAGCTCGATCAGGTCGGCGTCGGCAAGCTCATCAAGATGGCGTGCGAGCTGGGCCGCAAGACCCGCCCCGACATCAAGCTCGGCATCTGCGGCGAGCACGGCGGCGATCCGTCGTCCGTCGAGTTCTGCCACAACACGGGCCTCACCTACGTCTCCTGCAGCCCCTTCCGCGTGCCCATCGCGCGCCTCGCGGCCGCGCAGGCGCAGATCCGCAACCCGCGCGCCTGACAAATTTCCGCACAAAAAAGCCCTCCTTCCGGAGGGCTTTTTTCTTTGCGCGGCGCGCCTTGTCTTCGCCTGCGCAGCGAAGCGGACACGCCGCCTCAGACGCCGGCGAAGAGGTCGTTGAACGCCTCGCTCATCGTCGGATGGGTGTAGATGTTGTCCCGCAGCACGGTGTAGGGGATCTGCGCGTCGATGGCGAGCTTGATGAGATTGATCATCTCGTAGCTCTCCTCGCAGAAGAGGTGCGCGCCGAGGATGCGGCCGGTCTTCGCGTCGATGACCGCCTTGAGCAGGCCCACGGGCTTGCGCAGGACCTGCGCCTTGGGGATCGCGGCGGCGGGCAGCCGCGCGATCTTCACCTCGAAGCCCTTTTCCAGCGCCTCCGCCTCGGTGAGCCCCACGCGCGAGAACGGCGGGTCGAGGAAGACGCTGTAGGGCACGGCGCCGCGGTTGTCGAGCGTGCGCTCTCCGCCGCCGAGCAGCTGCGACTTCACGATGCGGAAGTCGTCGAGCGAGATGTAGGTGAACTGCAGCCCGCCCGCGACGTCGCCCATCGCCCAGATCCCGGGCGCCGTCGTGCGCAGCTTTTCGTCGGTCCGCACGGCCCCGCGGGGCGTCAGCTCGACGCCCGCCGCCGCGGCGTTGAGCTCCTGCGTGTTGGGGCGGCGTCCGACGGCCGCCAGCACGGCGTCGGCGCGCAGCGTGCGCTCGCCGTCGGGCAGGGAAACGGTGACGAGCGCGCCGTCCGCGGCGTCCTCGATGCGCAGCGCCTGCGCCGGGCGCAGCACCGTGATGCCGCGCGCCTCGAGGCTCTCGAGCACCGCCTGCGCGATCTCGGCGTCCTCGCGGGGCAGGAAGCGCTCGCCGTCCTGCAGCACCGTCACCTGCGCGCCGAAGTTGGCGTACATCGACGCGAACTCCATGCCGATATACCCCGCGCCGATGATGAGCAGCCGCTCGGGCAGCTCCCTGCGGTCGAGCATCGTCTCGCTGAGGTAGACGTGCCGGCTCTCCTGCAGCCCCGGGATGGCGGGCAGCACGGGAACCGCGCCCGTATTGATAAAGATCTGCGGCGCCTCGAGCTCCTCCTCGCCGGCGGCCGTCCGCACGGCCACATGCCGCGCGTCGATGAAGGACGCCCGGCCGTCGAGCACCTCGACGTTCGCGTTGTCGGCGAGCTTGTGATAGTTTTTCCCGCGCAGCATGGACGTCAGCCGGTCCTTTTCCTCGATGGCCTCGGCGTAGCGGCGGGCCTTGTCCGCAAAGCTGCCGCCCTGCGCCGCCGACAGCGCCGCGCTGTGGACGAGCGATTTCGACGGGATGCACGCCACGTTGATGCAGGTGCCGCCGTACATTTTGTCCGACTGCTCGACGAGGATCACCTTTTTCCCCGCCGCCGCCAGCGCGCCCGCGAGCGTCTTGCCGCCCTTTCCGAATCCGATGATGACCGCATCTGCCTGTTTCATTTGCCGTCTTTCCTTTCCTTGTTTTCGGCAAGCCACCGCTCGACGTCCGCGACGGTGATCCCGCGCAGATAGTCCCGCAGCCTGTCGTTGAGCCCCTGATCGAGTATTTCCATATACGCCGGCATGCCGGAGCACACCATGCACGGGTCGCCGGGATCGCCGCTCTTCCAGCCGACGTCGGGAAAGCGGATGCCGAGCGCATCCGCGAGGCGGTCGAGCGTCATGTCCCTGCTCTCGCACCGGTAGCCGCCGTCCGCGCGCCCCTCGCGCGTCTCGACGAGTCCCGCCCGGCTGAGCTTCGCCATCACGCGGCGCACGCGCGCGGGGTTCGTGCAGATGTTCTGCGCGAGCGCCTCGCTGTTGAGCGTCGTCCCCTTGTGACAGAGGTACGTCACGGCGTGCAGCGCCACGACGAAGTCACTGTTCATCCGGCGCACCCGCTTCCGTCTCGTACGGCCAGTCGATGATGCCGCCAAAATCGTACACGTTCTTGTAGCCAAGCCCCGCGAGCGTCACCGCCGCCGCCGCGCTCCTGCGCCCGCTGCGGCAGTAGACGAGCAGCACCGCGTCCTTGTCCGGCAGCGCGTCGGGCTGCGTGTCGCCGATGGTGTCGAGCGGCACCAGCACCGCGCCGGGGATGTGCTTTTCGGTGTACTCCTCGAGCGTGCGCACGTCCACGACCGTGACGCCGCCCGCGTCCATCTTTTCCTTGGCCTGTTCGGGCGTTATTTTGCGGTAAAAGCTGTCCTCGGTCACGTTCTGCGTATCCTCCTGCGCTGCGTCCGCCGTATCGCCGGGCTGCGCGGCCGCCGCGCACGCCGAGAGAGCCAGCGCGGCGCACAGCGTCAGCGCCGCGATTTTTATTGTTGTTTGCATCGTATCACCTCTTTACTGTTACTATATCAGTTACAGTTATGTCTGTCAAGCACTTTTTTGCGGCGGGGACAGCGCGAGGCGTTTTCGATGCGAAATAAAAATTGCCGCGCAGCCATCCTGCCGCGCGGCAATTTTTTCTGCGGTCTGCCGGCTTTCCGGCCGGGCGGCCCGTCTGTCCGCCGTCCGCCGGTTTCCCCGGCGGCAGCGCGCGGGCTCACAGCTGTTTGAAGTACCTCGACAGCCGCTCGAGCCCCTCGGCGATCTGCTCGTCCGAATTGGCAAAGGACAGGCGCAGGAAGCCCTCGCCCTGGCGCCCGAACGCCGTGCCGGGCGTCGTGAGCACGTTCTGCTTGTCGAGCAGCTCGAAGGCCAGCTTTTCGGACCCGATGCCGAACGCCGTCACGTCGAGGAACAGACAGAACGTCCCCTTCTGGGGGTTCACCTTGATGCCGTCGATCTGCCGCAGCGCATCGAACATAATGGTGCGCCGGCGCGTGTAGCTCGCCACCATTTCCTCGACGCACTGCTGCGGGCCGGAGATGGCTTTCGCGGCGGCATACTGGATGAATCCGGGCAGGCAGGAGATGAGGGGCTGCTGCATCCTGCCGATCCTGCTCATGAGCTCCTCGTTGCGGCTGACGATATAGCCGACGCGCCAGCCGGTCATCGCGTAGGTCTTGGACAGGCTGTTGACGACGATCGCCTGCTCCCGCAGCTCCGGGAGCTGCGCCGGGCTGAAATGCACGTATCCGTCGAATACGATCTTTTCGTAGACCTCGTCCGAAATGACGTAGATGCCGGTGTCCCGGAGGACGGGGAGCCACGTCTCGGCGAGCTCCTTCGTCAGCACCGCGCCGCTCGGATTGTTGGGGTAGTTGATGATGATCGCTCTCGTTTTGGGCGTGATCGCGTTTTTGAGCTGTTCCGCCGTCAGGCAGAAGCCGTTTTCCGCGGACAGCGGAAGGCGGACGGGCGTCGCGCCGATGAGCTGGACCTGCCCCTCGTAGCAGACGTACGCGGGATCCGGGATGATGACCTCGTCGCCCGGGTTGACGGTGGCCATGAGGCTGAGCATGATGCCCTCCACGCCGCCCGCGGCGGGCACGACATGCCGGGGCTCCACGGGAAAGCCGAACTGCGCGGTATACTTGTCCGCGACCGCTTTTTTGAGCTCGGGGATGCCGAACTCGGGCGCGTATTTCGTCATGCCCAGGCGCAGGCCCTCCGAGGCCGCCTCGCAGATGTGCTCCGGGGTCTTGAAATTCGGCTCGCCGTTGCACAGATTGAGAAAGCCGGGATAATCGGCCGCGAGATCGAACATGTGGCGGATGCCCGAGGACGGATAGTGCTGGATCAGATTCGAAAGTGCAGGCTTCATAATTTTTCCCTTCCCAATAGATGTATGCTGTATCGGTCAGAAGGCCATGCGGTAGATTTTTTCCACATCGCTTCTGTTCAGTCGCACGATGCCGCCGATGCTTTTGTCGCCGCCGGTGAACTGGATCCTGTCGAGCATCTGCCCGACGCCGTCCGTCGGCAGCTTGTATTCCGCGAACGAGGTCGGCATGCCCATGGAGCGGAAGAACTCCTGCGTGCGCTCGATGCCGCTGCGGGCGGCGGCGGGCGCGTCGGTTTCCCCGTCCCACGGGACGGAGAAGACCTCCCGCGCGTACCGCGCGAAACGGAACGGCTTTCGCTCGCAGGCGACGCGCATCCAGGCCCCCATGATGATCGACAGCGTCGCCCCGTGCGGCGTGTCGTAGAGCGCGCTGAGCTCGTTGGCGATCACGTGCGTGCTCCAGTCCTGGGTGCGGCCGATGCCGACCGTGTCGTTGTGGGCCACGGTGCCGATCCACATGACCTCGGCGCGGTCGTCGTAATTTCCCGGCTCCCGCATCAGCCGCGGGCCGACCTCGACGAGCGTTTTCAGCAGGCCCTCCGCCATGCGGTCGACGGACCCGATCCCCTCCTCGGGGGCGAAGTAGCGCTCGCAGATGTGCGAGAACATGTCGGTCACGCCGCAGGCCGTCACGAAGGCCGGCAGCGACAGCGTCAGCTCGGGATCCATGAACACGATCGCCGGGCGGATCGCGTCGGCGCTCGTCAGCAGCTTCTCCTGCGTCTCGGTGTTGTTGATCACCGTCACGGCGCAGGATTCGCTGCCCGTGGCGGGGTTCGTCAGGATGACCCCGACGGGAAGCGCAGTCCCGATCTTTTTCCCTTTTTTGAAGAAGTCCCAGACGTCGTTCGCGGCGACGGCGCCGGCGGCGACCGCCTTGGCCGTGTCGATCACGCTGCCGCCGCCGATCGCGAGCAGCATGTCGGCCCTGTCGTCGCGCGCCCGCCCGATGAGCTCGTAAACGAGCGACAGACGGGGGTTCGGCTGCACGCCGCCGTATTCCGTGACCTGCATGCCGTGATCCCGCAGGTCGGCCATCACGCTGCCGAGCAGACCGCTGCTGAACAGATAATTCCCCGTCCCGCGCACGATCATCACGCGCTTCGCGCCGAGCTTCGACAGCTCGCTGCCCACGCGTCCGAGCGAGGTCTTTCCGAAAATAAACCTCGTCCGCACGCAGAAATCAAAATCCTTCAGCATATGTTCTCCTTTTCAAACAGACAGTCCCCGATCTCCGCCGCCGTGCGGGCGCACAGGTCGGGCCCCGCGGCGAGAAGCCGGGCGGTGTCGCCGTCGCCGTAGAGGGCCGCGATGCAGGGGATCCCGCTGGCGTGCGCGGCCTCGACGTCGCTCCAGGTGTCGCCCGCGTACACGGCGCTTTTGCCGCGCAGCGCGTGCCCGAGAAGCCAGCCGATGGTCTGCGCCTTCGTCGCGGCCGTCTCCCCGAAGGAATCGGGGGAAAACCAGCCCTCGAAAAGACCGCTCCAGCCCTTGCGCCGGAGGATCCGCGTGAGCGGCTCGAGCGGCTTCTGCGAGATGACGTACCGGCCGATGCCCTCGCGCCCCAGCCGCTCGAGCAGCGGCCGCATGCCCTCGTACAGCGCGGTCTTCGGGTACTCGCTGAGCGTGCGGTAATGCTGCCTGACGAGCTCGTCGAAAGCGCGCACGTCGCCGCCGCAGGGCTGCGCCGCGGCGAAGATCCGCTCCATGGGAAGCCCGAGGTTCGCGTCGTTTTTTGAGAATTCCCCGTCGAGCTCGCCGCCGAGGCGGCGGGCCGCCCAGCGCAGGGAATCCCAGACGTCCGCCGCCGTGTAGGCGACCGTGCCGTCGAAATCAAAGATCACCGCGTCATACTTCGCCATTCGGACTCCTTTTCCGCAGGGGCGCCGCGTCAGACGAGGATCTCGACGACGTCGCCGTTGGTCACGTTCGCGGCGTTGCCCTCCTCGACGTCCACGTGGACGGTCGTCTCCATCTCGGTGATGACGACGACGGTCTGGTCGAAGACGAGCCCGCGCTCCCCGCCGATGCGCACGCGGACGATCTGTCCGGCCCGCAGGCCGTATTTTTCGGCGTTTTCCGCGGAGATGTGCAGATGCCGCTTCGCGACGACGGCGCCGTGCTCGAGATCGAGCGCGCCCGCCGGGCCGACGACCCGGACGGGGGCGATGTCCGGCGTGCCCGAGATCGCCACGGGGGCCCGGATCCCCAGCACGAAGCAGTCCGCCCGCAGGATCTCCGCCTGGTTATAGGGGCGCAGCGGGCCGAGCACGCGCACGCCCGCGATGCTGCCCTTGGGCCCGACGAGCGTGACCGTCTCGTTGGCCGCGAAGATGGGGTAGCCGAGCTCCTTCTTGACCGTGAGCTCGTAGCCCTTTCCGAAAAGCACATCGACGGCCTCCCGCGTGAGGTGGATGTGCCGGTTGGAAATCATGATGATCGCCGTTCGTTCCATGTTTTACCTCTTTCTATGCCTGTTCCGTGTCGTAGTCGCGCGCGCTCTCCTCGCCGCGCAGGATGCGCAGAACGCCCGCGACGAGCGCTTCCATCTCCACCGCGCCGGGGACGACCTCGACGGGCGCGATAAAGTCGACCCGCTCGGTGATCCAGTCGACGAACCGCCTGCAATAGGCGATCTCCCCGGTCAGCACGACCCTGTCGACCCTGCCCTTGAGCACCGTCGCGATCGAGCCGATGTCCTTTGCTACCTGATAGGCCATGGCCTCCAGATAGAACGCCGCCTCGGCGTCGCCCGCGTCGATGCGGCGGTCGACCTCGCGCACGTCGTTGGTGCCGAGATATGCCTTGAGGCCGCCCTGCCCCATCTGCTTTCTGAACAGCTGGTCGAACGTCCACTTTCCCGAAAAACAGGCCTTCGTAAAGGCGATCATGGGCAGCGCCCCCGAGCGCTCGGGGGAGAAGGCGTTGATCATGCTGTCGATGATCTTCCCTTTTTCGTGCGCGCAGACGGTGATGCCGCCGCCGAGATGGCAGACGACGAAATTGAAGTCCTGATACCGGCCGCCCAGCTTTTCCTCGGCGACCCTGCGCGCGGCGGCCTTTTCGTTCAGCGGATGCCCCGCCCCGCGCAGCGACGGGAACTCCGGCAGGCCGGAGATCTTCGCGAATTCGCAGAAGTCGTCCGAAAGCGGGGAGTCGTAGATGTAGCCGGGCGCGTTGAATTCGCGCATGAGGTGGATCGCGATCATCACCCCGAGGTTGGAGGCGTGCGGCCACGCGGCGTTCCGGCATTCCTCGACCATGAGCGGCGTGATCTGATAGCCGCCGCTGCGCAGGGGCCGCCCGCCGCCGCCGCGGGAGATGATCACGTCGAGCGCGGTGATGCCCGCCTGCCGGATGTACTCCTCCACCATTTCGCGCCGCATGTCGAGCTGGTCGTTGATGGTCGCATACTTGCCGGTGACTTCCGACGGGTGGGAAAACTTGGTCCCGCAGACCTCCTTCTCGTTCTCGTAATAGGCGACCCGGGTGGAGGTCGAGCCCGGGTTGATGACGAACATCCTGAAAATCCTGTCCATTGGAGACCGCCTTCCGCATGATAAGATGGGGTTTACTGCCGCTCGATAAAATCCATGCCGCGCCGGACGAGCCGCTTGTTCGCGTCGGCATATTTCGCCTTGTCGCCGGTGAAGCTGTGGTCGATGATCTCGAAGATCGACGCCGGCAGGACGCTCTTCACGGCGGCGAGATAGGCGCCGAGCATCACCATGTTCGCGCCGCGGGGGTTTCCCTCCTCCTCGGCGATGGCGTCCGCGGGGATGTAGAAGATCCGGATGTCGCCGCGGGAGGCCTTCTCGCTCACCATCGAGGCGTTGATGAACAGCGAGCCGGCCGGCACGACCCACTTCTCGAATTTGAGCAGCGACGGCTTGTTCATGACGATGCAGCTGTCCGGCTTCATGATCGTGGGAGACGCGATGCACCGGTCGGAGATCGTCACGCCGCAGTTCGCCGTGCCGCCCCGCATCTCGGCGCCGTAGGAGGGAAGCCACGTGGCCTCTTTTCCCTCGTTGATGGCGGCATAGGCCAGCATCTGCCCGATGCGCAGCGCGCCCTGTCCGCCCTGTCCTGCTATGATCACTTTATCCATCATAATCGTTCGTCCTATTCAAAATCCTTGAAGTTTCCGAGCGGATAATACGGCATCATGTCGGAGCGGATCCATTCGAGGGCCGCCTCCGGCGTTTTTCCCCAGTTGGTCGGGCAGGCCGACAGCACCTCGACGAGCGCGAAGCCCTTGTTCTGCATCTGGCACTCGAAGGCGCGCCGGATCGCTTTTCTCGCCTTGCGGATATTGGCCGGCGAGTCGACCGACACGCGTTCGATGAATTTGGCGCCGTCGATCGTGGCGAGCAGCTCGCACATGCGGATGGGATTGCCGCACAGCGCGGGATCCCGGCCGTAGGGGGAGGTCGTCGTTTTCTGCCCGGGCAGGGTGGTCGGCGCCATCTGGCCGCCGGTCATGCCGTAGGTCGTATTGTTGACGAAAATCGTGGTGATCTTTTCTCCGCGGTGCGCCGCCTGGACGATCTCCGCCGTGCCGATGGAGGCGAGATCCCCGTCTCCCTGGTAGGTGAAGACCACCTTGTCCGGGTTCATGCGCTTGACGCCCGTCGCGTTGGCCGGCGCACGGCCGTGCAGCGAATAGATGGTGTCCGTGTTCATGAACCACGGGATATAGCCCCCGCAGCCCACGCAGCCCACGCTGATGGTGTCGCCCGCGACCCCCAGCTCGTCGATCACGGCGCCGACCTGCTGCAGGATGATGCCGTGCGTGCAGCCCGGGCAGAAGGTGAACGCGGCCGTGTTGAGCGAACGCGGCTTCGCATATAATACACTCATAATTTCCTCCCCAGCACCCGCTGCAGTTCGAGCTCGATCCCCTCGGGCGTGAGCGAATCCTCCGCCGTGTCGCCCACGTGGGATACCGGCAGGCGCCCGGCGACGGCGATGCGCACGTCGTCGATCATCTGGCCGATGATGTTGATCTCCGGGCAGATGACCGCCCTGCACTTCGGCCCGATCTTTTCGAATTCCCCGTAGGGGAAGGGCCAGAGCGTTTTCGGCCGGATCATGCCGATGCGGACCTTGCCGGCGTATTCCTCGATCACGTACTGGCACATCCGCGCGGCGGAGCCGTAAGCCGCGAAGACGACCTCGGCGTCCTCGACGCCGACGGTCTCGCAGCGCGTCTCGTTGGCCGTGATCTGCGGATACAGCACGGTCTCCTGCTCGTGCTTTTCCGCGTAATGGGACAGCCCGTCCCCGACGTACAGCATCTGCGGCACGCCGCCCCGCGACGCGCTGCCGTGCAGCGCCCACGTCTTCGGCGGCAGATCCCTGCGCGGCGCGGGCAGTTTGTCGAAATCCATGCCCTCCATCATCTGGCCGATCATGCCGTCCGCCATGATGACGACCGGGTTCCTGTACTGGTCGGCGATGTCGAACGCCTCGAAGGTCATCTCCGCCGCCTCCTGTATGTTCCAGGGCGCGAAGGTGACGACCTTGTAGCCGCCGTTGCCCGTCATGCGGTAGTCCTCCTGCGCGGCTTTCATCGTGCCGAAGGCCGGCCCGCTGCGCATGACGACCACGATGACGGCCGGCAGCCGCGTCAGCGTCATCGCGGCGAGCGCCTCGAGCTTGAGGCAGTAGCCCGGGCCGGAGGTGCTCGTGAGCACGCGCGCGCCGCTCGCCGAAGCGCCCATGACCATGTTCATCGCCGCGAGCTCGCTCTCCGCTTGCAGAAACAGGCCGCCGCGCTTCGGCAGCTCCCGAGCAAAATACTCCGGGATCTCGCTCTGCGGCGTGATGGGATAGCCGAAAAACGCCTGGCAGCCCGCGCGGATCGCCGCCTCGGCGATCGCCTCGTTGCCCTTCATCAATACCTTAGCCATCTGCTCACCTCAGTCCTCCGTCTTTTCTATTGTGATCACGCCGTCCGGACACATCAGCGCGCAGTTCCCGCACGCCACGCACGCCTGCGGGTCCTCGATGTGCGCCGGATGCACGCCGTACCGGTTCAGCTTCGATTTGTCCTTTGACAGCAGGCCCTTCTTGCACCAGAGGATGCACAGCCCGCAGCCCTTGCACGCTTCCTCGTTAAAGGAGATCTTCGTCTTCATTCCTTCCACCTCACAGGTTTATTCTCACAGCCATTTCTGCCGCAGCAGCAGCTCGACGGGGAGAATCTCCCCCTCGAGCGCGCCGGCGTCCAGCTCGCCGCACACCCACGCGGGCACCGCATTGTACACCACGGGCAGATGCAGCTCGCCCGCCACCTCGCGCGCGAGGCGGTTTCCCTTCATGATATCCGCGGCGCCCGTCTCGCGCAGCATGTGCGTCGTGTTGACGAGCCCCGTGACCCGCAGCCCGCTCGCGGCTTCGATCTCGCCGATCTGTCCGCGGACCTTGCCGCAGCTGTCCGTCATCGGCCGGTTGGCGTTGACCGTCAGCCACATCTCGTACTCGCCCTCGCGGACGCCGCCCGAAAACCGCGCGAGCACATGCGCGCCGGCGGCGTCGCCGCCCGCGTCGACGATATTCAGCCGGTCGCCGGGGACAAAGCATTCCTGGATGCCGGGATTGAGCGCCGGGGTGTCGAGGTTGTATTCATTGCGGAAATTGCTGGAAAGGATCCGGATCCCCCGGCTCTCAAAAAGATCCTGCAGTTCCCGCGTGCGGAAATACGGATTCACGATATCTACGTCCGCGACGACGACGTCTTTTCCCTTCGCTCTCTCCATCAGCGCATAATTGGCGGCAAATTCGGATTTTCCGCTCCCGTAATGCCCCACAACGATCAGCGTGCTCATAGATTCCTTTCACATATTGTTTGCATAACGACGCAAAGTTGTATATAATTGTTCTCAATATAAGAAATACAAAAAATATGTCCGCGGCTGCCGTCTGCCGGCGGCGGGCGTTTCCCGCCGCGGCGGGCCGACATATTTTTCGGGTGTTTTACAGAGGTGCGCTATGCAAAAAGATCAGATAAAATCCGCTTCGGGCAATTCGGTCATCCGCGCGCTGGACATCCTTGAGACGATGACCTACGCCCCGGCGCCCCTGGGCGTGTCGGAGATCAGCAAAAGCTGCTCGCTCAACCGCACGACGACCTATCACCTGCTCAGCTCCCTCATGGAAAAGGGCTACATCTGCAAGGGCGACAACGCGAAATACCACGTGACCAGCCGGCTGTTCGAGCTGGGGACCGCCTACCAGAACAGCTTTCCGCTCGTCCATCTCGTCAAGCGCTTCCGCTTCGAATTTTCGAGCGCCGTCAAATACACCTGCAAGCTCTCCATCCTGACGGACAATCTGCGGGCCATCATCCTGTATTCCTACACGACGGAGACGAACCTGCGGCAGCTGCCGCTGGGCTATGCGTTCCCGCTGCACACCTCGGCCGCGGGCAAGGTGCTGCTCGCCTTCTCCCCGCAGTCCGTCCGCGACAATTTCTTTAAAAACTGCCGCTTCGAGCCCTACACCGAGCGCACGATCACCGATCCCGAACAGTTCAAGACCGTTTTGGACAAGGTCGTGCAGAACGGCTACGCCACGGACGAGCGGGAATTCATGGACGATCAGATCTGCATCGGCGCGCCGGTGCGCACCGGATCCGGCGGGCTGTCGGCGATCAGCATATCCGGCAGCTGCAGCGAATTCCTCACCCACAAGGACGAGCTGACCCGCGAGCTGCTGGGCTACACGCAGAGCCTTTCGTTCGAATCCGGCTACACGGCCTTCGGCAGCCGATAAGGCCGCCGGGCGGGGCCGCGCAAACAGAAAAAATCCGAGAGCTCCAAAACATCACTGTTTTGGAGCTCTTTTGTTAGATTTTCAGGCGATTATTTTTTGGCTTTCTTTACCTTGTTCTCGCCGACGCCCATGAAGCACAGTCCGATGATCGTCACGAGGTAGGGGATCGACGCCGCGAACTGCGCGGGCAGGCGGAACGCCTGGGAGATATTGCCGATGGAGTCGGCCATGCCGAAGACGATGGCGGCGAGGAACGCAACCAGCGGGCGCCCCGCGGCGAGGTTGCACGCCGCGAGCGCCATGAAGCCGCGGCCGGCGACCATGTTCTTGGTGAAATAGGGCATGTAGGCCATCGACATGAACAGGCCGCCCAGGGAGGCGAGGAAGCCGGACATCGTCATCGCGATGAATTTCGTCCTGCGCACGTTGATGCCCAGCGAGACGGCCGCCGACGGGTTCTGCCCGACGGAGCGCATGCGAAGCCCGAAGGACGTCTTGTAAATGAGCGCGTTGACGACGAAGACCATCACGATCGCGAGCCACGTCAGCACGTTCTGTCCCGAAAGCACATCGCCGAGGAAGGGGATGTTCTTGATGAACGGGATGGTGACGTCGGGGAAGGTGAGGCTCGACATGGTCAGACTGTCCGATTTTCTGCCGGTCAGCAGATACAGGATGTAGATCGTGCCCGCGGTTCCGATCGTGTTGAGCGCGATGGCGATGAGCATCGGCCGCGTGTCGAGATAAAGCACGAAATAGGCGAAGATCATCGCGATCGCCATACCGCTGACGATGCCGATGAGCGAGCCCAGGAGGAGCGAATGGGTGAAGGCGCTGCCGAGCGCACCGCCCAGCGCCGCGAACATCATCATGCCCTCATACGCGATGCACATGATGTCGGACTGGCGTCCGATGCACGCGGCCAGCGCCGCGAAGGTGATGGGCGTCATCATGCGCAGCACCGAATTCAGGAAGCTAACGGAAAAAATCGCGTTTAACATAGCTTATTTCGCCTCCTTTGCTTCGTTCATCATCGCCTGGGAATTCCTGACGATCACCTTTTTCTCGGTGTTGTGCAGGAAGCCCTGCGCGGCGATCATGATGATGACGACCGCCTGCGCGATCGAGACGATCTCCGTCGGGATGGTCGAGGAAACGTTCAGGATGTCGGCCGAGGTCCGGATGTAGGCGAGGAAGGCGGCCGCGATGAGAACGTACTTCGGGTTGTTGTTGGCGAGGATCGCGATCATGATGCCGTCCCAGCCGTAGCCTTTGGAGGACGCCCAGTTCAGGCGGTCGTAATAGCCGCTGATCTCGACGCTCGCGCCGAAGCCGGAGATGGCGCCCGCGATGGCGGTGACGATGAGCATGGTCTTGGCCGTGTTGATGCCGGAGAATTTCGCGAAGCTGGCGTTTTCGCCGAGCGTTCTGTCCTTGAAGCCGATCGTCGTGCGATAGAGCAGGAACCACGTGAGGACGATGGCGATGAGGCCGAACAGCGGCCCCGCGTGGACGCTCAGCGGACCGCTCGAGATGATCTTGAAGATCTTCGCGCTCTGCTGGATCAGCCCGGAGGCGTCGTACGAGGCCTTCGGATCGCGCATGGGCCCCTTCAGTATGTAGTAGCCGATGTTGTTGCAGACGTAGTTCAGCATCAGCGACGACACGAGCAGGTTGGCCTTGAATTTGATCTCGAGGACCGTCGGGATGACGGCCACGATGGCCGCGCTCACGATGCCCGCGAGCGCCATGAGGATGAAGTGGACCGGCGCGGGGATGCCCTCGATCACGCCGACGGCCGTCGAGGCGATCGCCGCGATGTAGATCGCGCCCTCGATGGACATGTTGAACATGCCGCCCGCGAACAGCAGGCAGGTCGAGCAGCTCGCGAAGAGCAGCGGGCTGAGCTTGAGCAGGAAGGTGCAGAACCGGTTCATGCTCGTCAGCGGCGCGGTGAAGAAGGTGATGAGATCCTTGATCGGGTCGGTGCTCGACGTGAGGATGAGCAGGAAACACACGAGGATCGCGATGAGCAGCGCCGCGCCCGTGCGGATCAGCGTAAAGCGCTTCTCGATCTGCAGCGCGGTGAGCGGTTTTTTCGTGGAACTATTCATAGAGCACACCCCCTATGTTTTCGGCGTCGCCCTTTTTGATGCCGAGCATGTACTCGCCGAGAATGTTTTCCGTGACCCCCTCAAGATCGGGGAAATAGGCGACGATCTCGCCGTCGTACATGACGATGATGCTGTCGCACACCGTCAGCAGCTCCGTGAGGTCTGCGGAAATCAGGAGCGTCGCCGTGTTGTACTTGTCGCGAAGCTCGACGATCTTGTTGCGGATCAGCTCCGTGGCGCCGACGTCGATGCCGCGCGTCGGCTGGTTGGCGATCATCACCTGCGGCTTGGAGGAGCATTCCCGCGCCGCGACGACCTTCTGGACGTTTCCGCCGGACAGCGTCTTGACGGGGGCGTCGGGGCCGTCGCACTTGACGGTGAAATCCTCGATGAGCTCCTCGGCCGTCTTGCCGATCTCCTTGAGGCTGATGACGCCGTTCCTGCTGTACGGGGGCTTGAAGAAGCGCTCTGACACCAGGTTCTCGGCGATCGACTGTGTGACGGACACGCCGTAGATCATGCGGTCCTCATGGATCAGCGCCACGCCCGCCTCGCGGATCTGGTGGATGCTCATCCCCGCGAGATTCTTGCCCTCCAGCGTGACGCTTCCGGACTTGAGGGGAATGAGGCCGGACAAAATATCGGACAGCTCGGACTGCCCGTTGCCCTCTACGCCCGCGACGCCGAGGATCTCCCCGGCGCGCAGATCAAAGGACACATTCTTCACCGCGTCGATGCCGAAGCGGTTCGTGTAAACGAGATCGCGCACCTTGAGGACGCTTTTCCCGGGAGTTGCTTTTTTCTTGTCGATGTCCATCATCACGGTGCGGCCGACCATCATGCGGGACATATCCTGGACGGTCACATCGGCCACATCGGCGGTGCCGGACACCTCGCCGCTGCGCAGGACCGTGATCCTGTCGCAGATGCGCTTGACTTCGTTCAGCTTGTGGCTGATGAAGACGATCGTGAAGTCTTTTTTCTTGAGGTCCATGAGCTGGATAAACAGCTCTTCCGTCTCCTGCGGCGTCAGCACGGCGGTCGGCTCGTCGAGGATCAGGATCTTTACGCCGCGCAGCAGGACCTTGAGGATCTCAACGCGCTGCTTGTATCCGACGGAGAGATCTTTGATGAGCGCGGTCGGGTCGATCGGCAGGTTGAATTTCTGCGCGGTTTCATTGGTGAGCGCGATCGCTTTTTCCTTGTCGAAAAAGGCGCCTGCCTTGGTAGGCTCATTGCCGAGCACCATGTTCTCGGCGACCGTGAGGTTGTCCACGAGCATGAAATGCTGGTGGACCATGCCGATCCCGTACTCGATGGCTTTGAGCGGACTGTCGATCTTGATCTCCTGATTGTTGAGCAGGATGCGTCCCCGCTCGGGCTTTTCATGCCCGAAGAGGACCTTCATGAGCGTCGTCTTGCCGGCGCCGTTTTCGCCCAGAAGTCCGTGAATCTCGCCGCGCCGCAGCGAGAAGTTGATATCCTTGTTGGCTACGAAGCCGTTGTCATATATCTTCGTGATGTTCTCCATCGACAGAACGATATCGTCCGGCGCCGCGGCAGTCTTAGCTTGATTGTCCATTTTATCACTCTCCAACACTAGCGTTGAGAAGCCGGTACACTGAATCGGCCACGCGATGATTTGATATTAAAGAAGAATGAGCCGCCGCATGGCGGCTCATTCTTACAGGCAAAGGGCTGATCGAAATGATTTACGCCGCAGCGTTGCCGGAAGCGCCGTCCTTGATGGCCTGGAGCTCGGCTTCGGTCGCGCCGAACGCGGTGTCGACCTTGATCTTGCCGGCGGTCAGGTCGGCGACGATCTGCTGATACTTCGCATACTCATCGGGGAGTTCGTCCTCGAAGAGCTCCTTGAACTGCGGAGTCTCGATGAGGGTGAGGTAGCCGGTCTCGACGCCGAAGGACTTGTGCTGGCCCCAAACGGCGGTGCCGTCGAGAACCGTGTACAGAACGTCCTTCATCATCCAGCCGAACTGCTTGATGGCGGAGGTGACGACATAATTGGCCGTCGCGGAGCCCGATTTCTCGAGGATGCCGGAGTGGTCGGAGTCGACGCCGATGTTGTATCTCTGCGTCTCGGCAGCGGCCTCGCAGCAGCCGAAGCTCGCCGGCGCGCAAACGCCGAACGTCACGTCAGCGCCTTCGTTGTACTGGGCAAGCGCGAGCTCTTTCGCCTTGGCGCTGTCGTCCCAGTTGCCGACATAGGAGTACAGGACGTTGATCGCCGGATCAACATAATGCGCGCCCTCGATGTAACCGACAAGGAAGTCCTCGATGGCGGTGTTCTGGCCGCCGCCGACAAAGCCGATGACCTTCTCGGGGTTGGCATATCTGCCGTTGGATTCCGTCAGCAGCGCGGCAAGCGAGCCGGCCATGAAGGCGAGGGTGTTCTGCTCGATGGAGAACGACATGATGTTGGAGGTGTTGGGCTGGGTATAATCGACCTGCGCGTCGAAAACGATCCACTTCTGATCGGGATAGTTCTGGGCGGCCTTGACGACATATTCCGGCATATTCCAATAGCCGGTGATGATGATGTCGTAATCGCCGGAGCTGCAGATCTCGTTCAGCGTGGTATCCGCAAGGGAGTCGTCGGATTTGGCTTCGAAATAGTTGAGCGTGGAGCCGGTCTCGTTGCAGAATTCCGTGACACTTTCATAGATCAGGTCTTCGCAGCTGAGGTTGCCCAGAGACTGCACGACATACATAAAGATGCTCAGGCCCTTCTGATCGCTGGTGGTGTCCGTCGTCGTGGTGGTGTCCGTCGTCTTGGCGCCGCACGCAGACAGCGTGAAGCAGGCGATGAGCACCAGCGAGATGATCGCGAGTAGCTTTTTCTTCATTTCCATTCTCCTTGTTTATTTTATCTCAAAACCGGCCGTCGGCCGATACAGAGACCAGAGTCGGCGCCGCGTCAGTCGCAGCTTTTGACCGTTTTCATGAGAAGGGTGCGGAACTTGTCCATGTCGAAGCGCAGGCCGACTTCGGCGTTGGGCTTCTGTCCGCGGAAAGGGGAGCCGACCGGCTCCTCGTCCCAGCGGTGCGGCGAGTTCAAGTCGAGATCGGCGTCCGGGATCTCGGTCTGCAGCGGGCGCAGATCGCAGACGGTCATGCCGCGCGTGAGCGTCCCGTTGAGCTCGATGTCGACGTGGAGCTTCTTTGCGGTCACGATGCTGTCGTCGATGAGCCAGGCGACCGCGCAGGCGTCGTGGAGGCGGGCGCTGCCGCCGTTGCCGAAGTAGTCCAGCAGCTCGGCGGCGAAAACGCCGGTCTTGTTGCCGACGGCGCGCAGGGCCTCGCGGTCTTTCGGCGTGACGAGGCACTGGCGGGTCAGGTTCACGCCGCTCATCTTGATGGGGATGCCGGAATGGAAGACCCGGTACGACGCCTCGGCGTCGACCCAGATATTGAATTCCGCCGCGGGCGTCCAGTTGCCGCAGTAGGCGCCGCCGCCCATGATGCTCAGCTCGCGCACGCGCCCGACGATGCGCGGCTCCTTGTTGATCGCCGCGGCGATATTGGTCAGCGGCGCGGTGGCGATGATCGTCACGTCGTCCGTCGACATGACCGTGTCGATGATATAATCGACGCCGTGCGTCGTCTCCGGCTCCTTGCTCGGCGGCGCGAGCTTCGGGCCGTCCATCGCGCTCTTGCCGTGGCAGTTCGGCGCCGTCACCAGCGATACGGTGGACGGGCCGGCGCAGCCGGGATAGACTTTGACGTCCGGTCTGCCGATGACGTCGAGGACCTGCAGCGCGTTTCTCGTGACGTCCTCGAGATATCCGTTTCCGCCGACCGTCGTGACGCCCAGAAGCTCAAGGTTTTTCGCCGCGAGAATGATGGCGAACGCGTCATCGTGGCCGGGATCGCAGTCGATAATTACTTTTCTCATATATTTTCACCCCGCAAATAAGAATCAGATCGCCGGCAGCCCGCTCATTTCGCGGCGTCCTGCGCCGGCTCTTCCGGCGCGACGGGCCGTATGCACATTTTTGCCCAGACCGTTCCCACGACGACCAGCAGCGAGCCGATGATGAGCGGCGGCGTAATGCTCACATGGAGGAACACCGCCGAGATCACCGTCGCGATGACGGGAAGGAAATTCGCCACGTAGATGACGATCATGTGATTTCCCCTGCGCATCGAGGTGTTCCACATGACGGTGGCAAGGAAAATGATGAAAACGATCGAATAGAGCAGCTCGCCCAGCTGCCGGACCTCGAACTGCCGCGGCTCGTCCACGAACAGCGAGATGACGAAGCAGATGACGCCCGACGCCATGAGGAAGATCCCGACGCAGTCGTAATCCCCGTTGCCGATGAGCAGGCGGTTGAAGTTCGAATACAGCCCCCACGCCACGGAGGAGATGAACGCCAGCAGGCAGGGCCACAGGGCGTCCTGCATGTTCGCGAGGATCCCGCGGACCGAGTAATCCGAGCCGCTCGCGTTCGCGATGAAGATGCCGCACAGACAGACGAGCACGCTCGCGATGAACCATTTCGAGACCTTGTTCTCTTTGCGGAACATGATGACCGCGATGATGAGGGTCATCAGCGGCCAGGCCTGCCGGATGAGGCTGCTGGTCACGACCTGCTCGCGGGTCTGCGCGATGCCAATCGACAGGCTGACGGTGATGCGGTACAGGACCATGGTCGGCATGCAGATCAGCCAGTATTTGAGCGGCGCGTGGCCGAAGCTCGCGCGGCCGCGGGTCCGGATCTGCGCGAACAGCGCGATCGCGCCGCCGCAGAAGCAGGTGATGGCCGTCGAGGTGATATTGCCCAGCGACTCGGCCAGCGACCGGCCCAGCGCCGTGCTCGTACCCCAGATGAATACGGCGATGAGGCCGTATATCGTATATTTTCTCTTGAGCGCCGCCATCGGCGCCGTCATATTGTCGTCCGTCATTCCGTCTTTCCCCCCGCGAACCGCAGATCCCGTGCAACGGCATTCCTGCCGGCCGCGCCGCGAAGGCGCGGAAACGCCGGCGGCTCCCGCCGCGGGGCGAAATGCGCTGCGCCGGAGCGGCCCCGCTCAGGCCCGGTCGTGGGTGCGCATGAACGCTTCCAGCTCCGACGCCGTCGGCGTATGCCGCCCGCTCCCGCTGACCTTGTAGGACGCGACCGCGTTTCCGCAGTCGACCGCCTCCCGCAGACTTTTCCCCAGCACCATCGCGCAGATGAAGCCGGCATTGAAGGCGTCCCCGGCACCCACCGTGTCCTTGACCGTGACGCTGTACGGGCGAAGCTCGAACTCGCCTTCGCGCGAAACGACAAACGCGCCGTCCTTTCCCGTCCGGGCGATCACGGTGCGCGCGTCCGTCACAAAGGAGCGGGCGCTGTCCCGCCAGTCGGGGCGGGGACAAAAGCTGTAAAACTCATCCTTCGCGGAGCCGAGGAGATAGCGCACGTACGGCAGCGTCTCCAGCACGGCCGCGCGGACGCCCGGATCCAGATCCTCCGGCCGGCCCATGCGGGTGTTCAGGTCGAAGGAGGTCGGCACGCCCCGCTCGTAGGCGGCTTTGAACAGACGGGGGAGCGCCTCCCGCATCTGGCCGTCCAGCGCGTAATTCATGCCCGAGGAGTGAAGCCAGCAGCCGCCGCAGACCTTCGCGAGATCGACCCGGCTGAGATCGAGCTGCGTGTAGGCCGGATCGACCGTCGGGAACGCCCAGAGGTTGCGCTCTCCGTCCTCGTTGATAAAAGCAAAAACATTGATGGTGTTGCGCTCGGGCTCCACGATCGCGGAATCCATGTCCACGCCCATCGCGCTCAGCTCCTGCCGGATGAACCGGCCGCCGAAATCCGCGCCGACGGAGCCGAGGAAGACCGGATGCAGCCCGAGACGCGCGAGCGCCGCGACCGTATTGCCGCAGGTCCCGCCCGCGTTGATGCGGAAGTCGAGCGACCTGCGCAGCTGCGCCTCGTTCGCGGCCAGCAGGCCGGAGACGGGGATCAGAACATCGACGCAGACGTCGCCGACGACATAAAGACCGCCCTGCTTCCCGTCACGCATGTCTTGCCGCTTCGATGAAAGCCCGCACCTTTTCGGGGTCCTTGTTGTTCTGGCCCCGCTTTTCCTGGCTGGCGTAGCTCGTTCTGGTGCAGCTGTCCACGCCGTACGGATGGGAGATGCGGATCGCCTGCGCGACGTTGTCCGCGTCGAGACCGCCGGCGATGATGCACTTTACCTTCGTCGCTTCGACGATGGCTTTGTCTATGGCCCAGTCGTGGGTCGCGCCCGTCGCGCCGATGCCGATGGCGCTGCCGGGATCCTTGGTGTCGATCAGGAAAAAGTCCGTGACCGGTTCGTACATGCGGATGAGCTCGAGGACGGGCTGCTCGCCGAGCGGCACGTTCGAAAGCACCGGAAGCGCCTGCATGATCCTGAGCTTCGGAAACGCCGTGCGGATGCGGGCGACGCCCTGCGGGGAGATGTCCCGGATATCGCCGGACAGATGATAGACGTCGGGGCAATACAGCGCAAGGTCGCGCAGGATCTCGTCCACGTCGGACGCGATGGTCAGCCCGACTTTCACGACGCCGCCGGGCACCTGCTCAAAGATCTCCCGGGCCTCGGCGCAGCTTCTCTGCCCCGGCCCCAGGTGCTTTACCTCGCCGTAGGCGATGCCGATATGATTCGCGCCGAGCCGCGCGCACGTGAGCGCGTCCTCCAGCGTGGAGATGCCGTAAATCTGAACGATCACATTCGCCATTTTCTCTGTGCGGTGCGCCCCCGGGAAGTGCCGCGCGGCGCCGCGCTCCTCCTGTTTGTAAGCTGTTCGGTCAAGTCGCGAAAATTGTATAAAATACCGCACACGGAATTTCAAAAACAAGGTCTTCTGTAATGAAATTATACATCAACCAAATCCAAAATACATTGAAATATATGACAAAGATTGGGCGCACATTTTGCGCAGAATTACAAATTGTTGTTCATCACTGTACAGAAATCTTTACAATTAGAGAGCAGGCGGGCCCGCGCGGCCGGTCCGCCGGGGACGTTTTCGTCCGCCGGACAGAAACCGATCACGCAGGCCCGCCTGCTCTGTGGTGCGCCGCCCGGCCGCCGGGCCGGGGGAAATGATGCGGGGAGAACGCCCCGCGCGTCGTCAGTCGGGGACGACCTTCACATAGACCTGCCGGTCTCTGGGTCCGTCGAATTCCGCGAAGAGGATGCCCTGGGAGGAGCCGAGCATCGCGCGGGAGTCGGACACGATGAGCGTCACGGCGACGCCCGCGAGGGCCGATTTGATATGGCCGGCGGCGTCCGTCGGCGTGTCGAACTGGTGCAGGAAATCATTGCGCGTGGGGAACACCCTGTCCATTTCGATCATGAAGTCCACGTGGCCGCGCTTGTCCCAGAAGGACGTCACGATGATGCCGGCCGTGGTGTGGTTGCAGTGAACGATGCAGATGCCGTCCTTGACGCCGCTTTTCCGGACGATCTCCTGGACCTGCGCGGTGATGTCGTGCATCCCGTTGTACTCTGTTCTGAGATCGAATCTCTCCATGTATGCCATCTGTCTGTGCCGCCTTTCAAACAATCTCTATTTTGCTGCTGCGGAAGCGGGACGATTCGGCGGCGTCGCGGTGCGACGGCGCGCCGATGCGATAGGGCGCGCAGCCCCGCAGGCCGCCGATGAACGCCGCGATGTAATCCATCGGCAGGTGCTGCATCAGGGGATTCGCCCAGGCGACCGCGGGCTTCGGCAGCGTGAACACGTCCGCGCCGGCGGGGAAGACGTCCGCGGCGGCGTCGGAGACGATCACGAGCGGACGCCCGATGGCGCTCATGGCGCGGATCGCCTCCAGCATGCGCCCGAAGGACGGCGAAGTCGTGTTGGCGACCACAAACGTGGCGACGTTCCGCGGCTTGCGGATGAAGAAGTTGATATGGCACCAGTCCTCGCTGTCGTCGTGCGTCGTGATGCCGCCGAACGACTCGACCATTTTGGCCGAGCCGAAGAACGAGGTGGCGTAGTCGGGCCCGTCGGAGACGAAATCCATGACCTCGATGCCGCCTTCCTTCTCCCAGCGGCTCGCGATCTCAAACGCGTGTTCCTCGACCTCCTGCTGCACGGCGCCCGCGAAGGCGTTGACGAACTGCAGCGCCGCGGTGCGCTGCCGCAGCGCAAGCTCGGAGGAAATCTGCTTTTTCGCGACGCTCATATAGAGCCCGAACATCATGACGGCGTACGTCGACGCCAGATAGGACGTCACGCCCGGGGAGGGAACCTCGCAGGGCGGGACGTTCAGCTTGACCGCATGCTTCGCCGCGCACGCGAGCGGGCTTTGCAGATTGTCGGTGAACGCGACGGAATTGCCGCCCACCTTGTTGATGCGGAGGACCGCCTCGGTCGGCCGCGCGGGCGCGCCGGAGACGGAAACGGCGCCCACGAGATGGCCGGGGATGCGCATCGGATCCCAGCCGCCGTAGGTGTTGTAATACCGGGAGCACTCGATGTTCCGGATCGCCCGCGTCGGCGTCCCGGGCACCATGCCGGTGCCCTTGAAGGCCTCCATGTTCTCGTACAGCGGCACGGACGCCATGGCCGCGCAGTAGCTGTCGCCGCAGCCGGTGAGCAGCACGTTGTTCACCTTGAGCAGCTCGTCGGCCGGGACGCAGTCGGACAGATAGTCGAGCGTCGTGGTCCGGGCGATGGCGTCGAGATCGGAGACCGCGTTGCGTATCTGCGAGAGCATTGCGCTCTTCATGTCTTTATTTGTCATTTTCCCTCACCCTTTCCTTCCCCCATGGCGCACACGCAGAAGCGGCGCAGGCGGGGTCCGTCGTATTCCATGAAAAACCAGTGCAGCTTGTCCCCGCTGACGGGCTTCCCGTCTTCGATGATGGAGGTCACCGCGCCGCCGAACAGCGCGCACTTGATGTGCCCGGCCGCGTCGTCGGGGGATTCCTCATGCTTGAAGGTGATCCGCGAGGGGACCAGCGACTTGACGGTGTAGACGACGTCCTCGGCGACCTCCGGGAGACCGCCCGTCGTGCGCACGACGCCGGCCGTGGAATGCGGAACCTCGACGGTGAGCGTCCCGTTTTTGAGCCCGCTGCGGCGCAGAACGTCCAGGATCTCGCCGGTGATGTCGATCATCTCGTTCTTCTGGGTGGATATCTCTTTCGTCTCACTATAAAACATACGTCTTCTCCTTTACAGCACCACAATCTCACTGCCGCGTATCCTGGCCCCGTCCGTGACGCCCTTGATGTCGAATTCCGCCATGTCGGTGCGGAACTGCGGTATGCCGAGAAGGCCGGCGATCGATCCCGCGAGGAGGTCGAGCGGGAAATGCTGCATGAGCGGATCGAGCCACGCATACCGCGGCGCGGGAACGGTAAAGACCTCGAACTCCGGCGGGAATTCGGACTTGTCCGCGTCGGTCACGACGATGCAGGGACTTTTCAGCTGCCGGATCGTCTGGAGCGTCTCCTGGAGGCGCCCGAAGGAGGGCGTGTTTTTGTTGGCGATCACGACGCGCCCGACGGTCTCGGGTTCGGACAGGAAGTAATTGATGTGGCACCAGTCCTCGCTGTCGTCGTAGGTGGTGTAGCCGCCGTAGGTCTCGATGACCTTCGCCGAGCCGAAATAGGCCGTCGCATAGTCGGCGTAATCGCCGATGAAATCGATCGCGCGCAGATCCTTCCACGTCTTCGCGAGCTCGAACGCGCGCTCTTCGAACGCCGGCATGACCTTCTGGACGTCGTTCGCATAATCCGAGATGGCCTGCTTCATGTCCTCGTAGTCGTCGCAGGAGATGCGGTTCTTGGCCCGGCCGATGCGCAGCGCGATGGCGAGGAGGATGACGAGGATGCCGTTATAGCTGTTCGCGCCCGGTCCGTACTCGACGCCCTCGGGCAGATGCAGCGGCACGATGTGGCGCGCGGCCTTGCCCACGGGGGACTCGGGGTTGTCCGTGATGGCGATGGTGTTCGCGTTGTGCTTCGTCGCGCGCGCGAGCGCCTCCGCCGTGCGGGAGACGGCCCCCGAGACCGAGATGCCGATGACCAGCGGCGTGTTGGGGGAATAGCCCAGCATCTTCCCGCTCAGAAAACGGGAGAATTCCACGCAGCGCATCACATTGACGGCCACGCCGGAAAAACTCTCGAACACCGGCTTGACGGCGAGCCCGGCAAGCCAGCTGTCGCCGCAGCCGGTGATGATGATGCTCTGCGCGTCGTGGATCTCCTTGAGCGGCAGGACCTCGTCGAGCGCCCGGTAATCCACGGATCCGAGGACGGCGTCGACGATCTTCGCCGCCATTCTCGACTGCCGGATGAGTGACGTTTCGCAATCAGTTCTGTTCATAATCGATCTCCTTATTTCAATGACTTTCTACAGATTCAAGCGGGCCAAAGCAGCGCGCGCATGCGGCCCGCGCGAACGCGAGCGCCTCGCGCCGCAGCCGGTCGTCCGGCCGCGGGACGGGGCCGTACTGCAGGGCGTTGTAGCCCGCGGCCGTGTTGGCGACGCACGCCGCCATGCGCGGGCCGTATCCCTCGCACAGGGCCCAGAAGGCGGCCGCCGCGCTGCAGTTTCCGCAGCCGGTCGGGTCCTTTTCCGGCTCCCGGACGTGCAGCGCGGGAACGAAATCGACGGCGTCCGCCGTGACCATACAGGCGCCCTTTTCTCCGAGCCTGTAATAGCAGGTTTTGCCCGTTTCGCGGATCGCCCGGACGGCTTCCTCCTCGCTGTGCACCGAAAACAGGCGGAAGCTTTCCCGCCGGTTGAGGGAAAAGCAGTCGCAGCAGCCGAGGAAGCCGAGGAGCGCGGGCAGGTCCTCCGCCTGCGCATAGGGGCTGATCTCCAGCATGACCCGGAAACCGTACCGCCGCCGCAGCGCGAGGAGCTTTTCCCTGTCGGGATAGCGCCTGCCGTAGAGATACAGGCCCTTCGCGCCGGGGAGAAACGGGGCGTAATCGTCCGCGCCCAGCTCGAGCGCCGGCGCGTGCACGAGCGAGGGGCCGTAGGCGGAGCGGTCGACGTAGCCGCCCTCGGCGTCGTAGGTGAGGATCGAACTCATCGTGCGGTCGCTTTTCAGGAGGATCCCGCGGCGGTCGATCCCGTTGCGGTCGAACCAGGGGCCGAAGCAGTCCCCGAAATCGCGGCCGGCGCCGGCGACGAGCAGACAGCTGTCGTCAAACAGCCGGATGCCCGAGAAGCTGTACAGCCCGCATCCGCCGGGGACGTTTTCGATCCGGTCGCCGTTGTAAAAATGAAGGGCGTTGTTGATGAGGAAGCCGACGACGACATAGTCCATGCCGCGGCCCCTCAGTTCCGCGCGGGCCCGAGCGTTTTCGCCAGCCGGCCGGCCATGGCGAGCGCCTCCGCGCGCGTCTGCGCGTCGAAGCGGGGATACGGGCCGTACTGCAGCACGTTGTAGCCCGCGGCGACCGCGGCCATGGCCGCGATGTCCGCGGCGGCGTACCCTTCGGCGAACGCGTAGAGCGCGGCCGCCGTCGAGCAGTTTCCGCAGCCCGTGGGGTCGATCTCGGGCCGGCCGGGAAACGGGTTGACCGACGGACAGAAAACGACCTCGTCCTTCGTCACCATGTAGGCGCCCTTTTTGCCGACGCGGTAATAACAGGGCTTCCCGAGCTGCCGCAGCTTTTGGATGACCGCTTCCTCGCTGTCCGCCGAAAAGAGCTCGAAGCTCTCCGACCGGTTCAGGCTGAAGATCCCGATATGGGGGAAGAATCCGCCGACGAGCCGCTCCAGGTTTTCCGGGCGGCAGTCCTGCGTAAAGAGCTCCATCATGGTCGTGAATTTTGCTTCCCGGCCGCTGTCGAAGACGGCGTCCCAGAATTTCGCATCGTCGAGCGGCTGGACCGCGTACAGGCCCTTTGCGCCCTGCAAAAGCTGCCGCCGGAGCATCGCCCTGCAGTCCTCTTCAAAGGCTTCCCGCTGCTCCTCGCGCGGCCCGTTCGACATGCATTCGACCCACGTGCCGTCCGGCGAATATTCGAGCGCCGAAACGATGGTGATATTGTCGTAGGGAACCAGCCCGTCCTCGCAGATGCGGTTCGCGCGCGACCATGCGCCGAACCATTTTTCCCAATCCGTGCCCCTGCCGGAGACGCACACGCAGCTGCCCGTATAGAGCAGGATCCCGCCGAACGCAAAGAGGCCGGCACCGCCCGGAAGTCCCTTCCGCTGGGTCCCGTCCGCTTCCAGAATATCGTTGATGAAAATCGAACCGTTCACAACGTAATCCATGCGTCACCTCATATTAATACAGTTATGTACAGATAGATTAACATCGCGCGGCATATTTTGTCAACGCAGGCGACAGGTTTTCCTGCGCGGGCGGCGCTGCCGTCACGGTTCAACGGCGGCGTCCGCCGCATCTTCCTGCGCGCGGCGCGCGCCCGTGCCGGTGAGATCGCCGTACAGCTTTTCGCTGAGCGCCCAGGTCTCCCGGTCGAAGGCGACGATATAGACCGCCATGTCGTTCCCGGCGAGAAATTCGCGCACCGTATCGACGGCGACGCGCAGCGCCTCCTCCTTCGGGCAGCCGTAAATGCCCGACGAGATGAGCGGAAAAGCCACCGATCTGCAGCCGTGCGCTTTCGCGAGCTCCAGAGAGGTCCGGTAGCACGAGGCGAGCAGCTCCCGCTCGCCGCAGCCGCCGTCCTGCCAGACCGGGCCGACCGCGTGGATAACGTATCTGCAGGGCAGGCGGTATCCCTTCGTGATCTTCGCGCCGCCCGTCGGGCAGCCGTGCAGCGTCCGGCACTCCTCGAGCAGCTGCGGCCCCGCGGCGCGGTGGATGCATCCGTCCACGCCGCCGCCGCCCAGCAGCGACGTGTTGGCCGCATTCACGATAGCGTCCACTTCCATTTGGGTGATGTCTTCCCGCACGATCCTGAGCGGCATATGCGCGGCCTCCTTTTTATTTGTATAATACAACTAAAGTACAACATCGGCGCGGCATTATCAAGGAACAAGGCAAAAAAAGCGCCGCCGCAGGCGCGCCGCAAAAAAGAAAAGCCGGCGACCGCGCGGTCGCCGGCTTTTCAATGGCGGAGAAGGTGGGATTCGAACCCACGGCGCCCGTTGGGGCGTACCTGATTTCGAGTCGTTGGAACCCTTCGGCCTCGGCTGTCCTGCGGCGGCGTCTGTGAGCATTTGAAAACGCCGGAAACGCTGATTTCATGCGGGTTTGCGGCGCTTTTCCCTGTTATTTCGCGGCTTTGCGGAAATGGCCGTCGAAAGACGATTTGCCGTCAAAGTGTGAGCGCGCTGTGAGCGAGAGCCGTGCGGAGTGCAAATTGGCGGATTGGCGTCGCAGTCGAATCATGTTATAAATTTTGTAAATACGAAAGTTTTTGAACATTTATAACACAAACTTGCAATTCTATCGAGGCTGTGTTATGATGGCGGCAGAGGTGATCTTATGCTGAAAACCGGATCGGAACTGAAAAACCGACCGCTTTACCTGAACCGCCTGATCGCGTTTCAAGACACCGAACCGGTGAAGATCGTCACCGGTATCCGCCGCTGCGGGAAGTCGAGCCTGATGAAGCTGATGGCCCGTCATCTGCGCGAGGCCGGGATCACGGACGACCAGATCCTCGAAATGAATTTTGAGTCCATGGATTACCGCGGAATGACGGCGGAGGCACTGTATCAGTATGTCAAGGAACGCCTGCCCAAGGGCAAACGCGCCTATCTGTTTTTTGACGAGATCCAGCGCATCGAGCGGTGGCAGGACGCGGTCAACTCCTTTCGGGTGGACTTCGACTGCGATATTTATGTGACCGGTTCCAACGCATATCTGCTCTCCTCCGAGTACGCCACCTATCTGGCCGGGCGGAGCGTGGAGATCAAAATGCTGCCTCTGTCTTTCCGCGAGTTTTTGGATTTCCACGGTTATACGGTGGAGAAACGGAGCGGTCCCGCCGGAAATATACACACAAGGATAAAGGATGCGCGCAGCGAAATTTTCGATGTGCGGGAGATGTTGACGGCCTATATGAAATTCGGCGGGATGCCGGGCATAGCCGATGTGGGACTGGATACGGACAAGGCGCTGACGCTTCTGGACGGTGTCTACTCCACCGTGGTCGTGCGGGATATTCTCGAACGCGAGCGGCGCAGAGGACAGCGCCAGTTGACCGACCCGGAGTTGCTGCGAAAGATTATCATGTTCCTGGCGGACAACATCGGTAACTCAACGTCCATTACCTCCATCGGCAATACGCTGGTCAGCGAAAAACTTCTGGATGACGACGGGCGGAGAGGAAAGCCGGCCGTTCAAACGATCCAGGCTTATGTGGGAGCACTGCTGGAATCTTATGTGTTCTACGAGATCAAGCGTTTCGACATCAAGGGGAAAGAGTACCTCCGCACCCTCGGCAAATATTATATCGTGGATGTCGGTCTGCGTAATTATCTGTTGGGTTTCCGTGATATGGATACCGGCCACGCAATAGAGAACATTGTCTATTTTGAATTGCTCCGGCGCGGTTACGATGTGTCCATCGGAAAGGTCGGCAGCAAGGAGGTCGACTTCATCGCAACCAACGCGGAGGAGAAAAAATATATTCAGGTCACGGAATCCATGAATGAACCGACCACCCGCGAGCGGGAGCTTGCGCCTCTGCGGATGATCCGGGATAACTACGAGAAAATCGTTATTGCCGGGAGCTGCGACAATCCGATGACCCAGGACGGCATCAAGATCAAGCTGCTGACAGATTTTTTGCTGGAGGACTGAACTCCAAAAACCAATCAGGGAAACGGCGTCTGCGAGAAATCGCGGGCGCTGTTTTTATGTCCGCAGGCCGTTCCCGCTCTCGTCCTTCGTCTCTCGTCCCGCCCCGTGGGCGGTGTTTTTGCCGGCGAGAGGACGCACGCACAGAAGTGGGTACGGCGGCAAAAACTGCGGCGAAGCGGAGCCCGAGCAGGCGGAGGTACAGCCTGCGGATCGGACGCCGCGAAGCCGCCGACGGGGTCCCGGGGTGTCCCCGGGCGCACACCTTGCCGCCGGAAACCGGCGGCAAGGTATAGTGCGTTATACCGCCAGCCAAACGCACGGCAAAAAGTCCGGCCCGCCTTGACGGGGCCGGACTTTTTTGACGGGCGGGAAAACGCGTTCGCGCAGCCGGCCCCGCAGGGCAGGCGGTGCGGGCGCGTTTTCAGCTTGGTGGGCGGTATGTGAAAAAAGCTGCCGGTGCTTGCCCGGCTTCGGCGAAACGGAAAGGAGTTATGAATTATGCCCTACGCGATTTTGCGGTTTGAGAAACGGAAGGGCGGCCCCACGACCGCCATCGAGAAACACCACGAGCGCAAGAAAACGCGCTACGCCAGCAACCCGGACGTCGATCCCGAACGCTCCCATCTCAACTATCACCTCATCCAGCCGCGCCTGAAATACTACGGCGAGATCCAGACCCGCATTGAGAAAGCGCAGAAGGAAAATCCCAAAATGAAGCTCCGCAAGGACAGCGTCAAGTTCATCGACACCATCATCACCGCCACGCCGGAATTTCTGGAGGGGCTGTCCGAGGAGCGGCGGCGTTTTTACTTCGAGCACGCGCTGGAGTTTTTGAAGCGCGAGGTGGGAGAGGAAAACATTTTCTCGGCGGTCGTGCACATGGATGAGCACAATCCGCACATGCATGTCTGCTTCGTGCCGCTGACCAGAGATCACCGGCTGTGCGCGAAGGAGGTCATGGGCGGGCGCGACAAGCTGGTGGAGTGGCAGGACAAATTTCACGATCACATGGCGGCGGAGTTTCCGGAGCTGGAGCGCGGTCAGGCCGCCGCCGCGACCAAGCGCAGGCATATCCCCACCTGGCTCTACAAGCAGGCGCACCGCCTGACCGACGAAATGACCGGCATCCGCGCGGAGATCGAGAGCATCGGCACCTTTAACGCCAACCGCCAGAAGGAGAAGGTGCTGCAGCGGTTGCTGGAATGGTATCCGCAGATCAACGCTCTGGAGGCCAAGCTCCGCCCCTACGACGAGCAGCTGAAGATTCTCCGTGATAACGACGCCATCTACCGGCGCGAGCACGAGCGCATCCAGTGGGAGCTGGAGCTGGAGGAGCGCGAGAATCAGTCGCTCTCGTATGAGCTGCAGGAGTATCAGGAATTCATCGACTCCATCCCACCCGAGCTGCTCGCGGAGCTGCGGCGGAGATTCGAGCAGCAGCAACAGCCGGGCGAGGAAGAAATGCAGAGGATGGAATGAGGAGGGAGAAAATGAGAAACAGAAACAGCGCCGCGCCGTGCAATCCGTCGCTCGCGATGGCCGAATACAATGTGGTTCGCGCCGGGGAGCTGGAGGACTATCTGAAGGACTGCCCCTGCCGCGCGCAGATCATTCGCGTGCAGGCAATACGGGAGATGGCTCCCTTGAACGATTATCACCATCCAGAGGAATCGGGGGAGTTTACTGGCACGCTGACATTTCGTTGCTGGCACAAAAACAAACCCATGCTGCTTTGCCATTTCGACACGGACGACGGCCAAAAGATTGTTCTGCAGGTGTGGCGGCAGGACTGGGGCGTTTGCTATTCGCCCGCGCAGACGCACATCAACTTTGCCGACGAGGTCTTTGACGGCTCCCGCTGGCGATGTACCTATCGCAAAAAAGAAAACGGCTACATCCGCTGGCTGAGCGCGGAGCCGATTGACTAAAATTGCCCATGCATAAATGGCCTATTTTTTTGCACGCAAAAGACGGGGACGCCGCGCATCAGAGCGGTGTCCCCGTCTTTTTTTGTTTAACCCATGCTGCCGATTTTGTTCCCGTTTTCGTAGATGCCTTCGTCGCGGACGGCCGTGTTTTCACCGCTGCTCTCCACCAAGCCGAAGCCGGGAACATATGCGCCTGATTGTGCGGTAGTGTCCGCAGGTTTGATTGGAGCTGATGCTTCTGTCGGCCGCGGTGTGGGCGGCAGTTCTTGAGGCGGTTCAGCGGCGACCGCTTGCGGGGCAGTCGCTTTTACCGTAGCCGTCGGCTCTGTGACCGCGCAGGCAACCTCATCCTGACCGTCCACAGTGTTCTTGTTTTCTTTGCGAGGCAAAGTCTCTGATACGGCGGCAGTGGGGTGGAACGATTCTGCGATTGTGCTTTGGGTGGGTACTTTTTCGTCCGCACCGCTCCGAGGCCACACAGGGGCGCACAGCGCCCCACACGCGGCAATCAGAGCGAGGATCGCCAGCGCTTTTTTCATCTTTCCTCCGCCTCCCGTGATATGGAACAGGCGCTCAACCCGGCCTGTATTGCCGGCGTTGAGCGCCTGTCGTCATAATGATTCAGTTCGTTTGCCATCTGCCACGCCAGCTTGAAGCCGCAGAGAAAGCTGTCCTGGGATTCCTCGCTGGTCATCATCGTGAGATCGTCCACGATCCGCAGCACGAGCTTTCGCTGCTCCGCCGGGAGCTTGTCCCGCAACAGCGCCCGGTTGGCTTCCACCGACTGCTTCAGCGCCGCCATCTCCGGCCGGATGTAAAAGCTGTCGTACAGCGCCGTCAGAATATCGTCCATGTGCCTCGCCTCCTTGTAGCAAGACACAATACCACAGAAAAAGGAAAATAGCTATATGTTTCTATAGGAACCTGCAGGCATCATCCGGATTGTTCCGGTAATACTGTTCTATATATCTTCCAATGCCATCAAGCCCCGGAAATACAGTCTTTTCGCTGATATCCATCATCTCCAACGATCTTAGTATGTCGTGCTTACACAGATCTGGAACAATTATTTTACATAGGAATCTGGTGTCATCTGCAATTCTGTACGCACTACCATCGTTGGATAAGACCATTTCTTCATTTGACGATATTTGGGCCTCAAGGGGTCTTTGGTCCGAGCCCCAAAGCAAGAACCTACTGGATTGCGCAGCCATCCTTTGGTCAATATATGCAGGGACGAACAGCAGCGGTCGCCGCATCTCGACAGTTTCTTCCCCGTAATCGATATAACCTTTCATGCTGTGAAGGATGTCGTCCCGTATCATATCGGTCGTTATCTCCGGCTCATTTAGCGTACAAAACGCATCCTTAAACATCCATCTTTGGTATGTATAGCTGTTAAGAACCCATACAGCACCATCGCATGGTTTCTCTCCATGACAGCAAAAATAAAGTGCCACGAGCGGATTCGCAGAAAAATCCAATAAGCGCGTAGGAACCCCATAGTGCTGCGCATACTGTAGCCATGTGAAATCATCAGACTGGGCGACAAAATTCAGTATTCCTCCCGCTTCTTTTCTAAAATGTGCAAGGATTTCGTTTTCGTTCGCCTGATATACTTTGCCTTCGATACTTCCATCTATCAAACGTGCATGTTGCTTCTCGCTGAAGCATCGATAGATTCCGGGAAGCAAGCTATATGAGACATCTTGGTTCCCTCGGAACAAAAAGCCGCTGCCTTTGGGGCTGCAGCCAAACTGAAATTGCAGCGTTTCAAGTATTGAGAGCATATCAGTTACAGTTTTTGCTTCAAACGTCTGCACAGCTTTCCCTCATTTCATTCCAACTCTGCAATACACTTGCGCGTATTTGTATGGCAGACCAATGATGGCTTTTTTCGTTATAAGGCGCAATCCGCAATGAATTTTTCATAGCTGTCAGCTTTTACAAACTGTGCGCCCTGGCCCAGTGCTTCAAAATGCTTTTCACCGCATTTGATTTTCGCACTTTCTGTCGGGCGGAGGGCGTCGGTCAAAATGTTGCCCTTGGTTTCAACCACGAAATACAGTTTGCTCTGTCCGTTGTCCTCAATTACCACAGCCCAGTCGGGGTTATAACTGCCGAGCGGTGTGGATATTTTGAACCAGTCCGGCAGTTTCGCATAGACCTTCACGCTTTCGTTGTGTTCAAAACTCTCTGCAAAGCCGCGTTCCACCTCGCTGTCGTATACGACATAGTTGTAGACCGAATGATGGCTCTCGATCATATTTCGCTCCAGATAACCCGTCAGTTCTTCCGAATCAAACAGCTCCTGCGCGTAATATTCGGTGTCTCCCAATTTGGTGTACTTAATCCCGTCCACGATCAGCAGGCGCATCACCGAGGAAATGATCTTTGCCGCATCTTCCATATAGGTCTGGGGATTTTTCTTGAAGGCGTCCAGCGTCTTGCTCCTGATCAGAATCTCCACGATGGTTTTTCGGGTCAGATTGGTGCGGTTCTGCAGATAGGTAACGATATCCGGCAGCTGCTCCCTGGCCGTGCTGGTCAATACAGAGAGACGCTGCGTTTCCGCTGCATCCACGCCGCCTTCGGAGACGTTCACCTTTGCCTTGGTGTATAGCAGTTTTGCCGCATTCACATTCAGCCCCTGCTGCAGCATCTCGCAGCACTTTTCAACCAGCGCTTCTGTGTTGAAGTCTACACGGTAGGTCGTTTTGTACTTGATCTTATCCCAGAGCACCCGGAAGTCCTCACCCAGAAACAGCTCCTTGTTCAGGGATACCACGCGCTTATCCGCCGCGGGCTTGATGTTCAGGTTCCCGCTGGCCTTCTTGCAGACAGCGGCAATGGCGTCTTTGTGTTCTGCGACCTGCTGCGGAACGACCAGCGTGTTGGTTTTCAGCGCGGTCTTCAGCGCATCGGTGACACGGTCCTTTTCGTCGATGTAGCCGCTGGCCTTAAAGGCCGAGTAAATCAACTCGGATTTTTCCGTGCCGAGATATGCCGTGCCGCCGTCGGCCTGCTTGACCGGGATATTGGCAAAGCTGTGGCTTTCGAGGATGCCAAAGCGGATGCCTTCGTCTTCCTCGTATTCTTTTTGCAGGGCGGCGGCAAATTTGTCGTAGCTCTCGTTGGCCATGACGGTCAGCGTATTGATGGCAAAGCCGTGCTGGCGCTCGCCGTTCTGGTTGACGCAAAGACGTAAGCCGCGGCCGATTTCCTGCCGCTTCTTTACCTCGCTCTTGGTTTCGTTCAGCGTGCAGATCTGGAACACGTTGGGATTGTCCCAGCCTTCCCGCAGGGCGGAGTGGGAGAAGATGAACCGCAGCTTGGTCTTGAAGGACAGCAAGTCCTCCTTATCCCGCATGATCAGATTGTAGGCGGACTCGTCCGCTGCCGTGGTGCCGTTGGTGTCCTTCCATTCCTTGTCGGAATTTCCGCCCTTTTTGTCGCCGGAAAAATACCCGGCGTGTACCTGTTCCACCGGAACATCCACGTCGATATCCTCGAAAAGTGTGCGGTATTTGGGGCGTGCGATCAGCTCTTTGTAATTGCGTTCGAACATTTCGGCATAGGGACCGTTGTGCCGCACGCCGTCCGCGTCGTAATAGCGGTAGTTGGCCACCCTGTCGATGAAGAACAGGCTCAAAACCTTGATGCCCCGGTGATTGAGGGCCAACTCCTTGTTCAAGTGCTCCTCAATGGTCTTGCGGATCTGCTGCTCCTTGATGGCCCTGTCGTCAATATCGCCCACGGCCTCGCCGATGCGGAGAATACCCGGCTTGGTGGAGAAGCTGACATACTCGTTGCCCTGCTCGCAGTAGATTTCATCGATGATGTAGCCTTCATAGATGGCGCGGTTGCCCAGCTTCTTTTCGGACAGGTCGTCGCCCTGGCGCACCGTCACCGCCTTACGCTTGATCGCTCCGCCGACCTCGCAGTCCAGCTCCAGCTTCGCCGTGATGGGCGATTTTTTGTTATCCACGCTCAACAGCTTCATATAGGCGTTGTTGTGATAGTCCACGCTCTCAAAGCTGGCAACCTCGATCTGTTTGACCAGCTCCATATCGAATGCATCCACTGCATCCAGCTTGTAAATGAGATTGTGCTTGACCACATGGGTGGCGGAGTAGCGCAGCGTGCACATGGCGTTCAGCGAGGCCATGGCCTTTTTGGATGCCGTTGCGCCCTTGCCCTCCACGGACTGAGGCTCGTCCACGATGACAAAGGGGTTGGTCTCCTTGATCAGTTCGATGGGGCGCATGCCGTTGAGCTTGTCGTTCTGGCGGTGGATGATGTTGGCCTTGGTCTCCTTGTCGGGGTCGTCAAAGCTCTTGCGGAAGGCGTCGATGTTGATGACCATGATGGTAATATGGTCGCTGACGGCAAAAGAGCGCACCTGCTCCAGTTTGTTGCTGTCATAGACGAAATAGTCGTAGACCGTGTTGTCATAAAGGTTGTTGAAATGCTCCTGCGTGATTTGCAGGGATTTGTAAACGCCCTCCTTGATGGCGAGACTGGGCACCACGATGACAAACTTGGAAAAGCCGTAAGCCTTGTTCAGCTCAAAAATCGTGCGCAGATAGACATAGGTCTTGCCGGTGCCGGTCTCCATTTCCACATCGAAGTCGTAAACGCCGCGCCGGAGCGCTTTCGTCTGAGGCAGGCCGTTGCGGAGCTGCACCGCCTGCAGGTTAGCAAGGAGCTCGTCCTCGGTCAGTTCCAGCTTGTTGCCGATGCCGTGGTCGGTGTCCTCCATGCCCACCTGCCCGGCATAGGCGGAAACGGTGAAGTTGGCCTGCTTGGGCGTCTGTCCCCGAAAGAGATCAACCACCGCCGAAACCGCCTGCTCCTGATACTGGAGGTTAGCGTCAAATTGAAGTTTCATTGTGAACCTCCTCAAAATCAGGCAGTTGCTTATTGGGGGCGCAAAAAATCGCAGGGTGTGCATACTGGCTGTCAATGTAGTCAGCTTTGTAATCAGAAAATTCAAGATTAGCAGTCTTTGCCAGATAAAAAATTAAAATATACAATCCTGACAGACTCAAAACTGCATTGATATATGAGGCATCACCGAAGTTCTTTCCTCTGTTGTGCTTTACCTGGGTATATGCGTCCCACCAAGAAAGCTTTTCACTATCCCATTTTTCAAAAGGTGTTATGCTTCTTCCCAGTCGGCTAATGGTAACACTTGCGTCTACAATTCTTGGATATTTTCCGAGAATCACTTGTTTATAATCTGCTATGTTTCCGCATCCTCTTGTGCCATCAATCTCTGCACATAACCATTTGAATACAGATTCAACTTCTGTACATGCCAAAATAATGAGCTTTGTAAACTCAAATGAGTGGACACACTCTTGGCCAACAGGTTCAATGTAACGTGAGGTGTTTGCAAGATCACGTTCAAGACTCAAATAGTAATTCCAAATTCCAGATAATTCGTCTTTTGTCATCGTCTCCACCTCACACCGTTGTAAATGCGTCCTCGTCCAGACCGGCGCATTTGAGGATTTCTTTGACGTTGACCTTGGCGCTGTCGGTGGTGAAGCCGTTGTCCTTGAAGACCACCTTCCAGGTTTCGGGAGCAAGCTCTTTATGGAGGGCGGCCATGCCGTCGGCCACGTCGGTGGTGATATTGTCGTCCAGACAGATCATCAGCGCGCCCATGCCGATGGCATAGACGTTTTTGCCGCCGATGGTATGCTTGTCCAGCGGCCAGGTGAGATCAAGACCCATTTTGAGCATGATTTCATAGACCACATCCAACTCGGAGCGGCCTTCCATATAATTGCCCACGCTGTCCCACAGCGTCTGCTCAAAATGGTCATAATCCGGCTGCCACTTTTTCAGGTTGGAGCTGTCGAGCTTGAACACCTTGAAGCCGATGTCCGGAACCTTCTTCGGCTCTTCGTCTATTTTAAGCTGAGCGTTCTGTTCCTCCACCTCGGCCTTGATTTTCTCGCCCGCCCGGCGGATGCGCTCCTTGCCTATTTCGCTAATGTTTTTGTAACCGGCTTTTGCGGCTTCCGTATCCTCGGCACAGGGCTCCGGCAACTGCACCATGATGAATTTGCGATTCCCGCCGTCATCGGCGTTGAGTTGTATGACCGCGTGGGCAGTGGTTGCGGAGCCGGAGAAAAAGTCGAGAATGTATGAATTTTGGTCTGCAACGCAAATCTTAATAAGATATTGTATCAACCGATAGGGTTTAGAAAAGTCAAATGGTATTTCCATTTTTATTAGTTCTTTACTTGCTTCTGAGTTAGTATATTTTTCTATAAAAGTTATTGGACGCATTCCAGCTTCCAAGCGTTCCTTCAAATACAATTTCGTGTAAATATTCCATTTAGCTTGGTTCCCAGATAAATCTATTAGTGGAGATGTATCTGTTCTTTTAAAGACAACTCTGTTTTCGCTTTTGCCTTTCAGAAAAGTTTGCTCGTTCCATCGCCAAGGTTTATTGTCTGGAGTGATTACAAAACTACCGTCAGGACATTCGATAGGATAAGTCGATCCACCATGTTTTAATGCTGGTTGGAACAATCCTATTATATTATATTTGCTATAATTATCTTCATACTTGAACAATTTAATATAGTCTTCAGTTTCTTGAGCTTCAGGGTCGTTAAATACGTTCAATGTATCAGCAGATTTTGCACAAACAATAATATATTCGTGCGATGGCGCAAATTGATTTCCATTGTTTGATGTCGTTTTGGTTTTTCTCACTAAGTTAGCAATATAATTTTGCTCTCCAAATATTTCTGAACACATTTTCATCAAATTATCAACTTCATTGTCATCAATGCTAATGAAAATCACGCCATCATCAGTCAGAAGATTCCTCGCCAGACGCAGACGGGGATACATCATGTTCAGCCAGTCGGTGTGGTAGCGCCCGCTGGCCTCGCTGTTGGTGCTGATTTTCCTGCCCTCGTCGTCCACCTGGCCGGTGAGTTTTCTGTAGTTTTCGATGCTGTCGGAAAAGTCGTCGGGGTACACGAAATCGCTGCCGGTGTTGTACGGCGGGTCTATGTAAATCATCTTGATTTTGCCGTGATAGCTCTTTTGCAGGAGCTTCAGAACCTCCAGGTTGTCGCCCTCTATGTAGAGATTCCGGGTGTCGCCCCAGTTTTTGCTCTCAGCCTCGCAGGGGCGCAGAGTGCCCATGGACGGCGTCTGGGAGAGCTTCAGGGCCCTGCCTTTGCCGTTCCATGTGAAGTTATACCGCTCGCTGCCGTCGTCCACATACTCGCCCAAATCCTGCTTGAGCTTGTCAAAATCGATTTTCCCTTCCTCGAACACATCCGGGAAAATCTGTTTCAGCTGTTCAATATGTTCCTCCGCCAAATCCGGCGTCCGTCCATCAAGTTTTGTCATTTGGTTATCACCCTTCTATTACGTCTAATGCAGACAGATAAGTTCTCATTGAGACAACAAGCTGCTCTTGCTTTTTGGCAATTTCTTTTGTTCTCTCATTGCTTTGATCTTCAGCTGTTATTACAGACTGAGAAAAAGACTGCCGCTTTGGTGCCAATGCGCCGCACCACGTGTACATATCTATTTGCTTCATACACAAGTCCCTTATTTCACAAAAGGAATTATATAAGCCTTCTGAAATAAATGGGGCATTTGCCATTAGCGTAGTGTTCGCCACATTGTATGCATCACAGGCTTTCTGAAAACGTTTCTCGTAAAATAGCCGTTGCTCTTCTTCGCTTGGTACATGGTCAATTGCCGTGGGAAATAAAAAATAACAGGCTGAAACCATATCTAAAGTTTTTTCCGACAAGTCAGAGTATATTCCAAATTCTTTATCAAATCTAACCTTGCTGATATAATTCTTTCCTGACAACTTCATTCTAAATGACTCCAGTTCTTTTGCTAACTTGCTGCTATATTTTTGCTCAAGGCGTTTTGCTATTATGTTTGAGCAAAAGTACACTACCGCAGAAATAATCACGCCGGCTCCACCTATGCTTCCAATGATGGCAAGGACCGTTTTCCATATCATTTTATCTTGCCCTCCTCACCCAATCTCTTTATCTCCATATTCAGTTCTACCTTGCGGTTGAATTGCGTTTCCTTTTTCATCTCCGCGCGGAGGGCGGCGATTTTGGCTTCGCGCTGCGCCTGTTCGGCCAGAAGATTCCGGGCTTCCGCGCCGGTCACGCTCCCGCAATTATGAATTGTGCATTGTGCATGATAAATTGAAATGGCGTCCACCCAGTCGGTGTAAAAATCAAAGAAGTTGGTGAACCGCTGTTTCTGCGCGTCCAGCGCCGCCCAAAGGGGAGAATCATCCGTCAGCCAGTCGGTGGAGACGAACTCCTCCAGCGTCACCTTTTCGCTGTCGGACAAATTGAATCGCTGGTGCGCGGCCCAGACCTGCGCCTGCTCGCCCAGCCGGAAAATCAGCAGCATGGGGTACGGAATGGCGCGCATAATGATCTCGGCGATGCGGCGCAGCCCCTTTTCGGCGGTCAGCGCCACTTCCAGCACCTCCACCTCCGGGTAGTCCCGCGTCTCGTCCCGGTAAGGCTTGATGGGAATGCTCTCCGGTTTCAGACAGTACACCCAGGTCACCTTGTCGATGACATCAGTAAACAGAGCCTTGTCTGCTCTGGAGAGGTCGGCGTTGTCGTAGAACATCTTTTTATAAATCGGCTTGTCCACCCCGCAGGCGGCGGGAATGTTCAGTTTTTCGTACAATCTTGCCCCACCTTTCCCAATTATGAATTATGATTTATAAATTCTTAATTACCAAAAATGTCACCAGCTCGAAGTCCTCCAGACCGTCGTAGAATTCCTTTTGCAGCGTGGTGCCGCCTCTGGAAAACAGGCTGGCTACGCCGATTTCCTGCTTCTTGCCGATGAGATTCTCCACCGCGGTATTCAGCAGGCCGGAATACTGCTGCATCCGGCTACCGTCGCCGGTCTCGGCATTGAACTGCCGCACCAGCTCGGAGAGCACCTCGCTCCTGCCGTTGCAGAGCTTTTTATAATAGTCCAGAATCTGCTTGGCATGGAGAAAGGACTGACGCACCTCGCCGTCGTCGGTGACGTAAACGAGATAATACGGGAACAGGGCATTCTGCTCGCGGGTCTGTTCCCGCCCTTTGACTTGCCGCAGGGTGAAGATGACGCCCGGCTTTAGGGTGTCCCGCAGGCTCTCGTCGATTTCCGTCACGGCATACAAGCCGGTGGGCGCAGTGCTGAGCTCCTTGCGGTGGTCTTTCAGATACTCCATCAGGTCACTCTTGAAATCGTTGAAGGTCAGGTCGGTGATGGAGATGCCGCCGGAGATGTCCTCCAGATCCACCACTTCTTCCTGCAGACGCTTGAGCTGCTTCTTGCGATACTCCAGATCCTTCATCTCGCTGCCGTTTCCGTCGATGACGTTTTCCTCGCCGGTGGCGGAGACGTCCAGCAGCACCATGCGGCCCTGCACGCGCTGCTGCAGGTTGATATACTCGTCCAGATCCTGCATGGGCCAGAAGTTCACAAGCTGAATGACGTCGTTGGTGGAGCCGATACGGTCGATTCGTCCAAAGCGCTGGATAATGCGCACCGGGTTCCAGTGGATGTCGTAATTGATGAGATAGTCGCAGTCCTGCAGGTTCTGGCCTTCCGAGATGCAGTCCGTGGCGATCAGCACATCGATGCGGTCGCTGATCTCCGGGAACACCTTGTCGCACTCCTTGGAGCGGGGAGAGAACAGCGTCAGCACGGTGCTGATGTCCGTCAGCTTCACCTTGCTGCGCAGCCCCTTGGGAACGGGCAGGGTGGAGCGGTTCTCACCGGAGCCGGTGACCAGCGCGGTATAGATACCGGCGCTTTGCAGGGCAGGGGCGAGGTTGTCATAGAGATAATTGGCGGTATCCGCAAAAGCAGTAAAGACGATAATTTTCCGATTGCCGGGATTGATGGGATGCTCGACCTTTTGGCGGATCAGTTCCCGGAGCGTATGCAGCTTTTGGTCGCGCTCCGGCGTGATGACCCTTACCTCGTCCAGAATGGCGCGCAGCTTGTCGCGGTCGTCCTCCAGATCCTGCTGCCACCTGATCAGGTCCATATCCTGCAGCAGAACCTTGACGTTCTTGCCGAACATCAGATCATCCAGCTCGTTGTCGTCCAGATCGATTCCGCCGATTTGCAGCTCCGGGTCATAGACAAGAAGATTTTTTTCAATAAGCTGCAGGGTGAATTCCACGCTGGAAAGGATTTTCGTTACGGTGAGCCCGAAAGAGTTGACGGAGCTCTCCATGCGTTTGAGCATGCCGACGCGCATCAGGTCGATGAGGTGGGTTTCGCGGTCCGCCTGCTTAAAGACGGACTTGCCGTCGCCCACGGCGACGTCATATTTCTTTTCGTATTCATCCCGCTTTTCCGGCAGGACGTAGCGCAGGGGGGAGTAGAGCCCAAGCGTCAGCCGCTTGATCTGCTGGTTGACTTCGCCTATGGGCCGAAACTGCTTTTTTGTATCGATTTCCGCGTAGATGTTTTGCGGCGGCAAACGTCTGGGGAATTTGCCGATTTCCGAAAGGTTATAATATTTTTCGATGTGTTTGCGAGAGCGGGCGATGGTGACCGTGTCCAGGAGCTTAAAATAGTCCATGCTCATCATTTCCACAAATGAGTTCGTGTTGCGACGCTCATCCGGAAGCTCGGACCATTTGTTGAAAATGCTCTGGGCTTTTTTCAGCAGAATCTCCAGATTTGGGATGCCGATTTCCGCAAACGCATCGTTTTTTCCCTCAGTAATGAAATAGATCTGGTTTTTGATGTCATTCATCCGGTTATTGACAGGGGTCGCGGAGAGCATCAGCACCTTGGTCTTTACGCCGGACTGGATGACATCCTGCATCATCCGCTCATAGCGGGTGACCTTGTTCTTGGAGGGGTTGTTATTGCGGAAGTTATGGCTCTCGTCGATGACTACCAGATCGTAGTTGCCCCAATTCACGGTGGCGAGGTTGATATCGCCGGAGGTGCCGCTGTAGCGGCTCAGGTCGGTGTGGTTCAGCACATCATAGTTGAAGCGGTCGCCGGCCAGAATATTGCGGGTATCGTTCTGCGTATAGATCGTCCAGTTGTCCCGGAGCTTTTTGGGCGCCAGGACCAGGACGCGGTCATTGCGCAGTTCGTAATATTTAATCACGGCCAGCGCCGAAAAGGTCTTACCAAGACCAACGCTGTCGGCGATAATGCAGCCGTTGTATTTTTCAATTTTGTCGATGGCCCCCATCACGCCGTCCTTCTGGAACTGGTAGAGCTTGTTCCAGATGATGGTGTCCTTGATGCCGGTTCTCGTTTTGAGAATGTTATCCTCGGTCAGCTCGCCCAGATACTGGTTGAAGATATGGTAGAGCGTGACAAAGTAGATGAACTCGGGCGTGTTTTCCTTATAGAGGCGCTGGAGCTGCTTCAGGACTTCTTCCTTGACATCCTCAACCGCCGTGCGATCATTCCAGAGTTCATCAAACTGCTTTAGAAAATAGTCTGTGTACTCATGGCCGTACATGCACATGTTGCTGTCCACGCGGTTGGAATGCGTAAGGCCCAGACCATCGGTGGTAAAATCCACGGTGCCATTGATGGAAACGGAGCCTGTGCCGTTTTCAATGTGGATCAGTCGCGGCTGGGCAGGATTCTTTTCCTTGAACATTTTGATCTGCGCTTTTCCCTTGAACCATTCGGCACACTCTCTGGCAACGGAAGCCTGGCACATTTCATTGCGCAGCTTGATTTCATAAACGTTTCCGCCCAGATTCTGCCCCTGGTTTCGCTCCAGATAATACTCCTTGGTCTGCTCTTGATCCTCTTTGACAAACACAGGGTCGGTGAACAGCATACGAACGCTGTCTATTTTCAGCAATTCTTTTTTTAAGGCAGAGAAAGCGAATATGGTGAAATACGCGGTCATGACGGACAACTTTGAATCTTTCCCGAGGTTCTGCCGCAATTCCTCCGCGACCGTGCCGTTGCGTTTGTTATCTATCATTTTGGGCGGGATCATATCAGCACCGCACTTTCTATTCGGATTTTATCTTTGTCAGGCGGGGATCAACCGGCTTTTTTGCATCCGGAGGCAGCAGCCATGTCTTGCCCGCCTTGGCTGCTCCCGGAATACGGCCCTGCGCACACAGCAAGGCAACTCGCCGCGAAGATATTCCCCACAATTCGGAAGCCTGTTTTGCAGTTAAAAATTCCATTGCGCTCACCTCAGTGCAAAAGTCGAAAAGACGACAAAATCATTATATTCTTTTATCTGAATAGAGGCAAGCGGTCAGATCCATTTCGGATACCTAAATTTTACAGGATGTTCTGTGCCATAATCCGGACTGATGGCAGATAGGTTCTATGCAAAAAGCCGAGAGGTGAAAGGACATCTCTCGGCTTAAGCCATACTGATTCGGAATAAATTTTGAGAATAACGGCGCCCCTTATTTTTTGTTTCTGAACACCTTCACATTGTAATAATTCCGGCACTTCGTCCCGCAGAACTCGCTTTTGGCGTGGGGATTGTAGTACACCTTCCCGCAGTTCTTGCAGACCTTGAGCGGCGCGGCGGGGTCGGTGAGCTGAGCGGCGTAGGCCAGACGCAGGATGTCCAGCAGGCGGTCGGCCTGCCAGAGCAGCTGCGGCGTCGTGCCGGCGGTCAGCTGGAAGCGGAGCCCGCCGGTGATCGCGGCCGCGGCCGCCGGCATCTCGCCCCCGCGGGCAGAGAGAAAATGACGGTAGAGGGACAGCATCTCCGACTCAAACCGCTCCAGTTCCTCACCGTACTCGCACTCGTTCACAGGGCGATAACACGGGGCCACGTCGCCGCCGGAAAACGGGCCTGCGTCTTTTCCCGCACCGAGGCCCAAAAGCCCGTGGCGCGCCGCAAACGCGGCACACAGGCGGTCGGCGTCGGGCGTGTTGGCCGCAAGCTGTCGCCCCAACTCCAGCGCATCGGCCACCAGCGCTTCCGGCTGCTCGGCGCAGTTGTAGGAAAGCGGCTGCGCGCCCGGCGCGGGCCGCAGATACCGCACGCCGCGGTACTCCGACGCCTCATACGCCGACCACCGCACCCACAGCAGATTCAGATGGGAGAGGATGTTTTTTGCGTCCATGTTCCGCCTCCTTGTAATTCTTGTAATCACAGTATCATATTTCAACGGTCGCCGCAAGCCGCGGCGGCCGTTTTTTGCGTCATGCCGCATTTTTCAGCAACGCTCGCCGGATGGCGGGATAGACGCGCTTCGAGATCTGCCAGCCCAGCATAAAGGTGGGGAACAGCGTCCAGCCGAGGATGACTGCCGCGGTTTCGGGATACCCCTCGCCGGCAGCGCCCCGCCGCAGCATGGCGTAGGCCCGCTGAAGCACATCCCGCACGTTCCGCTCGCTGGTGCCGATGACCTCCGCGATTTCACTTGTCCGCAGCTCCTGAATCGCACTCATGTGGATCACCCGGCGCTGGTGTGGCGTCAGCTTCCGGATGGCCTCGGCCAGCTTTGCCGAGCCGACCATCTGGTAGAGCTCCTCCGGGTCGTCGCCAAAAATCTCGTTGAGCCAGCGGTTTTCCGGCGAATGCGGCCTGCCGCCGCGGGGAACGCCCACGGCGTTTTTCTTCGCAAGTTCCAGTTCCTCTGCGGTGCGGTAGTCGGTATGCTCCCGCTGCCGCCGGTAGAGATTGGCGGTTTCGCTGTCCAGCGCGTCCAGTTCCTGCACGTTTTCCCGCGCCCAGGCGGCCGCCTCCGCGTCCCGGCTGTTCAGGTAGGTCTCCGCCGAAATCTCCGGGTCCATACAGCTGCCCCATTCACGGACGATCTTCGCGAGCTGCTTTTGCTTCATTTCTGCCCTTCTTTCCAAAAAAATTTCTCCGCTACTTCCGTTTTGCGTGTTCCCAAGGTCTATATATTAAGCCTTTGTAATTGATGTAATCATAATATACAATTACAATTTGAAAGTCAAGGGGGCGGAAGGAGGAATTTTATGAGCAGAGAAGAAAAAATGGCGGCGCGGTACCGGGCGATGTTCCGGGAGTATCCGGACGCGCTGACGCCGCAGCAGGTGCGGGAGATGCTGGGCGTGGGCCAGCGCATGACCTACGCGCTGCTGCGCGGCGGGACGATCCCCAGCGTGCGCATGGGCAGGCTCTACCGGGTGCCGAAGGTGGCGGTCATCGATTATCTTTGCAGCGCGGCAGAAAATACTTGAAAAGCGCGCCCGCCCAAGGTAACATCACACGAACCCACGAGAAAGGAAGGGATTTTGATTGAACAGACGGGAAGTTACCGGCAGCCTGGCGGAGCGCAGCGGCAAGTACACTGCAATTTTGAATCTGTACGACGAGGCCGGGCGGAGGAAGCAGAAATCCATCGCTCTGGGCATTCCGGTCAAGGGCAACAAACGCAAGGCGCAGGCGATGCTGGACGAGTTGAAACGGGAGTACGGCAGTGCGGACGCCAAACTGGCGTGGGCCAAGCTGGAATCCCCGCTGTTTGCGGATTTCCTGCAGGACTGGCTGAAAACCACCGCGCCCACCATCGAGCGCACGACCTACCAGAGCTACGAGAGCATGATCGACGCGCGGCTGGACCCGTTTTTCCGGGAACGCCGCCTGCGCCTGTGCGACGTGGAGCCGCGGCACATCCGGGAGCTGCACGAATCCATTTTCAAGGACGGCTGCAACGCCAACACGGTCATCCACTATCACGCGGTGGTGCGCAAGGCGCTGCAATACGCGGTGAAGAACGAGCTGATCGGCGAGAACGCAGCGGACAAGGTGGATCGCCCGAAAAAGAGCAAGTATCTGGCGGGCTTTTACTCCAAGGACGAGCTGGCCGCGCTGTTCGAGGCCACGAAGGAGGACTCCATGGCGGCGGTCATCCAGTTGGCCGCCTATTACGGCCTGCGGCGCAGCGAGGTGCTGGGCATCCGCTGGAGCGCGGTGGATTTTGCGCGCGGCACGCTGTCCATCAACCACAAGGTGACGGAGGGCAAGGTGGACGGGCGCGAGACGCTGTTCACCGAGGACAAGCTGAAAACGAAATCCAGCTTTCGCACGCTGCCGCTGATTCCCGCCGTCCGGGCGCTGCTGCTGGAGCGGCAGAAAAAGCAGGCGGAGTACCGCGCGATGTTCAAGCGTTCCTACTGCGAGGACTACGCCGATTACATCTGCGTGGACGAGATGGGCAAGCTCTTTCGGCCCAACTATGTGACCGACCATTTCAAACTGCTGCTCCATCAAAACGGCCTGCGGCCCATACGGTTTCACGATTTGAGGCACTCCTGCGCCTCGCTTCTGCTCAGTCAGGGCATTCCGATGAAGCAGATTCAGGACTGGCTGGGTCACTCCACCTTCGCCACGACGGCGGACATCTATTCCCATCTGGACTTCGCCTCCAAGCAGGAATCGGCGGACGCCATTGCCCAGGCGTTCGCGCCCGCCGAGCCGCAGGAAGCCGAGGAGCTGGAGGAAGAAATTACAGAGGAAAAACAGGGCTTCGGCATGACGATGGGGATGTGAGGCGCGCATGGACTACGACGAACTGCGGGAGGAATATCCCGCGATCATCTCGATGGATCAGCTCTACCGCATCTGCCGCATCAGCAAACGAAAGGCGGTGTGGCTGCTGGAAAACGGCGTCATTCCCTGTGAGGATTCTGGCCGGCGGACGCGCCGCTTTCGGATTCGGCTGGAGGACGTGATCGACTTCTTGGAGCGGCTGGAGGCGGGAGAACTGGACGGCGGGATTCCCGTCGGCGCGTTCTCCAGCGGCGGGCGCGGACAGGCGGAACAGCCGCTGGACAGCGAGGCACTCGCCTCTCTGCTGTTGGAAGCGTGGTACGACGCGCCGGACATGCTCACGGCGCGGCAGGCGTCGGAGCTGACCGGGTACGGCACGACGACCGTCAACGAGTGGGCGCTGCGCGGGAAGGTGGCCTTTGTCTGCTACCACAGCGCCAATCTCATCTCGAAGGAATCCCTGGCCGAATATCTGGCCTCGCCCGCCGGGCAGCGGATCGCCGTGAAATCCGACGAGCACCGCGCGGCCATGGAGCAGCTGCGCAGAGAGCAAAACAGCGGCATGGAGTTCGGCTCCATGTCGCTGTAAAATGCTTTGCGCGGTCCGAATTCAGTCAAGATCGTCGCTGAAAAAATCTGTATCAATCCGTTTGATTTCGTATGTCGTTTCAGTTGACACGCCAAGGTTGTATTCCTGCATCAATTTTGCAAGCATATGCCCGTCGACGAGCACGACCTTTGTCGTATGCTGCTTGTTGGCATACTCTCTCGATTCTTTTGTGAATTGCGCGGTTGTAATAAACAACCCTTTGTTGGCACCCTGACCGGCAAGCGCTCCTACAAATTTCTGAATTTCAGGGCGCCCGATTGTTTTATCCAAATCCCACCGCTTCGCCTGAATATAAATCAGGCTGAAGCCCAATTTATCCTCCCGGATAATACCGTCAATTCCCTCGTCGCCGCTTTGCCCCACGACTGTACCGGCATTCTCGATAGAACCGCCATAACCCATGCGCTCTAAGAGATTGACAACCAGCGATTCAAAAAACGCCGGCGTCTGCTTCATAATTTCTGCCAGCAAATCATCATAGAGCGCATTATTGATCTTTTGGTAGGCATTGTCCAGTATGTCCTGAGGGCTGTCGCCCGATGCGGTCGGGGATGTCTGTGCTGGAGATGAGTTATCACTTCCTACAAATTGGCAAAAAGAATCGAATTGTTCCAAATAATGATTATCCAAAACAGCAGGATTCTCTGCAAGTACTTGTTTTCCTGTCGGTGTAAGTCGATAGGTGCCGCGAGCCGGGCTGTCAATCAGTCCGGCTTTTTTGAGGTAAGTGCGCGTCCAACCGATACGATTATCAAAAATCGGCTGATGGCCGCTGGGAAGCAAAGCATGGCGGTCCTCATCAGAAAGCTGATATTTCGATGCGAGAATGTCTTTCACTTCCTTTGATTTGTGCACCTGCATATCTGCCAAACAGTCCATAAAAGCCCGATACATTTCATCGTATTTGGGAATTTCCATCATGCATCTCCTTATCTTCCTGATGATTTTCTTTTCTGCTCTGCCGGAAATGTAACCGGCAGTTCTGCCATGCGAGCCGATGCCAAGGTTTCCAGAATGGCCTGTTCTTTTCTCTGGCAATTGTCCATGGCAAGTACCTCTACGGTTGAATGCCAGTGATGCAACAAAAAGCGTGGAGCATCCTTGCGGACGCTCCACGCTGGAGGGGCAGAGCCCCGTTTGGCGGACAGGGTGGGATTCGAACCCACGGACGGTTTGCACCGTCACCTGATTTCGAGTCAGGGCCGTTATGACCACTTCGATACCTGTCCATATAGGTTTGACCGCCGAGGCGGAGAAACGCGAGGAAAGAAAACTGTGAGCAAACTGTTAGCGTTTGCGAAAAACCGCGGCGCGGGGATGTGCCGCAAAGCCTGATTCCATGCGGGTTTGTGGGGATGGGGCGGAGATGGAACCGTGTGGATTTCGAGTCAGGGCCGTTATGACCACTTCGATACTTCTCCGTGTGGGGCGCGCGGGCAGAAGCCTGCGCGCCGTAACGATAATTATATAAGAATTCCGCCGTTTGGTCAACACCCTGCGCGGATTTTTCCGGCGCTCGCGGCGCCGGTCCGATCCCGCGCCGCCGCCGGCGGACAGAGGTCACGTCACAGCCGCCAGCCGCCGGCCGCCGGCGCGGCCGCGTTCGGGTCGAGGAACAGCCGTTCGGCCATCGCCTGGCCCTTCGCGGGTGAAAAATCGCCGAGCGCGCGCTTCGTATTGGAGGCCGTGCGCAGCCGCGCGCCGATCTCGTCGCACATCGCCTGCGACAGCCGCAGGTCGTTTTTCGTCAGCGCCCCGAGCACGCCGTACAGATGCGTTTCGCTGCCCGCGATATGCAGCAGCTCCTCGCGCGCCTGCGGGCGCTCGGGCAGCGAATGCTCGAGAAAGGCGCGCTCGAATACGGCGCACGCCGCGCCGTGCGGCAGGCCCGTATGCTCCGTGAGGACATAGCCCATCGGGTGCGGAAAGCCCGTCCCGACAAGATTGATCGAGAAGCCGCCCCACAGCGAGCCGTAATAGAGCGACTCGCGCATGTCCATGTCGCCCGGTTCGAAGGAGCCCTCCGCGAGTCGCTCGAGCCAGGGGAAAATGAGCGCCGTCCCGCGCCGGGCGAATGTCGCCGAGGCTTCCGTCGCCGCCGTCGAGAACCAGCTCTCCAGGCAATGGCACAGCGCGTCGAGCGCCGTCGAGACCGTCTGCCGGTAGTCCATCGAGCAGGTGTAGCGCGGATCGCAAAAGACGTATTTCGCGTAGAGAAAATCTTTCCCGAGGCTTTTTTTCACGCCCGTCGCGTCGTTCGTGAGGACCGACACGCCGTCCGCCTCGCTGCCGGTGCCCGCGGTCGTGCCGATGCAGACGAGCGGCAGCGCCGCCGTGAAGGCGCCTCCGTAGATGTCGGCGGGCTCCGCGAACTCGTTTGCCGCGAACACGCAGGCCGCCCGCGCGCCGTCGAGCGCCGAGCCGCCGCCGATGCCGATGATGAAGTCGGCGCCGAAGGCCCGCGCCTGCGCGCCCGCCTGCGCGGCGAGGGAGACGAGCGGGTTTTCGCCCATGCCGTCGAAATGCGCCCACGCGATACCCTGCTCCCCGAGCGCCGCCGTGACGTCGTCCAGCGCGCCGCTCAGCCGCGCGGCGCGGCGCCCCGTCACGATGAATGCGCGCGCGCCGAGGCCGCGCAGCCGGCCGGCGTTTTTGCGCACGCAGCCCTCGCCGCTGAGGATGCGGGCCGGCATAAAGAAATCGAATTCCATTTTATATCTTTCCGTCCTTGTTCTCTTTCGCCTGCGCCGAAGGCGCGGTGTACTTTCTGCCTTTGCGCATAAGGCTCGGGCCGCCCTCCTCGTAGCCGAAGCGGCGGTAAAAGTCCTGCGCGTCGCGCGTCGCGAGCAGCCCGAGCAGCCCCGCATAGGCGGGATTGTCGTGCACCGCGCGCAGCAGCAGCGTGCCGACGCCCTGTCCGCGCAGCGCGGGATCGACGACGACGTCGCACAGATAGAAGGTCGTGACGCCGTCGGTGATGACGCGCGCGAAGGCGACCTGTTTCGAGCCGTCCGCGGTGAAGACGCCGTAGCAGTCCGAGCGCTCCATCGAGCGGCGGATGGCGTCTTCGGGGCGGTCGTACGCCCAGTAGGTATTGTGCAGCAGCGACGCGACGTCGCCGGGGATCATGTGGCCGGCGCCCGTTTTGACGATGTAGTCCAACGCGATCTCTCCCTTTCCCCGCGTCCGCCGCGGGACGTCCTTATAGTAGCATATCCCGGCGCGGATGAACAGCCCGCGCATAAAAATGGCCCCGCCGCAGCGGCGCGCCCGGCGCGCGAAAAGAGCGGCCGGCCCCGACAGGGGCCGGCCGCTCCCGCCGGAAGTGCTCAGCACTGTTTGATAAGACGGATGTAGAATTTGACGGTGTCGACGATCTTTGCCGTCGGGATGCGCTCGTTGTTGCCGTGGATATAGGAGCGCTCGGCCTTCGTCAGCTCGGCCGCCGAGAAGCGCATGACCTTGTCGGTGATGCGGCAGAAATGGCGGGAGTCGCTGCACTGGACCATGAGGTAAGGCGAGACGACGGCGCCCTGCCACGTCTGTTCGACCGCGGCGCGCAGCTTTTTGTAGCCGTCCGTCGAGGTGTCCGAGGCGATGGACGGGTTCATGCCGTACCATTCCTTGAGCTCGATCTCGTCGTTGTTGACGACCTTGCGCAGATACGCCTTCACGCTCTCGATCGTATCGCCCTCCGCGAGGCGAAGGTTCGCGACCACGCGGGCCTCCGGCGGCAGGACGTTGCTGGCCTTGCTGCCCTCCATCATCGTGAACGCGCACGTCGTGCGCATCATGGCGTTAAGCTCGCCGCCCGTCTTTTTGCAAAGACCGTCGAGCACGGGCAGGAACAGCCAGAGATTCGCGAAGATCATGCGGTACAGGAAGCTCGAGCGGCGTCCGAGCGTGTCGAACATCTCCGCGACGGGCTTGGAAAGCCGGACGGGGAAGGGATGGTTCTCGACGTCGACGACGGCCTGCGCGAGCTTGCCGACGGGGCCGTGGGGAGGCGGCGCCGAGGCGTGCCCGCCCGCGCTCTTGAGATGGAACTCGAGGTCCATCATGCCCTTTTCGCCGATGCCGATGAGCGCGCAGCGGCCCGTGACGCCGGGGAAGATGCCCTCGACGACGGCGCCGCCCTCGTCGAGCACGAGCGCCGGCTTGATGCCCCGCTTCTCGAGCTCCGCGACGATGGCCGGGGCGGAATCGCCCGCGATCTCCTCGTCGCCCGCGAAGGAGAAGTAGATGTCGTTTTCGGGCACGAAGCCCTCTGCGATGAGCTGCTCGGCTGCATTCATGATGCCGCACAGGGTGCACTTGTTGTCGAGCGTGCCGCGTCCCCACAGCACGCCGTCCTCCACGACGCCCTCAAAGGCCGGTTTTTCCCATGCCTTTTCGTCGGCCGGGACGACGTCGTAGTGCGACATGAGCACCGTCGGCTGTTTGTCGCTGCGGCCCTGCCAGCGGTAGAGCAGGCCCGTCGGGCCGATGTGCTCGAGCGCGCAGGTCTTGTTCACGTTCGGGAAGCGGCTGACGAGCAGCGCCCGGAACTTATCGAATTCCCGGACGTCGGTCAGCGCTTCGTCGCGCGAGCTGACGGTCTTGCAGCGCACCATGTCCGCGAGCGCGCCGACAGCCTTCTGCTCGTCGATTTCGACGGGCGCCGGCGCCGCGGGCGGTTCATCCTTCGGACGGAACATCGCCGCGCGGATGAGCACGACCGCGAGCAGCGCCGCGATGATTCCGAGAAGGATCCACAAAACGATCATTTTGTGATCGCCTCCATTCCTTTTCTACAATTTTTTTAAGACTGATTTAAGCATACCGCGATACAATCCCGATTGCAAGAACGAAAAGTTCACCAGCGGTTGATGACCTTCTCCGCAAAGCCCATGAGATCGCGGATCTCGAGCGCCGTGCCGTCGTCCAGAACGAGCCGGCCGGTGAAGCGCCCGAACACCTGGTGCTGGTCGCTCTTGATGACGAGCGCGTCGCTGCACGCCGCGCGGTCGAGCACGGGCGCAAAGGCACATTCGAAGCGTCCGTCGTTTGACGTGAAGGTCCACGGGCGCAGGTAATCCTCTTTTCCGTCCTTCATGGGGATGTTGAAGCGGACCGCGTCGAGCTTGTGCGTTTTTCCCCGGAAGAAGATCGCGTTCTCCGACGCGGCCGACGTGTCGCCGAAGCCGTACCCGATATTGAAGCCGACGGCCTCCCCGGCGGCGGTGCGCCCCGAAGCGGAGCCCCAGTACCACGTGTTGGCATACGTCCACACGCCGCGGCCCCAGTCGAGCGTGCCGAACGAATCGGCCGGGTCGAAAACGAAGGTCTCGCCGCCGAACGACGCCGTTCCCTTCGCGGGCATGCAGTTGATCTTCTGGTTGTAATAGAACGCCAGCGGATCCTCTTTGTAGGGCGTCGCCATCACGATGGACTCCTCCGGCGCGGCGCCGAGCGCGATGTCGCACTCGAAGGGCAGGCCGTCCCTGAAATTGTCCAGCCTGCAGACGAGCCGCCGCGCGCCCTTGTCCAGCGTGAAGCTGTAGACGCAGCGCTTGTTTTCAAAATGCACGTTCCCCGCGAGCGTGGACGACGGCAGACCCGTTTTGCCGCGCGGCAGAAAGGTCATGACGCTCGTCGTCTGTTCCCACGGTTTTCTGAAATCGAGAAGCGAGGTGCTCATCAGACCCATATAGGCATTGTCGGCCACGGTCAGCGCGACCGCATACCGGTCGTTCGCGACGAGATAGTAATCCCATTCCTTGATGCGCAGCGACCCCGCCCGAATGGCGCGGCGGTCGTAGGACAGCAGCAGCTTCTTCGCGTATCCGCGCTGTGCGAGCATTCCCTTTTCGTCGAGCAGCGGCCCGGCTGTCGTGATTTCTTTCTGCATAGCCATCGCCTTTCTTGCAAATTCTACGATTACACGTTACTATTATAGCATCGGCGCAGCCGGCCCGTAAGTCGGCGTTGTGCCGAAATCGCGCCCGGGTTTTCGGCGTTTTCGCTGCGGGCGTTCCCAAAAAAGTTATCCAAGCCTTCAGAAGGAGTGATTGATATGGAAAATTACAACTACGATCCCGAGAACGGACATACCGGCGAACCCGAGCAGACGCCCGTTTATCAGAGCAGCGGTTATTCCCGCGGTTATTACGACACCCAGATCCCCGTTTACGGCACCGGCAGCACGGCGCCGCAGAAGGACGGGAAAAAGCGCAGCGGGTGGCTCATCGCGCTGTGCATCGTGCTCTCGTTCCTGTGCGGCTTCGGCGGCGCGTTCGCCGCGATGCGCATCAGCAAGTCGACCGGCGGCGACGTCGTCGTCCAGTCGGTCGAAAAGAACCAGAACCTCGCGGCTTCCGACGTGACCGGCTCCTATTCGAGCGTCGTCGACGCCACGAAGAACAGCGTCGTCGAGATCACGACGGAGAGCACCTCCTTCAGCAACTACTTCGGCCAGTACGTCACCGAGGGCGCCGGCAGCGGCGTCATCATCTCGGCGGACGGCTACATCGTCACCAACAACCACGTCATCAGCGGCGCGAACAACATCAAGGTCAGCACGCCCGACGGCACGCAGTACACCGCGACGCTCGTCGGCACCGATTCCCAGTCCGACATCGCCGTCATCAAGATCGACGCGAGCGGCCTGACCCCGGCGACCATCGGCGACTCCGACGCGCTCAAGGTCGGCGACTCGATCATCGCCATCGGCAATCCGCTGGGCTCGCTCGGCGGCACCGTCACGGAGGGCATCATCAGCGCGCTCGACCGCGAGATCACCGTCGAAGATCAGGACATGAAGCTGCTGCAGATCAGCGCTTCCGTCAACCCCGGCAACTCGGGCGGCGGCCTGTTCAACATGTACGGCGAGCTCGTCGGCATCGTCAACGCCAAATCCTCCGGCGAGGACGTCGAGGGACTCGGCTTCGCGATCCCGATCAACGACGCCATCACCGTCGCGACGGAGATCATCGACAACGGCTATGTCACCGGCCGGCCGGTGCTCGGCATCAACGTCATCGACGTCGACGCGAACTCCGCGGCCCAGTACGGACTCAGCCGCACGGGCGTCTATATCCAGAGCGTGAATGAGGGCTCGGGCGCGGCGAAGGCCGGCCTCGCCGCGGGCGACTACATCGTCAGCGTCGACGGCACGGCGGTCAGCGCGGCCTCCGAGGTCCGCTCGGCCGTGCAGGCGAAGAGCGTCGGCGACGTCGTCGAGATCCAGGTCATCCGCGACAACAAGACGCTGACGTTCGAGGTCACGCTCGGCGAAAGCACCCCCGACAAAGCGTAATTCCCGCATCCGCAGGCGCCGGCAGCAATGCCGGCGCCTTTCCTGTGTATAAAATGGGATTTTCGGTGCGGCGCGGCGAAAATTCTATTGTTCCCGCAAAACGGTCTGTGCTATGATGGGGCTGAAAGGACGGCGCGCGGCGCCGTCCCCGGTATTGAAAGGAGATCCTGCCATGACGGTACTGGTCACGGGCGGCACGGGCTACATCGGCTCGCACACCGTCGTCGAGCTCATCGCGGCGGGCTACGACGTGCTCGTCGCCGACAATCTTTCCAACAGCAAGCCGGAGGTGCTCGCGCGGCTGCGGGAGATCACCGGCCGGGAGATCCCCTTCGTGCGCGCGGAGCTGTGCGACCCGGATGCCGTCGAGCGGCTGTTCGACGAGCACGACATCGGCGCGGTCATCCATTTCGCCGGGCTCAAGGCGGTCGGCGAGTCGGTCGAGAAGCCGCTCGATTACTACGCCGTCAACCTCGGCACGGCGCTCAACGTCCTGCGCGCCATGCGCAGGCGCAGCGTGCGGAACTTCGTCTTTTCCTCGAGCGCGACCGTCTACGGCGGCCCGCACGAAAAGCCCATCACCGAGGATTACCCCTATATGCTCGCCAATCCCTACGGGCGCACCAAGCGCTTCATCGAGGAGATCCTCAAGGACCTCGCCGCCTCCGACCCCTCGTTCAACATCGCGATCCTGCGGTACTTCAACCCCATCGGCGCGCACCGCAGCGGCCGCATCGGGGAGGACCCCAACGGCATCCCCAACAATCTGCTGCCCTACGTCGCGCAGGTGGCCGTCGGCCGGCGGGAATACGTGCAGGTCTACGGCGACGACTACAACACCCCGGACGGCACGGGCGTGCGCGATTACATCCACGTCGTCGACCTCGCGAAGGGCCACGTCGCGGCGCTGCACAAGCTCGAGAGCGGCTGCGGGCTCAGGATCTACAACCTCGGCACGGGGCGGCCGGCGTCCGTCTTCGACGTCATCCGCGCCTTCGAGCGCGCGTGCGGCAGGCCCATCCCCTACAGGATCCTGCCCCGGCGCGGCGGCGACGTCGACCAGTACTTTGCCGACCCGTCGCTCGCCGAAAAGGAACTCGGCTGGAAGGCGTCGCTCACGCTCGACGATATGTGCGCCGACGCCTGGCGCTGGCAGAGCAACAATCCCAACGGCTACTGATCCGCACAAGGACAAAACGAGGGCGCCGGCATCCGCGGCGCCCTTTTTTCGTCCTTTTTTGTTTTTTCCCGGCGGGGCGGCGCCCCGCTTTATTTCCCGACGCAGAACCTCGAAAAGACCTCGTCGAGCACCGCCTCCGTGACGTTCTCGCCCGACAGCTCGGCGAGCGCGCCGAGCGCCTCCGACAGCAGCGCGAACACGACGTCGAGCGTCGTGTCGCGCGAAGCGCGCAGCGCTTCGCGCACGGCGCCGCGCGCGCGCGCGGCGCAGGCGCGCTGCCGCTCGTTCGCGAGCACCGGGGCGTCGGGGTCGAGCGCATCGGTCCCGAGCGCGCGGCGGACCGCGGCGTCGAGCGCCGCGAGGGCGGCGGGATCCTTCGCGCTGATGAACACGACGTTCGAAAAGCAGCGCCCGATCTCCGCGGTGTCGAGCGCGGTGGGAAGATCCGTCTTGTTGACGACGGCGACGGCGTTGCGGCCCGCGAGCCGCGCGATGAGTCTGCGGTCGTCGGCGTCGAGCGCGCGCGAGCTGTCGAAAACGGCGAGCACGAGCGACGCCTCCTCCAGCCGCTCAAGCGTCCGCTCGATGCCCAGGCGCTCGACGAGATCGTCGCTGTCGCGCAGCCCCGCCGTGTCGGCGAGCAGCAGCGCGGTGCCGCCGAGCTGCACGCGCTGTTCGACGACGTCGCGCGTCGTGCCCGCGACGGGCGTGACGAGCGCCTTCTCGGCGCCCGCGAGCAGGTTGAGCAGCGTGCTCTTGCCGACGTTGGGGCTGCCGACGATGACGGTGGGCACGCCGCGCAGGATATGCGCGCCGGTGTCGTAGCTGTCGACGAGCGCCGTCAGCGCCGCGTCGGCGTCCTCGAGCGACCGCCGCAGCTGCGCGGGATCGGGCGCCTCCACATCCTCCTCGGGGAAGTCGATGTACGCCGAGATGTGCGCCTGCACCGACAGGATGCCGCGCTTGATTTCGTCCGTGCGGCGGCGCAGCGCCCCGTGCGACAGGGCGGCCGCCGCGCGCTCGCCCTGCTTCGAGACGGCGCCGATGAGATCGCACACCGCCTCCGCTTCGGTCAGCGACAGGCGTCCGGACAAAAAGGCGCGCCGGGTGAATTCCCCGCGGTCGGCGGGGCGGGCGCCGGCGTCGCAGACGGCGCGCAGCACCTCGGCGCACACCGTCTCGCCGCCGTGGCACATGAGCTCGGCGGCATCCTCGCCGGTATAGCTGTGCGGTGCGCGGTAAACGAGCGCGACGGCCTCGTCGATGACGGCGCCGTCGGGCGCGACGATATCGCCTAGCCGGGCGGTGTAGCCGGGGATCGACGACAGCCTGTCGCCCGAGCGCGCGCGGAAGACGCTGTCCGCGACGGCGTGCGCGCCCGGCCCCGACAGACGGATGATCCCGATGCCGCCGGCGCCCGGGGGCGTCGCGACCGCGGCGATGACGTCATTCTCCATCTTTTTCCGCCTCCCGCCAGTAGCGAGAGCCGTCGCGCTCGCGCCGCAGAAAACCTCCGTCGATGAGTTCGCGGCGCAGCAGAATGCAGTCGCCGAAGCTGTGCCAGCGGTCGCACAGGGCATTGACCTCGCGCTCCGTGTAATCGCGCCCCGGCTCGAATTTGGACGCGAGATAGGCGAGGACGACGTCGCGCTTCGGGCCGCGCTTCGGCAGCAGCCGAAGGACGCCCTGCGCGTCGCAGCAGCGCTCAAGGATGATCTTTTCTTCCGTATCCATGCTTCGCTCCTTTAAAAAAGCGCGGGGCCAAAGATGCGCGCATCCTTGACCCCGCGTTGTTCGTCACAGTTCGATCTTTCCGTACAGGCTGCCCGAGAGCTCAGGCTCCTGCCTGCGCTCGGGCGCCGGCGCGGCGGGTTCCGCGGGCGCCGGCTGCGCGGCGCGCTCCGCTTTCGGGCGGGCATCGTCGCGGCGGGTGTCCGGGCGGTCGTTCCGGCGGCCTCTGCCGCCGCGGCCGTGGCTGCCGCCGTCCCGCCCGCGGCTGTTGTTTTCGCGCGTTTTGCCGCCGCTCTCGAGCGAGATGACGACGCGGCGGTTGGGCTCGCTGCCGACGGATTCGGATTTGACGCCCTCGATCTCCTGCACGGCGCTGTGCACGATGCGGCGCTCATACGGGTTCATCGGCTCGAGGGTCTTGCTGTAGCGGCTCTTGATGACCTTCGCCGCCTCGCGCTGCGCGAGCGCGACGAGCGTTTTTTCGCGTTTTGAGCGGTAGTTCGCGACGTCGAGACTCACCTTGCTGTAGTCGCTGTCGCTGCGGTTGCACACGAGCGTGCAGAGATACTGCAGCGCGTCCATCGTCTCGCCGCGGCGGCCGATGATGAGCGACGCGTCGTCGCCGTCGACGATGAATTTGATGCCGCGGTCGGTCTTCGCGGCCGCGTAGGTGAGCTTTTCCGCGCCCATGAGGGACACGATGTTCTGCAAGTAGCCGAGCGCCTCTTTCGCGGCGCCGGGCAGCGCGTCGAGCTCGATGGGCTCGGCGGGCGACTCCTCGACGGGCGGCTCCGCTTCAGGCTGCCGCGGCGCGGGCGCCTGCTTCGGCGGCTGCTTTTCCTGCGGCTGTCTGTCCGGTTTTCTGGGCTGCTGCTCGGGGCGGCGCGCCGGCTGCGGCGCGGGCTGCGCCGGGGCCTGGGGCTTCGCCGCGGGCTGCGGCTGAGACGGCTGCGGCTTTTCCTGCGCGGCCTCCCGGCCGGCGTCCTCGAGCAGCGACTTGACGGAGAACTCGTCCTCCGCCGCCGTGACCTTCACCTTTGCCGGCTTCGAGCCGAACAGCTTTTTCTGGGGCATTTCGACGATCTCGACGCTCACGCCGTCCCGGGACAGACCGAGCGCCGCGCAGGCCGCTTCGACGGCCTCGTCGACGGTTTTCCCCGTCATGATGATCTCTTGCATGAGGATAAGTTCCTTTCTGCTTAATATGCGTTACTCGTCGTAGCGTTCCTTGTCGAGGTCGCGGGCCTTCTGCAGGCGCATCTTGGCGAGTTCGGCGGGCGCGATCTCCTTTTCGATGACCTCGCCGTCCTCTTCCTTGATCTTGACGGTCTTCGGCGCTTTTCTCGCCTTTCGCTTCTCCTCGAGCTTTGCCTGCGCTTCGGCGCGCAGCTTTTCAGGGTTGCAGATCTTTTGCAGGATGCCCGACTGGGCGATGATGATCAGGTTCTGGAAGCCCCAGTAAAGACTGAAGCCCATCGGATACATGAACGAGAAGACGCCGAACATGACGGACATCGTGATCATCATCGTCATGTTGGTGCCGCCGCCCGACTGGAGCTGTCCGCTGATCTTCATCGTGACCCACTGCGACAGCAGCATCGTGACGATCGAGAAGACCGGCACGAGCAGCGCGAGCGACCATGCGAGCTGCGGCTTCTCCCAAAGGTTGATGGAGCCGATGCTCATGTTGAAATTGGAGACCTCGGTGATGTACTTGCCGTAATCGCCCTGCAGCGAGCTGAAGGCCGCCGCGTTCTCCTTGATGTGCTGGATGATGCTCGTCTCAATGAGACGGGTGTTGACGGTGCTGTCGAGCGCGAGGACGATGTCCTTCGCCTTGCTGATGAATTCGGCCGGCAGGCGCAGCATGTACGTCAGCGGGCTGTAGATGACTTCGATGAGGCCGAAGATGATGGGGAACTGGATGAGCAGCGGCAGACAGCCCGACATCGGGTTGTAGCCGTACTCGCTCTGGAGCTTCTCCATCTCCTGCTGGCGCTTCTCGGGATTGTTCTTGTACTTCGCGTTGATGTCGTCGATCATCGGCTTGTACGCCGCCATCATCGCCGAGGAACGCTGCTGCTTCACGGACAGAGGGAACATGAGGATCTTCGTGATGAGCGTAAACAGGAAGAGCGCGATGACGTACGCCGCCTTCGGCAGGCCGAGGACGTCGTTCGCGAACAGGTAGCACCAGCGCATGAGATAGCCCATCGGGATGGCGATCAGCTTCCACAGGGAACTGAAGATGCCGCCGCTGCCCGAACTCGCAGCCGTTGTGCCGGCGCTGCCGCTCGAGCAGGCGGCAAGAAGGAGGAGGACTGCGAGGATCGTGAAGATCAGGGTGAGTCGTTTTTTCATGGACAGCTCCTTATTGTACAAGGATATTATAGTAATATTAATTACTTCTCTTGTTTTTGTCGGCGCGGTAGCGCAGCGTCGCGCGCGGCTTTTCCGGCACGGGATCGAAGCCGCCCCTGCACAGCGGATTGCACCGCAGCACCCGCCAGGCCGCCAGCGCGCAGCCCGTGAGCGCGCCGTGGACCTCGATGGCCTCCATCGCGTATTCCGAGCACGTCGGGGTGAACCGGCAGTGATTGCCGAGCGACGGCGAGATATTCTTTTTGTAGAAGCGCAGCAGCGCGAGCAGCAGGGCCTTAATCATGCAGCACACCGGCCTTTTGCAGCTGCCGGCGCAGGACCGGCTCAAGGTCGGTCGACTTCTTTTCGACGGTCGCGGCGCGGCAGACAAAAACTATGTCGAAAGAGCCGTCCGCGTTTTCGAGTACTTTCGACGCGGCGGCTTTCACGATCCTGCGCGCTCTGTTTCGCTGAACGGCGCAGCCTATTTTCTTGCTCGCTGTGATCCCGATGCGGATGCCGCCGCGCTTTTTGCGCAGCACATAGGTAACGAGAACAGGCGAAACGAAGCTGAGCCTGCTCCGGTACGCCCGCGCGAAAAGACTGTTCTGGCCGAGCGTTTCCAATTTTGTGCTCATGCTGCATCGCCCCGCGCCGGCCCGCGTAAAATTAAGAGCCAGCCGATTGTCACGGTTGGCTCTTTTAAGCGCTTAAACGGGCTCTTCCGCGCGCGCGGCGACGGGCCAAGACCTTGCGGCCGTTTTTTGTAGCCATACGCTTCAGGAAACCGTGCTCCCCGGAACGGGTGCGTTTTTTGGGATGAAATGTGGGTCTCATGGTTGAACTCCTTCATTTATGCCTTGCAAGAAGTAAGTATATAACAAAGCTCTTTACCTTGTCAAGCGCAACTTTTTCGCGCCCGTGTGCGGCGGACCCCGCCAAAGGGCCGCAAACAGGCGATTTTTTCCGGTTTCCGGCCGAAAATACAAGGCAGCGCGCGCGGGCGCGGCGTTTCGATTTTATGCGCGCGTTTTGTTGAAAACAGGCGGTGTATATGTTATAATCTTTTTAATATATATTATTGTATTATTTTTAAGAACAGGAGACGTTCGCCGTGATGGAATCCTTCGAGCAATGCTTTGACGCCGTGCGGGAATATCTGAAGGACGCGGAGTCGGAGACGATCTACAATCTCTGGCTCAAGGGCCTCGAGCCCGTCGATTTTTCGGACGGCACCGCGACGCTCTCCGTCAGTTCCGACTTCATCAAGGGCATGGTCGAGGAGCGGTACATGCCGCTGCTGCGCAAGGCGTTCGCGGCGGTCATGGGCTTCGACGTCAACATCGCGCTGCAAAGCCGCGCGGCCGTGCGCGAGACGCGCGATCCCGCGGTCCCCGCGGGCGCCGTCGCCGCCGAGGATTACACCTTCGACAACTTTATCGTCGGGCAGGACAACCGCTTCGCCCACGCCGCCGCGCAGGCGGTCGCCGCGAATCCGGCGCGCGCCTACAACCCGCTGTTCATCTACGGCGCGTCGGGTCTCGGAAAGACGCATCTGCTGCGCGCCATCCAGAACGACCTGCGCGTGCACCGGCCCGAGCTCAACGTGCTGTACATCGGCTGCGAGCAGTTCACGAACGAGCTCATCGCGGCCATCGCCGCGGGCAGCACGGAGCCCTTTCACGAGAAATTCCGCACGGTCGACGTGCTGCTCATCGACGACATCCAGTTCATCGGCGGCAAGGTCCAGACACAGGAGGAATTTTTCCACACCTTCAACGCGCTGTTCAACGCCCAAAAGCAGATCGTCCTGACGTCCGACCGGCCGCCGAAGGAGATCAAATCGCTCGAGGAGCGCCTGCGCACGCGCTTTGAGTGGGGCCTCATCGCCGACGTGCAGCCGCCCGACGTGGAGACGCGCATCTCGATTTTGTACCGCAAGGCGGACGCCCTCGGCATGGAGCTGCCCGGCGACGTCGCCGACTTCATCGCCGAGCACGTCAAAAACGACATCCGGCAGCTCGAGGGCGCGGTCAAGAAGCTCGGCGCCTACTACCAGATGGACGGCATCCTGCCCTCCATCGGCCTCGCGCAGAACGCCATCCGCGACATCATGTCCGAGCAGCAGCCGCTGCCCGTGACCGTCGAGAAGATCATCAGCGAGGTCGCGCGCACCTACAGCGTCACGCCGGAGGACATCCGCTCGACGAAGCAGAACGCCTCCGTCTCCGGCCCGCGTCAGATCGCGATGTACATCGTGCGCGAGGTGACGGGCATGACGATGGAGAAGATCGGCGCCGAATTCGGCAAGCGCAACCACGCGACGGTCGTCTACGCCATCAGCAAGGTGGAAAAGCAGCTCGAGACCGACAGCCACACGCGCGACCTCGTCGAGGACATCATCAAAAACGCGCGCAGCTGACTTTCGACCGCTTCTTCAACAATCGACGCACTGTTTTCGACAGTCTCGACGGACACGCGCGCCCTCTTTCTTTTTGAACGCATTTTCAACGGGCGCGGCTTCTTTTTCAACGCGCGCCCCGCGGCCCGTTTCTGCGGCGGATCCGCTTTTTCCACGGGTTCGACAGCCCCTACTGCTGCTAATATAGATCATACAGACATACACGGAAGGTGAAGCTATGAAAATCATCTGCAACCGAGCCGAGCTGCTCGACGCGCTGTCCGGCGTCTCCCGGGCGGTGAGCGGAAAATCCTCCATTCCGGCCATCGAGGGCATCCTCTTCAAATGCACCGACGACGCCGTGATCCTCACTTCCTACGACCTGGAAATCGGCATCATCACATCCCTCGTGGCGGACATCAAGGAAAAGGGCGAGATCGTGCTCAACGCGCGCCTGCTCACCGATATGGTGCGAAAGCTCGATACCGACACGGTCGTCATCGAGACCGACGGCGAGCTCAAGGCGCAGGTCACGGGCGGCATCACGAAGTTCAATTTCGTCGGCATACCGGCGAGCGATTTTCCCGAAATGCCGGTGCCCGAGGCGGACAACACCCTCACGGTCAAAGCGCAGGTGCTGCGCGAGATGATCAGCAAGACCATCTACGCCGTCTCGACGAGCGACCAGAAGCCGGTGCACACCGGCACGAAGTTCATCATGGGCGACGACAGCCTCACGATGGTGTCCGTCGACGGCTACCGCCTCGCGGTGTGCACGCAGAAGGTCGATTTCACCTGGAGCGACCGCAGCTTCATCATCCCCGCGAAGACGCTCGCCGAGGTCAGCAAGCTCATCGGCGAGAGCGAGGACGACGTCAATATCGGCATCGCCCGCCGCTACGGCGTGTTTCAGCTGGGCGGCTACACCGTCATCACCCGGCTGCTCGAGGGCGACTTCCTCGATTACAAGAAGGCGATCCCCGAGGGATACAAGACCCGCGTCAGGATCGGCGTGCAGGCGCTGTACGACGCCGTCGAGCGCGCCTCCCTCATCATCAGCGACCGCTTCAAGAGCCCCATCAAGCTGCTGTTCGACGAGGGGCGGGCCGTCATCACCTGCGCGACGGCGCTCGGCAATTCCTACGACGAGATCCCCTGCGCCATCGAAGGCGAAGCCGTCGAGATCGGCTTCAACAACCGCTATGTGCTCGACGCGCTGCGCAACTGCATGTGCGACGAGGTCTGCCTCGAGATCACCGGCCCCGTCTCGCCCATGAAGATGGTGCCCGCCGAGCCGGGGGACTTTCTCTTCCTGCTGCTGCCCGTGAGGATCAAGACCGAATGACAGACGTTTCCATCACCACCGAATTCATCAGACTCGACGCATTCCTCAAATTCGCGGGCGCGGCGATGTCGGGCGGCGAAGCGAAGGAGCTCGTGCAGCGCGGCGGCGTGACCGTCGACGGCGAGCCCTGCCTCCAGCGCGGCAGAAAACTGCGCGGCGGCGAATGCGTGCGCGCGGGCGACAAAGAATACAGGGTCGTGAAAAGTTGTATCTCATAAGACACAGCCTTGCGAATTATCGAAACATCGAATCGCTGGAGTTTTATCCCGGCACCGGCGTCAACGTCGTGTGCGGCGAAAACGGCCACGGAAAGACCAACCTGCTCGAGAGCATCTTTCTGCTCACGGGCGCGCGAAGTTTCCGCGGCGGCCGGGATATGGCGCTCGTGCGCTCCGGCGAGGAATTCGCGCGCGTCGACGCCGATTTTTTTCTCGACGGCCGCGACCAGAACATCCGCATCACCATCAGCGAAAAGGGCCGCGCCGCGTCCCTCAACAAGGGGACCCCGGTCAAGGCGTCGGCGCTCGTGGGAAGCTTCTGCTCCGTCATCTTTTCGCCGGAGCACCTGTCGCTCGTCAAGGGCGCGCCGGACACCCGGCGCCGCTTCGTCGATACCGCGCTGTGCCAGATTTCGAGCAGCTACCTCGGTAATATAAAGAGGTACACGCGGCTGCTCGATCAGAAGAACAGCCTGCTCAAGGACAGCCGCACCATTTCCGCGGCGGACGAGCTGCTCGACGTCTTCGACGCCCAGCTCGCCGAGACCGCCTGCGAGATCTCCAACCGGCGCAGCGTCTTCGTCAAGGAGCTGCTGCCGCTCGCCGCCGCCAATTACGAGAAGATCAGCAACGGGCGCGAAACGCTCAGCTTCGAATACCGCTCCTCGCTGTTTCCCGACGGCGAGGGCGAGCTCGACGAGGCGCTCGAGCGCATTTACGGCCAGCGCGCCGCCGACGTCCGCGCCGGCTTCGCGACCGTCGGGCCCCACCGCGACGACATCGCCTTCGCGCTCGACGGCGCCGACGCGAAGATCTACGCCTCCCAGGGACAGCAGCGCTGCATCGTGCTCAGCCTCAAGCTCGCCGAAGCGGAGCTCATGGAGCTCAAGCTCGAGGAGCGCCCCGTGCTGCTGCTCGACGACGTGCTGTCCGAGCTCGACGAGAGCCGCCAGAATTTTCTCATCGCGTCGCTGCAGGGCTCGCAGTCGGTCATCACCTGCTGCGCGCCCGAGCTCATCTCCTCGCGCACCGAAGCCGAGATCTTCACCATCGAAAACGGCCGGCTGCGCTGACGCGGACAACGAACGGAGAGTTATGTATATACATTTAGGCGAAAAGACAGTTATTAAAACAGATGGTATCATCGGTATCTTCGATATCGATTACTGTTCGGTCAGCAAGCGCACGCGGGCGTATCTGCGGCAGAGCGAACAGGCGGGCCGCGTCGTCAATGTGACGGCGGAGCTGCCGAAATCGTTCATCGTGTACGACGACGGGCGCGAACGGGCCGTTTATATTTCCGGCATCTCCCCCGTGACGCTGCGAAAGCGCGCGGATTATGTGGACGAGCTGAAGAGCGAATAAAGGGAGCAAAGAGAAAATGAGTGAAAACAACCACTACGACGCGGAACAGATACAGGTCCTCGAGGGGCTCGAGGCGGTGCGCAAGCGCCCCGGCATGTACATCGGCTCGACGGGCCCGCGCGGGCTGCACCATCTCGTGTACGAGATCGTCGACAACTCGATCGACGAGGCGCTCGCGGGCTGCTGCACGGAGATCCGCGTGCGCATCAAAAAGGGCGACATCATCGAGGTGACCGACGACGGCCGCGGCATCCCCGTGGGCATCGAGCACAAGACGGGCCTGCCGGCGGTGACGGTCGTCTTCACGGTGCTGCACGCCGGCGGAAAATTCGGCGGCGAGGGCTACCATTTCTCGGGCGGACTGCACGGCGTGGGCGCGTCGGTCGTCAACGCGCTGTCGGAGTGGCTGACGGTGCACGTTTTCGTCGACGGCAAGGAGTACGAGCAGCGCTTCGAGCGCGGCAAGCAGGCGACGCCGCTTCGCTGTGTCGGCGACACCGACCGGCGCGGAACGGTCGTCGAGTTCAAGCCGGACGCCGAGATCTTCGAGGAGCTGGCGTTCGATTTCGAGACGCTCGAGCGGCGCCTGCGCGAGCAGGCGTTCCTCAACGCCGGCATCCGCATCATTCTCATCGACGAGCGCGGCGACGAGCCCGTCGAGGAGGTCATGCACTACGAGGGCGGCATCCGCTCCTTCGTCGAGCATCTGCAGACGGTGCGCCAGCTCGACGTGCTGCACCCCGACGTCATCTACTTCAAGACCGTCAACGACACGAACGAAGCGGAAGTCGCGATGCAGTACAACGACAGCTACAACGAGCTGCTGCTGTCGTTCGCGAACAACATCCACACCGTCGACGGCGGCACGCACGAGCAGGGCTACAAGAACGCCATGACGCGCGTCTTCAACGATTACGGCCACCGCCGCGGTCTGCTCAAGGAAAACGAAAAGCTCATGGGCGACGACGTCCGCGAGGGCCTCACCTGCGTCATCAGCGTCAAGCTGCAGGAGGCGCAGTTCGAGGGCCAGACGAAGGGCAAGCTCGGCAACACCGAGATGCGCGGCATCGTCGAAAACCTTGTCTATACGAAGCTCAACGATTATTTCGAGGAGAACCCCGCCGTCGCGAAGATCATCTTCGAAAAGGCGATCGGCGCGTCGCGCGCGCGGGAAGCCGCCCGCAAGGCGCGCGATCTCACGCGGCGCAAGTCGGCGCTCGAATCGGCGTCGCTGCCCGGCAAGCTCGCCGACTGCACCCAGAAGGGCGCCGAGGGCACCGAGCTGTACATCGTCGAGGGCGATTCGGCCGGCGGCTCCGCGAAGGACGGCCGCGACCGCCGCTACCAGGCGATCCTGTCGCTGTGGGGCAAGATGATCAACGTCGAAAAGGCGCGGCTCGACCGCATCTACAACAACGACAAGCTGACGCCGGTCGTGCTGGCGCTCGGGTGCGGGCTGGGCGACGAGCTCGACATGTCGAAGCTGCGCTACGGCAAGGTCATCGTCATGGCTGATGCCGACGTCGACGGCGCCCATATCCAGACGCTCATGCTGACGTTCTTCTTCCGCTTCATGCGCCCGCTGCTCGAGCAGGGGCACGTCTACCTCGCGATGCCGCCGCTGTTCAAGCTCGTCAAGGGCCAGACGACCCGCTATGCCTACAGCGACAAGGAGCGCGACGAGATCAGCGCGGAGATGGGCGGCAGCGTCCGCATCAGCCGCTACAAGGGCCTCGGCGAGATGAACCCCGACCAGCTGTGGGAGACGACGATGGATCCCTCCTTCCGCACGCTCAAGAAGGTCAACATCGAGGATGCCCAGCGCGCCGACGAGGCCTTCACCATCCTCATGGGCGACAAGGTGCCGCCGCGCCGCGACTTCATCGAAAAGAACGCGAAATACGTCCAGAACCTCGATATATAACGATATGAAAGAAACATTGCAGTATGACGAACAGACGGCGCGCATCGCCGCCATGTGGCAGCTCGGGCTGCGCGACAACGTGCGCATCGCGACCGTCGGCTTCTCGGTCTTCATGATCGCGCTCGAGGTGACGCGCTACCTCGCCGCCGGCACGCCGCCGGCGTCCTCCGTGCTGCGCACCGACGCGGCCGCGGCGGCCGTCTTCCTCTTCGCGGCGTTCATGCTCGACCGGAAGACGAAGCAGAAGGCGAAGGAGATCATGGCGCGGCCGCTGACCGTCGATTTTTTGAAGGACGCCGTCGTCATCGCCGAAAACGGAAGCCCCGTCTTCAGCGCGCGGAACGACGCGATCACGGGCGCGGACGCCGGCGCGCTGGCCGTCCGGTTCCGGACGGAATACGATGCGGCGTGCGTGCCGCGCAAGCAGGTGCCCGAAGCGCTGCTCGAGGAGCTGCGCGGGCGGCTCGGGCGGCAGTACAGGGAACACGGCTGGATGTAACACAAAGGGGCGCTGAAGCCCCCGCAAGGAGCAGAGAATGGAACAGGACCGCAATATTTTTGAAAACGAAAAGATCCTCGAGGTCGACATCGAAAAAGAGATCAAAAAGAGCTTTCTCGACTATTCGATGTCGGTCATCGTGTCGCGCGCGCTGCCCGACGTCCGGGACGGCCTCAAGCCGGTGCACCGCCGCATCCTTTATTCGATGGAGCAGAACGGCCTGACGCACGACAAGCCGACGCGCAAGTCGGCGAACATCGTCGGCAACGTGCTCGCCGAGTTCCATCCCCACGGCGACGCGTCGGTCTACGACGCGATGGTGCGCCTCGCGCAGCTGTTCTCGATGCGCTATCCCCTCATCGAGGGACAGGGCAACTTCGGCTCCGTCGACGGCGACCCTCCGGCCGCCTACCGTTACACGGAAGCGCGCATGAGCCGCATCTGCGAGCTGATGCTGCGCGACATCGACAAGGACACGGTCGATTTCGTGCCGAACTACGACGACACGAGCAAGGAACCCGTGGCGCTGCCGTCGCGCATCCCCAACCTGCTCGTCAACGGCTCGACGGGCATCGCCGTCGGCATGGCGACCAACATCCCGCCGCACAACCTGCGCGAGGTGTGCAACGCCGTCGATTTCCTCATCGACAACCCCGGCTGCGCGCCGCTCGACCTGATGAATTACATCACCGGGCCGGACTTCCCGACGGGCGGCATCATCATGGGGCGCGCGGGCATCCGCGCGGCGTACGCGACGGGCCGCGGCAAGATCATCCTGCGCGGCCGGGCCGAGATCGAGGAGCAGAAGAACGGCCGCCAGCGCATCGTCATCACCGAGATCCCCTACATGGTCAACAAGGCGCGGCTCATCGAGAGCATCGCCGACCTCGTCAAGGACAAGCGCGTCGATGGCATCGTCGATCTCGTCGACGCCTCCGACCGCGAAGGCATGCGCATCCTCGTCGATCTGCGCCGCGACGCCAACGCGCAGGTCGTGCTCAACCGCCTGTATCAGTTCACCCAGCTGCAGGACACCGTGGGCGTCATCATGCTCGCGCTCAAAAACGGCGAGCCGAAGGTCATGGACCTCAAGACGATCCTGCAGAGCTACATCGACTTCCAGAAGGAGGTCATCCGCCGGCGCACCGAGTTCGATCTGCGCAAGGCGCAGGAGCGCGCGCACATCCTCGAGGGACTCGCGCGCGCGGTCGACATCGTCGACCAGATCATCGCCGCCATCCGCGCGTGCAAGGGCGGCGTGCCCGAGGCGAAGGCGGCCGTCATGGAGCAGTTCGGCTTCGACGACCCGCAGGCGACGGCCATCGTGGCTTTCCGTCTCGGCCAGCTCGCCGGGCTCGAGATCCTCAAGATAGAGAACGAGCTGTCCGCGCTCGAAGCGAAGATCACCGAGTATCAGGACATCCTCACGAACGAGCACCATCTCGTCGCCATCGTCAAGCAGGAGAACGACGAGGTGCGCGAGAAGTACGGCGACGACCGCCGCACCGAGATCGCCGCGGTCTCCGGCGAGGTCGACATCGAGGACCTCATCCCCGAGGAGAACTGCGTCGTCACGCTGACCCATTTCGGCTACGTCAAGCGCCAGCCGACCGACGTCTACAAGAGCCAGAAGCGCGGCGGCCGCGGGATCCAGGGAATGACGCGCCGCGACGAGGACTTCGTCGAGGAGCTGTTCATCACCTCCTCGCACGACTATCTGCTGTTCATGACGTCGATGGGCCGCGTGTACAAGATGAAAGCGTACGAGATCCCCGAGAGCTCGCGCGCGGCGCGCGGCGTCAACATCATCAACCTGCTGCCGCTGCTGCCCGACGAAAAGGTCTCCTCCGTCATTCGAGTGAGCGATTTCGACGGCGCGGAGTACATCGTCATGGTCACGCGCGCGGGCATCATCAAGCGCAGCCCGCTGTCGCTCTATGCCAATATCCGCAAGACCGGCGTCTACGGCATCACGCTCGACGAGGGCGACGAGCTCGCCTGGGCCCGTCTGACCGACGGCGGCTGCGATCTCGTCGTGGCGACGAAGCACGGCATGGCCATCCGCTTCCACGAGAGCGGCGCGCGCCCGATGGGCCGCACCGCGCGCGGCGTCAAGGCCATCACGCTGCGCCCGGGCGACGAGGTCGTCGGCATGGCGACAGTGCGCCCCGGCGCGCTGCTGCTGACCGTCACCGACGCCGGCAAGGGACGTCTGTCGCGCGCCGAGGATTACCGCCTGCAGAAGCGCGGCGGTTTCGGCATCCGCAACTACGACTGCAAGAACGGCGCGACCGTCGTCGGCGTGAAAGCCGTCGACGCCGGCGACGACGTTATCCTGATCAGCCAGAACGGCATCATCATCCGCATGCACGCCGAGGACATCGCCGTGCAGAGCCGCTACGGCGGCGGCGTGCGCGCGATGCGCCTCGGGGACGACGACCGCGTCGTCACCGTCGCGCGCGCCGAGCGCAGCGAGGAAGAGGACGTCGAAAAGCCCGATCTGCTTTCCCCCGAGGAGCTTGCCGCCGAACAGGCGGCCGCCGCGGCGGATGCGCAGGCGGAGCAGACGCAGGAGATCGAGGCGGAGACCGACGACCTCGATGACCTCGATGAGGAAGAGATTCCGGGCGGGGATGCGCCCGAAGACGACAAATAAAAAAGCAGGGCGGATTTTCCGCCCTGTTTTTCGTGGCGCGGTTCGTTCGAACGGTGTGCGCCGGGCGCGCGAATAGGACATTTTTATTCGAACGGTGTGCATAGGGCGCCCGAATAGGACATTTTCATTCGAACGGTGTGCATAGGGCGCGCGAATAGGACATTTTCATTCGAGCGATGTGCATAGGGCGCGCGAATGGGAGCGGAGGTCGTACTTTTCTGCGAGAAAAGTACCAAAAGCGTGGGGGCTTCCGATGGCCCCCACACCCCTCGGCGGTTCAGGGTGTGACCACACCCTGAAAACCCCGCCGCGCAAACGCCTCCGTAAACTGTG
>JAYFNU010000009.1:0-30490 GCA_034933305.1 Oscillospiraceae bacterium | reverse complement strand
ATCGCCGGGCGCGCCTTCGCCGGCGGGCGGTGCGGCGTCCGGCGCGGCGCTCCCGTCGGCGGCAGCTTCGGCCGCCGCGTCCGGGCCGCCGTCTGCGGCGGGACTTCCGGCGGGCGCTGCGGCCGGCGGATCGCCGGACGGCTCCGCGGGCGCGAGCGTGTTGCGCCCGAGCAGCGCGGCGTCGCCGGCGGTGAATTCTCGTTTGTCGTTTTGTTCTTCCATCATAGTCAAAAGCCGCTGACATGCGCGCTCTGCATGGCCGTGAAGGTCCGCTGCAGAAAGCCGGGGTATTCGGCCTCCTTTTCGGCGATGAAGTCCTTCATGCGCTGGCGTTCGGAATAGCCGTCCTTGGGGCAGCGGCTCTTGACGACCGGCAGCGCGGCGCGCGCGGCCGCGTTGCGCACCTCCGCTTCGGTGCACAGCACGAGCGGCCGGATGAGCGTTATGTTTTTTCGGGAGAGATAGCTCTTCGGGGAAAAGGAGGCGATGCGCCCCTCGTGGAACAGGTTCATGAACAGCGTCTCGACCGCGTCGTCCATGTGGTGGCCGAGCGCGAGCTTTCCGCAGCCGTTCGCGACGCACAGATCGTGCAGCGCGCCGCGGCGCATGCGCGCGCACAGCGAGCAGGGATTGCTCTCCTCGCGCGTCTCGAAGACGATCTCGCCGAGGTTGGTGCGCTTGACGACGTGCTCGATGCCGAGGCTGCCGCACAGCGCCGTGACGGGCGCGAAGTCGGTCTCGATGCCGCCGAAGCAGGGGTCGAGCGAAAAGGCGACGAGCTCATAGGGCTTCGGGTAGTAGCGGCGCAGCGCGGCGAGCACGCACAGCAGCGCGAGGGAATCCTTGCCGCCGGACACGCCGACACCGACGCGGTCTCCCGCGCCGAGCATATCATACATATCGAGCGCCTTGCGCACTTTTCCTTCGAGCTGCCGCATCTTTTCTCCCGGTCTATAGATATAGACTATTTTACACTATTTTATATGCGTTTAACAAGTTCTATCTGCCGCGCGCGCAAACCGGGGGCCGGCGGTACAGCAAGAGGCCGCCGCGGATGCAGGACATCCGCGGCGGCTTCGGTCCCGGCGCGCAGGGACGCTGCGCGGCCCCGGGCTTTTCGGTCACAGACCGGCGACCTTGTCGACGAAGGCGAGGAGCTTTTCGTTGAATTCATCGGGGAAGCAGTCGAAGAAGACGTGGCCGCCGTGCTCGAAGGGATAGCTCTCCTTGTAGGGGGAGGCGGCCGCCGCCTCGGGGTACCATTTCGACGCGAGCGCCTTGCCGTTGGCGGTCACCTTGCCGTCGGCGCCGAAAAAGACCATCGGGATGCTGATCTTTTTGAGCAGCTCGTAGCCGTTCTGCATGACCATGTCGCTGTAGATCGCAAAGCTGATCCACGCCGGCGTCTTGAGCAGCTCGGCCGTGCACCAATCGACCTTGCTGTCGTCGTTCCCGTCGTACATGAGATGCGAGAAGAACTCGCAGTAGCCGGCGTAGCCGGTGTAGCTCATCTTGAGGTGGTCGTTGAACAGATCCATGTTGAAGCCCTTGAGGCCGTGCGCGTTCCACGGCTCGTCCTGCGCTGCGCCCAGCGGGCAGTCGATGAGGCCGCAGGCCCGGATGCGGTGCGCGCCGAACATGTCGAAATAGCGGACGATGAACTGCCCCGCCATCGACCAGCCGAGCAGCGTGGCGCCCTCGACGCCGAGGTGGTCGAGCAGCTCCCTGATGTCCGTGCAGTTGCGCGCGATGGTGTGCCCCTGCAGTCCCTTGGAGGAGCAGCCCTGCCCGCGCGGATCGAAGACGATGACGCGGTGCTGCCGCGAGAGGCCGGCGATGTTGTTGTCGAAAAAGCGCGTCGAGCAGCAAAAGCCCGGCACGAGCACGATGGGGCTGCCCTTTTCGGGGCAGTGGTCTTCAAAGTAGAGGACGGCGTCGTCGGAAGTCCTGAAATAGTTGGCTTTGGTTCCCGGCATGGTGATCTCCTTTCCCTTCGCGTGTCGATAAAAGAAAAGCGCCGGCGGATGCCGGCGCTTTTTCGCTCAGTAATTTTCGCTGTTCAGCTCAAAATAGGCCTGCGGATGCGCGCAGACAGGGCAGATCTCCGGGGCGTTCTCGGCGATGTGGATGTGTCCGCAGTTGGAGCATTTCCACACGACGATGCCGTCCTTCTTGAAGACCTTTCCCTCCTCGAGGTTCTTGAGCAGCGCGAGATAGCGCTCCTCGTGATGCTTCTCGACGGCGCCGACGCCCTCCATCATCTTCGCGATGACGTCGAAGCCCTCCTCCTTCGCGATCTTCGCGAACTCGGCGTACATCTCGGTCCACTCGTAATGCTCGCCGGCCGCCGCGGCCTTCAGGTTCTCCGGCGTCGTGCCGATGCCGTTGAGCAGCTTGAACCACAGCTTCGCGTGCTCGCGCTCGTTGCCGGCCGTCTCGGCGAAGATGTTGCTGATCTGGACGTAACCGTCCTTGCGGGCCTGGCTCGAGAAATAGTCGTACTTGTTGCGGGCCTGGCTCTCACCGGCGAATGCCGTCAGGAGGTTGGCCTCCGTTTTTGTTCCCTTCAGATTGTTTGCCATGTTGTATATCTCCTTTCCTTTCTGCTTCTGTTGTCATTATATTCCGCTTCCCGAAAAATAGTCAATAGCTGAAAAAGTCACATTTGCGCGGGCGCGGCGGGCCGGGCGTCGCGCCGCTGCGGCAGCTGGGCGAGGACGACGGCGCAGAAGACGAGCACGCAGCCGAAAAGCTGACGCGCCGTCAGCGTCTCGTGCAGGATGAGGAAGCCGAAGATGGCGCTGAAGACCGATTCGGCGCTCATCATGAGCGAGGCGACGGTGGGCTCGGTATATTTCATGAAGACGGCCTGGATGGTGAAGGCGACGCCCACGGACAGCAGCCCGCAGTAGAGCAGCGCGGGCGCGGCCGCGAGGATGTCCGACAGCGCGGGGCGCTCGAAGAGCGCCATGCAGACGAGATTGATCGCCGCGCAGGAGATGAACTGCGCGAAGGCGAATTTGAGGCCGTCGAGATCGGCGGTGAAGCGCTCGATCATGAGGATCTGCACGGCCCAGAACACCGAGCCGATAAAGACGTAAACGTCCCCCGTGCTGACGGAGAAGGTCCCCGACGTCATGCACAGCAGGTAGATGCCGGCGACGGCGGTCGCGGCCGCCGCGATCACGCGGCCGCCGAGACGTCTGCGGTAAAGCGCAAAGGCGAACAGCGGCACGAGGATGATGTACAGCGCGGTGACGAAGCCGGCCTTGCCGACGGTCGTGCGGCCGACGCCGTACTGCTGGAAGGCCGCCGCCGCGAACAGCACGGCGCCGCAGATGCCGCCGGCCCGGACGTATTCCCAGGTCGGGGCCTTGTCCCAGCCGCGCGGCTTTTTGCGGTCCCGCAGCCGCTGCACCGGCAGCACGACGAGCGCCCCGAGCAGGAAGCGGATGCCGCCGAAGGCGAAGGGGCCGACGTGGTCGGCGCCGATGCTCTGCGCGACAAAGGCGGCGCCCCAGATCACGGCGCCGCCGAGCATCATCAGATTCGCGAAGGTCTGTTTCTTCATGGGGATCCTTTCACGGGAAAACCGAAAGATCAGAAGGAGAAGGAGTAGCCCGTCAGGCCGTAAACGGCGAACGCGAGCCCCGCGAGATACAGCAGCGTCGCGGGCAGGCCCTTGAACGCCGCGGGCATGTCGTCGTTCTGCAGCTTGCGCTGGCCCTCGGTGACGAGGAAGACCGCGAGGACGTAGCCGATGCTCGTGCCGATGGCGAAGCCGATCGTCCCGAGCAGCGGGAGCTGCCGGCTCGTGGTGAGGATGAGCGTGCCGAGCACGGTGCAGTTGAAAGTCGCGGGCGCGAGCTCGCCGACCGCCTTTTCGATGTGGGCGTAGGGCGCGAACTTGACCGCGAGCACATAGACGAGCATGTAGCTGAGGACCATGCACACGACGATGCTCAGCGGGCGTATATACGAGATCCAGGCGCTGTTGACGATGAACAGGGAATAGACGAAGTAGTTGAGCACGCCCGCGATGACGGTGACGAGCATCATGAGCAGGCCGAAGATGAGCGTGTCGGTCGTGTCGTCGACGAGCGAGATGAGGCGGCTGACGCCGAGCGCGCGCGCGAGCACGGTGTTCTGGATGGTCACGGCGATGAGCGCGAGCGAGAAAAAGGACAGGACCGACTGCCAGACGATGTTAATCATGCTTCTCCACCTCCATGACGAAGCGCTCGCGCTTGTAGATGCCGGCGCACCACTGGAAGAAGGCGGCGAGGACCGCCGCGGCGATAAAGCCGCCGGCGATGGTGCCCGCGACGCTCAGCGGCGCGCGCGGGAAGATCTGCACGCCGAGCAGCGTGCCCGCCCCGAGCAGCTCGCGCTCGATGCCGAGCACGATGAGCACGAGCGACGCGCCGAGCGTCGTCAGCAGGCCGTTTTTGAGCGCGACCGTGACCGGCTCGCGCGCCGGGATCTCCGAGCGGGAGATGGCGAGCCCGTCGATGGCGAGCATCGGCAGATAGATGCCGGGCCCCGCGACATCGTAGCCGAGCACGAGGGAAACAAAGGAGAAGGCCGGGATGTAGACGACCGCGGAGATGAGCGCGTAGACGACGCCGCGCATGCGCGGCAGCTTCGCCGCGCGCAGGACTGATTCGGCGAGCACGCGCGTCGGCGTGATGATGATGAGCAGCGCGAGCGACAGCACGAGCGCGTTCTTGAGCGTCGTGGTCGCGGCGATGGCGGGCGTCAGCCCGAGCCCCTGGATGAGGATGGGATTGTTGAAGAAGACGAGGTCGTGCTTGAGCGCCGCATTGAGCGGCAGGCCGACTCTCGAATGACGATTCGGTTTCATTGGGCGCCTCCCTTGCTGCGCTTGACGCCGCGCTTTCTTTCCACGAGGCGGTCGAACGCCGGCGACAGCGGGCTGATGAGCAGCAGCGCGAAGCAGACGCCCGTCTCGAACACGCCGTAGGTGCGGAAGATCATCGTCGCGACGCCCAGCGCAAAGCCGTAAAGCAGTTTCGCGGCCTTTCGCTTGGGCGAGTTGGACGGCTCGGGCACCATGAACACGGCGCAGAAGATGACCGCGCCGGAGAACAGCTCGTACAGCGCCGATTCGAGCGGGCCCGTCTGGATGCGCGGGAACAGCGCCGCCCAGGCCGCGCACGTCGCGAGATACGACAGCGTGATGCGCGCGCTGATGGTGCGGTGGGCGAAGAACAGCATCATGCACGCGAGGATGATGAGACAGAAGGTCGTGCCCATGGGACCCTCGTAGTTGCCGATGAACAGGTCGACGGTGTCGATGTTGGGGATGCCGCCGTATTTGAGCGAGCTCGCGACGCCCGCGTAAAGCGTGGCGCCGCTGTCGAGCCCGATGCCGATGGCGCTGAAGGGCTTCGGATAGCGGAAGATCTCGTCGGAGAAGCTGACGGCCGCAAAGGCAAAGCCGAAGGCCGAGGGATGGAACGGGTAACGCTCGTAGCCGCCGAAGGCGTGCTTCCCGAGCAGCACCGTGAACGCGACGCCCGCCACGACGATCTCATAGCGGACCGAAGCGGGCAGCATCAGCACGTAGATGAACGCGAAGACATAGCTCGACAGATCGCTGGGATCGAACGGCAGGTGCCGCAGCGCCGCGGCGAGCAGATCGCACAGAAACGTCAGCGCCAGCGTGATGCCGAAAATGATGAGCGGGCGCAGCCCGTAGAGATAGACGGACATGACCATCAGCGGCAGCAGCGCGATGAGATAATCGCGGCACGGCCGGAAGGATCTGTGAAGTTCTCGTGTCTTTTGTTTTGCCATGGATGCCTCTTTTTTCTTATTGTGCGCACGCCGCGCGCAGCGCCTGCACGGCGGCGGCGCGGTCGGGCTGCGCAAAAACGGCGGAGCCCGCGACGAGGACGTTCGCCCCGGCGGCGGTGACGACCGGCGCCGTGCGGGCGTCGATGCCGCCGTCGACTTCGATGAAGAAGCCGGTCTTGCCGAGGCGCTCTGCCTCCCGCGCGATCGCGGCGATCTTCGGCACCTGATCCTCCATGAAGCGCTGGCCCCCGAAGCCGGGCTCGACGGTCATGACGAGCGCGAGGTCGCACAGCGGCAGCAGCGGCAGGACGTCGCCCACGGGCGTGCCGGGCCGCAGGGTGATGCCCGTCCTGACGCCCAGCGAACGGATGTGCGCGAGCGTTTCGCGCGCGTCGCCCTCGCTCTCGACGTGGATGGTGATGAGGTTTGCCCCGGCGCGGCAGAAATCCTCCGCGTAGCGGTCGGGCTGCAGGATCATCAGGTGGACGTCGTAAAAGGCCGGCACGGCCTTCGACAGACATTTGAGCACCGGCGCGCCGAGCGTGAGGTTCGGGACGAACTGGCCGTCCATCACGTCGATGTGCAGCCAGTCGGCGCCCGCGCGAAGGACCTCGCGGCATTCGTCGCCGAGTTTTGAAAAATCACTGCTCAGGATCGAGGGAGACAGCAAAACCATAGGAGCACCTCTGTGTTTATCGCATAATAATTTATTATACTAAATATCGGGATGAAAATCAATTTCCGCGGCCGGCGCGCAAGGCACGGCGCACAAAAAAGGCCGCCCGAAGCGGGCGCTGTGCGCGCGCGGGCCGGGCGGCAGTCGCTATTTGCCTTTTTTGAAGGGTTTCCCCAGCTTTTCGAGCCACGTCTTCGGGCGCGGCGCGGGCTCCCGCACCGGCGCCGGCGGCGTCTCCTGCTGCCGCGTCGTGAACATCGGCGGACTCTTTTGGGCGCGCGCGCCCTTTTCCTCGGTGCCCGTCGTGAACGTGAGGATGAATTCGGTGTACTTGTGCAGCTCGCTTTGCGCGGCGATGCTGCCGTCCATGCGGGTGACAAGGGTCTTGACGATATACAGGCCGAGCCCGGTGCCCGTCTTGTCGAGGCCGCGGGATTTGTCGGTCTTGTAGAAACGCTCGAACACGTGCTGCAGCTCGTCGACCGCGATGCCGTCGCCCGAGTTGCGCACCGTGATGACCGTCACGGCCCCCGCCGGCTCCACGCGCACGGTGAGGACGCCCTTGTCGGGCGTGAATTTGACGGCGTTGTCGATGAGGTTGTAGATGACCTGATAAAACATGTCCGGGTCGCAGCGGATGTAGGCCGGGCGCACGTCGAGGTCGGTGACCTGGATGTGCTTGTCGTTGATGCGCCGCTCGGCGTTCCACAGCACCGACAGGATGATGTCCCAGGCGTTGCAGTTCTTGAGCGCGACCTTATCGTTGCCCTCCTCCATGCGCGCGATGTCGAGCAGCGAGCTCGTCAGGCGCGAAAGGCGCTTGACCTCGTCGGAGGCGATCTGCAGATAGTGGTTCTCGCGCGAGCGGGGGATGGTGCCGTCGAGGATGCCGTCGATGTAGCCGCCGATGGTCGTCATGGGCGTGCGCAGCTCGTGCGAAACGTTCGCGATGAAGCTCCGGCGCGTTTTTTCGAGTTCGGAGAGCGATTCCGCCATGTTGTTGAAGGCGTCGGCGAGATGCGCCATCTCGTCGTCGCCGGCGACCTGCACGCGGGCGCTGAAATCGCCCTTTCCGAAGCTGCGCGCGGCGTTCGACATCTCGCGCAGCGGCTGGGTCAGGCGCTTTGTCGCATAGTAGATGATGAGCACCGAGCCGACGAGCATGACGCCGGTCGACGCGAGGAAGGTGATGCCGAGATTGATGAGGTAGGTGTAGATGGGGGTGATGGGCGTCGACGCGAAGACGTAGCCGAGCACCGTGTCGCCGTCGACCACCGGCACGCAGTACAAAAACAGGCCCCGCGTCTTCTTGAGCACGCCGTCGAAGTAGCCGGCGCTCGCATAGCTGCCGTGCTTGAGCGCGAGCGCGAGCATTTTGGCCGGCATCGGCTGGGTATGGGTGCACGCGGCGCCCTCGGAGCACAGCAGGACGTTGCCCTGCTCATCGCAGAAAAAAACGGTCGTCCCGGAGGTGTCGTAGATGGCGCGGAAGCCGTCCGACATGGACGAATCGAAGCTGTAAACGCCGTCGGGCGAGCGGACGACGCCCTCGAGCGCGAGATCCCGCCCGTGCTCCGCGGCGGTCTGCAGCGAGAGCTGCTTGTCGCCGGAAAAGTTCTGCGCCGAAAAGTACAGGAAAGCGAGCCCCAGCATGACGGTGCACAGCAGGAGCATGGAGATGAAGATATTGATATACCGCCGGAACAGGCTGTCGCGCATGGTCGCACTCCCGGGTCTATTTCACTTCGAATTTGTAGCCGACGCCCCAGACCGTTTTGAGGCACCATTCATCCGACACGCCCTCGAGCTTTTCGCGCAGGCGCTTGATGTGCACGTCGACCGTGCGGCTGTCGCCGAAATACTCGAATCCCCAGACCTCGTCGAGCAGCTGGTCGCGCGTGAAGACGCGGTTGGGGTTTTTCGCGAGGTGGTAGAGCAGCTCGAGCTCCTTCGGGGGCGTGTCGATCTTGACGCCGTTGACCTTGAGCTCGTAGCGGACGATGTTGACCGAGAGCTTGTCGTAGACGACCTCGCCCTCGTCGTCGCCGCCCTGCGCGCGGCGCAGCACCGCCTTGATGCGCGCGACGACTTCCTTCGTCTCGAAGGGCTTGACGACGTAATCGTCGGCGCCGAGCTCGAGCCCCATGACCTTGTCGAAGGTCTCCCCCTTCGCCGTGAGCATGATGAGCGGGACCTTGCTGAATTCGCGGATCTGGCGGCAGGCCTCCCAGCCGTCGGTGCCCGGCATCATGATGTCGAGCAGCACGAGCGACGGGTTTTTCTCCCGCACGAGGCGCACGGCGTCGGCGCCGTTGTACGCGATGATGACGTCGTAGCCCTCCTTTTCGAGGTACAGCCGGAGCAGCTCGCAGATATTTTTTTCATCGTCGACGACGAGGATCCTGACTTTGCCCATCGCGTTCTCCTTTGGACGGGGCGCATGTGCGGCGCCCCTAAAGATATTATAATATGTTACCATGAAATTATAGATAAACTGTTAAACCGCGCGCGGCGCGCCCAGGCGCGATTGCGCTTGTTCTGCGTCCAATTATAATATATAATTGCGGTAAGCGACAGAAAAATTTGAAGAATGATCGCATGCAAAGGAAACGAATATGAAAATCGGCATCGTGGGTCTGCCCAACGTGGGCAAAAGCACCCTGTTCAACGCCATCACCAACGCGGGCGCGGCGGCCGCCAATTTCCCCTTCTGCACCATCGAGCCGAACGTCGGCACCGTGACCGTGCCCGACGCGCGCCTCGACTGGCTCGCGGCGCTGTACACGCCCAAGAAATACACTCCCGCGACCATCGAGTTCGTCGACATCGCCGGTCTCGTCAAGGGCGCGTCGAAGGGCGAGGGCCTCGGCAACAAGTTCCTGTCCTACATCCGGGAGGTCGACGCCGTCATCCACGTCGTGCGCTGCTTCGAGAACGACAACGTCATCCACGTCGACGGCTCGGTCGACCCGCTGCGCGACATCGGCGTCATCGACGTCGAGCTCATCCTCGCGGACATCGACATCGTCGAGCGGCGCATCGACAAGACGGCAAAGGCCATGAAGGGCGACAAAAGCCTCGCGGCCGAGCTCGACTTCCTCAAACGCCTGTCGGCGCACCTGTCGGACGGAAAGAGCGCGCGGGAGATGCCCGTCGCGAACGACGCCGAGCGCGCCGTGCTCGCGGACATGCCGCTGCTGTCCGCGAAGCCCGTCATCTACGCCGCCAATCTGTCCGACGACGACCTGTTCGGCGGCGCCGACGGCAACCCCCATTACGTCAAGGTGCGCGACCTCGCCGCGCGGCAGGGCGCGGGCGTCATCGCCGTGTGCGCGAAGGCGGAGGAGGAGCTCGCCTCGCTTTCGGGCGAGGAGAAGAAGGAATTCCTCGCGGAGCTCGGCGTCGGGGAGAGCGGCCTCGACAAGCTCATCCGGGAGAGCTACCGCCTGCTGGGGCTCATCTCCTTCCTGACCTGCGGCAGCGACGAGGTGCGCGCGTGGACCATCAAAAACGGCACCAGGGCGCCCCAGGCCGCGGGCAAGATCCACACGGATTTCGAGCGCGGCTTCATCCGCGCCGAGGTCGTCGCGTTCGAGGACCTGCGCGCGTGCGGGACCATGGCCGCCGCGCGGGAGAAGGGCCTCGTGCGCAGCGAGGGCAAGGAGTATGTCATGAAGGACGGCGACGTGACGCTGTTCCGGTTCAACGTATAAGCGATAAGGAGTAAGAAATGAAAATAGCGGTGATCTGCGCGATGCAGGATGAGATCAAGCTGCTCGCGAAAAAGATGCAGGACGTCGTGACGGCGACGGAATGCGGCGTGGCCGTCACGCGCGGGCGCATGGGCAAGCACGAGGTCAATCTGTGCATCGGCGGCATCGGCACGGCCAACGCCGCGGCGGCGACGCAGTACAATATTTCGCAGTTCGGCTGCGACGCGATCCTGAACATCGGCCTTGCGGGCAACTGCTCGCATCTGCCGCTGGGCGGCGCGGTCGTCGCCGACCGGCTCGTCTACCACGATTTCGAGATGCGCATCGCCGCGATCGATCCCCCCCACGCGGAATTTTTCACGCCCGACGAAGGGCTGTCCGCGTGCGCCGCGCGCGCGCTCGATCGTCTCGGGCGGCCCTGGATCCGCGGCACCGTCGCGACGGGCGACCAGTTCATCAGCGACAATGCCGTCAAGGCCGACATCGTCGCGCGCACGGGATGCGTCTGCGTCGAGATGGAGGGCGCCGCCGTCGCGCATATCGCCCAGAAAAACGGCATGCCCTTCGCTGAGATCAAGGTCATGTCCGACAACGCCGACGAGTGCGCGGACGACCAGTTCGACAAGACCATCTCGCTGGGCGGCTACTGCGAGGAATCGAGCGAGATCATCCGGACGATCCTGGAGCTGCTATGACAGAGAAGGAGAAGATGCTCGCGGGGCAGCTGTACAGCGCCGCCGACGGGGAGCTGCAGCAGCTCTCGCTCGAAGCGAAGCGCCGCCTGCGCGCGTACAACAGCGCGCCGCCGGACGACGAAGCGCTGCGCAGCTCGCTGCTGCGCGCTTTCTTCAAAAAGACGGGCGCGGACATCTGGATCGAACCGCCGTTCTACTGCGATTACGGCGTCTTCACCGAGATCGGAGAGCGCTTTTACGCGAACGTCAACCTCACGATCCTCGACAGCGCGCCGGTCGTCATCGGCGACGACGTCATGTTCGGACCCAACGTGTCGCTGTTCACGGCGACGCACACGCTCGATTTCAGGACCCGCAGCGGCCTGGGCCTTGAGCTCGCGAAGCCCATCACGATCGGCAGCGGCGTCTGGCTCGGCGGCGGCGTCATCGTGCTGCCGGGCGTCAGCATCGGCGACCGCGCCGTCATCGGCGCGGGCAGCGTCGTGACAAAGGACGTGCCCGCGCGGACCCTCGCGTGCGGCAATCCCTGCCGCGCGCTCAAAAAGATCGACCCCGAGCCGGGGATGGACGTCTGACCGGCGACGGGCGCCGGCCCCTCCGAAAAAGACGAACGCGCTCCGGACAAAACGCCCGGAGCGCTTTTTTGCGCGAAAACGGCCGCGGCACAGGCCGCGGGGGAACGTGCTATGCGTCCCCGTAGGGAAAGACGTGCGCAGGATCGGACCGGAACTCCCGAAGCGAGACGATCTTCCCGTCGGCGCCGAAGTCGGCGAGCGTGACGCCGTTGAAGGCGGCGTGCCCGTCGTGCTCACATTCAAAATACCACTCGGCCGCGGCGCCGGCGCCCGCGCACAGCACCCGTCCGATGCGCCACGCGAGCACCCGTCCCCCGGCGTTCCAGTCGGCGAACCAGCGCGCGATCTGCGCGCGGCCGCGGTACACCGGCCCCCAGCATTCCGAGTAGACGGCGTCCGGCGCGAACAGCTCGCCGATGCAGCTGCCGTCGTTCGTCAGCCACGCTTCGAACCAGCGCCGCAGCGCCCTTTCCTTTTCATCCATCGCGTTCTCCCCCCTAAATCAGCTCCGACAGGATCGAATTCGACACGAGGAATCCTCTGCGCGTCAGCCGCACGGCGTCGCCGTCAAAGCGCAGATACCCCGCCCCGGCCCAGCGGCGCAGCTTTTCAAGGCGGCTTTCATCCAGCCGCATATTATACAGATCGTACAACATCTTCAGAGATAGCCCCTGCGTTGTGCGAAGCCGCAGGATGAGATAATCCTCGCCGGTGACCGCGCCCTCCGGCGTGAGGCGGGCGAAGGCGGCGCTGTCGCAGGCGCGCGCGGGCGGCGCGGCGAAGGCCGCGAGATAAAGCGGAAGGTCGCGGGGGAAGCAGGCGCGCCGCCCGCCGAGGCAGGCGCTTGCGCCGGGGCCGAGGCCGAGATAGTCCCCGCAGCTCCAGTATTTGAGGTTGTGGCGGCTCTCCCGGCCGGGCTTTGCGAAATTCGAGATCTCGTACTGCCGGAAGCCCTTCTCCCCGAGCAGCGCGCACGCGAGCTCATAGAGGTTTGCGGCCGCGTCGTCGTCCGGGATGCCGGGCGGCGTTTTTTCATAAAAGGGAGTGCCGGGCATGAGCTTGAGAAGGTAGGCGGAGATGTGGCTGACCGGCGCGGCGGCGAGATCGCCGATCGTCCGGCGCACCGACGCCTCGCCGTCGCCGGGCACGGCGAGCATGACGTCGGCGCTGATATTGTCGAAGCCCGCCGCGGCCGCGTCGTCGAGGAAGTCCAGCGCCTGCCGCGCCGTGTGCAGCCGCCCGAGCGACCGCAGGCTGCCGTCGTCGGTCGACTGCACGCCCACCGACAGCCGGTTGAAGCCCGCGGCCCGCCATTCCCGCAGCTTTTCGCGCGACGCCGTCGCGGGGTTGGCCTCGAGCGTGATCTCGGCGCCGGCGTCGACGGCCATGCGGCCGCGCATCGCGTCCAGCAGCCGCGCCGCCTGCCCGCCCGTGAGCAGCGAGGGCGTGCCGCCCCCGAAATAGATCGTGTCCGCGGGGCGGGATTCGTATTCCGCGAGCTGGTTGCACGCCGCTTCGACGTATTGCCGCACCGCGTCCGCGCCGTAGGGCAGCGAATAAAAGTCGCAGTAGGCGCATTTGCGCGCGCAGAAGGGCACATGGAGATAGATCCCCGCTTTTTCCAACCGAAACGCCCCCTTTGCCGCGCATATTTTCCTGTATATTATCAACGATAACCGGCAGGATGTCAAAAGGCGCGAAAAATATTTTTGTGCGGGTGTTGACAAACGCCGAAAATAGTGTAAAATGATAATCGTTAGCACTCAGGCATTACGAGTGCTAAACCAAAAAAAGGAGGAGCGCGTATGAACATCAGCGACAGAAAACGTCTGATCCTTAAAACGATCATTGCGCTCCACACCGATTCCGGCGATCCCGTCGGCTCGAAGAGCCTCAACCAGTTTCTCGACAGCATCTCCGTTTCCTCGGCGACGCTGCGCAACGAGATGGCGGAGATGACCGCCATGGGACTGCTCGAACAGCCGCACACCTCGGCGGGGCGGGTGCCCACGGTCGAGGGGTATCGCTATTATGTCGACAATCTCATGCGGCCGGAGCCGGTCACGGAGCAGGAAAAAGCCTGCATCCGCGACTTGGTCGGCGCGATGGATTCCGATCCCGACAGCGCGGCCGCGGAGGCCGCAAAGGCGCTGTCGGCGCTGATGGATCTCGCGGCGATCACCACGACCCCGGCGGGCGGCAACGTGCAGATCACGCATTACGAAGTGATGAAGACGGGCCGCTACAACATTGCGGTCATGGGCGTGTCGAGCATCGGCGGCGTCAAGAGCCGCGTGTGCCGCACGGCGCGGGAGCTCTCCGACGCGCAGATCGCGCGCGTGGAGGCGGTGCTCAACGACCACATGGTCTTCGTGTCGCACGAGGACGTGACGCCGCAGCTCATCGCGATGGCCGACGCCTTTCTCGGCGCCGACGCGCAGGCGTGCGCGCCCGTCATTTCGGCGGCGGCCGCCATCATCCGCAGCGCGGGCGAGGTGCACGTCTACTGCGACGGGCAGGATAAGCTGCTCGCCTATCCGGAGCTCGACGATCACATCCGGGAGCTGCTCGAACTGTTCTCCGATCTGTCGTCGCTGCGCCGGTGGCTCAACTACCCCGAGCCCATGAAGATCCTCGTGGGCGACGAGACGGGGACCTTCGGCATGAACAATCTCAGTCTCGTCGTGGGCCGCTACCGCGCGGCGGGCGGGCGCTACGGCGCGCTGTCGGTCGCGGGGCCGGTGCGCATGAATTACGGATTCATCGTGCCGCGGCTCAAATATTTTTGCGATTACATCAGCGATGCGCTGACGAATCCGGCATAAGGAGGCAGCCTTTGGAATGAATGAAGACAAAGAGATAAAAAAAGATCCGCAGCCGGAACAGGAAGCGAAAGCGGACGAAACCGGAACGCCGCAGCAGGCGCCGGCGCAGGAACCCGAAGCGGAGCCGCAGACGAAAAGGGAAGCGGAGCCGCAGGGGAACGCCAAAGCGCAGCCGCAGGCGGAAGCAGAAGAGGAACACAAAAAGGAAAAGAAGAAAAGGCCGGAGGCCGAGCATCTGAAAAAGGAGCTCGACGACATCAAGGACCGGCTGCTGCGCACGGCGGCGGAGTTTGACAACTACCGCAAGCGCACCGAGCGGGAAAAACAGAGCAGCGTCGCCTTCGGGGCGGCGTCGGCGGTCACCAAGCTGCTGCCGGTGCTCGACAATCTCGAGCGGGCGGCCGAGGCGGACAGCGCGGACGAGGAATACAAAAAGGGCGTGCTGCTCACGCTCGATCAGTTTCAAAAAGCGCTCTCGGCGCTCGGCGTGCAGGAGATCGAGGCGCTCGGCAGCGAATTCGATCCGGCCGTGCACAACGCCGTGATGCGCGAGGCGGCCGGCGACAAGCGCAGCGGCACCGTCACGAAGGTGCTCCAGAAGGGGTACCGGATGGGCGATCGGGTGCTGCGCCCGGCGATGGTCGCCGTCGCCGAATGACATCGTTTACAACAACTTTCAACATATCGGTTTTATAAGAAAAGGAGAATTCAGATTATGTCCAAAATCATCGGTATAGACCTCGGCACGACAAACTCCTGCGTGGCGGTCATGGAGGGCGGCGAGCCCGTCGTCATCGCCAACGCGGAAGGCGCGCGCACGACCCCGTCGGTCGTCGCGTTCTCCAAGACGGGCGAGCGCATGGTCGGCTCCGTTGCGAAACGTCAGGCCATCACCAACCCCGAGCGCACCATCAGCTCCATCAAGCGCGACATGGGCAGCGACCGCAAGATCGACATCGACGGCAAGCGCTACACGCCGCAGGAGATCTCCGCAATGATCCTCGCGAAGCTCAAGGCCGACGCGGAAGCGTATCTCGGCGAGAAGGTCAGCGAGGCGGTCATCACCGTCCCGGCGTACTTCAACGACGCGCAGCGCCAGGCGACCAAGGACGCCGGCGTCATCGCGGGCTTCGACGTCAAGCGCATCATCAACGAGCCGACGGCGGCGGCGCTCGCCTACGGCATCGACAAGGAAAATGACCAGAAGGTCATGGTCTACGACCTCGGCGGCGGCACGTTCGATGTGTCCATCATCGAGATGGGCGAGGGCACCCAGGAAGTGCTCGCGACGGCCGGCAACAACCGCCTCGGCGGCGACGACTTCGACCAGCGCATCATCGACTACATGGCCGACAGCTTCAAGAAGGACAACGGCGTCGACCTGCGCAGCGACAAGATGGCGCTGCAGCGCCTGAAGGAAGCGGCCGAAAAGGCCAAGATCGAGCTGTCGAGCGTTATGTCCACGGCGATCAATCTGCCGTTCATCACGGCGGACGCCAACGGCCCGAAGCATCTCGACATGACTCTGACGCGCGCGAAATTCGACGAACTGACCGCCGACCTCGTCGAGAAGACGATGGGTCCGACGCGCCAGGCGCTCAAGGACGCGGCGCTCGAGCCTTCTCAGATCGACAAGGTCCTGCTCGTCGGCGGCTCCAGCCGCATCCCGGCGGTGCAGGAAGCGGTCCGCAAGATCACCGGCAAGGACGGCTTCAAGGGCATCAACCCCGATGAGTGCGTCGCCATCGGCGCGGCCATCCAGGGCGGCGTCCTCGGCGGAGACGTCAAGGGTCTGCTGCTGCTCGACGTCACCCCGCTGTCGCTGGGCATCGAGACCGAAGGCGGCATCAACACCCGCATCATCGAACGCAACACGACCATCCCGACGAAGAAGAGCCAGATCTTCTCGACGGCGGCCGACGGCCAGACCTCGGTGGAGGTCCACGTGCTGCAGGGCGAGCGCGATTTCGCGAAGGACAACAAGACGCTCGGCATGTTCCGCCTCGACGGCATCGCGCCGGCGCCGCGCGGCATCCCGCAGATCGAAGTCACGTTCGACATCGACGCCAACGGCATCGTGCACGTCTCCGCAAAGGATCTCGGCACGGGCAAGGCGCAGAACATCACCATCACGAGCTCGACGAACATGTCGAAGGACGAGATCGAGCACGCCGTCAAGGACGCCGAGCAGTATGCGGCGGACGACAAGCGCGCCCGTGAAGAGGTCGAGGGCAAGAATGCGGCCGACACCGCCGCCTATCAGGCGGAGAAGCTGCTCAAGGACATGGAAGGCAAGATCGACGCGGCGGATGCCGACGCCATCAAGCAGAAGATCGAGAGCCTGCGCGCGGCCATCAGCGCCAACAACCAGGACGACATGAAGGCGCGCCGCGAGGAGCTCGAGCAGAAGGTCTACGAGGTCAGCTCCAAGATGTATCAGCAGGCGGCGGCCCAGCACCAGACGGAGAACCCGCAGGCCGGCCCCGCGGCCGACAACGGCGGCAGCAAGCCGGGCGACGGCCCCGTCGACGCGGATTACACGGAAGTCCAGTAAATCGGAACAGCGCCGGCCGCAGGCCGGAACAGACGGAGGAAAGGGGCCATTCGGCTCCTTTCCGCCGTCGGCATTCGGGGGCCCGCAAGTCTGACGGCGGTCCCCCGCGCATCGGGGACGGCGGCGCCGCCCTTTGAAAGGGAAATATATGGCGGAAAAAAGAGATTATTACGAGGTGCTCGGCGTCGACCGAAACGCGACGGACGATCAGATCAAGTCGGCGTTCCGCAAGATGGCCAAGAAATATCACCCCGACCTCAACCCCGACGACCCCAATGCCACGAAGAAGATGCAGGAGGTCAACGAGGCGTACGAGGTGCTGTCGGATAAGCAGAAGCGCGCCAAGTACGACCAGTTCGGCCACGCGGGCGTCGACCCGTCCTACGGGGCGGGCCAGGGCTTCGGCGGCTTCGGCGGCGGCGCGGGCGGCTTCGACGTCGACCTCGGCGACATCTTCGGCTCGTTCTTCGGCCAGGGCTTCGGCTTCGGCGGCAACAGCACCCGGCAGAACAGCCAGAGCGCGGCGCGGCGCGGCGGCGATATCCGCGTGAGCCTGCCGCTGACGTTCATGGAGGCGGCCCACGGCTGCACCAAGAGCATCGCGATCAACGTGATGGACGTCTGCCCCGACTGCGGCGGCTCCGGCGCGGCCCGCGGCACGACGCCCGAGACCTGCGACCAGTGCCACGGAACGGGCTATATCACCGTGCAGTCCTCGAGCATCTTCGGCTCGGTCATGCGCACGACGAAGCCCTGCCCCAAGTGCGGCGGCAAGGGGAAGACCATCAAGAGCCCCTGCGCCAAGTGCTCCGGCAGCGGCCGCGTCAAGATCAAGCGCAAGCTCGACATCAAGATCCCCGCGGGCATCGACGACGAACAGAGCCTGTCGGTGCGCGGCAAGGGCGACGCGGGCCTCAACGGCGGCGCGAACGGCGACGTCATCGTCGTCGTGTCGGTGCGCCCCGACCCGCTGTTCGAGCGGCAGCGCTACGATGTCTACGTGACGGTGCCCATCACCTACACGGAGGCGGCGCTGGGCGCGGAGATCGTCGTGCCGACCATCGACGGCAAGATCAAATTCAGCGTGCCCGACGGCACGCAGACCGACACGACCTTCCGCCTGCGCGGCAAGGGCATCCCGTATCTCAATGGCGGCGGCCGCGGCGACCAGCTCGTGCAGGTGGTCGTCGAGGTGCCGAAGAAGCTGTCGCGCGAGCAGAAAGCCGCGCTGCAGGGCTTCGAGAGCTCGCTCAACGCCGACAGGAGCTACGAGGAGCGCAAGAACTTCAACGACCGCATGAAAAAAGCGTTCGGCAAGGAATAACGTCCACCGGCAGGGACGGCGGCTTCGGCCGCCGTCCCGCTTTTTTTATGCCGCCTGCGCCCGCTGCGGCGCCGGCGCGGCCGCATTCGCCCGGGGATGTCCTTTGCCTGCGCGGGCGGTTGGTGCTATACTGATAAAAAGACCGGAGGCGGAGGGGGACCATGAACGAGCTGCAGCATCTGACGATCCATGTCTTTTACACCGGGACGGACGGCGGCGCGCGGAAGTTCGCGCAGGAAATGCTGTCGTGCGGACTCGCGGACGAGGTGCGCCGGGAGCCGGGCAACCTCGGCTATGCATATTATTATCCGGCGGAAGATCCCGAGACCGTGCTGCTCATCGACAGCTGGCGGGATCAGGCGGCGCTCGACGCGCACCACAAGTCGGACATGATGAAGCGCATCGCGGTGCTGCGAGCGCGGTACGGGCTGCGCATGCGCGCGGAGCGCTTTGTTCCCGCGGACGACGAAGGCCGGCAGTCCGGCCGGAAGGGCTGAAGGAGCCGAGGAGGGAAACCGATGGATTACGCTGAGATCGCCGTGCGCGTCGCGGCGCGCGACTGCGACACCGCCGCCGCCATCGCCAACATGAGTGTGCCGTACGGCATCTATATCGAGGACTATTCGGACATGGAGGCGGTGCTGCCGACCGTCGGCATCGTCGATTACATCGACGACGCGCTGCTCGCGAAGGACAGGGAGCACGCCGTCGTCCACATCTACATCCCCGCCGGCGGCGACCCGGCCGAGGCGCTGTCCTTCCTGGAGGAGCGCCTGTCGGCGGCGGGCGTCCCGCACACCGTCGAGACGGGCAGCGTGTCGGACGAGGTGTTCCTCAACGAATGGAAGAAATACTATAAGCCGCAGCACATCGGCGCGCGCCTCGTCGTCTGCCCGTCCTGGGAGCACTATACGCCGCAGGAGGGCGAGCGCGTGTTGTCGCTCGACCCCGCAGGTGCGTTCGGCACGGGAAAGCACGAGACGACGCGGCTGTGCCTCGAGCTGCTCGAGGGGGTCGTGCGGGGCGGCGAGCGGGTGCTCGACATGGGCACGGGCAGCGGCATCCTCGCCATCGCGGCGCTGCTGCTGGGCGCGCAGAGCGCCCTCGGCGTCGACATCGAGCCGGGCGCGGCGCGCACGGCCCGGGAGAACGCAGAGAAGAACGGCTTCGGCCCCGGCCGCTTTGCGGCGCTGTGCGGCGACGTCACGGCGGACGCGGGCCTGCGGGCGCAGATCGGCGGCGGCTACGACATCCTCACGGCGAACATTGTCGCCGACGTGCTTATCGCGATGGCGCCGCTGTTCCGCGAAGCGCTGCGCGCGGGCGGCGCGCTGCTCGCGAGCGGCGTCATCGACACGCGCGAGGACGAGGTCCGCGCGGCGCTGGAGGCGGCCGGCTTTGCAGCGGCCGACATCCGCCGCGACGGCGGCTGGAGCGCGCTGCTGCTGCACAAGCAGGGATAAAACAAGGCCCTGCGCGAAAAGCAGGGCCTTGTTTTTTGAGAGGATCAGCGGCGCCGCGGCGCCGCAGGGAGGCATGCGGACATGGGGCTTGCGGATCTTTTTCATCGCGCCGGGCGCGCGCGGTCTTTTCCGGAAACGGACGGGTTCACGGACGCTGCGCGGGAGCCGGAGAAGTTCGTCATGGGCGCGGAGGATCGCTTCGCCGTCGGGAATTCCGGGGATCTGGTGGTCGTCGGGACCGTCCGGGGCACGGTCCGCGCGGGGGACGCGGTGCAGGTGTTCAATTTCGGCGACGACGACGCGCAGACCTTTTCGGCCGCGGTCGACGGCATCGAGACCGGCCTTCGGCAGAAAGCCGCCGCCGTGACGGACGGCCGCGCCGCGCTGCGCATTAAAAGCGGGGCGCGCCTGCCCATCCGCTGCGGCACGGTCCTGTGCGCCGCCGGCACGGCGGCCGCGGAGATGCGGGACGCCTACGCCGCCGCGCTCGGCGCCGCGCTCGCGCGCGACGCCGCGTATCTGCTGCGGCCCGCGTCGGCGCAGGGGCTGAGCGCCACGGACTGCGCGGAGCTGCTGCGGATATTCCGCAGGCAAAGCGGCGCCCCGGGCGGAGCTGCTGCGAACGGCGGCCCGCAGACCGGGGCCCGCCTCGAAGGCCTTCTCCGCGAAAAGCTGCTTGCCGCGGGGGACGTCAGCTGCGTCTTCAGCACCGCGACGGACGAGCCGTATCTGTTCTCGCAGACCTTCGCGAAGGACGGCGCCTATCGCTGTGCGCCGCCCGTCATTCTGCTCATCACGAAAGCGTACCGAAAGATCCTGTCGCCGCAGTATGCGCAGGACGGCTTCGAGGTACGGAAGATCCCCGCCGCGGACGGCGGACTTTCCGATTTTCTGGGCGCCGCGTTTTATCTCGACGGCGCGCAGGCCGCCGCGGTCAATTTCCTGCAGGCCGCGCTGCCCGGCCGGGCGCTCGCGGCGCCGCCGGATCCCGGCGGCGTGCCGCCCGTCGAGCGGCCGGTGATGAACCCGGATCTCGAGCGGTGGCTGCTGCTCATGGCGCAGCTCGGGCGCCCGCAGACGCCCGACGCGGAAAAGATCGCGGCCGTCTATACGAGCCTCATGGGGCAGGAGCTGCTCAAAGCGAACCTGCTCATCCCCATGAAGCACAAGGGCAACATCCCGGCCCCGGACGCGAGCGGAAAAACGGTGGTGCCCGCGGGCGTCGAGTTCTCTCTCGCCACCATAAAGGGAAAGGGCGACAGACCCGCCGTGCGCATGTTCACCGACTGGAAGCGGCTGCGTGCCGCGATGGGCGCGGACTGGGAGGGCCTCATCCAGCCGGTCGGCGGCATGATCGAAAAATTCGACTGCGCGGTCAACCTGACGGCCGCCGGGATGGGCTGCTACATCAGCAAAGAGGTGTACGAGCTTTTTTCCCGGAAGGATGACCCGCCCGCGCCGGACGATCCCCGATAGACCGCCACCGCGGAGCGGAAAATTTTCGGACAGACGCCCGCTTTCGCGGCGGGCAAAGAAAGAGCTCCCGCCTGCACCACGGCAGGCGGGAGCTCTTTTGCGGCATCGGGGTCGGTGAAAGGATCGTGACGATCGAAGAGGAAGACCGCTTCGCGCCCGCGCCGCTCAGCGGCCGGCGTTTGCGGCGCCGCGCACGCGGCGGCGGATGGGCTGGCCGAGCAGGCTCGCGGCCGCGATCTTGAGCGCGTCGCCCAGAAGGAAGGGCAGCATGCACACGGAAGCGGCATAGGCGAGGGTGCTGTGCGTCTCGATGATGAACCAGGCCGTGCCCAGCGCATAGAGCGCCGCCGTGCCGAGCAGCATCGCGGCGGGCCAGACCCAGCGCTTGTCTTCAAAGCGGTCGATGAGCAGGCCCGTGAGGAACGCGCAGGGCAGATAGCCGACGATGTAGCCCCCCGTCACGCCCGCGAGCACTCCGGCGCCGCCGGCGAAGCCCGCGAAAACGGGCAGGCCCACCGCGCCGAGCAGGATGTAGATGCCGACGGCGATCGTGCCGTCCCGGCGGCCGCCGACGGCGGCGGCGAGATAGACGGCGAACGACGCCAGGGAAACGGGGATGGGCCCGACGGGCAGCGACCACGGCGCGAGCACGCAGACGACGGCCGCAAGGAGCGCAGGAACAACGATCTTTTTTGCTTTCATGGCGATTCCCTTTCATGGCGCGCCGACGGCGCGCGAATGGACTGATTCTACCATGCGGCGGGCGCCTTGTAAAGCGGGTGTCAAAAAAAAATCGGGGACGCTTGCGCGCCCCCGATTTTTTGATTGCGGCAGCAGGCCGGACGGGTCATTCCCAGACGGGAACGAGCGCGCCGCCGTACTGTTCGTTGATGATCTTCGCGACCGCATCGGAGCGGAACAGGTCGACGATGTGCAGGTACAGCTCGTTGTTCGCATCCTCGGCGCGGGCGGCGATGATGTTGATGTAGGGGTTCTCGCTGCCCTCCTCCTGCTTTTCCATGTAGATGGCGTCCTCGTTGGGCTTGAGGCCGGCGTCGATGGCGACGGCGCCGTTGATGAACGCGGCGGTCACGTCGGGCAGCGCGGCGGGGATGTTGCTCGCTTCGAGCTCGACGAGCTCGATCTTGACGTTGTACTTCGTGATGTCGCTGACGGACGGCACCCAGCCGACAGACGGGTCGACCTCGAGGAAGCCGAGGCTCTCGAGCAGCTTGATGGCGCGGCCGCCGTTGGTGGAGTCGCTCGCGATGGCGATCTTGTCGCCGTCCTTGATCTCGCTGATGTCCTTGATGTAGTCGCTGTACAGGGACAGCGGCGCGATGACGGTCTCGCCGATGGCCACGAGGTCGTATCCCTGCGTGGCGCACTCGTTGTTGAAGTACTTGTAGTGCTGGAAGGCGTTGAGGTCGATCTCGCCGTCGGCGAGGGCCTTGTTGGGCAGCGAGTAGTCGGAGAAGGTGACGAATTGGAGCGTCACGCCCTCCTTCGCGAGCTCGTCGACGACGGGCTGCCAGTACTCGTTGTTTTCGCCGATGACGCCGAGCTTGACGACGGTCTGCTTGGCGGCGGTGTCGCCGGTCTGCTGGGTCTCTTCGGTCTTGCTCCCGCACGCCGCGAAGGACAGCGCCAGCGTGAGGATGAGCGCGATGGCAAGAAGCTTTTTCATGATTTTCTTTCCTTTCTTTTCAGTGCTTTGTTTTTTTTATGATCAATTCCCCCACGCTTTGGATGGCGGTGATGAGAATCAATATCAGGATGACGCAGACGTAGATGACGTCGGTCTGGTGGCGCTGGTGGCCGTAGCGGATGGCGTAATCGCCGAGCCCGCCGCCGCCGATGGCGCCCGCCATGGCGGTCAGGCCCACAAGGCTCACGAAGGTGATGGTGACCGCGCGCATGAGGCCGGGGATGCTCTCGCGCAGATAGACGTGCCAGATGATCTCCCAGGGGCTGTCGCCCATCGACTGGGCCGCTTCGACGACGCCGCCGTCGAGCTCCGCGAGCGCGCTCTCGGTCTGCCGCGAGAAGAAGGGGATGGTGCCGATGATGAGCGGGATGATGACGCCCTTCGTGCCGATGCCGGTGCCGAGCACCGCGCGGGACAGCGGCATGATCATCGGGATGAGGATGATGAAGGGGATGGAGCGGAAGAGATTGATGATCTTGTCGAGCACGGCGTAGAGCGCCTTGTGCTCGAGGATGCCGCCGGGCTTCGTGACCGTGAGCACGACGCCGAGGACGAGACCGAACACGAGGGCGATGGCCCCGGACACGAACACCATGACGAGCGTCTGCCCGATGCTCTCCCAGAGCACGGGGAGCTTTTCCATGACGTTCGGGATGATCTTTTCGAGAAAAGCCGTCATCTTTTGAGCACCTCCACGATAATGTCGTTCTCCGACAGGTAGCGCACGGCGTCGGTCATGCTCTGCTTCGTGCCCGTCATCGAGATGACGAGGTTGCCGAGCGTCGTGTCGCCGACGACTTCGACGTTGCCGAGCAGGATGCTCGCGTCGACGCCGTAGCGGCGCGAGATCTCGGAGATGACCGCCTGCCGGACGCTCGAGCGGCCGTATTTGAGCCGCAGCAGGATCGCGCCTTCCGCCGTATTGAGCACGGGCGAATCGCTCTCGATGAGCTCGCGCGCCTGGGCCGTGAGATCGGTGGCGCTGAGGAATTCGCGCGTCGCCGGCGCGGCGGGATTCGCGAAGATGTCGGCGGTCTCGCCCGTCTCGACGATGCGGCCGTTCTCCATGACGGCGATGCGGCCGCAGATCTCCTTCGCGACGGCCATCTCGTGCGTGATGAGCACGATGGTGATGCCGAGCCGGGCGTTGACTTCCTTGAGGAGCCGGAGGATGGAGGCCGTCGTGCCGGGGTCGAGCGCCGAGGTGCACTCGTCGCACAGCAGCACCGACGGCTCGCACGCGAGCGCCCGGGCGACGGCGACGCGCTGCTTCTGCCCGCCGGACAGCTGCGAGGGATAGGCGTTCTCCTTTTCGTCGAGCCCGACGAGCTCGAGCAGGCCTTCGATCCGGTCGCGCTCCTGCTGCTTTGTGAGGCCCGCGCCGCGCAGCGGATAGGCGATGTTGCCGTAAACGGTGCGCGAGTCCATCAGGTTGAAGTGCTGGAAGATCATGCCGATCTTCTTGCGGCGCGCGCGCAGCTCCTTTTCCGGCAGCGCCGTGAGCTCGGCGCCGTCGACCGTGACGGTGCCCGCATCCGGCCGCTCGAGGAGGTTGATGCAGCGCACGAGCGTCGATTTTCCCGCGCCGCTCTTGCCGATGATGCCGAAGATCTCGCCCGCGGCGATCGAAAGGTCGATGCCGCGGCAGGCCTCGACGCTGCCGTCCCCGGAAGTGAATGTTTTGGATACGCCCCTGAGTTCGATCACGCTTTCCGTCCTCTTTCACACAAAAATAAAAGCCCGTCCCTGTACAACAAGGACGAGCCTGACACTCGTGTTACCACCCTGGTTCGCGCGCGCCTCGCGGCGGACGCCTCATCGAGTACGCGCATCGCTGCGATATACTCTGTCGCTGTAACGGGCGATCCCGTCGCCGCCTGCGGATCTCTCCGTCGGCCGCGCAGCTCGGAGACCATGTTCACGCCGCCTTCGTCTGCCCGCTTTCAGCATGCGCGGGCTCTCTTATGAGACGCGGTTCGGTGCTACTCTTCTCTTCACAGCCGGTTTGCAAGTTATTGGCACGATTATACCCGGCGCTTTCGGTTTTGTCAACGGCTTTTTCGATCTTTGTGCAAAATCCTGCGCCGCGCCGCTGTCAATCGCCGAAATTCTATGGTAAAATAACAGAAAAGAACGCGAACGGGGGAACGGACCATGGGAAAATACGTCATTGCCGCGGATCAGGGAACGACGAGCTCCCGCGCGATCCTCTTCGACGAGGACCAGCGCATCGTCGGCAGCGCGCAGCGCGAATTCACGCAGTATTATCCGAACGAGGGCTGGGTCGAGCACGACGCGATGGAGATCTATTCGTCGCAGTTCGGCGTCATCACCGAGGTCATCGCCCGCAGCGGCGTCAGCGTGAAGGACATCGCGGCGCTGGGCATCACCAACCAGCGCGAGACGGTCGTCGTGTGGGAAAAGGACACCGGGCGCCCCGTTTACAACGCCATCGTCTGGCAGTGCCGGCGCACGGCGCCGCTGTGCGAGGAGCTCAAGGCGCGCGGACTCGGGGACTACATCAAAAAGACGACCGGCCTCGTCGTCGACGCCTATTTTTCCGGCACGAAGATCAAGTGGATCCTCGACAACGTCGAGGGGGCCCGCGCGTGCGCCGAGCGCGGCGAGCTGCTGTGCGGCACCGTCGACAGCTGGCTCGTCTACAAGCTCACGGGCGGCCGCGCCCACGTCACCGATTACACCAACGCCTCGCGCACGATGCTGTACGACATCAGGAATCTGCGCTGGGACGAGACGCTGTGCCGCGAGCTCGGCGTGCCGATGTGCATGCTGCCCGAGGTGCGCCCGAGCAGCGAGGTCTACGGCACGTTCAATTACGGCGGCACCGAGATCCCCGTCGCGGGCATCGCGGGCGACCAGCAGGCGGCGCTGTTCGGGCAGACCTGCTTTGAGAAGGGCGACGCGAAGAACACCTACGGCACGGGCTGCTTCCTGCTGATGAACACGGGCGAGGAGCTGTGCTACAGCAAGAACGGGCTGCTGACGACGATCGCCGCGAGCACGGCGCCCGGGCAGGTGCAGTATGCGCTCGAGGGCAGCGTCTTCGTCGCCGGCGCGGTCATCCAGTGGCTGCGCGACGAACTGGGGCTCATCCGCGAGGCGTCGGACACCGAGTATTTCGCGAAAAAGGTGAAGGATACGGCGGGCGTCTACCTCGTGCCCGCGTTCACGGGCCTCGGCGCGCCCTATTGGGACATGTACGCGCGCGGCGTGATGGTGGGGCTCACGCGCGGGGCCAACCGCAACCACATCATCCGCGCGGCGCTCGAGTCCATCGCGTTCCAGTCGAACGCCGTCATCCGCGCGATGGAGCAGGACGTCGGGCGCAGGCTCGCCGAGCTCAAGGTCGACGGCGGCGCGTCGGCGAACAATTTCCTCATGCAGTTCCAGGCCGACGTCACGGGCGCGGACATCGTGCGCCCGCAGATCACCGAGACGACGGCGCTCGGCGCCGCGCTGCTCGCGGGGCTCGCCGTCGGCGTGTGGAAGGACAAGGCGGAGATCAGGACGCGCTGGACGGAAGACCGGCGCTTTTCGCCGCAGATCGACGCCGCGCAGCGCGCGCGCCTGTGCGGCAATTTCGACCGCGCCGTCGAGCGGGCGCGGGGCTGGGCGGAATAGGGCCCGCGGAAAGCATAAAAAGGGCGCCGGCAGTGCCGGCGCCCTTTGTTCTGCTCAGTTTTTGCGGATGAACTGGATGGCCGACAGCGCGGCTTTCGCGCCCTCGCCGACGGCCGTCGACACCTGCAGCACGCCGCCGATGCAGTCGCCCGCCGCGAAGAGTCCCGGCACCGTGGTCGCCATGTCGGCGCCGACAGACAGGTAATTGCCCTCGCTCATGGCGCCGAGCTTGGCGCCGAGCTCCTTGCCGCCCGCCGTGCCGAGCGCGATGAACAGCCCCTCGAACGCCGCGGCCGAGCCGTCAGCGAACCGCGCGCCCGTGACCGTCTCCGCGCCGGTGATCGCCTCGATCTTGCTGTCGATGACCGCGACGGCGGCGGGGAACTGCGCCGTCAGCGGCGCCCCGTTCGTCAGCAGCGTCACGGAGCCCGCCACGGGCAGCAGATGCTGCGCCTCGTGCAGCGCGTATTCCGACGCGCCGAGCACCGCGACGGGCCGTCCCTTGTAAAAGAAGGCGTCGCACACCGCGCAGTAGCTGACGCCCCGCCCTTCAAATTCCCTGACGCCCGGGATGGGCGGCGCGACGCGCGCGGCGCCCGTCGCGAGGATGACCGCTTTGGCGGACAGTGTTTCGCCCTGCTGGAGCGTCGCGGTGAAGACGCCGTCCCAGGTAAGGTCGACGACCTCGCCGTCGATCAGCGCGGCGCCGAGGGCCTTCGCCTGCCGCGCGCCCGCTTCAAGCAGCCGGCGGCCGTCGTTCGGCGCCTCGAAGCCGAAATAATTCTCGAGCTTTTCCACTTTTTCGAGCGCGCCGCCGTCCTTGCCCACGACCGCCGCGCGCAGGTTGGCCCTGCACAGGTACAGCGCCGCCGACAGGCCTGCCGGACCGCGCCCGATGATCAATGCGTCGTACATATTCCTCGCTCCTTTTTTCATTTTAAGCGAAAGCGCCGCCCGGTTTCCGTGATCGGCGCACATACAGTATACCACGGCGGCGGCGCCGAAAAAAGGCGCCCGCGCGAACTTCGCGCGGGCGCCCGCCGGTCTTACGCTTTGCTGCGGCGCGCCGCGGCGCGCTGGAAGAATTTCACGATTTCGACGATCGGGATGACGCTGAACGCGAGGCCCATCGCCACGGCGTATTCCGCGAGGCTGATCTTTTCAAAGCTGAAGGCGTCCCGCAGGAAGGGGATATAGATGACGGCGCTCGTCAGCGCGAGGCTGCCGAGGCACGCGCCCCACAGCGCGGGGTTTTCGCTGCCGAGGCGGAAGACGCTCAGGCGCTGGCTGCGCATATTGAAGCTGTGGAAGATCTCCGCCATGCTCAGCGTGAGGAACGCCATCGTCATGCCGTCGGGGCTGTTGGTGATCTCCCACACGCCCGCTTCCATGAAGTGCCCGATGAAATAGGCGGCGAGGGTGACGAGCGTCACGAGCACGCCCTGATAGGCGATGTCCGCGCCGACGCCGTTCGCGAAGATGCCGTCGGAGGAGGAGCGGGGGCGGCGGTCCATGATGTGCGGCTCCGCCTTCTCCATGCCCAGCGCGAGCGCCGGGAAGCAGTCGGTGATGAGGTTGATCCACAGCAGGTGGATGGGCTTGAGAATCGTGAAGCCCATGAGCGTCGCCATGAAGATGCTCAGCACCTCGCTCATGTTCGACGCGAGCAGGAACTGGATGGCCTTGCGGATATTGTCGTAGATGCGGCGGCCCTCTTCGACCGCGCCGACGATGGTCGCGAAGTTGTCGTCGGACAGCACCATGTCGGCGACGTTCTTCGTCACGTCGGTGCCGGTGATGCCCATGCCCACGCCGATGTCGGCGCTCTTGATGGAGGGCGCGTCGTTGACGCCGTCGCCCGTCATCGCGGTGATGTAGCCGCGCTGCTTCCAGGCGTTGACGATGCGGGTCTTGTGCTCGGGCTGCACGCGCGCGTAGACGCTGTAGTTGTCGACGCTGTCGCGGAAGTCCTCGTCTGAGATGTCGCTGAGCTCGGCGCCGGTGATCGCCTGCGACGGGTCGTCGATGATGCCGAGCTGCATCGCGATGGCGACGGCAGTGTCCTTGTGATCGCCGGTGATCATGATCGGGCGGATGCCCGCGCTGCGGCACTCCTCGATGGCGGCAAAGACCTCCTCGCGCACGGGGTCGATCATGCCCACGAGGCCGACGAAGCAGAGGTGGTTTTCAAGCGCCTCGGGCGACATGTTCCCGGGCAGCGCGTCGTAGCTCTTCGTCGCGGCGAGCAGCACGCGCAGGGCCTTGTCGGCCATTTCCTTGTTGGCGGCGAGGATGCCCCTGCGCGCGTCGTCGTCGAGCGGCAGTTTCTCGCCGTTTTTATAATAGCAATCGCATTTTTTGAGCACTTCGTCGGGCGCGCCCTTGGTATACTGGATATAGGCGCCGTCCTTTTTGTGGACGGTGGACATCATCTTGCGGATGCTGTCGAAGGGCGCCTCGCCCACGCGGGGCTGCGCCTGCTTGAGCTCGGTCTTCGGCAGGCCGAGCTTGTATGCGTAATTGACGAGCGCGCACTCGGTGGGCTCGCCGACGGCGGCGTTGTCCTCGCCGAGCTCGGCGTCGGAGCACAGCGCCATCGCCGTCGCGAGCAGGGGCTCGTCGTCGCCGTAATGCTCGACGACGGTCATCCTGTTCTGCGTGAGCGTGCCGGTCTTGTCGGAGCAGATGATCTGCGCGCAGCCGAGCGTCTCGACAGCCGTCAGCCGCCGGATGATGGCGTTGCGCTTGCTCATGTTCGTCACGCCGATGGACAGAACGATGGTCACGACGGCGGCGAGCCCCTCGGGGATCGCCGCGACCGCGAGGCTGACCGCGATCATGAAGGTGTCGAGCACGACGGTCCCGTCGAGGGAGCCCGCGCGCCACAGGCTGAAGCCGAAGATGAAGACGCAGATGCCGAGCACGAGCCATGTCAGCGTTTTGCTCAGCTGCGCGAGCTTGCGCTGCAGCGGCGTGCGCTCCTCGCTGGTCATGGCGATGGCGTCGGCGATCCTGCCCATCTCGGTGTCCATGCCCGTGGCCGTCACGACGGCGCGGCCGCGCCCGTACACGACGGTGCTGCCCATATAGCACATGTTCCTGCGGTCGCCCAGCGGCACCTCGCTGTCGTCCGCGCAGCCGAGCCGCGCGATGATCTTGTCGACCGGCACGCTCTCGCCCGTCAGCGCCGCCTCCTCGATCTTCATCGAGGCGCTCTCGATGATGCGCGCGTCGGCGGGCACGGCGTCGCCCGCTTCGAGCACGATGACGTCGCCGGCGACGAGCTCCTCGCTGCGGACGGAACAGACATGGCCGTCCCGCAGGACCTTCGACGTCGCGGCGGCCATCTTCTGCAGCGCTTCGATGGCCTTTTCCGCCTTGTTCTCCTGGTAGACGCCGAGCACCGCGTTGATGACGACGACCGCCAGAATGATGAACACGTCTGCGGAGCTCTCGCCGGAATAGGCGGAGGTGATCGCCGAGATGGCGGCGGCGACGAGCAGGATGATGATCATCGGATCGGCCATCTGCTGGAAGAAGCGCACGACGAGCGGCGTCTTTTTCGCCTCGTCCAGTTTGTTCGGCCCGTTTTCGCGCAGCCGCTTTTCGGCCTCCGCCGAAGACAGCCCGTCCGGCGACGCGCCGACGGCCTCGAAGACCGTGCGCGCGTCTTCACAATAATACTTCATATACATTCCCCCGGTGTTTTGTTTCGCTCACGACAATAAAGAAGACCCGTGCATAGCATCGGCATTTAAAGCTTCCACTACACATGAGTCTCGTCATTTCATTCAAGCCAGACCGAAAGTGCCGGCCATGCGTGTTGACTTGAAGCGCGGCGGCGCGCCGACTACTCCCCCACGGGCTGATTGTCGAATTTATGGTAGCATGCGCGGCACTTTTTGTCAAGAATGCCCGCCGTTTAAGTTTCGTTTAACGATCGGACTCTACAATTGAAATACGGCTGAAAAAGGCTTATGATAGATGCGCAAGTCCCCGCCGGCCGGCGCCGACGACAA
>JAYFNU010000008.1:0-156290 GCA_034933305.1 Oscillospiraceae bacterium | reverse complement strand
CTACGCGACCGCTCGACAAAACGGCTGGATGTCGGCAAATGACATACGAGAGCTTGAAAACCTCGACCGCATCCCTGCCGACCTCGGCGGCGACCTTTACCTTATAAACGGTGCGATGACCAAACTGCAGGACGCAGGTGCGTTTGCAAATACAACTACAACAGAAACGGAGGGAACCTCAGATGGACAAAACAAAACGAAGTCCCGCAAAAGCACGTGAAAAAACGCACTTCTGGAACTGGGACAGTGATGAGGATATGGGCGTCCGCACCCTGTATCTCGACGGCACCATTGCGGACGAAAGCTGGTGGGATGATGAAATCACACCGAAGATGTTCAAGGATGAGCTTGTTTCCGGCGACGGCGATATTGTCGTTTGGATCAACTCTCCCGGCGGCGACTGCGTGGCGGCATCACAGATATACGCCATGCTCATGGATTACCCGCATGACGTAACCGTCAAGATTGACGGCATTGCGGCTTCAGCAGCATCGGTCATTGCGATGGCGGGAACCAAGGTGCTCATGGCACCGACCAGCCTAATGATGATTCACAATCCGCTGACTGTCGCGATTGGCGATACCGAGGAGATGCAAAAGGCCATCGCCATGCTGGACGAGGTCAAAGAATCCATCATCAACGCCTATGAAATCAAGACTGGGCAGTCGCGGGCGAAAATCTCCCATCTCATGGACGGCGAAACCTATATGAACGCCAATAAAGCCGTGGAGCTCGGCTTTGCGGACGGCATCTTGGAGGACGCGAAACGCGACCACTCCGAAGATGTCGTTTTTGCTTTCAGCCGCAGGGCTGTCACCAATTCGCTCATGAACAAGCTTACGCACAAAACAAAGACAGCCCTTGCTCCTGCTGTGGAGCAAAAGAAGTCGGATGCGCCTGCGGGCGTTTCCATCACCGAGGCTATGCAGAAGCTGCAAGCCCGTAAATACATTTGACGGAGGTATTTTATTATGAAAAAGGTACTTGAAATGCGTGAAAAGCGTGCAAAGGCGTGGGACGCTGCAAAGGCGTTCCTCGATGCGAGAGCGGACGGAAATGTTCTCTCCGCTGAAGACAATGCCACCTATGAAAAGATGGTGGCGGATGTGGACGCAATGGCGCGTCAGATCGCCATTGAGGAAGACCGCGTGGCGCGTGACGCTGCTATGGCGCAGCCCACCAGTACTCCGCTCACCGGCAGGCCCACCGACGGCAACGCCAAGCCTACCCGTCCGAGAGCGACCAACGAATACAAAGAGGATTTCGGTCGTGCGCTGCGTGGCAAGACTCTGCTCCACAACGTGATGAGCGAGGGCGTTGACGCGGACGGCGGCTTCCTTGTGCCTGAGGAATTTGAGACTCAGATTGTGACCGGCTTGGAGGAAGCGAACATCATCCGCAAAATTGCAAAGGTAATCACGACTTCTGCGGAACGCAAAATTCCTATCGCGGCGACCCACTCCATCGCGCAGTGGACGCCTGAAAACGCCGCGTACACCGAGAGCAATCCGACCTTCGCGCAGAAAACCATCGACGCGTTCAAATTGACCGACCTTGCAAAGGTAAGCATCGAGCTGCTTCAGGATTCCATGTTTGATCTCGAAAGCTACATCGCAAATGAGTTTTCCCGTGCCTTCGGCGTCGCCGAGGAGGAAGCCTTCTGCGTCGGTACCGGCAGTGGTCAGCCTACAGGTATTTTCACGGCATCCGGCGGCACTGTGGGCGTCACGGCTGGCAGCCCCACCGCAATCACCGTGGACAACCTGATCGACCTCATCTACGCGCTGAAATCTCCTTATCGCAGAAACGCTGTGTTCCTCATGCGCGATGTCACGGTATCCGCGCTTCGTAAGCTGAAGGATAACAACGGCGCTTACCTCTGGCAGCCCAGCGTACAGGCGGGTCAACCCGATCGTCTGCTTGGCTACCCGCTTTACACCTCTCCCTACGCTCCGGCTGTGGCAGCGGGTGCTCTGCCTATCGCATTTGGTGATTTCTCCAACTACTGGATTGCCGACCGCATGGGTCGCACCGTGCAGCGTCTGAACGAGCTTTACGCCGGAAACGGTCAGGTCGGCTTCCTCGCCACCGAGCGAGTGGACGGCAAGGTCATTCTGCCGGAAGGCATTCAGCTCATGCAGATGGGCGCTTAAGGAAAGGAGGCGGCGGTATGACTACCCTGCTTGAAAAAGTCAAAGCAAACCTCATTCTGGAACACGACGCGGACGATGAACTCTTGCAGCTATACATCACCGCCGCCACCCGTTATGCCGAGAGCTATCAGCACTTAGCAGAAAACAAGTACGACACCGACCCCATGCCAGCTACCACCGAACAGGCTGTCATCATGCTGTCGTCCCATTTCTACGAATCGCGGGACGGCAGCACGGGCGGCTTCTTTTCGGATAATGTGCAGGCGGGTCAGCAGGTGTGGAACACGGTCAATCTGCTCCTGCGGCTCGACCGGGATTGGAAGGTGTAAGTATGAGCTTTGGCAAAATGAATACTTTTATCGATATTATCAGCAAAGAAAAAGTCAGGGATGCAGAGGGCTTTTCGACAGAAACCGACATCGATCTCGCGTCCGTGAGAGCCTATCGGGAAGGTCGGCACGGCAACGAGAAATGGGCGAATCGCGCTCAATTCTCCGAAGCCACCGACCTTTTCCGTTTTCGCTGTATTCCCGGCGTCACTGTCACGACCGCTATGGTAATCGTGAACGGCGATGGTCGCTTTGAGATCACCTCCGTGGAAGATGTGAAAGGCCGCGGTATGTATATCGAGGTGTTGGCGAAGGAGGTGAAGCCCAGTGGCTAAAGCAACGTATAAGCTGCCGGAGGATTTTCTTATGAAGGTTTCACGGCTGGCGGAGCGGACAGATGAAATCCTGCCCCGCGTGTTACAAGCAGGCGGCGAGGTAGTGAAAGCGAAGGTCAAGTCCAATTTGCAGTCCGTCATCGGCAGCGGCACAAAGGAAGAAAGCCGTTCCACCGGCGAGCTTGTCGGCGCACTGGGCGTTTCGGCGGCTCGTCAGGATAAGGACGGCAACTTCAATGTCAAGGTCGGATTCTCCGAACCGCGCTCTGACGGAAAAGCCAATGCCATGATTGCGGGCGTGCTCGAATATGGCAAGCACGGTCAACCGGCAAAGCCGTTCCTGAAGCCTGCGAAATCCGCAAGCAAAAACGCCTGCATCGAGGCGATGAAGGCAAAGCTGGAGAGCGAGGTGAACGGCGTATGAGTTCCTATCGCTGGATTCCGTGGACACAGCCCGTTCTTTCGGCTGACAACGGCTACGGCTTAGTTTCCGCAAGCTCCGAAAACACAGCGTCGAGCGCTTATCCGTGGAAAGCCTCGGACGGCATAAAAGAGGGTGAAACCACCTCATGGGAGGCGGCGAAGGACGCCTATCCCGCGTGGTGGCTGTGGGAGTTGCCGGTCACGCTCAAAATATCCCGGCTGACACTGTACAACAAGTATTCCGGTCATGGCTATGTGACAAAGAACGTGTCGGTCTACTCGGATAAAGCCAGAACGCAGATCATCGCCAGCGGCACGTTTGAGGCGGCGTCCTTTTCAACGCTCACCTTTGACTTTGCCGAGGCGGTTATCACGGACGCCCTTTGCGTGGTCTGCGAGGACAGCTACAAGGAAAGCAATACCTATGTGGGCTTGGGTGAAATCGAAATTACCGCCGAGGAAGGCGTTCTGCAATATTCAGTCCGTTATCAGGATTGGGACGGAACGCTGCTGAAGGAAGAAATGGTCGACAGCGGAGGTTCTGTAACCCCTCCCTCTGACCCGGTACGACAGGGCTATACCTTCACAGGCTGGAGCGCCTCAACGGAACGGGTACTGGAGGACATGACCGTCACGGCACAGTATGCTAAGGACCCGACCGACGAGGACTTTCTGCTCACGCTTTTGACGGAGCTTATCGGCGAACTGCATATACCGTTGGAAACCGGCGTGTTCAAGGACTCCGCTCCCGACCGCTACTGCGTGTTCACACCAATGGCGGATACTTTCGAGCTGTTTGCGGACAACCGCCCTCACCATGAAACGCAGGAGGTGCGAGTGTCCCTCTATGACAAGGGCAACTATCTGCGCACGAAAAACACGCTTGTCCGCGCCCTTTTGGATGCGGATATCACGATAACCGACCGCCGTTATCTCGGACATGAGGACGACACCGGCTATCATCATTACGCCATTGATGTGGCGAAAGACTATGAATTGGAGGATTGATTTCTATGGCAACAATCGGTCTTGACAGACTTTATTATTCAAAAATCACAGAGGGAGCAAACGGTGATGAAACCTATGCCGCTCCCGTTTCTCTCGCCAAAGCGATGCAGGCAGACCTTTCCATTGAGCTTGCCGAGGCGACGCTTTATGCCGACGACGGTCCCGCCGAGGTCGTGAAGGAGTTCAAATCCGGCACGCTCTCGCTTGGTATCGACGACATCGGCAAAACCACTGCCGAGGATCTGACCGGCGCGAAGATAGACGACAATGGCGTCGTGATCGCGGCATCCGAGGACGGCGGCGATCCCGTGGCTATCGGCTTCCGAGCAAAGAAGTCCAACGGAAAATACCGCTACTTCTGGCTTTACCGTGTGAAGTTTGGTATCCCCGCGACGAATCTCGCCACAAAGGGCGACAGCATTACCTTTTCTACACCTACCATCGAAGGCACCGTGCTGCGCCGCAACAAGCTTGATCAGAACGGAAAGCACCCGTGGAAAGCGGAGGCCACCGAGGGTGACGCCGATGTTCCGGCTACCGTTATCACAGGTTGGTATACGCAGGTGTATGAGCCTACTTTTACAGGAGGTAACGCATAATGGCTGATGAAAGAAGTGCACTTATCACAATCGGCAACAACGAGTATGAGATGCTCCTCACCACCAAGGCGACAAAGGAAATCGCCAAACGCTACGGCGGGCTGTCCAATCTCGGCGATAAGCTGATGAAATCCGAAAACTTCGAGCTGGCGCTGGACGAAATCGTGTGGCTTATCACGCTGCTGGCGAATCAGTCCGTGCTGGTATATAACCTGCAGAATCCGAATGCGAAGAAGGAACTGCTCACCGAGGAATCGGTCGAGCTTCTGACTTCGCCTTTTGAATTGGCTGAATACAAAAACGCCATTATGGATTCCATGTATAAGGGCACCAAGCGTGAGGTGGAAAGTGAGCCGGACGCAAAAAACTCACAGGTCGGGTAAGCGATGAAGAACTGTTTGCCCGACTGATTTTTTACGGCGTTACACTCCTCGGTCGGGCGGAGCCGGAGGTGTGGCTCATGCCTATCGGTCATCTGCTCGACCAGTGGGAGTGCTACAAGCAATACCACGGGCTGGCGAAGCCAAAACGCGAGTATTACATTGACGAAATCATTCCCGGCGGGATTTAAGGAGGTGGTGAGCTATGGCAGATAATTTCGGCTTGAAAATTGGCGTCGAGGGCGAAAAGGAGTTCAAAAAGGCGTTAGCCGACATCAATTCGCAATTCAAGGTACTCGGCAGCGAGATGAAGCTCGCCACCTCTCAGTTCGATTCCAATGAAAAAAGCGTAGAGTCCCTCACCTCTAAAAATGAGGTGCTGACCAAGCAAATCGACGCGCAGAAGGAAAAAATCGAGACGCTGCGCAAAGCTCTGGAAAATGCTTCCGACTCCTTCGGTGAAAACGACCGCCGCACCCAGCAATGGGTCGTTGCGCTCAATAATGCCGAAGCAGAGCTCAACGGCATGGAGCGTGAGCTTTCGCAGAACGAAAAAGCCATCGACGGCATGGGCGACAAGGCTGCGGAAACCGCAAAGCAGACGGACAAGCTGGGCGACGAGATCGACCAGACCGGCGATCAGGCTGAAAAGTCCGGCGGTAAATTCAGTAAGCTCGGCTCTGTCCTCAAGGGTGTCGGCACGGCAATGGGCGTGGCGCTTGCCGCTATCGGCACGGCTGCGGTCGCAGCTGGCAAGGCACTCGTGGATATGACGGTTGAGGCCGCCGCCTACGCCGACGATATGCTCACGCAGAGTCAAGTTACCGGCATGAGCGTGGAAAGCCTGCAAGCCTACTCCTACGCCGCCGACCTTGTGGACGTGTCGCTGGATACGCTCACCGGCTCTATGGCGAAGAACGTCAAGTCGATGGCAAGCGCCGCCGATGGCTCCGCGAAATATGCGGATGCCTACGCGCAGCTCGGAGTATCGGTTACCGACGCCAACGGTAATCTGCGCGACAGTGAAGATGTGTATTGGGAGGTCATCGACGCGCTTGGCGGTATATCAAACGAAACCGAGCGTGACGCCCTCGCCATGCAGCTATTCGGCAAGAGCGCCCAAGACCTAAATCCCTTGATTGCGCAAGGCTCCGAGGGAATCGCGGCACTCACCGATGAAGCAAAGCGCATGGGCGCGGTGCTTTCGGAAGAAACCATTGCCAAGCTGGGCGCTTTCGATGACTCCGTTCAGCGGTTAAAGCAAGGCTCGGAAGCGGCAAAGCGTGTCATGGGTACGGTGCTTTTGCCACAGCTTCAAGACCTTGCAGATGACGGCACAAAGCTGCTCGGTGAGTTTACCTCCGGGCTTGTAGATGCCGGAGACGATTTCAATAAAATCAGCGAGGTCATCGGCAAAACGGTCGGTGGCCTTGCGGACATGATTATGGAACACCTGCCGAAAATCATTCAGGTCGGCCTGGACATTGTTATGGCTATCGTAAATGCCATTGTGGATAATCTGCCCACCATCGTCGATTGCGCATCCACCATTGTGATGACGCTGCTTGAGGGCTTGATTGAGGCACTGCCCGCCATTACAGAGGGTGCATTACAGCTTGTGCTGACACTCGTCCAGGGCATTCTTGATAATCTGCCTGCCATCGTCGAAGCGGCAATCCAAATGATTGTAACGCTGGCAATGGGCATCGCGGACGCACTGCCGGAGTTGATACCGTCCATTGTCGAAGCAATCATCCTCATTGTAGATACGCTGCTCGACAATATGGATAAAATCCTCGAAGCCGCCTTTGCCATCATCAAGGGACTGGCTGAGGGACTTCTGAACGCACTGCCAAAGCTGGTGGAGGCTCTGCCGCGAATTATAACGACCATCGTCACCTTTATCACGGACAACCTGCCCGCCATCATTCAGATGGGCATTGAGCTTATCGTTCAGCTTGCGGTCGGACTGGTGAAATCCATTCCGCAACTTGTAGCGGCGCTGCCGCAAATCATCGCAGCAATCGTGCAGGGGCTCGGACAGGCTGTCGGTGCGGTCGTTGAAATCGGCAAGAACATCGTATCCGGCTTGTGGCAAGGCATACAGTCGCTGGCTTCGTGGCTCTGGGACAAGGTTTCCGGCTGGATTTCGTCCATCTGGGACGGCATCTGCGACTTCTTCGGCATACACTCTCCGTCAAAGGAGATGGGCTGGATTGGCAAGATGATGGTCGAGGGTCTCGCAGGCTCCATTGATACCAACGGCAAAGACGCCGTAACCGCAGTTACCGACATGGCAAAGGACATCGACGGCGCTATGAAGGACATTGCGGATGATATGGAAACCGCACTGCCGACGGATTTTAGCATGGACATAGATTCTGATATAAACAGGATCGCAAACGATAGTGCTCTCAATGTAAAGAAAACCGTCGAACACACCGGCGTTATCCGCGTGGAGGGCATCAACTCTGAGGGCGAGATGGCATCGGTTGTGGATATTATCATCGACCAGTTACGACAGGAGGTGCGTGTATGAGTTATTTGAAAAACACAGACACGAATACGCTCATCACGCATTTCGTGTCGCTCGAAGAAAAACAGGAAGTCATCCGCACCGAGCAAACGCTTCTCAGTGGTGGCGTTTACCTTCAGCGCATTGGCGATCCGACTGTCTACTACACAGTCATGGCATATGTCAACCGCGAAGGAAAAACACTGCTGTCACAGGCGGAGGATACAGCAGCTTTGCTTTCCGTTTCGGTCAAGCACGGTCTGTATGCAGGGCGCATCACCGAGCTGTCCTTTTCGGAGCGTATGGCTTGCGACTGGTTCAAGGCAACGCTGACGCTGGCAAAGGAGGCTGAGGAATGAGAACGCTTCCGTATGAACTGCGGCAGAAGCTGCTGAAAGACCTGCAGGTGAAAAGCAACGATGCCCAACCGAATCTTCGCGTGGTGGCAACGCAGTCTACCACCAATACGCTGCTGTCGGAAATCATCCACAAGGACATTCCTGCCGCTTACGGTGATGTGGCTATTCGGCAGCTCGAAGGTGAAAAAGAACCGTCGCTTGCGTATGCGCTTTGCCTCGACAATGGAACGGCGACGCTTCATGAGCGCAAATTCCCGTCGTATATGGACAATCCGTGGAACTACATCTGGACGCTCGGAGCGGCAACGGATGTGGCGATAGAATTTGACGGCACGTGGCAGATAAACACTTCAAAGCAATGGTACTACCTGCAAACCGAAGAAATGCCCTACCTCTTTTTCGTGCAGAGCGGAACGCTTTATGTACAGAAATGGCAGGATGCTGCTTCCCGGATACCGCTTGCCACAGGCGCTTCGGAAATCTCGGTCTGTCGCGGTTGGCAGTCCTCGGATGACCCGTTGCTCGACCAAGGGCTGATTGTCGGTTATCTCAAGGGTGGCAATGTGTACTACCGTGCGCTTTGCTTGCAGGAAAGCGGTGAGCTGCTTTGGGAAACGGAGCGACAGGTGTCGGAACTTGGTGGCGGCAATACCTCTCTTTGCGTATTCCGCACCAACGATTTTCGTGTCGGCTTCATCTGCGAGAACGGCGGCACCTTCAAATATGTGCTGTCCTCCCGCACCTATGTCGGACAGAGTGTGAGAAGCGAGAGCGTATACAGTCAGATTGTTCAGGACTGCCAACTCACCGTAAAGCCGATCGAGTACCGCAGTGTGTATGACGATAAAAATGCTTATGCGACCGGCTTTCCACCACTTGCCGACTGCTATATCGGCAACTGCATGACATACCCGACCTTTTCTATCGTACAGACAAAACGCCAAAACGGGAATGAGTTCATTATCACCTTCAATTACCCGCTTCTGAAGCGGCGGGCATTGGAAGGCTTTTTAACAGTCACACCGGATGTTGTCGAAACGACCCGTCCGCAGGTAACCGCTGCTGTGGTCAGCGAAAACAGTATCCGCATTACAACCGATGTGCCGATTTCATCGCGGCAGAAGGTGGTCATTACGCTCGGCAACTACAGCCGCCTCTGCTTTCTGTCTCCACAAGCAAGTCCGCTGGAAGTGCCTAACTTCACGGCTGTATTTGAGCCAGATTACGTGACGGACGACCAGCCGGAAATGACGGTCAGCTATCTGGTAACTGCGCTTGTCAACACTGCCATCGAATATCCTGAAACAAGACAGGAAGAAGAACTATCACTCGGAATCACCTATACCTGCTCGCTCCTTGCGACGATGGTCGGTGATGTACCCGTATAAGGAGGGAGTCATTACATGGAACGAGTAATCAAACCAAAAGTCCACAACCGCTTCGATATCGAGGTGACCGATGCGGCAACGGGAGAAGTCAAACAGCGTGTCACCTCCTACAACATCGTGCTTGACCAGTTTTTCACACGGCTGATCGGCAGAGCGTCCAAGCTCGGCTATATCCATCTTGGTACAGGCACAGGCACTCCCGCTGTCACGGACACTTCGATGTTCACCTTTCTCGGTGCAAGGGCTGCTTCTGTGGTGGATACCGTCAAGGACTATCCTACAAGCTATATCCGCAAAAAAATCGTACTGTCTCCGGCAGATTTTGTCGGTGCGAACATTACGGAGGTTGGCTTCGGCTACAGCACCTCCAACGGCAGTCTGGTCACGCACTCCATGCTCAAGGACAGCGAGGGCAACCAGATCGCCATTCAGAAAACAGATACCGATGTGCTGACAGTGTACGCCACCTTCTATGTCACCATCGGTGCTGCTGTGGAGGGTGTATATATTCTGCCGACAGCGAATAATAACGCCGTCATCAGCGCGATTCTGCAGGATAGCTACTCGACCTTGTCCGAAACCCTCGGTATGTCAAACAAGATTCAAACGGCGGATGAATTGACAAGCACTGCGCTGAACACGAAGACAAATATAACTCCAAGCGGAGATTATACGAACCGTCGCTGGCAGTTCCCAACGCAGCGTTGGAATTACGATACTGCTAACAGCCACATGATAAGTGCAATCGGCTGTCCGACCGTTGCGGCGTGGCTACTGCCAAACACAGATATCTTCCCGCACATTCAGCTATCCAATGTTGCCGTGGGGCTTGGGGACGGTGAGCAGACGGTGTTCAACTGTCCGCTGCCACTGGTGGTGGAAAACACCGAAGCCCTCCGCGTTGACGGCGTTTTGCAGACCCGTGGCGAGGACTACACCTTTGTTCACGACAACAACGCCATCGAATACCCGGAGCTTTTTGTCAGTGCAGACCCGACCCAATGTACGGTAACGGGAGGCTATACTCACACCAGCTACTATTATTATCCGTTCCTTGTATGGGGTGCGTACTATACAGGCAAAAACTGCATCAACTCCGATTCACCGATTGTGTTTGATTATGGACATGACATCACCGTGAACAGAATTATCATTCCGACCGGATCGTTCTATTTCGGTGGTTGGGGTACTCCCTCTACCAATGCAGTGATTTCGTACTCGCATGACAATGAGGAATGGACTACCGTGCTGACCACCGAAACTGAAACCTACAGCAGTGTTCACGGAGAGGTGCTGCTTGAGACACCTATCACGGCGCGGTACTGGCGGCTTTCGGTCAGCTCGCTTACGCAAATTGGCGGAGGCTCCTGTCCTAATATCCGTCTTGGCTATGTCACACCGGGCATTGTTTTCACAAATCCGCCCGCCGCCGGTGCTGCAATAGAAATGGACTGCAAACTCGACCGTCCAATAAAAAACGAAAACTGGGTGCTGGACTTCAGCTTTGCCGTACAGTTTGAGAGGAGTTGATTCAATGCTCCTCTCATTTTCTTATGCGGCTACATTTGGCAGTGGTCACAAGCCACAGGTGGTGCATATGCCGGACAACGGCTTCCGCATCATCTATGCGAATGACGACGGACTGGTGAACGCACTCGTAACCTTTCCGTCACTCGGTCTTTACGATGCGCTTGAATGGGACAGCAAAGGCAGAATGTCACCGGATGAAAACATCTCCCACCCCTCACTGAAGAAGGTGGCGCATTACGGAGCCTACGGCTTTTGGAGTGCGGCGGGTGTTGACGGAAGCACCATCGACCACAAATTTGTGATGTATATGCTCCCGATGGACATTACCGATACGCTCATCGACGGCAGCCTCAGTTATTCCAAAGACAGTGCGGTTTCCAGTGCCTCCTTCAATTTTGAGAACGTCAACGGCTATCTGCTGCGCCGTTACCGCTCTGTTGTTTCTCCGAACGCAAAAATAGAACTCTTCTTCTCGCTTGGCTCGTCCGATGAAATCTCACTCGGCAAGTGGTACATCGACCGTGTTTCTACCTCCATTCCGGGCAACAACATCTCGGTTACCGCGCGAAACGCCATCGGCAAGCTGCTGAAGGAGCAGACCTTTGACGAGCAGACGACCTTTTCTGAGGCAACACTCACGGACAACCTGAAAGCAATTCTGGCCTACGGCGGCGCGGAGGACTACTTTGTCGGTGACACGGGCAGAAACTGGCGGCTTTCCTTTGAGCCAAGCAACACGCTGCTTGAAGGCATTGAGGATATTATTCGGTTGTTCGGCAACTGGAAGATAGACGAAACCGCTGACGGTGTGATCGGCATCGGCAGCATAACCGATGCTCGGTTTGAGCAGCCGTCCACCTATCAGTTTGCCCGTGACGCCAACTGCTGGAGCTATTCGACCGAATACTGCGATGAGGACACCTACTCCCGTATCTGTGTTTCCTGCAAGGAGCCGGAGAACACGCTGTACGTGGATTTACCGCCGCACAGACTCTGGGCTATGGCAACCCACCGCACCTTGTTCGTGACCGTGCCGGACGGTACAAGCTACAGCGAATTACAGTCCTACGCAAACAACCTCGCAGAGAGCATTGCCATTTCCGGCAGAACAGAAACCTTTGCGGGACGCTTCACTCCGCAGATGATCATCGGTGACGCCATCGAAATGACAGCGGACGGAGAAACTGAGAATATCGGCGTGGTGACTTCTGTCCGACACACGCTTGGGCGAAAGGGCTTCTTCACGGAGTTCACCGTGGACAGCGGCGGCAGACGCGGCAAGCCTACGCTGAAGGATTATGTATCGCAGATATCCGGTAACAAAACATCAAAATCTATTATTACGGATGAATAAGGAGAATTTACATTATGAAGGAATTCTGGAGTACCATTCAACTCGTGCTTGCTGCCATCGGTGGTTGGCTTGGCTGGTTCTTGGGAGGGTGTGACGGCTTGCTCTACGCGCTGATCGCGTTCGTCGTCGTGGACTACATCACGGGCATCATGTGCGCCGTGGTGGACAAGAAGCTCTCCAGCTCGGTTGGCTTCAAGGGCATCTTCAAGAAGGTGCTCATCTTCACGCTGGTGGGCATTGCGAACGTGCTTGACGTACAGGTCATCGGCACCGGCAGCGTACTGAGAACGGCGATCATCTTTTTCTACATTTCCAATGAGGGCGTGTCCCTGTTGGAGAACGCCGGGCATCTGGGGCTGCCCATTCCGGCAAAGCTGAAGGCAGTGCTGGAGCAACTCCACGACCGCGCTGAGAAGGAGGACACAAAATGAATCTGCATAAGCTCATCTTTACCAAAAATGACTGCTACAAAGCCGGTAAAACCATTACGCCGAAGGGCATTATGGTACACAGCACCGGCGCGAACAATCCTAACCTCAAACGCTATGTCGGTCCCGACGACGGTCTGCTCGGCGTGAACCAGTACGGTAACCACTGGAACACTGCGACACCGGGCGGCAGACAGGTCTGCGTTCACGCTTTCATCGGCAAGCTGAAGGACGGCACGATTGCCACCTACCAGACGCTCCCGTGGAATATGCGCGGCTGGCATGGCGGCGGCAGCTCCAACAACACCCATATTGGCTTTGAGATATGCGAGGACGGACTGACCGACCCCGCATATTTTTCTGCCGTTTACAAGGAGGCTGTCGAGCTTTGCGTGTATCTCTGCAAGCAGTATGGACTGACGGAAAAGAACATCATCTGCCACTGCGAGGGCTACAAGCAAGGCATCGCCTCCAATCACGGCGACGTCATGCACTGGTTCCCGAAGCACGGCAAGAGTATGGACACCTTCAGGTCGGATGTGAAAGTTGGACTGGCTGCGCCGGATACGCCCGCTCCCGTAACGCCAACCACACCGAAGAAGTATTACCGCGTCCAGCTCGGTGCGTTCTCTGTCAAGGCAAACGCTGACGCTATGCTCAAAAAGGTCAAAGCAGCGGGCTTCAGCGACGCTTTTGTAAAATATTCGGAGTAAAGCGTGATTTCACTACGGATTTCTGCTTCTCAATGTCCTCTCGATAGTGAGGGGAGTTTTCATCCCTTCGGAATGGAGGGAGCCGGAATGGACAACAAAACCGTTACCGAAACACGAATCGGAAATGTTACCTATATCGTTACCTCGGAGTGTTCTCCGACCGCTACCGAAACCGTAGAAAAGAAGCTGGAACGCTTGATTTTACGGCACGTTTCGGACAAGAAAAGTTATCAGAATAATACCGATTTATCGCTTGCTATGTGTGCCGATAAGAGCGAATATGTTACCTACCAATAAGAAGGAGGTATCAGCTCTATGGGAGTAACACAAGGCAAAATCACAGCACTGTACTGCCGGTTAAGCAAAGAGGATTTTGACTCCGGCGAGTCGAACTCAATCGTTCATCAAAAGGAAATCCTCGCTAAGTACGCTAAAGACCACGGTTTCGGAAATACCCGCTATTTCGTCGATGACGGCGTGAGCGGTACACTGTTTTCGAGACCGGGTCTTGACGCGCTTCTCGCCGAAGTTAGGACGGGCGGCGTGGCTACCGTCATCATAAAAGACCAAAGTAGAATCGGTCGTGACGTTATCGAGGTCGGGTTGCTGAAACGCACCTTTGACGAGTTCGATGTTCGTCTTATCGCCGCAAACGACAATCTCGACACCGCCAACGGTTTTGACATCATGTCAATCTTCCGTGATGTGTTCAACGAGTGGTTTGTTGCCGACACGAGCAAGAAGATACGCGCCGTGTTCAAGGCAAAAGCGCAAAACGGACAGCACTCAAATTCGGTCGCGCCGTATGGCTACAAGCCGTCGGAAGCGGACAAATTCGTGTGGGCGGTCGATGAACCCGCCGCCGAGGTGGTCAGGGACATTTTCAAAATGTGCGCCGAAGGCATGGGGCCTCAGTACATCGCAAAGGAACTCAGCAATCGGGGCTTGAAGATTCCGCAAATCTACAAAGCGGAGCGAGACGGAGTGCCGCCGAAGCACATTCCCAAGCGACCCGACACCATGTGGCACACGAGCGTTGTGGTCAACATCCTCTCGAACAGAGAGTACACCGGCGCGGCGGTTTTGAACCGTAAGACGAGCCGCTCTTACAAAGACCATCGGAAATATATAAAGCCGGAGGAAGAATGGATTATCCACGAAAACGCACATCCCGCCATCGTTGACAGCAGCACATGGGAAACCGTGCAGCGCATTCGAGCCAATCGCCGACAGGTGCAACGGAAAACCTACGAAAAAGGCGCTCTCGAAGGAAGTGTCTACTGTCTCGACTGTGGCGACCGTCTTTATGCAAAACGGAATTCACGGACAAACCCGGACGGGACGGTCAGGAATTACTGCTATTACGTCTGCAAAAATTCACGCACATATTCCGACAATTCGAGCTGCACACCGCATTCCATACAGCGTGAGGCGCTCGAAGCGGTCGTACTGAAAGACCTGCAGCGTGTCATCCGGCTGGCGAAAACAGACGAGAAGAAGTTTGCTGAGAAGCTGACTGCGGCATCCTCCCGTGAAAACGAGCGTGGCTTACAGAAAGCCAAGAATGAGCTTGCCAAAGCGAAAACGCGAATCGGTACGCTCGACAAAATTGTCAGTAAGCTGTACGAGGACAATGTGGAGGGCAAGATAAGCGACGAGCGGTTTGCGACAATGCTTGCCGGATACGAGGATGAGCAGACAGGCTTGAAAAGCAGAGCCGTCGAGCTGGAAAGCCTCATATCCGCATCGACCACTCAGACAGAGGGCATCGAGAGCTTCCTACGGGTGGTGCGTTCCTTCACTGAGGTTACGGAACTGACACCCGAAATCGTACACGAATTTATCACGGCGGTGCGGGTCGGCGAAGCCGTGTACACACCTCCGCAGTACAGCCATTGGGGACGCGGCAAGACGCAGGAGATACGGATTACCTACAATTTCATAGGCGATGTGTCCGAAACCTTTAAGGACGAATAACGGCGTGTGACTGTGATAAAAGCAGCACACGCCGATTTTTTACGCATTGGGGAATTGTCCATAGCGCGTTTCCACTGATGAGGGCATTTCGGGAACTCGCGCAGACAAGCGCCCCGAGTTCAAAAAGATGATCAACGACTGCCTTGCGGGGAAAATCGACTACATCATCACCAAATCCGTCTCCCGATTTGCCAGAAACACCGTAGACTGTCTGGATCATGTGCGAGTCCTCAAGTCCAGAGGAATCGGCGTCTTCTTCGAGGAACAGAACATCGACACACTCAAAATCGATAGCGAGCTCTACCTCGTCATATACGCCGGCTTCGCTCAGTCCGAGTCTGAGAGCATGAGTAAGAACATAACATGGAGCTACAGAAAGAAGTTCGAGGACGGCAACGCCATCTTCATGTACAAGAAGCTTCTCGGCTATAAAAAGGGCGAGGATGGCATGCCGGAGGTCGTGCCTGAAGAAGCGGCAATCGTAATGCGGATCTTCAACATGTACCTTGCCGGTAACACACCCGCTCGAATATCTGCGGTCTTGAAATCGGAAAACACGGTAGTCCCCGGCAAGAGCTTCTCATTCAGCAGTTCCATGATAGCCAACGTCCTTGCAAACGAGAAATACTGCGGGGACTCGATCCTCCAGAAGACCGTGACCGTGGATTGCATCTCCAAAACGAGGCGCAAGAATACGGGCGAAGCGCCGATGTATTATGTGCAGAACAGTCATCCAGCAATTATCAGTCGAGATACATTCCACAAGGTACAGGCGGAACTCATCAGAAGAAAAACGGTGACTCCGAAATCCTCAAAGACATCCATCACAGCAACGGGGAAGTATTCCAGATTCGCACTGACGGATGTCCTGATATGCGGGGAGTGCGGCAGCCGCTACAAGAGAGTGACGTGGACAGCTTACAAGCAAAAGCGAATTGTCTGGCGATGTATAAACCGCCTTGACTACGGTAAAAAATACTGTAAGGAATCCATTACCGTCGACGAAATAGCGCTCCAAAACGCCATCATGCGGGCGCTCAACAAGTTCAACGAGGAAGACAGGGCAACCTACATGGCGCTCATGAAAGCGACCATCGGCGAGGCAATCGGCCTGAACGGATGCTCGGACGAGGTCGACCTTCTTCAGCGGAAGGTCGACGCACTAAATCGCAAAATGCTTGAACTGATCAATGAGAGCGTCCAGACCGGAAGCGACATTGAAAGCCGCGAGGATGAGTTCAAACAAATATCAGACACTATTGCGCTCCTCAAGAACCGCATCAACGCCATTCAGGAGCTTGCCAGCTCAGACAACTCGCCGAACGACCGCCTCGACCAGATCCAGCGGGTAATCACAGAACGGGAGCAAAGCGGTTTTCAATATGACGACTCCATCGTCCGCCAGATGATCGAATGCATCAAGGTCTATCCGGACGGCAAGCTGGAGATCATCTTCGGAGGCGGCTATATCGTCGAGGAAAGCATCACCGCCGAATAAAAAAGAAACGTCTCAGAAGGCCCATGGAGGTATTCTGAGACGCTTCTGGTTTATCATCAGAAACCAAGGTGAAACGCTTGCCACTGCTATTGCTTGACGGAGCCGCAGTTTTGAGTAATGAAAGCAAACTCCGCAGGCGGGGTTTCAGTCCAGAGCTTCTCAACACTAAGGTTCACCCGCTCCAGCGCCGACCGGGTATTGGTCATGGCGCAGAAATCCCTTTTGAAGTCCTTGGCGCTCCTGCTGTGCGTCAGGTCTGCCGCGCTTTTGATGTCCGAGCAGCGTATAAGCTCATCCTCAAAGTTCAAGACCTGTGCCAGAAACACGAGCTTGATTTTTGAGCAATACTTGCTCAGTCTCCCGATATTGTCCTTTAAGCAGTCTGTCTGAGGGACATCGGTGTCAAAGACAAGAGCAACAGTTGTGCCCGGCTGAATCGTGATAAGCTGAGAGCTTGGTAGCGTGTTTTGAATGACATTGAAGACTTTGACTCGTCCGGGCTGGATCTTCTGCGGCTGCTCCTTCAAGGCGTTCAGCAGCTTTTCCTCGCACCGTCCCTCGACAAAGTAGATACAATTACTTTTCATCGTCAGCCCCCTTTTCCAATGCATCAAGGGCGGACTCGTCAGGGAGCGACGAAAAGACGTCGTTCTCAACGGCGCAGCGGATAGAATCGCTGTTGCGCTTCAGAATGTCGGAGGCATAAGTCACGGAGACACGGTAGTCCTCCTCTTGCTTCTTTCTGAGGAATGCGAAGCAATGCTTGGGTATGTTCAAGTCGAGCATATCCGTGTTATGCGTCGTGAAGATAAGCTGCTCGTTGCTGTCCAGGTGTTCAAGCATCAGACCGAAGATACGCTTCTCAATATCGCTTTGGATATAGGAGAAATGCTCGTCGCAATAGTAGAAGCCATTGTGTTCCGCAATAAGGAGCGCGAGAAAAAAGGAAATATCAACGCCCTCTGCCGTTCCGCTCGAAAGCGACTCGCGGTTCAAGAGCTTGCCTTCCTGAATGATGATCTCCTCGTTGTTCCTACGGATGATGAACGAGTTACGCAGATCCTTCGAGACCTGCACATCGGTGAGCGTCGGATCGAGCGTGCCGATCACTGCCTTCAAAGTCTTCAACACAACATTGCGATTGACCTTAGACACCTTTGTGGTCGGCTTAATATCCGGGCAGGAGAAAGTGAAATCGAGCTTGCCAACCAGCTTGCCGAGTTTCGAGTAGTCTTTTGATATCTCTCCTGTTCGCTCAACCAGCTTCTCCGCGCACATCTCGTAGGAATCCTTTTGACCAATGTCCGCAGAGAAATACTGAATCGTGATCTCGCTTCCGATATCGCCATCGTTTGGGAAGTGTCCTCCGATTACGCCGCTCACACGATGGAGCGTGAAACCGCTGTTCACAAAGTCGATTTGAAAGGAGGCATTATTGCCGAACGGCGCCATAGCAGCAAGAGTCGAAGTGTCCCCAGTATTGATAAAGCTGATAATGTTGAGTAGCGCTTTGCCGAGGCTGGTCTTGCCGGTGGCATTCGAGCCCATAAGGATAACCGCTTTCTTATAGCGGAAATTCGCTCTCCCGGCGAGATGCTCGTTCTCGATGATTGAGTTGACGATCTTCTTAGGATAGGAGAACGCAATGTCAAAATCCTTAAAGCCGTAGACGTTATTCAGTTTTGCGTTCAGTATGATCATATCAGCGCCTCCGTATGATTAGTTCGCAATTTACGAAGTAATTATACCACATCTTTCGAGAAATACAACCGCATTCCGAAAAAATATTGAGGCACGGCTACATGTTGCTCTTTGCTGGGGGTTGATAGTCAACGTTCTCAGACCTCAAGCTGTTCTTCAATGCGCTCCTGTCCGTCATCCTCCTCGCCGGGAAGCTCTGCATCGAGGCCATCCGTTGTGCCGCTGTTCCTCTCGTAGAGCTTATTCCAGACCAGCGGGTATTTGCATTTTCTGTTGTACGCGACCAGCATGGCTTCGGCAAATCCCATCGACCCCGGACGCCGCTCTTTTGCATTGCGTGTGAGCTGCTTGACCGAGGTTGCGCCGACCCGTTCCTTGAATAGCTCGTCCTTCAGCTTGTCGCCATAGGTATTGACAAGCCGTGCAACACCGTTGAGGAAGTTGGCGCAGAGCGAATTCATATCGCCCTCCCATGTCCCGGCGCACAAACGTAAAGTGCGGTCTAAGACATGATAACCAAACTTGTCATAAATGCCCTCAAGCGAGGATACCGCACAGATCACACCATAGCCCTTTACCTGACCGATGGACAGAGAGTACGACTCCACCAGATCCTTGATGATGAGATGCTTGTCGCTTCCGGCCTCAATGTTTGCCATGAATACCTCGTAGGGCTTCAGCGGCTTCACATATTTCATCTGATTGGCAAAGACATACGCCTCATTCTCATAGTTTAAATCATCGTAGATCATGCACCAGACCGGCGTATCACGCGAGCCGGAAACGAGCGCCACAATCTCTATGGTGTGCTGCCCGTTAAAGACATAATTCATACCGTCACGGCAGCTCACCTTGACAGGGTTGATCTGGTACAGGTCAAAATGCTCTGCGGCATTTTGCACATGGCGCAGGGACAGGTTTCGCTGGTACTCCTGATTGGAAACCAGGTTCTTTATTGGGATTAGCTCAAAATGGACGTTGGGGACAAACATACTATAATCGGGCATCAGGAGTCCTCCTTCATAGCGCGGATCATTTCCTGCGCTTTCCCCTGAAGCGACCGCAAAGCGTCTTCAAGGCGCCTCTTTGCGGACGGCGAAACGGTACTCAAATCCGCAGCGGCTTTTGTCCGATCAATAGAGCTCGTCCACGAAGGGATCGTGAGGGTAAGGCCGGTGACCTCCGCATCAGGGTCAAAAGCCGGCATCGACTTAATAGCCGGAAGCTCCGGCGGCTTCGGGCCCGGTTTCTGTGCCGGTTCATCGGTGAAGTCCTTCCGTGACTCGCTATACCGAATGAACGGAGCAGAACCATGCCCGACCTTGTGACTTAGCTTCTGCACTTCCTCCGCCTCCATCATCGACAGCGCAACCACATTGTCGTGCGAAATTTTATAGTTCCCTGACAGGATCTGAGGAACCAGTTCCGGCGCTTTATCGCCAATCGTGTCGAGAGCGACACTGTACTTTCCGTATTTCTGAACCGCGCCGGAGGAAACATGATATTTCTTTCCGAGGCGATTGGCGGTACGCCGACCGCTCTCCCTGCGCGCACTGGCGCTCACATCCAGCGAATCGTCCGGCGTGTCAAAATCATCTGTCCTTGTGTACTGGTTACGCCCGACCCTGTTTCTACGAAAGCCGACGATCTTCTCCGCCTCATATTGCCGGCCAATCAGATACTTTCTCGTTTCCTCTGTGATGTTTCTGCGTCCAAGCTGGTTATTGCATATCCAGACAATAGCGTCCTCACGGCTGTCGAAATCAATCTCCTGAACGGCATACGGGATATGCAGCCGATTGCAGATCTCATATCGGTTATGACCATCTATGATGACGCCGTTCCATATGATGATTGGGTCACGGCATCCATCCAACACAAGGTTCGCCTCTAATTGGGAGTATTCATCACGGCGGAGAGGGCGGATCAGAGTCTTGAACTCAGCGTCAATGCATAGCTCTCTATACCCCTTGTCCATCATTGAGTTTCCTCCGCTCGATTCGCTTTAGTGAGCGCATAGAAAAATACGCCACGCGATTCACCTGATCAATTTCTCCTGTGAGACGATAATTAAAGTCGCGATCCAATACTCCAAAAATCCCGTAAATTCCCTCGAGCAACGCAGTGCTGTAAAACTCTACTGACATTTTTGGGTCTTCCTTCAGGCTTGGGAGCTTAACCCTGTTTGCAGTTCCTCCGTGCAGAGGGTGTTCCGAGCCGAGAATCGCAAGATAAAGGTCTTCCGGGTTTATGAGAAACTGAATGTATGTGGGGTTCCCAAGGGCGCGCAGCGTTGAGCGAAAGATTCGAAGCCTGCACCGCTTTACATCCAGCGTGAGATATGCTACTTGTTCTTTCTTGCCACTCATACATCAGAACCTCCCGGTGAATCATTTTTTGATGTATCAACAGGAATGGTATCGGATGCTCCTTCCTCTGCTTTAGCGGCTTCGGTGACGCTGTTTTCCTTAATGCTGTAAACGGCATATCCCTCAAAGATGTTTACTTGCATGGAATTGCGATGCTCTTTGAAAGGCATACCGAACTGATTCTGCCATCCTTCCGGGAAAACAGGTGTGCGCGAGGTCTTTGGCTTTTCGCCTTCCTTGAACACTCGCTGATAGACCTCCGTAGCAGAAAGGTCAAACGCAATCAGATACTCGTCGTTTGCATGGATAACCTTGCCGAGCAGCTTATACCGATAATCCGTATTCCAGTTCATGAGAGAGAAAACCTTCGCAAAGAACAACCGACAGGTGATCTGGCGAGGCTTTCGGCGCGTCGAACCGGGGACGCACCATGTGAATGCATCGCGTTCTTCCTCCCGGCACGGCCGGATAGCAAGGATCTTGCTGTCGCTGTTGACCAGTACCTGCACATAGTCCACGGACGGGAACCTGCCCAGGCACGCGGAGTTGACATACACCTTGTAATTGTTGAAGGTGATGGACGGTTCATTGGTGTGGGCAAAGAACTCCCGGCGAACCACTTGATACCCTTCATAATCGAACTCGCCGCCCAGCTCAATCACATCCCCGTCAACGGGCGCCGCATCAGTGGACGTTTCGTCCGCCTCTTCCCGTAAGGTGAAGTCTTTCTCGCTGTCAGGCGTCGCCTCCTGAAGATGCTGAAGCATATTCGCAAGAACCCCCTGCGTCTGACCGTTATTCAAATCATCCATTTACGCTCTCCTCCATTTCTGCGCGGCTCAGCTCCTGCGTGATAAAGCTCTTGAGCTCATCGAATCCCGTTACATTGATTTTCTCGCCGGCGTCATAAAGCTGACCCTCCAAGCGGATCTTCCAGTCGTTTTCGCTTTGCGATTCTACGGGCGGGAAAATGTGTTGGTGCAGATAGTATTGGTTTCCAAAGGAACTCATCCACTCCTGCGGCACAGCTCTCACCCTCGTACCGGATACTGAGAGAGGCTTTACCTCTTCCTCCGGAGAATCTGCATCAGAACTGCCCGCAATCAGATAAGGTTTAATGAAAACCTCGGCGTCGCTCATGTTGAACAGGTAGACGGCCTCGTTTTCCTTCTGAAAGAGAGTCCCGGCAATGCGATACTTGAAATCCGAGTTCCATCCGAATATCTGATACAGCGTGTCCATGTATGCCGCGCAGGAGATGGTCTTTGGATAGTAGATACCATTTGAAACCCGTGAACAGGGCACGGCGTGACGACTGTCCTTCGCGGCTGTCCTAACGGCAAACAACATCTCCCGCGGGTTCACAAGAAACTCCACCATATTGTTCTTGCCAAGCTTCCGAACACAGTCGGTACTGAACTTGATTTGTTTATCCTGAAAGGTCACATACGGGCGGCGGTGAGAGTCGAAAAACTCTGAACGAGCGATTTCGAAGCCGCGCATATCAAAGTCGCCGGCCTCCACAGTAACATGGATTTCTGGCTCCGCTTCTATAAAACCCCCGGCATCGTTTTCGCCATCGGCTGGACTTAGACTGGCAGCGGCTTGGAAGTAGTCAGGCGCTTTGAATCCCGCCCATCGCGGATTGACCGTGACATAACCTCGCAGCAAACCGCTGTCAATGACACGCAGCTCGGGGAGAATGGATTTGTTCCCGTACTTTGCATTGTTCAGCAGGTGCTGAACCGCTATGTAGTCATCCCTCGAGACAATAGCCTCGTGGTGGTTGCGATAGATGCTCTGCATTCGGTCTCCACGGTTCTTCTTGGACAGGTGATTCAAGTAGTTTGGAGTGAAGGTCTTCCTCGTCAGTACATCGCCGCAATGCCGTTCATTGCGAAGAACCTGAACAATAGCTCCGGGCGTCCAAGTGACATTGCCGAGGTATGTTTTTCGCCCCAGCTCCGTAAGAGCTTCCGCTATTTCTGCGGTCGAATAGCCGTAGAGGTACATGTAAAAGATGAGTTTCACCGTTGGCGCTTCGTCCGGATTGACAATGAGGTTGCCATTAGAGTCGTGGGAATAGCCGAGCAGTTTGGGCGTCAGCGGAAGCCCTCCGTCGAGCCTCATATGAAGCGAGGTCTCCATGCTCCGGCTTCTTATATGGGACTCCTCTTGAGCCATGGTCGCTTGGAACGACAGCGCCATCTGCGAGTCATCCTTCAAGGAGAAGATACATTCGCTTTCAAAGAAGATTCCGACCGGATGAGGCAGCTCTGCCAAGGACTGCACCATACTGAGAAAGTCAACCACGTTACGGGCAAAACGCGAAACGCTCTTTGTAATGATCATGTCGATCTTACCGGCCCGGCTGTCGGCGATCATCGCCAAAAACTCGTCCCTGTGAGCCATTGAAGTTCCGCTTATGCCCTCATCAGCGTAGATTTTCACCAGAGTCCAGTTAGGATGGCGAACGACAAACTCCTCGTAATACTTCTTTTGAAGCTCGTATGAGGAAGTCTGCTGAACATTGTCCGTTGAAACACGAGCGTAGACTGCGACCCTTTGCGGGATATCGTTGTCGTAGTAGTCAATCTGCTTTTTCGCCGGTATGAACTCATAATTCTCCGGATCGATCTTGGTATATACCCGTCGATGGATTTTCTGCTTCTGCTCGGTTTCCTTTTGCTTTTTGGACTGATTAATCATGAAGCATACCTCTTAACTCGAGGTCATCATCGGGAAGAAGCTGCCAATCAGGAGATGGGTAGAAAAAGGGGTCTTTCAAGTCTTCCTGATAGTAAGAGGCAAGCGTGAAGATGTCCTCTGAAATGAAATAGATTCCCACCTGATGCGCCGCCAGTATTCGGGCGCAAAAAGTGATCTCGGACTGCTTCTTCGACACATTGCTTACCTTTTGCGTGATGATCAGGTCGACCTTCCCGTCAAAGCAGTCCTGAAGCAACCGAGTCCATTCCTTTGCACTTTCCATATTGGGGGCAGTTCCGCCCTCGTCAATGTAAAAGCCGAGAAACTCCCAGTTGGGGCATAGACCAATGGTGTCAAGAAACTGCTGCTTGTGGTATGAAAGGTAATCCTCATGCTTCGTCTGATTGAAGTAGCGGATATAGACCGCAACCTTGTAGTGGTGCTTTGGGAGCGGCCGTTCATGCTTGATGCTTTTAAGCCAAGCACGATGCTCCGCAACTTGTGTCTGCTGCTCGGCCTCCTTATCCAATACGAAGTCGAAGGACGGCATGACCTCCAGATCAACGTCCTCGCTCTTTTTAATCAAATCTGACATGAAACCCCTCCGGAAGATAATACTTACCCGGAAATTATATAAACCGTTCGCCAAGAAAGAAATAAACCAGAAGTCAAGAACTTGACCTCTGGTTTAGATTTGAAATAAAAAAACGGATTGGATCACTCCAACCCGCTTTGATAGATTCTATTCTTCGCTTTTTTTACACATGGTTTGCTTCAGTTCCCGAACAATTTTCAAGATGGAGTCCATCTGCGAAGGGGTACAGTCATTGAGGAGCTCGGAAAACTCGCTCTCATAAAGGCTTGTCACGCCCGGCACATTCGGACGGAGCAGCGAGTCGGCGGATACCTGTAAGGCTTCAGCGATCCGAATGAATGAGGGGAGCATCATATTGCTTTTCCCAAGCTCGATGTCGCTGATATGCGGGAGGGAGATGCCGGACTTAACAGCGAGATCAGCTTGACTCATGCCGTTCTTGATTCGCGCCTCTCTGATCCGTGAGCCGATTGCCTGACTCTCCGTTGTATCTCGCCCTGCCATCGTCTCACCCCTCTCCACTTAATCCGCAGACTATTTTATAATCCGAATTATATCAACTACAGGCTAAATTGATATAATGAGAGGATTATCATTTAGCCTTGACTTTATAATGGAACCGACAATATTTTTTTGGAGGTTCTTATTATGAGTCTAAACTATCAAGCAATCGGGCATCGCATCATGGTCATCAGGAAACGAAACCGCATTTCCCAATTGGACTTCTCGGAGCTGATCGACAAGTCACCCACCTATGTCAGCTACATAGAGAACGGCAAAAAGAGAATGAGCCTTGAAACCTTCGTACAGATTGCAAATGCTCTGGACATCCCGGCAGACATTCTCCTTGCGGAGCAGCTCACAGGCTCCGTCATGGCGGCAAGCCAAGAGGTCACCATGCTGCTGGCAGATTGCAGCGGTTATGAGAGGATGGTCATCACCGACACGGTAAAAGCGATCAAGGCGTCGCTCCGCGACCGCAAGTCGGCGCTGTCACACACGAATCGATAACAATTTTACTGCTCTTTGTATGGAAAACAATCTACCGGGAGTCATTGTTTTGACTGCTGGTTTAATTTTGTGCGGCTAAAAAGTGCATATGATTTTGGAAAAGTGATTATGTTTTCTGTGTGTCCAGCTATTCGGGCAGATGGGCTGATATAATGATCGCGGAAAGGTGGAGATCCAAATGGTTTACTTTTCTGGGGACACTCACGGTTCGGCATTCGAAGTCGTGCGGTTCTGCAAACGGTTCAAATTAACGGCTGACGATACCATCGTGATCCTCGGCGATGTTGGAGCCAACTTCTGCCTCGATGAGCGTGACACAGCGATGAAGTCGGCGCTGCGGAGACTCAAACCGACCATCCTCTGCATCCACGGCAATCATGAAATAAGACCGTCCAACATCCCGTCCTATGTAACGAAGGACTGGAACGGCGGCACGGTCTGGTTTGAGGAAGCATTCCCCAACATCCTGTTTGCGCGGGACGGGGACATCTATACGCTGGAGGGGCTTGAGTACCTCGTCATCGGCGGAGCCTACAGCGTGGACAAGTTCTACCGGCTTTCACGCGGATATGGCTGGTGGGAGGACGAACAGCCCTCCGACGAGATCAAGGCGTATGTGGAGCGACAGATTGCAGAGAAACACTTTGATGTGATCCTCTCTCATACCTGTCCCTTCAGGTATGAGCCGACAGAGGTGTTCCTGCCCTCCATCGACCAGAGCACCGTTGACGACAGCACGGAACACTGGCTTGACAAAATCGAGGACGCCGTCGAATACAAGGCGTGGTTCTGCGGACACTGGCACATCGATAAGCGCATCGACAAAATGCACTTCCTGTTCCACGGCTTTGAATCCGCCGATCAGTTCGACTCGGGAGGTGAGCGCAGCTCGTGAGAGACAGATTCAAAAACCCTCTCTACACCAGAGAAATAAAAGTGTTTAGAGATCATCGCCTCTGCTATGTCGAGAGCGACGACGGTACCCTGTACTCCGGACACAACAGGACGAAGATTCTGACGCAGGATCTGCCGGAATGGTATGTCTTCGGGCGGTACTATAAGTGTTGGGGCTATCTGTCCACGAAAGGCATCACCGATCTGCGCTACTTTCCGAATAATATCTTCAATCACTTTCTGAAGGACGATTTCCTATACATTTCATACAGCGGCAAGATAACAGAAACGGTGCCGCCGGAGGATGGTTCCTTCTATGACCGATGCACGGGCTACGATGAGATCGTCTGGGGCTCGGAGATACTCGACATCTTACAGGGCGCTCGGCTCTACTCTGGCTACGATATAAGCGGCATCATTCAGCAGATCAAGGAAAAGAAGGAATGGCTGATCCGCGAATACCCGGATGAATTCGGCCCGGAACGCTGGAGCTTTGATGTGGACAAGCGGTTTGCCGCGCCGTTGGAGAACGGTCATCCTCCGAAGTTCTATGCGCTGACGATGGACAACTACTTCAGCCCGAGCTTCGTCTCCGGCACAAAGCGCTATTACGGCACGCTGGAGATGATCAAGACTTTTATCGAATCGCTGGACTACGAGAAGCACAAGTCTACCGTCGACGCATTTCGTGAGTACACCGAGGGCAATACGGGGGCTACCCATTATGTGGCTTACGTTGAACAGCCGCTGCTCCAGCCCGTGACGGTGATAAAGAGCAGCTTCCTCTACCTCGCAAACGAGGAATGGGAGTTCACGAACATCTGGGACTGCGTCTACAGAATGCGTGTAAAGGGCGCCACAGCATCGGCCTATCTGATAAAGGACGGAGAGAAGTACATTCGGTGCGTCTGTCCCAGGATTGAAGGTATGTGCTACCAAAGCGAGCTGATTGACGGCGACCGTTGGAATCCTGTGCGTGACTCATGGGGACACCCCGGCATCCTACAGTTTGATACGGAGAAAGAAGAAATCGTCCGCAGCGCACTATACTTCCCGGAACGGCAATATGACGATGTGAAGAAAGCAGTTGCCGCGCTCGACGGCGAGAAAATCAGCTTGGATATCGTCTGTGAGGACATCTTCGCAGACGGTTAACTACGAAATGGAGGAACGATAATGGAACAGTTCAAATACATACAGCCTCTTGACCAGATGGCACGGATCAGCCGCACTGAGCTGGGTGAAAAGCTCGACGAAATACTGGACAAGGTCGACAAGGACAACGTGGGCTTCGTTATCACTGACGATGGCAAGGACGATTTAGTCCTCTGTCCGATTCGTTGGATGAAGTGCATCTATGATGACGACTTCGGCTGTATCATCAACAGCGCCCTCCGCTACGCCATCGGCCGGCATACCTATATGCCCTCCGTGGTCATGGAGTTTGTGCGGAAGTATATCAGCGTGCTGGACAGCAAAACCATCCACGTCATGATTGAAGATATCGAGCGAGAAGCGAAGTTTGAAACGCTCGACAAACGGGGCGACTGGCTGAGGCTCCGGGATGACCTGAAAGCGTATTATTCGGAAATGCTCAAAAAGAGTGAAAACAGCAAGGCAGACCAGTAAAGGAGGCGTTGATTCTGCAGAAGGTATTCTTTACAAGCGATTTGCACTTCGGCCACGAAAATGTGCTTCGCTTTGACGACCGCCCATTTGCCTCAGTCGAGGAAATGGATGCCGAGCTTGTGCGGCGCTGGAACGCGAAAGTCGGCAAGGGCGACCTTGTATATGTCCTCGGCGACCTGATCTGGAAATCCAGAAACGGCGACGTACACAACCTAATCAGGAGCCTCAACGGTCAGATCATTCTCATCAAAGGGAACCATGACCGGTTCCTCCATAACGCCCAGGCGAAAGCGGCTCTCGCTGGTATCAAGGACTATGACGACATCTGCGTGACGATGGAGGATGGTTCTGTGCGCCGCTGCATTTTGAGTCACTACTTCATCCCGTTTTACAACGGGCACCGGCATCAGGCAATCCATCTCCACGGTCACTCACACTTCACGGACGAGGCGGATCTGGAACTCAAGATGGCGAAGGAGCTGAACGAGAGCGGCTTCAAAAATGAGATCTACAACGTGGGCTGTATGTACTGGGACTATGCGCCTGTGACGCTGGACGAGATTCTGAGTCAAACCGTCCGGGCTTCAGAGCCGAAATACGAAACGATTGAGCTCACGATTGACTCTGATTTGTATGAGCAGGCCGGCGAGGTCTTCAAACGATATGGGTTGACGCACGAGGAAGCTATCCAGCTTTTCTTCAAGGAAACAGTTCGCTTGGGCAGAATCCCCTTTGACTACACGCCCGAGGATTTGGCGGAGGCCAAGCGGCTCTGCGGAGAGGCGGATGATGATGGAGAATAAACCCGCATTACTGAGCAAAGACACCTTCTGCAAAGCACTCAGGATGATCAAAGAGCAGGAGGCCATCAACGAAGAAGTCGCGAAAGCGCTCTGTAAGGTTTCCGACGGACTCGGCACATTCGGCTGCGACAACAAGTGGTTTGACGCACTGCTGATGGTTCTGAAGGAAACGGTGAACGACCAATATGACTATATCGAATGGTGGCTGTATGAGGCCACTGAAGATTACAAGGTGTGGGAGGACAAGGAGGGCGGCAAAGAATGGTGCCTGAAGGAACCTGAAGCACTCTATGACTACATCGTCACGGAGTGTCAGGACGAAGCCCCACAGCAGAAGGAGTAAAAAGCGATTGAGTTGATTCAAGTATGTTAAGCACAAAGGAGGCAACTTCTTGAAACTGATTGTCGATGACGAATTGAAAATTGCCGGCTTTTGGCTGAGCCGGGCTGAACGGGATGACGGGGAACTGAAGGCCTCCCTGAAGCCGCAGTTTGCCGAGTGGAAGGCAAAGAATTATCTGCCGGTGGTCTACGAGTCCGGCGACGGAGATTTGAAGGAGAGCATCTATTACCTGCTCAAGCATCATATAGAGAAGAAGGCAAAGGCAGAAGTCGAAGCAGAGAGGAATCTCACTATGGCCGGCATCGACTGCGGTAGCGGCTACCCGGATGTCGGACGCCTTGCTTGCCTGCGGCTCGACGATATGAAGGAGTTCTATTCCGAATAGCCAAAAACTCACAAGGAGGTGGGACACATGGGCATTCCCTCAAAGACATTATCTGAGCAGCAAATCAACTGCATCATGGAGCAGCTCTGGCTTCACTACTATAACGAAACCCTGCTAAATAAGGGTTTGATAACCGCCAGAGAATACCTCTGCATGAAAAGACTCATCAATAGCCGGAAGACGTGCGTAGCCAATGGATGACGACAATATCATCGCAGAGCTGCGCGGCGTTGCCCAACAGATAAAGGCATTGCGGGATTTCGCATACACGCTCTACGATGCCGCTGCAAAAGACATCTTATCTGACCGAATCACGGACGCAAAGAGAATCACCACCATTATGGATGGCCTTTGCGACTTCTGCGATGAGGACAGATTCATCTCTCTTTACAAGATGATATGCAAGCATATTTACTTTCGTTATCCGGAAATCGTCGGGGACTATGTGAATCTGTTTCGCTCTCTATGGATGGAGAAAGAAGACTCGAGCAGCGATACATGAGTGTGGATTGAACCAACAGTTCAATGACAACAGGCATACCCCACGCTACAATAAGGACAGATAATACGAAACGACAAGGAGTGAAAGATATGAATCTGAAAGAAGCGTTCAGATACCAGAATAAGCTGCAGGCCCTCATGGATGAGGCGCAGTCTCTGCTGGGCAGAGATTCCAACGTGACCAAGGTTCAGAACACCTACCTTCGCAAGAAGGTCATGGCTGAAGCCGAGGATGAAACCACGGTCGATGTACCCGCCACCGAATACTGCGAGCAGATCACCGACGTCGTCGGATTCCTGCTGTACCTTCTCGACAAGCACGAAGCGCTTGCCAAGGGCATTCGCACCGCAAAAAATAGCTTGCCCATTGATATGGACAGCGAAGTCAGCCTGAACAGCAGACGGCAGCGCATCGCTGACACGCTCCAGCACATGTCCGAGCTCAGAAGCTCTGAGGTCACCGTTCCTCACGGCGGGGTGGGCTACCGCTTCAACACGGACGGCAATCAGGTCTCCTACAAGTGCGACGTCAAGCGCGTCACCACCATCAACTTCGACCGGAATGTGGTCCGCAAGCATCTCACTGAGATGAACCGGAAGGCTGACGCCGTCTCCGCAGAGCTGGATCGCTGCATGGTCAACTCGGAGGTCGACTTTGAGCCGAGCTTCGATGTCAACGACAGCTTCGCGGACGTGTTCGCTGCCTACCTCGGCAAACAGGAATAACCTGTTTGCCGAGCCATTGACCGACTGTTTTGGGTACGGCAGGATAAGGATGCGCTGAGATCGGTTCAGATGCAGATGAACTATAACGCTGCATAATGCTTAACCGCTCTTTAGCAAGGAGCTTCAAATAAAAGAATGAAAACTGGTTTTAGTCAAATCAGATTAACTCGAGTCATTCTGCGCTTTGAGCTTCATCCCACGCACGGTCACGCTTTCGCCTTACGCGAACCCGTCTTCCCGAACTGCCAAACTCACATCTCCATAAATGGCCTGAAAAGCCGATGATATTACTTCTATTGCCTTCGGGCACACCATCGGGCAACTGCTGCCGGAGAGCGAGTCTTCGGACAAGCCCTCAAGCACAGGCGCTCGAATAAATGGTCGATGCAATTTCGGACTTCTGCCGTATCCAAAACAGCCGGTCTATAATAATGGCTGAGCAGCAGGCTTCAGCCTGCTGCTCAAGAACTATCATGTTCAATTGTGGTCTTGCTGATACCAGGATTTCATCCAGAGGCACATCAAGCAAAGCGCCAAGAGCGTACAGGTTATCGACGGACGGAAGGCTTTTGCCGCGCTGCCACTTGTATATCGCTTGCGGCTCTTCAAAGCCAAAGAACGCTTGAAGATCCCGAACGGACAGGCCTCGTTCCTGCCGGAGCCTGACGATGTTCTCGCCGGTCGCCACGGGATCAATGACGGGGTATTGATTCTGCTGCATAGCTTTCGCCTCCAAAAATATAGTTTCCCGAAGGAAGTGTTTCAGAATAGCGGAAACTCGTCGAAAAATCAAGCCCTTTTTTGAATCTGTAACATAATTGTTGAAGGAGACTCTATGCAGGCAGAAGTAAAGAACTATCTCAGCCTTGAGCGTTTTTCTCTGCGGCACAAGTATTTTGCGTTTCTCGATGCCGGCGAATACCTTGCGGATGGCCTGTTTATCAAGCATCAGGTGACCGTGAAGTTCATGCAGGAATATGCCCGAGACGACTCTCCGTATCTCATGATCTTCTGCCGCATTAAGAAGCGGGACGAGGACGCTTTCCTTGAAGCCCTGAGAGAGCTTCCAAACAAGATGCTCTTGTGCGGTTACCCGGACTACCCGGCACAGTGTCATGATTTCATGGAGAAGATTGAAACCCATAGATCAAAGGAAAGGATGTGTTCACATGGTGAGGATGACGCCGCTGCAAAAGCAGAGCAAGCGTGAGCAAAAGGAATACCACGCCAAGCAGCGCGGTAGTTGGAGCGGTCTTTGCCCGGTGACACGGACTGTTCCGAACGGAAAGGGATATGACAGAAACAGAGGTAAACGAAGCCTTGCTGCGGCTCGAGCAGCAGAGGAATGAACTGCTTCCGCCAGCCCCCACACGCAGAACCGGCGCCTGCTATCGACGCCAAATGCGCTTTAGTAAGAACGACAGGCTGATGGTGATTGTGGGACGTCACTACATCCCTCACGCCGGATATATTGACTGGGGCTTTGACGGCAAGACGCTCCTCCATTCCGGCAAGTATATCAAGTACCCCAAGAATAGCAACTGCCAGAAGTGGATAAAGCGAGAAACGAGTCGCCGCATCCGAAACTGCGAGTGCACGCCTCCAAAGGGCAACTTCTATCGCAGGCTTTTCGATTACTGGTGGACGCTGTATTGAACGAGAAAACCTGTCAACAATAGCAAGGATGCAGTATAATATCATACGGGAAACGGAGGCGGTGAAATGAATAACGCGCTCAAAGCTCCGATAGTCAAGCATTACATCGAAGTGCTGAAACAAAATCACTACATGGACGTCAACTGCAACGTCTCGTTCGATGACCGAACCTATGAACTCCTCGATGAAATCTTTTCTCTGCTCAAGCGAATCTCCCCAGTTTCAAAAAACGGAGTGCGCGAGCTGTGGTTTACGGCGGAGCGAGGCACTATTGAAGATTTCGGGGACTTCGAGGAAATGCTTGCAGACGGCGATGTGGATAGCCGCGAAGAATTCGAAAACTGGTGGCATGACGAGTTCCCGAACGAGGTCGAGTGGTACAACTTCAGCGCTGTCGAAGACGAGAAAATCGGATACCGTGGAATACTTGTCGGCAACAGGCTCGTAATCGTTGACGATAAAAGAAAGCCGCGCTATTTCCCATATGATATATCCGAGTTCACCGAATGGATTCTGGACAGCGTCAAGAACTGCATTTCCGAGCTGGAGAATGGGACATATAATAAACGGGTTGCCGCGAGCTTGCCTCCGCAGCACCGGACGGGAACACTTCTCCGCAAGCACCTGTGGGACGAGTTTCCAGAGTCGCGCGAATCCTTCTTCAAGGATCTCAGTCAAGAAGAGGTTGATGAGTTCGTCAGATATGCCGCTGAACAGGAAGACGAGCCTCAGAAGCTGAAAACCCGCATCGATAAGATGACGGCGAACGACTTCTACTCATACTGCGCGCTCGGCTATGCCGCAAACAAATACGAGGGAACGGAGTGGCCTTTGCGACGGCAGTATGAAAGACATGCTGACGGGCGCGATGACGGACTCGGAGAAATCAATCCCGACTCCGCAGATGCTTTCCATGATTGGCTCTGCAACCGTGAGTTTTACGGCGGGCATCCGTGGGAGGTTTGCCGTGGCGGAAACTCAACTCATGTCAGCCTGTATGTCGGCCACGATGACGGCGGTTACTACCTCAGTGTCGCGGGCGACGCTTGGAACAGAACCGTGGAGTCGGTCAAGTTCTATCTTGCCCTTCGTAATGCCGGTCTCCCCGTGTACATGCACAAAGCAAAGCTGCTGGCCGACCGTCTGTTGGAGAAAGAAAAGATCGGGATCGTTCCGGATGGCGTGATCCCCGCGTATTGCGACTCCCTCTTTCCTGATGAGAACGTCATTGACTTCATGAACCTGCCGTTCGAGAACCGCGATGAGCTCTTACCATACTGCGTTTGGCAAAAAGAAAAAGAGGTCAAGCTGATCTGATCAGCTCACCTCAACAATGTCGAACAATGGTGTCGATAGACATATCTTTTCTGCCCACACTTGAATTTTGCCGTTTTTTCTGATATCCTATGACTTGACAGCGAAATTGGGTTGGTCAAAAATCCGCAAACCGTTGAAAACAAAGGGTTTTCGACCATTATCTCAATTACTGATACACGCCATGTTTTTAAAAAACTTCGGTAAACGCACTTTCTGCGTTTATCGAAGTTTTTGTTTTAATCCTGTTTTTTATGTGCCGGCATTGATTCTGATATGCCGCCGGCCTTCGGGCCGGCGGCTTTTTATTGTCCGACGCCGGGCGTCACTTTTTTGCCCAGCGCCGCAGCGTTTCGAACATCTTCCCCGGCTCGATGGGTTTTGTGATATAGGCGTTCATGCCGGCGGCCTTTGCTTCGCGGATGCTCTCCTCAAAGGCGTCCGCCGTCATGGCGATGACGGGCACGGCGACGGCGTCGGGACGATCCAGCGCGCGGATGCGCCTCACCGCCTCCAGTCCGTCCATCTCCGGCATGCGGATATCCATCAGCACGATGTCGTAATAGTCTTCCGGGGAGGCGGCGAACATTTTCAGGCCGATCGCGCCGTTTTCGGCTGTTTCGACCAGCATCCCCTTGTCCTTCAGCAGCATGGAGGCGATCTCGGTGTTCATCTGGTTGTCCTCGCACAGCAGGACGCGCCGCCCCTTCAGGGCCTCCAGACTTTCCGCCTTCGGCTTTTGCTGCAGACCGTTCTCGAGCTTCGTCACGGGGAGCGTGACCTCCCAGCGCGTGCCCGCGTGCACGTGGCTTTCGACGCGGATCGTGCCGCCCAGAAGATCGACATACCGCTTCACGATCGAAAGGCCGAGGCCGGTGCCCGGCAGCTGCACGGACTCCGACCGCTTTTCCTGCGAAAACGGCTCGTACATGTGCTTGAGGAACTCCTCGCTCATGCCGATGCCCGTATCCTCGATGATAAAGCCGCAGTTCCTCTTCTCGGGAAGCGCGGCGGAGCAGTACGGCGTCACCGTGACCGTCCCGCCGGCGGGCGTGAATTTGATCGCGTTGGACAGCAGGTTCAGGGCGATCTTGTTGATCTTGAGCTTGTCCGCCCACATGGGCTCGTTCCGGTAATCCCTGAGATTTTCGACCAGGTTCACGCCCTTCAGTTCGGCCGACGGCCTGAGCGCGGACACGACCGCCGGGATCAGGTCGTCCGACATCACGGCCTCCGGCTCGGGAACGGCCTTGCCGCTCTCGATCCGCGACAGATCCAGCGTGTCGTTGATCAGGCTGAGCAGGAGCTGCCCGGAGGACGCGATCCGCTCGAGATATTCCTGTTTTTTCCGCGGGTCGTTCTCCCGCAGCGCGAAGGCCGTGAAGCCGAGCACGCCGTTGAGCGGCGTGCGCAGATCGTGGCTCATGCTGGACAGGAAATCCGACTTTGCGGCGGTCGCCGTCTCGGCCAGCTCCAGCGCCCGGCGCAGGCGCTCCTCCTGCTCGAGCTGCTGCTGCTGCGCCTGGGTGATGTCCGTTTTTACCAATGAGATGAGGCCGTTTTCCCTGTCGAGGAAAGAGAACTCCAGCTGCTTCACGCGGGTGGCGCCCTCCTCGGTGCTGTGGAACAAAGCCGAAATGCTCTCCTGTTTCTCCAGCGCCGCGAGCACGTGGGAAAGGTCCGTAAAGTCCCTGTATTTTTCGCGCTCTTCCGGCACCACGTATTTGACAAAAATGGAACACAGGGTCTGCGCGTAGTCCGAACCGGCGGGGATGATCTCTTTTCCGCTCCACCGCTTGTTGGGGATGAACAGCATGAACCGCCCGCTTTTTGCATCGATACAGCAGACATAGTCGCACTGTTCCGCAATGATGTTGTGGATGATCGCTTCGGAAAGCTTCTTTTCCCGGATGTCGCTGAGCGCAAAAAACGCAAAGATATCGCCGCTTTTGGGGTGCTTGGAGAGCGTGGTGACGCCCTGCAGCCAGAGCGTTTCCTGCCCCGCGGGGCAGGAGCGGAATTCCCTGGTCACCGTCCTGACCCCTTTTTCAAAGAGACTCAGCAGACAGGCCCGATCGAGCAGATCCGCGCAGCTTTTGCGGTCCTCAGCCCCTTTCACCTCCTGCATGAGCCGCCCGGCGAGCTCGTCGTACCCGCGCCCCACCCAGCTCGCCGGCGGCGCGCCCCGTCCCCGGAGCGCTTCGACTTTGTTCTGGGTCAGATTGGAGCGCTGCGTCATCAAATATGTATCGGCGACCGAATCCAGGAAGGACTGCGCGGCGTCATACTGGCGCTGCAGCTGCGCCTCCTGCTTTTTGAGATCGTCGATGTCCGTGAACAGGATATAAAGGTATTTTTCCTCCGAGAAGGAAAAGCGCGTCAGGGCGGCGCTGACCCATTTGAAGCCGTCGTTCCGGATGAGCAGGCGGACCACGGCGCTGTGCGGCGCGCCGTCCCCGCGGGCGGCCTCCATCGCCTGCAGGATCCTGTCCCGGTCTCCCGGGTGGACGGCCTGCAGCATGCTTTTTCCGTGGAGCTCGGCGGCGTTTTCCTGCGAATAACCGAGGAAGAGAAGCAGTTCCTCGGAGTAGCGCTCGGGGATCAGCGCGCCGTCGGGTCCCTCCCGGTACAGCGCGGAGCAGGCGGGCAGGCGGCCGATGGTGTCGAGCAGCGTCTGCTCCATATTCTTTTGCCGCTGCAGTTCCAGCTCCTGCTGCAGCCGCATTTCTTTCGAGACGTCGCGATAGGAGGCGTAGAACAGCTTGCCGTCCGGCAGATCCTCCCGGAGCGTCACGTCCATGGCGACCCAGATATAATCGCCGCTGCCGGTCTTGAGGCGGATCGGCGGGATCCGGAAGCGCTTTTCGTGGAAGCCCTCCCGGAAGGCCTTCAGCGCGGCGGGCAGATCATCCGGGTGTACGCCGCTGAACGCGTTTTTGTAGTAGCCGGCCCGGAACGCGCTTTGCTGCGGGTCGGCCTTCTCGGGCGACGGCAGGTTGGGATTGATGAGCCGCATCTGCTGCGTGTTGGCGAAGCGGATCTCCTGATGCGTCTCGTCGGGCATGAACAGCACGCACACGCCGGTGGGGATGTTGTTGAGGATGTCCGAAATGCTCTCGCTGCGGCCGCTTTCCGCTTTTCCGGCGGGCTCCGCCGGGAGCTGCGTATCGCACCCGCCGATGAGATTCGACGCGAGGTCTCCCATCTGCTCCGGCGTCTGCAGGTAGCCCGATTCGATCCATTTCCGCAGCAGCGAAACGACGGTCGCGGACATATATCCCGGCAGGTACTCGCAGGCGGGGCAGGCGGCAGCCTGCCCCTTCCGGTCCGCCAGACGGGACTGGTAGTCCTCCCGCACGATGTCTTCGAGGATCGGGTACAGCTTGCCCCTGTTCAGCAGCAGATTGATCTCCCGGTTGCTTCGCACGAAGGCGTAAAAATCCGTGAGAAGCGCGCGGATGCTGCCGGAGCCCGCATGGTCCCGGTCGTAGATCTTCTTCAGCTGCAGGAGCCGGTACCGGACGACGGCATCCATCGAGTCGAAGCTTTTGTAGAAGGTCGGCCTGGAAACGCCGGCGGAATCGCACACCTGCGAGACCGTGATCCGGCGGTAGGGCTTCGTCTGCAGAAGCTGCAGCAGCGCGGAACAGATCCGCGCCCTGGACGTTTTCATCGCTCTTTCATTGTTGATCGTATTCATCGTTGTTCCCCCGGATCCGATCGGGCGGCCGTCGTGATGATTTTAGGTCTGCAAGGCCATCATAGCACTTGGATTATGGGTTTACAAGTGGAAACCCATCGGCGGGCGGGGCGGGCCGCGCGCGGCCGTTCTCCCGCCCCGGGCGCGCGCGCGAACGCGTCCCCGCGGCCGCGGCGGAACGATAAAAAAGCCGCTCCGTGCGGGCGGCTTTTCATATGGGCGCGGCGCCGTTTCTGCGGGAAGGCTGCCGCGGACCGGCGCCCGCCGCCGTTCGGCCCTCCGCGCGGGCGGCGCGGCAGGCATGGAAAGAGCCGCCGGAAGGAGGACTTTCGCGGCGGCTCTTTTCGCCTGCGCAACGCGCGCGTCGGCGCTGTTTGCGGCGGGGCGGGGGTCAGTAGATGTTGGCGGCGCTCCGCACGACATCTTCCAGCAGCTTCTGCATGCCGGCGAGCGTCGCGTTTTCGCCGAGCCCGTGCTCTTCGGCGATCTCCGCGGTCCTTTTGAAGGCGAGCCAGGTGCTCCCCGCCTCGTCCTCCCAGACGGACACGCGCAGCGGGAGCTCCAGAGAGATGCTCTGGTCGAGCTGCAGGAGCGCCGTGCCGACTTTCGGCGAACCGAACACCAGCACCGTCGTCGGGCGCAGCTCCAGCCCCGCCTGCCGCGCGTTTTCCGCGTGGTCGAACCGGGCGAAAACCGGGATGCCGCGCCGCCGGAGCTCGTCCTCCAGCCGCTGGACGGACTTTGCCGCCGGGAACTGGCTCTCGCAGAGGAACAGCCGGTTGTCGTCGTAGTTGGTGGACAGCAGATCCCCGAACGCCCCCGCGATGCGGCGGCCGAGATTGGTGAAATCGACGCCCTCCCTGTTCGCCAGCAGCGTCACGCAGACGAGCTCCTGCGAGTGGGTGAAGCGGCTCAGGAAGCTGGAGTACCCCGGCACGGAGCCCTTGATGTCCATGAGCCCGCGATGGTGGTAGAACTGCCACCCGGCCACGGCGGGAACCTCCTCGCCGTCGGGCAGCTTCCACGGGGTGTAGACCATGGCGCGGTTTTCCGCCGCGTGGATGAGCACGCCGCCCGCGAGCCCGATGTCCCAGAAGGAGATGTCCTGCGCCGAGGCCCAGATATCCGAGAAGCCGCGCAGGGCGGAGGAGTCGGCTCTCGGCACGGCCGTGCCGTCGGCCGCATAGCTCTGCGCCGGTTCGGTGGGGTCGATGTACCGCCCGTCCGCTTTAAAGAGCTGGTGTACGTTTTCGGTCTTTGCGACGTCCTCGGCAAAGAAGCCGGACAGGTCTTCCGCAAAGGCGGTGTGGCGCAGATGCAGGAAATCGATCTGATTTTCCCAGACGAAATCGTGGTAGCTCTTTCCGCTGACCCGCTCGACGATCTCGGTGATCAGCAGGAAGTTCGTGGCGCTCTGCTCCACGGCGGTGCCCGGCGCAAAGGCCGGCCGCCGGTCCGCGACCATGGAAAGGAGCCGGGCGAAGGTATAGGAGGCGTCGTGGCGCCAGCCCCCGGCGCGCCGGTAATCGGGCAGGCCGGAGGCATGCCGCAGCAGCGCGATGACCGGGATGGGCCGCCACGCTTCGGGCAGCTCGGGCAGATAGTCGCCGATGGGCGCGTCCAGCTTCAGCAGGCCCCGCTCGTACAGCTGCATGAGCGCGACGGCGGCGAAGGCCTGGGAGATGGGGCCCGCGGGCCACATGGTGTTCGGCGAGGCGAGGCGGCGCTGTTTTTCGTCGGACACGCCGTAGCCGACCACGCGCGGAATGTAGGGGGCCTGTACGATGGCGAGCGTCAGGCCGGGGATCTGGTTTTCGTCCATGAAGCGCCAGATCATCTCGTCCACGGCGCGGCCGAGATAGGTCACGTCTGCGCTTCCTCTTGTTTTCATTTCCTTGTGCAGCTGCCGTGTGTTCACAGCGGGCTCCTTTCTTCGGCTTTTCCGGGCCGTCCGTTATTGTCGGATCCTGTTGACGATCTGCTCAGATTGTAATACTATCGATTTGATCGGTATGTCGAAATTTCTACGCGAAGGGGAGAATTTAATGACACGGGAGACCGAAGCGCTTCTTCACAACCCTCTTTTCCGCGGCATCGACGAGAGCGAGCTCGTTCCGCTGCTGAAATGCCTGCAGTCGCAGCGGCGGCTCTATGCGAAGGGGGAGCGCATCCTGCAGGCCGGCTCGGCGGCGAACAGGCTCGGGATGGTGATCTCCGGGCAGGTGGACACCGTTTACGAGGACGCGATCGGGGGGCGCAGCATCATCAACTCCTTCGGCCCCGGGCAGCTTTTCTGCGACGCGTTTTCCTGCTCGTCGCAGCAGGTCCTGCCCGTCAGCATCGTCGCCGACACCGACAGCGACGTCGCGCTCATCGGCGTCGACCGCATCCTGCACGCCTGCGGGGACGAAGGCCGCCGGCACCAGCTGCTGCTGATGGAGAATCTGGTGCACATCCTGGCCGACAAGTATGTGGCGAGCAGCAGGAAGATGGTGCATCTGTCGGGGAGGACGACCCGCCGCAAGCTGCTGTCCTATCTGTCGGAACAGCTGCGCCTCGCGGGGGGCAATCCGTTCACCATCCCGTTCAACCGGCAGGAGCTGGCCGACTATCTGTTCGTCGACCGGACGGGGCTTTCGGCGGAATGGAGCAAGCTGAAGCGGCAGGGGCTGCTTTCGGAGAAAAACGGCGCGCTGCGCCTGAACGCGCCGCCCTGCGACGGGGCCGACTGCGACAAGGTGGAAGGCTGAGGATCCCGACCGCCCCGGGCGGACGCCGGGGCGCACCCGGGATCCGCGCAGGGGCCCTCCCGTCCTGCCCGCGCGCAAAAGAGAACGGCCGCCCGCGGGGCGGCCGTTCTCTTTTTGCGTCCGCCGGGGCGTCCGGCAGGGCGAACGGCGGCGGGGAAAGGGCGGGACCGGCGCCCCGACGGCCGGGGCCGACCCCGTCCGCGGACAGTCCGCGCAGGGCGGAACGGCCGCGTTTCCGCGCCCGCGGACGCGCCGGCGCGATGCCCTTTTTGCCCGTCAATTTTGCTACATTGAATAAAGGGCCGGGGTGCGATGTTGTCAAAATGTTGCACCTGAGCGAAATGTTGAGTCAACTCGCGGATTGATGTTTTCAGGAAGGTAGTGTAAAGTAAATAAGGTATGTTTGAAGGTATATTTGAATGTTGGAGGAAAGCATTATGGCCAAGGTTTACGACTTTTTCAAGCTGAATAAGGGAGAGACACTCACCCCGCAGGATCTCAAGGCCTACGAGCAGGAGATGGCGCGGCTTTATGCGGAGTTCCCCGCGACCTGCGAGAGCCTTCGGGAAGTTCTTTCCAAAAAATATGACAGCATCTACGCGATCGGCATCGGCGACTCGCTGTATTCGGCGGGCGCGGTCGAGATGGGCAGCTGGCGCTATCTGAAGAACAGACTGCACGTCGTCGAGTCCCACGAGTCCAACTATTATCACCTCGACTATATGCCCAAGAATTCGCTCGTCATCATCTGCTCGGGCGGCGGCCAGGCCGCGCGCACGGTCGAGAGCTGCTATCTTGCCCAGAAGCACGGCGCGACCGTCGTCGCCCTGACGCTCGTCCCGCAAAGCCGCCTCGCGTCCGCCGCGAATCACGTGCTCGTCTTCCAGCCCGACCGGAAGGCCTATATCGACGGCGCGTGCAACTTTATCGCCCTCGCTGCGATGACGCACATCCTCACCGTCAAGCTCGCGCTCTTCAGCGGCGACATCACCGCCGCCCAGGAGAAGGAGATCTATGCGAAGGCGCTGACCTTCGCGTCCCGCGGTTTCGCCGCCTGCATGAACCCGAACGAGGACGTCATCAAGGCGTCCATGAAGAAGGCGCAGGAGCTCGGCCAGCGGAAGTTCTACTTCCTCGGCGCCGGCCCCAACTATATCCTGACGGAGCTCGGCGGCGCGAAATTCATGGAGCAGTCGGCCGCCGACGGCATCCACCAGCAGCTCGAGGAATACGGCCACGAGCAGTACTGGGTCCACAACCGCAACGGCCATGCCGATTTCATCTTCCTCATCTGCCCCGAGGGGAAATGCACCTCCCGCTGCATCGAGAACCTGCGCGAGATGAACTACCTGCATCTCAACACCATCGTGCTGACGACGAAGGCGGCCCCCGAGATCCGGAAGCTCGCGACGTATATCCTCGAGACGGGCGAGATCGAGGAGGATTACTTCTGGCTTGCGGCCGGCAACATCCTCACGCGCTTCGCCAACTTCTACACCGCATACATCGGCTTCACGGACGGGCAGTTCGCCTGCGACGAGCAGAAGGCCGAGCATTACAGGACCATCCAGTTCAGCCGCTTCTGCGACGAGGTCAAGGAGCACGACATCGAGATCCCCGACGCCGACACGCTCGCGACCAACGGACCGCAGGGCCTCAATTTCCTTAAAAAATAGAGCGGATTTCCGTTCAGATCCGACGCGGGCGGGGCGCGGTAAAGCGCCCCGCCTTTCTTTCGGGCAATTCGCGCAACTTGCCCCATCAAGTAGAACAAACTTGCACCATCAGGAGGTGCAAGTTGAGCATTTGAACAAATCGCACAAATACAGATTTTCTGTTTTGTCAATTGTAATAAAAAACAGGAGAAATTATACTTGGGATAGGAATTGGGGCATACCCATTGGTACTTGAAAATGTCAAATTACATTCACAGCGAAGTAGAGCAGGTTCTGACTCAGCGCATTCTGAACGGCGAATACGCCGTCGGCTCAAGGGTGCCCAGCGAGTACGAGCTGATGCGGGAATTCTTTATCAGCCGCAACACGGCGACGCGCGTGCTCAACGAGCTGCGCAACCGGGGGCTGATCCACCGGTACAAGGGCAAGGGAAGCTACGTCGCGGCCAGCAAGATCACGCAGCGGCTCATGGTGACGGGCGGCGATCCGAGCGTCTCGGCGATCTTCAACTCCAACCGCAAGATATCCTACAGCAAGGTGCTGTCGGTATCGCTCACGGAAGTGACCCAGGACATCAGCGATTTCCTGCGGCTGCCCAACAACCGCGCGATCTGCGTCTATCGCCTGCGCTATGCGGACACCGTTCCGCAGCTGATCAACGAGACCTACTTTAATCCCGATGTTTTCGGTTTTCTGCTGACGTCCGAGCTGAACAACGTTTCGCTGTTCGGGCTGATCCGGGAGAAGCTCAATATCTTCCCGTGCAAGGAGGATATGTGGTTCGAGATCACCTACCTCGGCAACAACGAGGCCCGGATGCTCTGCCAGGAGACCGGCGCACCGGCGTTTTTGCAGACGACGAAGGCGTATTACGGCGCGGGGGAGGCCTTCTGCTTCAACCGCTCCATCTACCGCGGGGACACGATGCGCTTTTCGTGCACCTGCAACTATTGATCCAGTTATTCTCCGGCCTGCATGAAGGATTTCGGATTGGGGCCGGAAATAAATAATTCACAAAGGAGAAAAAGGATGAAAAAGTTTCTAGCATTCCTCCTGCTGGCCGTCATGATCCTGACGCTTGTCGGATGCGGCAGCAAGACCGAAACAGACACCACCACCACGGATACCAAGGAAGACGGCGCGAAGGTCGTTCTGCTGATCTCTGCGGCCGGCACACTCGATGACCGCGCGTTCAACTCTGCCTGCTGGGCGGGCATTCAGGAAGTTTGCGCCAAGAACAACCTGACGTACAACTACTATCAGCCCACCGAGGACACCGTTGAGGCGCAGCTCGCGCAGTGCGACGTCGCCGTCGCGGCCGGCGCGGAGTTCATCATCATCAACTCCGACCAGTTCAAGCTCTCCGCCGTTTCGATGGAGAACAACTATCCCGATGTCACGTTCCTGATGTATGACACCCCGCCGACGGACGAGAGCGGCAACGTCGTCATCAACTCCAACATGAAGGTCATCACCTTCGCGGAAGAGCAGTGCGCTTACATCGCGGGCTATGCGGCTGTCAAGGACGGCTACACCAAGATCGGTTACATCGGCGGCATGCCGGTTCCGGCGGTTGTCCGCTTCGGCTACGGCTTCGTCGAGGGCATCAACCAGGCCTGCGAAGACCTCGGTATCGACAAGGTCGATGTCTGGTACACCTATTTTGGCAACTTCGAAGCGACCGCTGCCAACCAGACGCTGTGCGCGTCCTGGTATGAGGCGGGCATCCAGACCATCTTCGTGGCGGCCGGCCCGGCCGGTGCCTCCGCTTTCGCGGCTGCTGAGGCCACGACAGACGGCACCGTCATCGGCGTCGACAGCGACCAGTCCGGCGAGTCCGACAGAGTCATCTCCTCCGCGATGAAGGACCTCAAGCGCGTCACCATCAACGAGATCCAGGCGTGGGTCGACGGCACCCGTGAGGGCGGCGTCCAGGCTCGTCTGACCGCGGCGCAGGAAGGCGTCGCGCTGCCGATGGCCACCTCCAAGTGGAAGAACTTCACGCAGGCCGACTACGATGCGCTTTATTCGCGCCTCGCCAAGGATGAGAACGGCCTCGCTTCCAGCATCCCGGTTGACACCGATGCGGCGACGGCTGCTGACCTTGCGTCTCGCTGGCCGCATGTCAACCTCACCGATATCGAGTAATCTTACCCGGTCGGTCAGGAAAACACAGCAATGAAACAGGCCGGCAAGGGAGCTTGCTCAAATGAGCTTGCCTCTTGCCGGCCTGTGCTTAAAAAGCGAAAAAGAAATTTGTTCAACTTGTTTTATGAGGGAGGAATGGATTTTGGATTATGTTCTGGAAATGAGAAACATAACAAAAGTCTTCCCCGGAATCATTGCCAACGACGACATATCTCTGCAGGTGAAAAAGGGCGAGATCCATGCCCTGCTCGGCGAAAACGGAGCCGGGAAGTCAACGCTGATGAGTGTCCTTTTTGGACTGTATGAGCCGGAAAAAGGCCAGATCCTGATTCGCGGGAAAGAAGAGACGATCCACAACCCGAACGATGCCACGCGTCTGGGGATCGGAATGGTGCACCAGCACTTCAAACTTGTGGATGTCTTTACGACGCTTGAAAACATCGTCCTGGGCACCGAGTCCACCAAGCACGGCGTGCTGCAGATGGACGATGCGCGCAAAAAGGTCATGGAGCTCAGCGAACGCTACGGCCTCATGATCGACCCGGACGCGAAGGTCGCTGATATATCGGTGGGTATGCAGCAGCGCGTTGAAATACTGAAAATGCTCTATCGCGACAGCGATATTCTGATATTTGACGAACCTACAGCCGTCCTCACGCCGCAGGAGATCGAGGAGCTCATCCAGATCATCAAGGGGCTTGCGGCGGAGGGAAAGTCGATCCTGTTCATCTCCCACAAGCTGGCCGAGATCAAGCAGGTCGCCGACCGCTGCACGGTGCTCCGCCGGGGAAAATCGATCGGGACCGTCAACGCGGCCGACGTGTCGATGGAAGACCTCTCCGAGATGATGGTCGGACGCCCCGTCATGCTCCAGGTGGAAAAAGGGGAGGAGCACCCCGGCGATATCGCGCTCGAGGTGCGGGATCTCAGCGTGCGCCTGCCCTATCACAAGAAGGACAAGGTCCACAACGTCTCCTTCAAGGCGAGAAAGGGAGAGATCACCTGCATCGCCGGCATCGACAACAACGGGCAGACGGAGCTGGTGCTCGCCCTCGCGGGCATCATGCCCTCGACGGGCACGATCATCCTCGACGGACAGGAGGTCCAGAACAGGACCATCCGCTACCGCAACACCCACGGCCTCGCCCATATCCCGGAGGACCGCCATCGCTACGGCCTCGTGCTGGATTTCCCGCTGCGCGACAACCTGATCCTGCAGAATTATTTTGAGAAGCAGTTCAACACCTGCGGCTTCCTGCGCCAGAAGAGCATCAGCGACAACGCCAACCGCCTGATCAAGCAATACGACATCCGCTGCGGCCAGGGCGAATACAACAGCACGCGCGCCATGTCGGGCGGCAACCAGCAGAAGGCGATCATCGCGCGCGAGATGGACCGCGCCCACGACGTTCTCATCGCGGTGCAGCCCACGCGCGGCCTCGACGTCGGCGCCATCGAATATATCCACAAGCAGCTCATCAAGGAGCGCGACAGCGGCAAGGCTGTCGTCCTCGTCTCCCTGGAGCTCGACGAAGTCATGGACGTCAGCGACCGCATCCTCGTCATGTGCGGCGGCGAGCTCGTCTGCGACGTGCGCCCGAAGGACGTCACGTTCAATGAGCTCGGCTTGTACATGTCGGGTGCAAAGAGGGATGAGATCAATGAATAAAATGAACAAGTTCTTAGGCAAAAAGACGGTCATCGGGACCCTCGGCTCCCTCATCGCCATCGCCATCGGCCTGCTGGTCGGGTTCGTGCTCATGTTTGCCTTCAACCCGACGGGCGCCGTGCCCGGCTTTGTCATCATGCTCAAGGGCGGCCTTGCGGACGGCCTGCGCGGCGTCGGCAACGTGCTGTATTACACGGCGCCCTACCTGATGCTCGGATTGTCCGTGGCGTTTTCCTTCCAGACGGGCGTCTTCAACATCGGCGTCGGCGGCCAGTACACGATCGGCTCCTGCATGGGCGTGCTCATCGGCGGGCTGCTCGGCTGGAACTGGGTGCTGGTGCTGCTGTGCTGCGGCATCTGCGGCATGATCTGGGCTTTCGTTCCGGGCTTCCTCAAGGCGAAGCTGAACGTCAACGAGGTCATCACCTGCATCATGATGAACTACATCGCGATGTATCTGTGCAACCAGATCATCAAGCAGCTCTATTATGACAAGTCGCTCGTCGGCAGCGGCTATCCCCAGAAGACGTCCCTGATGCCCAAGGCCGGGCTGGACGTCGTCTTCAAGGGCTCGTCCGCCAGCTTCAGCATCATCGTCGCGATCCTCATGGCGATCATCGTCTATTTCGTGCTCTACAAGACCACGTTCGGATTCGAGCTGCGCGCGACGGGCTTCAACCGCTATGCCAGCCAGTACGCCGGCATCAACCAGACGCGCAACGTCATCTTCATGATGCTCATCGCCGGCTTTATCGCGGGCATGGGCGGCGGCATGCACATGCTGTCCTCGAGCTCGAAGTATTTCAAGGTGGCGGAGGCGTTCATCACCGAGACGAACTACGCCATCCCCGTTTCGCTGCTCGGCAGCAATAACCCCATCGCCGTCATCTTCTCGGCGCTGTTCATCGCGTGGCTGACCGTCGGCGGTTCGATCATGCAGGGCCAGGGCTTCCCCGTGGAGACCGTCAACATGATCACCGGCATCATCCTGTACGTCAGCGCTTTCGCGTTCCTGCTGCGCGGCAAGATCGCAAAAGCCGTTCTTGCCAAAGCCGAAAAGAGCATGGAAGCCAACGAGGGAGGCGAGAATTAATGTCAACAATCCTTTTCATTCTCCGGCAGACGCTGAACTTTTCGGTCCCGCTGATGGTCGTCGCGATCGGCGGCACGTTCTCCGCGCGCAGCGGCATCTCGAACATCGGCCTTGAGGGCATGATGGTGTTCGGCGCCATGTGCAGCTATCTTTTCATCAATCTGTCGTCCACCTACTGGGGCTGGAGCGGACAGCTGCAGCTGCTCGTCGCGATCGTGATCGCGATGGTGTCCGGCACGGCGATCTCCCTGCTGCACGCCTACTCCGCGATCAACCTGCAGGCGAACCAGATCATCTCCGGCGCCGCCCTGAACATCTTCACGCCGGCGCTCGCCGTCTTCGTCGACCGCCTGATCTTCGGCAGCCAGATGATCCTCTTCGACAACACCTTCCGCATCACGTCCTTCCCGCTGCTCGGGAAGATCCCGATCATCGGCGACATCCTGTTCACCAACTGCTACATCACGACGTACATCGCGATCGTCATCCTGTTCGCGGCCAACTTCGTGCTGTTCAAGACGCGCTTCGGCCTTCGCCTGCGCGCGTGCGGCGAGTATCCGCAGGCGCCCGACTCCGTCGGCATCAACGTCGCGAAGATGCGCTATTACGGCGTCGCGATCTCCGGCGCGCTGTCCGGCTTCGGCGGCCTCGTCTACATCCTGCCCAACAGCACGCAGTTCAACTGCACCGTCAGCGGCTACGGCTTCCTCGCGATGGCCTGCATGATGTTCGGCCAGTGGACGCCGTTCAAGATCTTCTTTGCGTCGCTGCTGTTCGGCGTCACGTCGACGTTCGCCTCGAGCTATTCGAGCATCTCCTTCCTGCAGACCTCCGGCGTCTCGCAGAACTATTTCAAGATGATCCCCTATGTCGTCACCATCCTCGTCATGGCGCTCAACAGGAACAATTCCAACGCGCCGAAGGCCGAGGGCAAGCCTTTCGAAAAGGGCATGCGTTAACAGCTTTAATCCGCACAGCGCACCCCGCGGGCTTCCGCAAAATTTTGCGCGGAGCTTGCGGCGGCGCGCTGTGCAGGTTATTCTAGAAGAGAATTCTGTTATATGGCAGGAAAAAGAAAGATGATGGAAAAGAAAGACTTTTCGGTGATCATCTGCGGACAGATCACCATCGACGACATCGTGCGCATGGACCGGCCCGTGCTGATGGATTCGCCCGGCGGCGACGGGATCTACCAGCTTTCCGGCGCGTATATGTGGCAGCGCGACAGCATCGGCTTCGTGACGCGCAAGGGCAACGACTTCGACATGGACACGCTGCGGAAGGCGACGAAAGGGACCGTCGATCTCTCGGGCGTGACCGACGTCCCCGACATGGCGAACATCCATATCTTCGCCATCTTCGACCGGGCGGGCAACCGCTACTTCATCAACCAGCGCTGGAGCGGGAAGAACCCCGAGATGGAGCCGCACAGCGCCGCGGACTTCCCCGACCGCTACCGGGGCGCGACCCGCGCGATCAGCGTCGCGGCGCTGCCCTTTCCGTGGGGCGCGGGTTTCCTGCAGGGCCTGCCCGACGACGGGACGATCATCGCGGTCGATCCGCACTTTGATTCCATGTACGAGGACAACCGCCCCATCTGGATCGACCTGTTCAAAAAGATCACGGTCTGGCTGCCGAGCGAGGACGAGCTGATCCGCTTTTTCTCCATTCCGGCGCAGGAAAAGGTCGAAAACTACATCCCCTACCTGAAGAAAATCACCGACTACGGCGTGCGCGTGTGCCTTGTGAAGCTCGGCGGCCGCGGCTCGCTTGTCTACGACAGGACCACCGACCGCGCGTGGCACGTGCCGGCGTACGCGAAATCGAAAGTCGTCGACGTGACCGGCTGCGGCGACACCTTCTGCGGCGGCTTCATCAGCGGCTATCTGCAGAACGAGGACCCGCTGGAGGGCGCGATCTGCGGCTCGGTCTCGGCGTCCTTCTGCATCGACCATTACGGCTGCATGAAGACGTTCGAGGTCACGAAGGAACAGGCGACGGCGCGCTATGACGAGTTCAAGGCAGGCCTCGATCTCGAAAAGTGCCGGCTGCGCTGAAATTATCGCAAACAAAGGAGAAAAGCATGACAGATTCCATGGAGCGCATGGCGCGGGAGGTCGCCGAGCAGGCGAGACTGTTCGACGATTGCTCCGCCGGCGTGGTCGCCCAGTGCGAGGCGATCATCGCGCGGCACGATTTTTCCAAAAAGATCAAAAAAGTCTATATCACCGGCTGCGGGGATTCCTTCTGCGCGGGCCTGTGCCTGCGCGACCTGTTCGTGCGCACGGTGAAGATCCACACCGAAGTCTACCAGGCGATCGAATTTTCCCGCTACGTCTGCGATTACGAGGTCGACGACAGTTCCCTCGTCATCTGCATCTCCTCCTCCGGGCGCGTCTCGCGCACGGTGGAATGCGCGATGCGCGCGCGGGAGAAGGGCGCTCTCTCCATCGCCGTGACGAGCAATCCGGACAGTAAGTTAGCGCAGGCGGCAAACGAAAAGGTCGTCCTTGAGATCCCTGAAAATTTCGGCTTTGCACCCGGTACCAAGTCCTACTGCGCGTCGCTGCTCGCGCTCGTGTGCATCGCGGCCGCGCTCGGCCGCAGCATGGGCACCATGTCCGACGCCGACGTGAAGGCGCTGTTCGACTACATCTCGAAGCTCGGCGGCGTCATGCGCGCGACGGTCGAGCAGTCCAACAACATGATCGAGCGCTATATCCGGGCCTACTACGTGGAGGACACCCCGCAGAAGATCCGCATGTTCCACCTGCTCGGCAGCGGCCCCAACTGGGGCACCGCGCAGTTCGGCGCGATGAAGTTCCTCGAGGCGGCCGGCTTCGACTCCATCCCGCAGGGCATCGAGGAATGGGCCCACACCCAGTACTTCACGACCCGCCCGGGCACCCACACGGTCGTCATCGCGCCGCGCGGCGAAGCGCGCGGGCGCGCGATGGAGATCCTGCAGGCGGTCACCGTCATGGACGGCAAGAAGATCGTCATCGGCGAACAGGGCGACGAGGAGCTCGCGCGGTGCGCGGACATCTTCATCCCCGTGTGCGGCATGGAGAACATCCGCGAGGATCTCTCGCCGCTCGTCTACGCCATTCCGCTCGAGCTGCTCGCGATGCACATCAGCGGGTGCAGCGAAGTGCCCGCGTTCGACTTCGACAACAAGCCGTGGCGCCGCGAGGAGAACTTCCGCCAGATCTGGGGCTCGAAGATCGTCTCTCTCGCCGACGCGAAAAAACAGTCCGCATCACTTTTAAAATAAAGGAGAACCCATTATGGACGAGATCGCAAAATGTTATGCCATCGCAGAACGGATTAAATATGACGTGCCGGACAGGCCGGGCAAGCCGGAAGTGCTGTTCGAGCCGCGCGGCGTCGCCGCCGTCGTGGGCCTGCTCGCGCTGCCCGGGACGTCGCAGAATATCTACCCCATGCGCAGGATCATCGAAGTGGCCGTCGACGAGGCGAAGCGCTATTACGCCGCCGGCATCCGCAATATCCTCGTGCAGAACGTCAACGACGTGCCGATGAAATGCAACATCGGCTACGAAACGGTCGCGAGCGTCACCGCGGCGGCCTACGCCGTCCGCGAGGCGCTGCCGGACGACTGCGTCATGGGCGTGAGCGTCCTGCGCGACAACGGCAAGGCGCTCGTCGCGACCGCCAACGCCGTCGAAGCGGACTACATCCGCCCGAAGTGCTACGTCGGCACGGTCGTCGGCATGAGCGGGCTGCACGACGGCATCATGGACGACGTGCTGGAGATGCGCTACGTGCTGCGCTGCAACACGGGCATCGCCGCCGACATCCACGACCGCAGCACCTCTCCCCTCGGCGGCGTCACGCTCGTCGACGCGGTCATGCAGGCCGTCAGCCAGGGCCTCGTGGACGCGGTCAACATCGCGGGCAAGAGCTTCGACGAGTCGATGAAGATGATCGACGAAGTCAAGAAGGCGGCCCCGAGCGTGTACGTCAACCTCGGCGGCGGCGCCAACGCGAAGAACCTTGACACCGTTTATAAGCATGCCGACGGCATCTTTGTCGCATCCTGCCTCAAAGATACGGGCAATATGACCGGCAAGGTCGACGACGAAAAGGTCCGCATTTTCATGAAGGCGCACAGCGCGGTCTGCAAGGGCTGAACAGGACAGGATGCGAAGCCCTGCAGGGGGCTTCGCATCCTTTTTTAAACATTCAAACCATGACCGGCGACGGTCATCCAACAGCGGAGGTGTAACATCATGTTTGTAGAACGCAGCGATATGAAATTCAAGGATTTCCACGACGGCACGACCCGCGTGCAGCTGGGCAAGCTGCCCGGCATCATGGGCTGCACCATGACCTTCAAGAAGGGCGCCTTCACCGTGCCGCACGCCCACGACGACCACCTGCAGTTCATCTATTTCCTCAAGGGAAAATTCGAGATCACCTGCGGCAGCGAGAAGCGCATCTGTCTGCCGGGCGACTGCATGTACGCGGATTACAACGAATTGCACGGCTCCTTTGCGCTTGAGGACGACTCGATGCTGCTCGACGTGCACACGCCCATGCGCAGCGATATCGACAAGGATTTCGATTACACGCTCGCCGAAAAGGAGAAATAAGGATGAAAGCCGATTTACTGCTCAAAAACGGCACCATCGTCACCCATACGTCGCGCTTTGAGGGCAGCATCGCCGTCAAGGACGGAAAGATCGCCGCGCTCCTCGCGAAGGACGCCGACGTCGAAAGCGCCCGGACCGTCGACGTCGCGGGCAAATACATCATCCCCGGCATGATCGACACGCACACCCACGTCGAGGATCCCGGCTGCCATATCGCGCGCGAGGATATGCCCCACGCGACGAGCGCCGCCGCCATCGGCGGCGTGACGACGATGTGCGTCATGCCCACGAACGACCCGCTGCTGCTCAACGAGGCCGCGTATCAGGCGTACCTCGACGCCTACAAGAGCCGCGCGAACGTCGACTACACCCTGTACGGCGGGCTCGATTCCACCAACATCCACTCTATCCGGGACCTGTGGAAAAACACCGGCGTGAGCGCGATGAAGGTCTATATGTGCTATTCCTCGCCCAACATGGGCTTTGTGGACGACGAGCTGCTGTACGACGCGATGGAGATCCTCGCGCCGATGAACGCGGTCCTGATCGCGCACTGCGAGAACGACGGCCTCATCAACCTCATGACGCACCGCATCGAGGCGGCCGGCCGCACCGATTACATGTCCTTCAACGAATCGCGCCCCGCGCTCGGCGAGGAGGAAGCGATCCGCCGCCTGGGCCTTTTCGCCCGGCACACGGGCATGCGCGTCGTCGTCCCGCATCTGTCGACGGCCGAGGGCATCCTCGCCGTGCGGCGCGAGCGCGAGGACGGCGCCGACATCTGGGCGGAGACCTGCCCGCAGTATTTTGAGCTCACGACGAAGGATCACGAGAAGCTCGGGCCCTTCACCAAATTCTCGCCGGTCATGCACGACCAGGCGAACCAGGACCGCATGTGGGAGCTCATCGGCAAGGGCTACATCGACGTCCTCGGCTCCGACCATTCGCCGTACGAGCTGTCCGAAAAGCTCGCGGGCAAGGAGAACATCTGGAAGGCGCCCAACGGCATGCCCGGGCTGCAGACCGAGATGGCGGTCTGGCTGCACAACGTCAACAAGGGCCGCATCACGCTCGAGGATTTCGTGCGCATGAGCAGCTACAACGCGGCGAAGCTTTTCCGCCTGCCCGGGAAGGGCGATCTGCTGCCCGGCTACGACGCGGACATCGTCGTCGTCGACATGGACGCCGAGCACGCGCTGACGGAGGAGGAAGCGGCCTTCAAGTGCAAGTGGTCCCCGCTCATGGGGCGGAAATACAAGGGCTGGCCGGTGATGACCTTCCTGCGCGGCGAGCTCGTCGCGAAGGACTATCACTTTGTCGGCAAAACGGGAAGCGGGAAATTCATCCCCCGCGCGAACTGAAGGAGAACGGAATGAAAATAGGATTTATCGGACTCGGCATCATGGGCAAACCCATGGCGAAGAATCTCATGAAAGCCGGTCACGAGCTGGTCGTTTTCGACGTCGTGCAGGCGAACGTCGACGATGTCGTCGCGGCGGGCGCCGCGGCCGGGACGAGCGCGCGCGACGTCGCGCGGCAGTGCCGCGTCATCATCACGATGCTGCCCAACTCCCCGCACGTGAAAGCGGTGGTCATGGGCGAAAACGGCGTCCTCGAGGGAGCGCAGCAGGGAACGCTGCTCATCGACATGAGCTCCATCGCGCCGCTCGCGTCGAAGGAGATCGCCGCCGCGTGCGCCGAAAAGGGCGTGCGCATGCTGGACGCGCCCGTGTCCGGCGGCGAACCGAAGGCGATCGACGGCACGCTGTCCATCATGGTCGGCGGCGCCGATAAGGATTTCGAAGAGGCGAAGCCGCTGCTGTCCGAGATGGGCGCGTCGGTGGTGCTGTGCGGCGACGTGGGCGCCGGCAATACGACGAAGCTCGCGAACCAGATCATCGTCGCGTGCAACATCGCGGCGTGCTCGGAGGCCTTCATGCTCGCCAAAAAAGCGGGCGTCGATCCCGCGCGCGTCTTTGACGCGATCAAGGGCGGCCTCGCGGGCAGCACGGTCATGAACGCGAAGGTGCCGATGATGCTCGCGCACAATTACAAGCCCGGCTTCAAGATCGATCTGCACATCAAGGATCTGTGCAACGTCATGGACACCGGCCACGGCGTCGGCTCCCCGCTGCCGCTGACGGCGGCGGTGCTCGAGATGATGGAGACGCTGCACGCGGACGGCGACGGCCAGAGCGATCACAGCGGCCTTGCGCTCTACTACGAAAAACTGACCGGCACGACCATCGGGGACTGAACATGATCCGACACGTCGTGCTGTGGAAGCTCCGGGCGGACGCCGACAAGGCGTCGGTCAAAGCGAATGTCAAAACGGGGCTCGAGGGCCTCGTCGGCCAGATCGACGGCCTCGTTTCGGCGACGGTCCGCACCGCGCTCGTCGGCGGCAGCGCCGCCGACATGATGCTCGACACGGTCTTCACCGACGAGGCGGCGCTGCAGGGCTATAAGAACAATCCGAAGCATCTGCAGGTCGCGAACACCTTCGTGCGGCCGTTCGTCGAACAGCGGCTGTCCGCCGACTTCGAGATTCAATAAAGCGGGAGATAAGAATGAAAGACAGCATCCATAAATATTTCAGGGTCAGCACCATTCTGCCGATGAGCTATCCGTCGGGGCCGGTGCTCGACACACTGCGCCGCGTCGCGTGCGACGATTACTTCGACGCGGTCGAGGTCACCTCGTTCAGCGACGACGCCGCGCGCGAAAAAGCGGCCGCAATGCTGCGCGAGAGCAATCTGTGCGTCGGATTTTCCGCGCAGCCGTGCCTGATGGGCGCGGGCCTCAACGCGAACAGCCTCGACGAGACGCAGCGCAGGGCGGCGGAAGACCGCCTGCTGCGCGCCGTGGACGAGGCGCAGCAGCTCGGCGCGCAGCGGCTCGCCTTCCTGTCGGGAAAATGGGAGAAAGCGACGCAGGCGCAGGCCTACGCGCAGCTGCTCAGGACCGCCCATGCCGTGTGCGCACACGCCGCGGACAAGGGCATCGAGGTGGAGCTCGAGGTCTTCGACTACGACGTCGACAAGGCCTCGCTCATCGGCCCCGCGCCCTATGCGGCGCAGTTTGCCGCCGATATGCGCAGGACGGACAAGAACTTCGGCCTGCTCGTCGACCTGAGCCATTTTCCGCTCACGCGCGAGACGAGCGCGCAGGTCATCGCGGCCTGCAAGCCCTACATCACCCATCTGCACATCGGCAACGCCGTCGTCAGGCCCGGCTGCGAGGCGTACGGCGATCTGCATCCGCGCTTCGGATTCCCGAACAGCGCGAACGGCTGCCCCGAGCTGATCGACTTTTTGCGCGTGCTCCGGCGCGAGGGCTTCTTCCGGCCGGAGGATCCGTATATGCTGTCCTTTGAGATCAAGCCGTGGAAGACGGAGGACGCGGACGTCGTCCTCGCCGGAACGAAGCGCACGCTCAACCGCGCATGGGCGCTGCTGGAGGATTGACGAAATGAAAATTGTGATTCTGGACGGGTATACCGAGAACCCGGGCGACCTGTCGTGGGCCGGCTTTGAAAAACTCGGCGAGCTCACCGTCTACAAGCGCACGCCGCTCGGCGACGAAGACGAGATCGCGCGCCGCATCGGCGACGCCGAGATCGTGTATACCAACAAGACCCCGCTGACGAAAGCGGTGCTCGACCGCTGCCCCGATATCCGCTACATCGGCGTGCTCGCGACCGGCTTCAACGTCGTCGACACCGCCGCGGCGCGCGAGCGCGGCATCCCCGTCTGCAACATCCCCTCCTACGGGACGAACGCGGTCGCGCAGTTCGCCATCGGGCTGCTGCTGGAGATCTGCCACCACATCGGCCACCACAGCGAGGCCGTGCATGCCGGCCGGTGGGAGAAATCGGGCGACTTCTGCTTCTGGGACTATCCGCTCATCGAGCTCGCGGGCAAAACGATGGGCATCATCGGCTACGGCCGCATCGGCCGGGCGACCGGCCGCATGGCGAAGGGCATGGGCATGAACATCCTCGCCTATGACGCCAACAAGGGGCCGGACGACGGCGGCGTCGCCACCTTCTGCGACCTCGACACGCTGTTCGCGCAGTCCGACGTCATCGCGCTGCACTGCCCGCTGACGCCGCAGACGGACAAGATCATCAACGCGAAGAGCCTCGCGAAGATGAAGAACGGCGTGATCCTTCTCAACAACAGCCGCGGCCAGCTCATCGACGAGCAGGCGCTCGCCGACGCGCTCAAGTTCGGGAAGGTCTACGGGGCGGGACTGGACGTCGTGTCCTCGGAGCCCATCCGGGAGGACAACCCGCTGTTCACCGCGCCGAACTGCATCCTCACGCCGCACATCAGCTGGGCGCCGAAGGAAAGCCGCCAGCGCCTGATGGACGCGGCCGTGCAGAACCTCGAGAATTTCCTCGCCGGGAAGCCGAGCAACGTCGTCAACCCGTGAGGAACCTTCACCGCGCGCCCGGGCGCCCCTGCGGGCCCCGGGCGCGCGGCTTTTCCGGCAAAAATGCCGCCGCGACAAAGGAGGAACGGACAGATGAAGATCGTGATACTGGATGCATACGCGACCGACCCCGGGGACATCCCGTGGGACGGCGTGACAAAATACGGGCCGACGCGGATCTACGACCGCACGCCGCCGGCGCTGGTCGCCGAACGGATCGGCGACGCCGACGCGGTCATCTCGAGCAAGGTGGAGCTCGGGCGCGCGGTGTTTGAAAAGTGCCCGAACCTCAGCTATATCGGGCTGCTGTCGACGGGCTACAACGTCGTCGACCTTCGCGCGGCGCGGGAGCACGGCATCACGGTCTGCAACGTGCCCGGCTACAGCACCGAGGCGGTCGCGCAGATGGCGTTCGCGCTGCTGCTGGAGATCTGCAATCTCGTGGGGATGCACAGCGCCGCCGTTTACAACGGCGCGTGGGAGAAGGCGCCCGACTGGTGCTTCTGGCTCGCACCGCACACGGAGCTGCTCGACAAGACGATGGGCATCATCGGCTACGGCCGCATCGGACAGCGCGCGGGGCGCATCGCCGATGCGTTCGGCATGAAGGTCCTCGCCTTCGACCCCCATATGCGCGCGGACGTCTGCCCGAAGGTCTGCCGCGCGTCCGGCGCGGACGAGATCTTCGCGCGCGCCGACGTGATCCTGACCGCCTGCCCGCTCACGGACGACACGCGGGAGATCATCCGCCGGGAGAACATCGCGAAGATGAAGGACGGCGTCATCCTCATCAATATCGCCCGCGGCGGCCTTGTCAACGAGCGGGATCTCGCGGACGCCCTCAACAGCGGCAAAGTCCGCGGCGCGGGGGTGGACGTCGCCTCGACGGAGCCCATCCGGCACGACAACGCGCTGCTCGGGGCGAAGAACTGCTACATAACCCCGCACATCGCGTGGGTGCCCTACGAGACGCGCGCGCGGATGCTGCGCATCGTGTCGGAGAATCTCGGCGCCTTCGCCGCCGGGCATCCGCAAAACGTCGTCGATCCGTGAAGAGAGAACGGCGCATCGGGATTCGCGCACGCCGGCGCAGGGGAAAACCCTCTGCGCCGGGTGCCGCATGCGCTGCGGGGCAACAGGCTGAGAGCATGCATTTTCCTGCGCTGCGGATTTTCTGAGAAAGCGCCGCCGGCATCGCCGGCGGCGCTTTGTGCTGCGCGGGGCGCTTTTGCGACAGGATGCAGGCGGCTCTCGTCCGGGCCGCCCCGATGCTCCAAAAGCTTACAATGAACCCCAAACGGCTTGCGACGGACTGCGCGCGGGCGGCGCGGTATCCTTCTTTTACCGGCGGCGAAGGCCGCCGGCAAAACGCTGAGGAGAAACCGCACATGAAAAAATTCTGCGCGCTGCTTGCGCTGGCAGTGATGCTCGCGCTCCTTCCCGCCGCCGCCCTCGCGCTGCCGAGAACGGTGATCTATGTGCTCGGCGTTCCCGACGATGTGAGCGAGGTTCAGCTCCTCTTCGCGGACGCGCCCGCGCCGTGCGTCGAAACAAAGGCCGGCTGGGGCTGGTCGGGCCCGCTGCGCGACCCCGGCGGGATCACGGGCGTCTCGCTGCTGTGGCCGGACGGCGAAACGTACAGCGCCGTGCGCGGCGACCTTGAGATCACGAAAGACGCCTGCGGGACGCTGTATGTGCGGCTGACGGATGTCGCCGCGCCGCAAAGGTACGCCGTGACCTATCAGTACACGGGCGTCGTTCCGCCCGGCGCGCCCGCGCTGCCGGCGGAGAAATCCTATAAGGCCGGGGCGGCCGTCGCCGTCGCGGCGGCGCCGTCGTTCGACGGCTATGAGTTCAGCGGCTGGTCGGTGCCGGAGCTCGAGGTGACCGACGGGACGTTTTCCATGCCGGCGCACGGCGTCGTCCTGAAGGGCGGCTTTTCGAAACTGTATACCGTGCGGTATGCGTACGGGGGCGATGTGCCCGCCGCGGCGCCGCCGGTCCCCGCGCCCGAGCGGCATGCGCAGGGAGATACCGTGACGGCCGCCGCCGCGCCCTCGTCCGGGGATTACGACTTTTCCGGCTGGAGCACGCGGGACGCGGAGCTCACGGCGGGCGTTTTTTCCATGCCGGGCGGGGATGTGCTGCTGACCGGCACGTTTTCGCCGAAGCCCCGCTGCAGCGTGACGTACCGCTACACGGGCGAGGTGCCCGCGGGCGCGCCCGCGCTGCCCGCCGCGCGATCGTACAAGGCGGGCGCCCGGGTGAGCGTCGCGGCGGCGCCGTCGCTCGCGGGGTATGTGTTCAGCGGCTGGACGACGGCGGACGCAGTCGTCGCCGACGGCGAATTCGACATGCCCGCGAAGGCCGTCGTCTTCACGGGCGCCTTCACCGCGGCCGCGCCGGCGCGGTACGATGTCACCTATGTCTACGCGGGCGATGTGCCCGCGGGCGCCCCCGCGCCGCCCGCCGCGCAGTCGTAGGCGGCGGGCGCCCGGGTGAGCGTCGCGGCGGCGCCGCCGCTCGCGGGGTATGTGTTCAGCGGCTGGACGACGGCGGACGCGGCTGTCGCCGGCGGGGAATTCGACATGCCCGCGCGGGCCGTCGTCTTCACGGGCAGCTTCGCGCGGCTGTATGCCGTCACGTACGCCTACGCCGGAGCGATCCCGTCCGGCGCGCCCGCGCTGCCGGACGCCGAGAGCTATACCGCGGGCGCGCTCGTGCGGGTGAAGGGCGCGCCGTCGCTGTCCGGCTACACCTTTTCGGGGTGGAAGACGGCGGACGCGGCCGTGAGCGGCGGCACCTTCGTCATGCCGGACAAGGACGTGGCGCTCGAGGGGAGCTTCGGCAAAAATGCCGCGGCGCCCGATCTCGACAGCACGCCGGACACCGGCGTGCCGGCCGCGGGGGCGTTCCCGCCGGCCGCGGGGCTGCCGGCTGCGCTGCTGACCGCGGCGTGCGCGCTGCGCGCCCGCCGCAGGAGGCAGTGACGTATGCGGCGCATCCTCGCCGCGGCGTTCGCCGTTTGCCTGCTGCTTTCGGGCTGCGCGCCGCGGACGCCCGAAAAACAGGCGGCCGCATACACGGTCGCCGCGCCCGCCCAAAGCCCGCCGCCCGCGGCCTGCGCGGCGCTGCACAGGCGCAATCCCGATGTCGCGGGCTGGGTTCGCATCGAGGGAACGCCGATCGACTATCCCGTCATGTACACGCCCGCCGAACCGGAACGATACCTGCGCCGCAATGTTGCCGGGAAATACGACATCTTCGGCGTCCCGTTCCTCGACGCGGCGTGCGATCCCGCCGACGGCGCAAGGGGCTATTTTATCTACGGCCACAACACCTGCGACGGGACGATGTTCGGCTCGCTGAAATCCTATCTCGACGACGAATACCGCGAAGCCCACCCGCGCATCCGCTTCAGCACGCTCGAGGAGACGTCGTACTACGAGGTCTTCGCCGTCTTTCTGTCGCGGGTCTACAGCCGCACGGACGTCGTGTTCAAATACTACCAGCACGCGTCGCTCGACAGCGAGGAGGAGTTCGACGAGTATGTGCGGGGCGTGCGGTCGCTGTCCGCGTTCGACAGCCCGCTGCGGCCGCGCTACGGCGACGTTCTGCTGACCCTGTCGACCTGCTCGCACCACGTCGAAAACGGGCGCCTCGCGGTCGTCGCGGTGCGCGTAAGGGAGTAAAACCGGCTTATTTGCCGCCGTTTTCCGCACATTCGGCTGGAATAATTTTCAAATTCAGTTGCATTTAAGTTGAAGGGGGCTATAATGTAGACAAAATTAGCGAGGAGGTTTTAGTTTATGGAAATTCTGATTTCTCTGGTCGTCGGCGCGCTTGCCGGCTGGCTCGCGGGCGTGCTCGTGGGCAGCAAGGGCAGCATCCTGTGGAACATCCTCATCGGTCTCGCGGGCGGCCTTGTCGGCAACTGGCTGTTCGGACTGCTGGGCATCTCGTTCGGCGGCGGCATCATCGGCAGCATCATCACGGGAGCCATCGGCGCCGTCGTGCTGGTCCTGCTCTATCGGCTCATCTTCAAGAAGCACAAATAAACTTTTTTGCGGCGAAAGGGCGTCCCGGCGGCGGGACGCCCTTTTTCGTTCGATTGACGCGCCGACGCCGCGACGGTATAATGGGGACTGAAATTCTGCCGTATTTTTGCGGCGCTCGGAGGTTTTTTCATGGCACTCGACGCCGCGATGCTTTCCTATACGGCGCAGGAGCTCGACCGCGCGCTCGCGGGCGCCCGGGTAGACAAGATCTACATGCCGGCGCGCGACGAGGCCGTCTTCGCGCTGCGCACGCAGACGGACAGCTTCCGCCTTTTCATTTCGGCGCGCCCGGGCGCGTCGCGCATCCACATCACGCGGGAGGAATTCGACAATCCGGCGGTGCCGCCGGGCTTCTGCATGCTGCTGCGCAAATATCTCGGCACCGCGCGCGTCGCGGCCATCCATGCCGCGCCGGGGGAGCGCATCCTGTTCGTCGATTTCGACGCGACGAGCGAGCTCGGCGACCGCGTGCGGCTGACGCTGAGCGTCGAGTCGATGGGCCGCTACAGCAACATCGTGCTCGTGGGCGAGGGCAGGGTCATCGACGCGCTCAAGCGCATCGACTTCGACCACTCCGACGTGCGGCAGCTGCTGCCGGGCGTCCCGTTCACCATGCCGCCCGCGCAGGCCGGCAAGCTGTCCTTCGCCGAAGCGGACGACGCGGCCATCCTCGCCGCCGTGCAGAAAAAGCAGAAGCCGCTGTCGGCCGCGCTGCTCGACAGCATCGCGGGGCTTTGCCCCGCCGTCTGCCGCGAGATCGCGCGCCGCACCGATCCCGCCGACCCCGACGCGGACCGCCTGACGCCCGCGCAGGCCGCCGCGCTGCGCGCGGTCCTCGCGCAGGTACGCGGCGCGGCCGCCGGCGAGGGGGAATATCTGTCCATCGTCTACGACGGCAAAAAGCCCGTCGAGTTCAGCTTCATCGAGCTGACCCAGTACGCGGGGCTGACCTCGGTGCGCTTCGATACCGCGAGCAGCCTCCTCGACGCGTACTATCTCGAGCGGGACCGCGCCGAGCGCGCGCGCACGCGCTCGAGCGACCTGCAAAAGCAGGTCGGGTCGCTGTACGACCGCGCGGTCCGCAAGCTGGCGGCGCGGCGGCAGGAGCTGCTTGACACCGGGCGGGCCGAGGAGAAACGGCTGTACGGCGAGCTGCTGACGGCCAATCTGCACGCCGTCGGGAAGGGCATGCCGTCCGTTCGGCTGCTCAACTACTACACGGGCGAGACGGTCGACGTGCCGCTCGACACGGCCAAGACGCCCAACGAGAACGCTCAGAAATATTACAAGGAATACCGCAAGCTGACGACGGCCGCGAAAATGCTCGCGTCGCTCATCGAGCAGGGCGAGCAGGAGATCGAGTATCTCGCGTCGGTCAAATACGAGATCACGGAGGCGCGCTCGGAGGAGGATTTCCTGCTCATCCGCCGGGAGCTCAAGGACGCCGGCTATCTGCGCGGGTTCAAGTACAAGGAGCAGAAAAAGCAGCGCCGCACGGGCGAGTATGCGCTCTACCGCACGAGCGACGGCTGCGCCGTGCGCGCCGGACGGAACAACGCGGCGAACGAAAAGCTGACGCTGCGGCTCGCCGACAAGCGGGACATCTGGTTCCACGTCAAGGACGCGAGCGGCAGCCACGTCGTGCTGCAGACGGACGGCCGCGAGCCGTCCGCGCTCGCTTACACGCAGGCCGCCATGATCGCCGCGTACCACAGCGCGCTGCGCGGCGGCGAGCGCGTGGCGGTCGACTACGCGCCCGTGAAGAACGTCAAGAAGGCCGTCGGCCAGCGGACCGGCATGGTCTATTACGAGAACTATTCGACCGCCTACGTGACGCCCGACGAAAAGACCGTCGAGGCGCTCGCCGAGAAATAAAGGGAGCGGAGATGACGCAGGCGCGGCATCTCCCACGCCGACATGATCGGTCTCAACCGCGAAAATATCCCCGGCTTCGACGTGCGCGGGCTCTGTGTCGGCCTTGTGTCCGGCCGGCGCGAGCGCGGCTGCCGAATACCCAAAAAAGACGCCGGCGGCACGTCCGCTCCGGCGTTTTTTTGTCCGTGTGCAGCGGACTCCCTCGGGCGCCCTTGTTGTTTTGTAGAGAAATCGCGGAAATTTTCGGCAATCCCGTTCATTGACGCGCGGCGGGGGGATTGCTACACTTGAAACAGGAATAGAATAGTGGAAAAGGGGAGATCGCATGGAACGGAAAACGCCGCTGTATGCGGAACACGAAAAGCTCGGCGGAAAGATCGTGCCCTTTGCGGGATGGCTGCTGCCGGTCCAGTACGGCGCGGGCGTCATCGCCGAGCACATGGCCGTGCGCGAAAAAGCGGGCCTGTTCGACGTGTCGCACATGGGCGAGGTGCTGTACGAGGGACCCGACGCGCTCGCCAACCTCAACGCGCTGCTGACGAACGATTTCACGGACATGCCGGACGGGAAGGTCCGCTACAGCGTCATGTGCAACGACGCGGGCGGGTGCGTCGACGATCTGATCGTCTACAAATACGGCCCCGAAAAGTACATGGTGGTCGTCAACGCCGGCAACCGGGACAAGGACGTCGCGTGGATGCGCGCGCACCTGTCGGGCGACGTGCGCTTCACGGACATCTCGGACGAAACGGCGGAAGTCGCGCTGCAGGGACCGCTGTCCCGCCAGATCCTGCTGCGGGTGTGCGCCGAGGGCGACATCCCCGAAAAGTATTACACGTTCCGGCACGGCGTGCGCGTCGCGGGCGCTGAGGCGGTCGTCTCGCGCACGGGCTACACCGGCGAGCTCGGCTATGAAATCTACGTGGCGAACGCCGACGCGCCGGCGGTGTGGAACGCGCTGCTCGCCGCGGGCGCGGCGGACGGCCTGCTGCCCTGCGGGCTCGGCGCGCGCGACACGCTGCGGCTGGAAGCGGCGATGCCGCTGTACGGCCACGAGATGGACGAGACGATCACGCCGCTCGAGACGGGACTCGATTTCGGCGTCAAAATGGAAAAGGCCGATTTCGTCGGCCGGGCGGCGCTGCTCGCGAAGGGGATGCCGGCCGTCTGCCGCGTCGGGCTGCGGGTCACCGGCCGCGGCATCGTGCGCGAGCACTGCGACATCTGGGACGGCGCCGCGCCCGTCGGCCGCTCCACCTCGGGAACCCATGCGCCCTTCCTCGGCTATCCCGTGGCCATGGCGCTCGTCGACAAGGCGCATGCCGCCGCCGGCACGAAGCTCGAGGCCGACGTCCGCGGACGCCGCGTCGAGGTCGAAGTCGTGCCGCTGCCCTTCTACAAGCGGGCGAAATAGCCCGTCTGCTGCTGAAATTATTTTATGCTGGAGGCGTTTATGAATTATCCGAAGGAACTGCAATACGCGAAGACGCACGAATGGCTCAGCCGGGAGGGGGACACCGTGAAGATCGGCATCTCCGACTTCGCGCAGTCGGAGCTCGGCGATCTCGTCTTCGTCAACCTGCCGCAGGCGGGCGATCCCGTGACGGCGGGCGAGGTCTTTGCCGACGTCGAGTCGGTCAAGGCGGTGTCCGACATTTACAGCCCCGTGACGGGGACGGTCGTCGCCGTCAACGAGGCGCTGCTCGACGCGCCGCAGACCATCAACGCCGATCCGTACGGCGCGTGGTTCGTCGAAGTCGGCGACGTCACGGACACGGCGGAACTGCTGTCGGCGCAGGCGTACGAAGCGCACTGCGCGGCGTCCGCGCACTGACGCGGTCAATCAAATAAGAAGGGGGCTTTCGCATGGGAAGCTACGTTCCCTCGACGCCGGCCGAGCGGGAGAAGATGCTCGCGGCGCTCGGCGTGACGTCGCCGCGCGCGCTCTACGACAATGTGCCGCAGAGCATGTTCGTGGGCCCGCTGCCGCTCGAACCGGGCAGGAGCGAGCTGGAGGTCGCCGCGGTCATGGCGGCGTATGCCGGCGCGAACAAGATCTATAAGAGCATTTTCCGCGGGGCGGGCGCCTACGATCACTACATCCCCGCGATCGTCAAAAGCGTCACCTCGAAGGAGGAGTTTCTGACCGCCTACACGCCGTACCAGGCCGAGATCAGCCAGGGCGTGCTGCAGTCTATTTTCGAATACCAGACCCAGATGTGCGAGCTGACGGGCATGGACGTATCGAACGCGTCGGTCTACGACGGCGCGAGCGCCGCGGCCGAGTCGGTCGCCATGTGCGCCGAGCGCCGGCGCAGGCGGGCGGTCATCTGCGGCAGCTGCGCGCCGATGGTCATCGAGACGGTGCGCACCTACTGCTTCGGCTCCGACACGCCGCTCGACGTCGCGCCGGTGAAGGAGGGCTGCACCGACAAAGAGGCCCTCGCGGCGCTGCTCGGCGACGAGACGGCCTGCGTCATCGCGCCGTACACCAATTATTTCGGCCTCATCGAGGATGTGCGCGCGCTCGCGGAGCTCGTCCACGGCGCGGGCGCAAAGCTCGTGCTCTTCTGCGAGCCCATTTCGCTGGGCATCCTCGAGACGCCCGGCGCGCTCGGCGCCGACGTCGCCGTCGGCGAGGGGCAGCCGCTCGGGCTGCCGCTGTCGTTCGGCGGGCCGTATCTCGGCTTCATGACGACGAAGCGGGAGATGATGCGCCGCCTGCCCGGCCGCATCGTCGGCGAGACGACCGACGCCGCGGGGCGCCGCGCCTTCGTGCTGACGCTGCAGGCCCGCGAGCAGCACCTCCGCCGCGAAAAGGCCTCCTCCAACATCTGCTCGAACGAGGCGCTGTGCGCGATGACCGCGTCGGCCTATCTCGCGGCGATGGGGCCCGGGGGACTCGCCGAAGCGGCGCGCCAGTGCGCCGCGAAGGCCCATGCGCTCGCCGCGCGCCTGTGCGCGCTCGACGGCTTCTCGCTCGCCTACAAGGGCGAATTCTTCAACGAGTTCGTGACGGTCAGCCGCGGCGCGCGGGCGCTGTGTGAAAATCTCGAGCGGGGAGACATCCTGCCGGGCCTGCCGCTGTCCGACACCGAGATCCTCTGGTGCTGCACCGAAAAGAACACGAGGGCCGACATCGACGCGCTCGTCGCGGCGATAAAGGAGGCGTCGAAATGAAGCTGTTGTTTGAACGCAGCGTCCCCGGACGCCGCCTGTCCATCCTGCCCGCGTGCGACGTGCCCGCCTATGATTTCGACAAGACGCTGCTGCGCGCCGCGCCGCCGCGCCTGCCGGAGCTGTCCGAGACGGACGTGTCGCGGCATTACACCGAGCTTGCGAAGCAGACCTTCGGCGTCAACGACGGCTTCTATCCGCTCGGCTCGTGCACGATGAAATACAACCCGCGCGCCGACGAGGAAGCGGCGGCGCTGCCGGGCTTCACGCGCATCCATCCTCTGCAGCCCGCCGAAACCGCGCAGGGCTGTCTCGCCGTGCTGTGCGCCGCCGAAAAAGCGCTGTGCGCGGTCACCGGCATGGACGCCATGACCTTCCAGCCGGCCGCGGGCGCCCACGGGGAGTTCACCGGCCTGCTGCTCATCAAGGCCTACCACCGCGCCCGCGGCGACGCGAAGCGCACCCGGATCCTCGTGCCCGACTCCGCGCACGGCACGAACCCCGCGTCCGCGGCCATGAACGGCATGCAGGTCGTGTCCCTGCCGTCCGGTCCGGACGGCTGCGTCGACCTCGCGGCGCTGCGTGCGGCGCTGTCCGACGAGGTCGCGGGCCTCATGCTGACGAACCCCAACACCGTCGGCGTCTTCGACAAAAATATTCTCGAGATCACCCGCCTCGTCCACGGCGCGGGCGGCCTGTGCTATTACGACGGCGCCAATCTCAACGCCGTCATGGGCATCGTGCGCCCCGGCGACATGGGCTTCGACGTCGTGCACCTCAATCTGCACAAGACCTTCGCGACGCCGCACGGCGGCGGCGGCCCGGGCAGCGGCGCATGCGGCTGCAAGGATTTCCTGCGCCCCTTCCTGCCGCTGTACCACGCGATCGAGCTGCCCGACGGACGCTTCGGGTTCGAAATGCCCGAAAAGAGCGTCGGCAGCGTCCGGTCGTTCTACGGCAATTTCCTCGTCGTCGTGCGGGCGCTCGCGTACATCCTCACGCTCGGGCGCGAGGGCATCCCCGAGGCGGCGGAAAACGCCGTGCTCAACGCCAACTATCTCAAGCATCTGCTCGAGGCGGCGTACGAGCCCGCCTATCCGGGGCGCTGCATGCACGAATTCGTGCTGACGCTCGCGGGACTTAAACAGGAGACGGGCGTGTCGGCGATGGACGTGGCCAAAAAGCTGCTCGACTACGGCATGCATCCGCCGACGATGTATTTCCCGCTCATCGTGCACGAGGCGCTCATGTTCGAGCCCACCGAGACCGAGGGGCCCGAAACGCTCGAGGCCGCGGCCGATGCCATGCGCGAGATCTTCGCGCTCGCCCACAGCGATCCCGCCGCGCTCCACGCGGCCCCCGCGGCGACCCCCATCGGCCGCCCGGACGAGGTGACCGCCGCGCGGGAGCCGCGTCTGCGCTACGATTTCGGCGCATGAGCGAGCTGCTTTTTGTCGAGGCCGACGGTCTGTTTCCCTACCGCAACCAGGCGCTCGAGGAAGCGCTGTTCGAAACGCTGCCTGCGGACGCCGTTGCGCTGTATCTGTGGCGCAACGACCGCACCGTCGTCGTCGGCCGCAACCAGAATGTCCTCAGCGAGTGCAATGCCGCCCTGCTCGAACGGGAGGGCGGCTTTGTCGCGCGGCGCATCTCCGGCGGCGGCGCCGTCTATCACGACGCCGGCAATCTCAATTTCACCTTCGTCGCCGGCGATGCGCGCTACGACGTGCAGAAACAACTTAAAGTAATCACAGATGCCGTAAATACATTCGGTATAGAAGCTGCGCCGACGGGGCGCAACGACATCGAGGCGGGCGGGCGCAAGTTTTCCGGCAACGCGTTTTGCCGGTCGAACGGCCGGTCGCTGCACCACGGCACGCTGCTCATCCGCTCCGATGCCGCGGCGCTCGCGCGCTACCTGACGCCGCCGGCGGACAAGCTCGCGGCGCGCGGCATCGCTTCGGTGCGCGCGCGGGTGTGCACGCTGTCGCAGCTGTGCGCCGGCATCACGACGCAGGCGGTGGGCAGCGCGCTGCGCGACAGCTTCGCGGCGGCCTACGGCGGCGCGCCCGACGCGGTGCCCGCGTCCGCGTTCGAGGCGGACATCGCGCGCCGCCAGCCGCGCTTTTCTTCGCGCGCGTGGATCTACGCGGGCGGCGACAAGGCGGAGAACACGCTGCGCGGGCGCTTCGGCTGGGGCGGATTTGAACTGTGCTGGAATACGCGCGGGGATCGCATGGCGGACGTGCGCGCTTTTTCCGACGCGCTCGAGACCGGGCTCTTCGGCCGCATCGCGGCGGCGCTCGAGGGCGTCCCGGCGCGGCGCGCCGACGCGGCCGCGGCGGTGCGCGCGGTGTGCTGCGAAAACGAGGAACAGCAAACGATCAGGGAGGACGCCGCCGCGCTGCTTGCGGGCGGCAATGCGCTATGAACGAACAATTCGATCTCTGCGTCGTCGGGGCGGGCCCGGCGGGCTATGTGGCGGCCATCCGCGCGGCGCGGACGGGCCGGCGCGTCGCGGTCGTCGAGGCGCGCGAGGCGGGCGGCACCTGTCTCAACCGCGGCTGTGTGCCGACGAAGGCGCTGCTGCACGCCGCCGAGCTGTGGCGCGCGGTGGAAAACGCCGGCGCCTTCGGCATCCGCGTGCAGGGCGCGTCATTCGATTACGCGGCCATGCGGCAGAAAAAGGACGAGACGGTCGCGCAGCTGCGCGGCGGCGTGGAGGCCCTGCTGCGGGCGAACGGCGCCGAGCTGGTGAACGCGCGCGCCGTCGTGCGCGGGGCGCACACCGTCGACGCAGGCGGCCGGATTCTCGAAGCGGCGCACATCCTCGTCGCGACCGGCTGCCGGCCGGCGCGCATCCCCGTCGAGGGCATCGACCTTCCCGGGGTCGTCACGAGCGATGAGCTGCTCGACGGCGGGGAGCTGCCGAAGAGCCTCGTCATCATCGGCGGCGGCGTCATCGGCGCGGAATTCGCGAGCCTGTACGGCGCGCTCGGCGTCGCCGTGACGGTCGTGGAGGCGCAGAAAAATCTGCTCCCGCAGCTCGACGCCGAGCTCGGGCGCAGTCTTGCGCTGTCGCTCAGGAAGCGGGGCATCGGCATCCACACCGGCGCGTCGGTCAAAAGGATCGAGCGGCGGGAAGGGGAGCTTGCCTGCGTTTTTGAAGAAAATGAGGCGCCCTGCGTCGTTACAGGAGAAAGGGTGCTCGTCAGTGTCGGCAGGAAGCCCGACCTTGCGGGGCTGTTCGACGGCGTCGACGTCGCGACCGAGCGCGGATACATCAAAACGGACGCGAACGGCGCCACGAGCGTGCCGGGCATCTGGGCGGCGGGCGACGTCGTCTGCGGCGCGGTGCAGCTCGCGCATGCGGCGTCCGGCATGGGCGTGAACGCGGTGTGTGCGATGTTCGGCGAGGCGCCGGCGTACGATCTGTCGGTGATGCCGTCCTGCGTCTACACCGACCCGGAGATCGCGTCGGCGGGGCTCGATGAGCGCACCGCGCAGGCGCAGGGCATCGAGACGGCCGTGGGGAAATTCGTCATGGGCGCCAACGCCCGCACGAAGATCGCGACGGACGAGCGGTGCTTCGTCAAGGTCGTCTTCGACAAAAACAGCCGCCGCCTTCTCGGCGCGCAGCTGCTGTGCGAGCGGGCGACGGATATGATCGGTGCGCTCGCGGCCGACATCGCGGCGGGCCGCACGGACAGCGAGCTGCTGCGCACCGTGCAGCCGCACCCGACGTTTTCCGAGGGCATCGCCGAGGCGATCGAAGACGCCTTCGGGGGCGCGGTGCACGCGATGCCGCGCAGAAGGACGCCGTAACGGAACAGAGGTTTCTATGGGAGATGCGAGAAGCGCCGCGGGCGGCGCGCAGACAAAGAACGACGACGAGCGCAAAACGGCGCGCCGGCGCAGGATCATCGCGGCGGCGTCCGTCGCCATCTTTGCGCTGCTGAGCATCGCCGTCGCATGGTTTGTCGGCATACCGCTCGTGCGGTCGCTCGAGCAGCCGTCGCGCTTCCGGGGCTTCATCGAAAGCGGCGGCCTCGGCGGACGGGCCGCGTTCGTCGGCGTCGTGGTGCTGCAGCTCTTCGTGGCGCTCATTCCCGGCGGCCCGCTCGAGGTCGCGGGCGGTTACGCCTACGGCTGGCTCGAGGGGACGCTGCTGTACGCGCTCGGCACGGTGCTCGGCGCGGCGATCGTGTTCCTGTTCGTGCGGCGCTTCGGCATGCGCGCGGTCGAGGCCTTTTACACGCGCGACCAGATCAGCTCGCTCTCTTTTATCCGGGACGAAAAGCGGCTTTACACGCTGCTGTTCCTGCTGTATCTCATCCCCGGCACGCCGAAGGACGCGCTCACCTATTTCGCCGGGCTCACGCCCATATCGCTGCCGCGCTTTCTGCTGCTGACGACGCTCGCGCGGCTGCCCGCGATCATCGCTTCGTCCGTGAGCGGCGACGCGCTCATCGCGCAGAATTACGGCGCCGTCGCGCTGCTGTTCGCGGCGCTCGCCGCCGCAAGCGCCGCGGGCGCCGCGCTCTGGGGGCGCCGCGCGAAAAAGCGGGAAGCCGGCCGCGCGAAAACGCCGCCGGAACAAGCTAAGAAGGCCGCCGCGGAGTAGGCCGGGGCCCGCAGGCTCCGGACGAAGATCTCCCGGCGGGATGGCCGGCACGGGTGCGCCGCAGTGCGCTGCGGCGCTTTTTGCTGCCCGAAAAAGCCGTCACGCGTCCGGCGGCGGGGCCTGCGGCCCGTCGCCGCTCTCGCGCGTACGGAGAACAAAGGGCGCGGCCGCCGCCGCGAGACCGACGAGCGTGAACAGGATGCGCGCAAAGATATCCGCGCCGCCGCACAGCCATGCGACGGCGTTGAAGGAAAACACGCCGACGAGGCCCCAGTTGAGGCCGCCGGCGATGAGCAGCGCGAGGATGAGCCGCCTGAGCATGGAAATTTCTCCTTTCCGGATGCTGCCGATAGTGTGCGCAGGCGGGGCGCGCTTTATCCTGTTCGATTTCAGTTTACTTTATCTTTTTTCTACTATATAATAAAGAGCAATATTATCAGCAGGGGGAAAAGAACATGGATATGCTGCTCAAGCTTCTGTCGGAAAACGCGCGCCTGTCGCTCGAAGAGCTCGCGTCGCTCACCGGGGAGGACGAAAAAGCGGTCGCGGAAAAAATGGACAAGCTCGAAAAGGACGGCATCATCGCGGGCTACCGCGCCGTCATCAACTGGGAAAAGGCGGGCAGCGAGCTCGTCTCGAGCATCATTGAAGTGCGCATCAGCCCCAAGCGGGACTTCGGTTTCGACGAGTTCGCCTCGACGATCGCGAGCTTCCCGGAGGTCGAGAACGTCTACCTCATGTCGGGCGGCTATGACCTCGCCATCACCATCCACGGCGCGTCCTTCCGCGACATCGCGATGTTCGTCGCGAAGCGGCTGTCGCCGATGGAATCCGTGCTGTCGACGGCGACGCACTTTATCCTGCGCAAATACAAGGAGAACGGTCTGATCCTCGTCGATGAGCCCGGCGATGAAAGGGGCCTCGCTTCGCTGTGATGGATTACGATAAATTATTGTGTGAAAAGGTAAAGGCGCTCAAGCCGTCGGGCATCCGGCGCTTTTTCAGCATCGCCGCCGACATGCCGGACTGCATTTCGCTCGGCGTCGGCGAGCCTGATTTCGTGACGCCGTGGAAGATCCGCGACGCCGGCATCTCCTCGCTCGAGCGCGGCAAGACGTGGTACACCGCCAACGCAGGCCTCCAGCAGCTGCGCGAGGAGATCGCGCGCTATCTCGAACGGCGGTTTTCGCTGCGGTACGACCCGAAGGACGAGATCACGGTCACCGTCGGCGGCTCCGAGGCCATCGACCTGTGCATGCGCTCGCTCATCAATCCCGGCGACGAGGTCGTCATCCCCATGCCGAGCTTTGTCTCCTACGAGCCCACCGCGCGCATGTGCGGCGCCGTGGTCGTGCCCATCGAGATGAAGGAGGAGGATGAATTCCGGCTGACGGCCGAGGAGCTGCGCGCGGCCATCACGCCGAAGACGAAGCTGCTCGTGCTGCCCTTCCCGAACAATCCGACGGGCGCCGTCATGCGCCGGGAGCACCTCGAGCAGATCGCCGAGGTGCTGCGCGGCACCGACATCATGGTGCTGTCGGACGAGATCTACGCAGAGCTCACCTACGGCGGCGCGCGGCACGTATCCGCCGCCGCCATCAGCGAGGACATGAGGCAGCGCACCATCCTCGTCAACGGCTTTTCGAAGGCGTACGCCATGACGGGCTGGCGGCTGGGCTATGCCTGCGGGCCGGCGCCGGTCATCAAACAGATGCTCAAGCTCCACCAGTTCGCCATCATGTGCGCGCCGACAATGGCCCAGTACGCGGCCATCACGGCCCTGCGCGACTGCGACGACACCGTCGAGGCGATGGTGACCGAATACAACATGCGCCGGCGCTTCGTGACCGACGGCTTCAACAAGCTCGGCCTGCACTGCTTTGAGCCGCAGGGCGCGTTCTACGTCTTCCCCTGCATCAAGGGCACGGGCATGCGGTCTCTCGAATTCTGCGAAAAGCTGCTGTACGCGAAGGCGGTCGCCGTCGTGCCGGGCGACGCGTTCGGCGACTGCGGCGAGGGCTATATCCGCGTCTCCTACTCCTATTCCGTCACCCACCTTGCCGAAGCGCTGCGGCGCATCGGCGAATTCATCGGAGAGCTCGGATGAACGAGGTCTATCTCAAAAAGGTCGCCGGCTATGAGGACGGGGCCGCGCTGCGCGCGGCGGTCGCCTTCATTTTCGACGGCTGCATGTTCCCGCGCGCGAAGACGGGCGCGGAGAAGGTCGTCGTCAAGGTCAACCTGCTGCGCAGGGCGGCGCCCGCCGAGGCGGTCACGACGCACCCCGCGGTCGTCGCCGCGGTGATCGCCGCGCTCAAAGAGCGCGGCTACGGCGACGTGACCGTCGCCGACTGTCCGTCCGGACCGTTCACCGCGGCGCGCATGAAGGCCATCTACGAGACGTGCGGCATGACGGCCCTCGAGGGGGACGGCGTGCGGCTCAACTACGATTTCGAAAGCGTCGTGAAAAAGCCGCCGCGCGGGGGCGCCCGCGGTTTTGAGATCCTCAAGATCATCGCCGACGCGGACGCCGTCGTCAATGTCGGAAAGCTCAAGACGCACGCGCTGACGGGCATGACGGGCGCCGTCAAAAACCTGTTCGGCGTCGTCCCGGGCCTCACGAAGACGCAGCTCCACTTTGAATATCCCCGCTGCGCGGATTTCTGCGACATGCTGTGCGAGCTCGCGCAGACGGCCGCGCCCGCGCTGTCCATCCTCGACGCCGTCGTCGGCATGGAGGGGGACGGCCCGTCGGCGGGCGTGCCGCGCGCGTTCGGCTTTGTCGCCGGCAGCTGCAGCCCGTTCGATCTCGACGCGGCCGCCGCGCGGGCGCTCGGCCTCGGCATCCGCGACGCCGCGACGGTCTATGCGGCGGGCGAGAAGTGGCTCGGGCCCGACGATCTGACGGACGCGTCCGTCTTCGGCGACAGGGACGTCGTCGAATATCCCCTGGACGATCTGAAGCTGCCCGCGACGCGGGGCAGGGATGTCCGCGCGGTCGTTCCGGGCTTTTTGAAGGGTCTGCCGCAGCGGCTGTTCACGCGCATGGCGCCGCGCCCCGCCGTCGACGCAAAAAAGTGCGTCGGCTGCGGCGAATGCGCCCGCGCCTGCCCGCAGAAGGCGATCGACATCGCCGGCGGCAGGGCGCACATCCGCCGCCAGGACTGCATACGCTGCTTCTGCTGCCACGAGGTGTGCCCGCAGAAGGCGGTCGTCATCCGCCGGAGCCTGCTGTTCAGGCTGTTCAAATGAGCGCGCAGGAGATCCGGCTGCGCGCCAACGCGAAGCTCAATCTGACGCTCGACATCACGGGCACGCGCGCGGACGGCTATCACCTCATGGAGATGGTCAACGTGAGCGTCGATCTCAGCGACGTGCTGGTCATCCGCCGCGCCGATCCCGGCGCCGGCGTGCGCATCTCGTCGAACGCGCGGTTCCTGCCGCGCTCCGAGAAGAACCTCGTCTACAAGGCGGCGGCGGCGCTGAGCGAAAAGCTCTCCGTCCCGCTGCCCGACGCCGAATTCGATATCCAGAAGCACATCCCGACGCAGGCGGGCCTCGGCGGCGGCTCGGCCGACGCGGCGGCGGCGCTCATCGGGCTCAACGAGCTGTTCGGCTACGGCCTTTCGGCCGCCGAGCTGTGCGCGGCGGGGGAGAGCGTCGGCGCGGACGTGCCCTACTGCGTGGTCGGCGGCCCCGCGCGCGTGACGGGCATCGGCGAGATCGTCGAGCCCGTGCCCTCGGCGCTGGACTGCTGTTTCGTCGTCCTCATGCCCCGCGAGGGACATTCGACGAAGGAGGCCTTTGCGCGCTTCGACGCCGGCGAGCATTTCGGCCGGCCCGATACGGCGGGCATGCTCGCGGCGCTCGCGGCGGGCGACCCGGCGTCGATGGCGATGCGCCTCGGCAACGTCTTCCGCACGGCGGTGCGCGACGAGACGACGGAGAGGCTCATCGCGCTGCTGTGCGCGAACGGGGCGCTCGGCGCGTCGATGACGGGGACGGGGGCGGCGGTCTTCGGCGTCTTCCCCGATTATTTCGCCGCGCGCGGGTGCAAGCTGCGGCTGTTTGCGCAGGACGTGCGCGTCTACACCGCGCGCCCGCAGAAATGCGGCGTGAAAATCATCGACATGCGCTGAATAAAACGGACGAAAAACGCCCAACCTTTCGAACGAAAGGCAGGCGTTTTTATTTATGAAAAAGATCGAGATCGCGCTCGCGGCGGCGTTCGCGCTGTGTTTCCTCGGCGCGCTCGCGCAGGCGTCTTTCTCGGCGCGCTGCGCGCGCGTGCGGGACGACACGCTGCGGCTGCACATCGTCGCCAATTCCGACAGCGGCGAGGACCAGCGCGTCAAGCTGCTCGTGCGCGACGCGCTGCTCGGACAAGTCGCCGCGCTGACCGACGGCTGCGCCGACAAGGCGGCGGCCGTCGGGGCGGCGGACAGGGCGTGCGCGTCGCTCGCCGCGACCGCGCAGGCGGTGCTGCGCGCGAACGGCCTCGGCTACGGCGCGTCGGCAAAGATCACCGAGATGTATTTCGACGAGCGCGTCTACGGCGATGTCACGCTGCCCGCGGGCGTCTACACGGCGCTGCGCGTCGAGCTCGGCGAGGCGAAGGGACACAACTGGTGGTGCGTGCTCTACCCGGCGGTGTGCTTCGCCGCGTCGTCCGAGCGGCAGCTCGCGGGGTACGACGGGGCGGAGATCGACCTTGTGACGGGCGGGCAGCGCTATGCGCTGCGCTTCAAGGTGGAGGCGTGGCTGCGGCAGCGCGAAGCGGAGGGGCGGTAAACGGGCCGGTCCTTTCGCGCCGGCGGCGCGTCTTCACTTGCGCCGCGCGCGCATGCGCGGTATAATGGAGAACAAACGACGCCTGCAATACCGAAAGGACACAAAGAATGGACAAAAAGTTTTACATCACAACGCCGATCTATTATCCGTCCGACAAGCTGCACATCGGCCACGGCTACACGACGGTCGCCGCGGACGCGGTCGCGCGCTTCAAACGGATGCAGGGGTATGATGTGCTGTTCCTGACGGGCACCGATGAGCACGGCCAGAAGATCGAGGACAAGGCGAAGGCCGCCGGCAAGACGCCCAAGCAGTACGTCGACGAGGTCGTCGCCGGCATCAAGGATCTCTGGAAGCTCATGGACATCTCCTACGACCGCTTCATCCGCACGACGGACGACTACCACGAGCAGGCGGTCCAGAAGATCTTCCGGCAGCTGTACGACAAGGGCGACATCTACAAGGGCGAATACAAGGGCATGTACTGCAAGCCCTGCGAATCCTTCTGGACGGAGAGCCAGCTTGTCGACGGCAAATGCCCCGACTGCGGCGGCCCTGTCGTCGAAGCGCGGGAGGAGGCCTATTTCTTCCGCCTGTCGAAATACGCCGACCGGATCCTGAAGCTCTATGACGAGCAGCCCGACTTCCTGCAGCCCGCGTCGCGCGTCAACGAGATGCGCGCGTTCATCAACCAGGGCCTCGAGGATCTGTGTGTGTCGCGCACCTCCTTCACGTGGGGCGTGCCGGTCGATTTCGATCCCGGCCACATCGTCTACGTCTGGGTCGACGCGCTGTCGAACTACATCACGGCGCTCGGCTACGACAACGACCGTTACCACGATTTCGACAAGTACTGGCCGGCGGACGTCCATCTCATGGCGAAGGAGATCGTCCGCTTCCATTCCATCATCTGGCCCGCCATCCTCATGGCGCTCGATCTGCCGCTGCCGAAAAAGGTCTTCGGCCACGGCTGGCTGCTGCTCGAGGGCGGCAAGATGAGCAAGTCGAAGGGCAACGTCGTCGACCCCGTCGTGCTGTGCAACCGCTACGGCGTCGACGCCATCCGCTATTATCTCATGCGCGAGATCCCCTTCGGCCACGACGGCGTGTTCAGCAACGAAGGCCTCATCGCGCGCATCAACAGCGACCTCGCGAACGATCTCGGCAACCTGCTGTCGCGCACCGTGTCGATGGTCGAGAAATATTTCGGCGGCACGCTGCCGGCCGAACAGACGGCCGACGCGGCCGACGGCGAGCTCACCGCGATGTGCGCGGGGCTGTACGACGCGGTGGCCGACGACATCGACAAGCTGATGCTGCCGAACGCCCTCGCGGAGATCTTCAAGGTCGTCTCGCGCGCCAACAAGTACATCGACGAGACCGCGCCGTGGGTGCTCGCGAAGGACGAGGCGAACCGGCCGCGCCTTGCGCGCGTGCTGTACAATCTGTGCGAGTCGCTGCGCGTCTGCGGCATCCTGCTCGCGCCCTTCATGCCCTCGACCGCGCCGAAGATCCTCGACGCCGTGGGCGCGCCCGCGGCGCTGCGCACGCTCGACAGCGCCGCGCACGCCTCGCTGCCCGCGGCCGTGACGGTCCGTAAATGCGACGTGCTGTTCCCGCGCATCGACGCCGACGCCGAGCTCAAAGAGCTCGCCGAAAAGCACGGCCCAAAGGAAGCGCCGAAGGTCGAGCTCGAGCATCTGCCGTCCGTCAGCTATGACGATTTCATGAAAAGCGAGATCCGTGTCTGCCGCGTCGTGTCCTGCGAGAAGGTCGAGAAGGCGGACAAGCTCCTCAAATTCAGCCTCTTCGACGGCGAACGCGAGCGCACCGTCGTGTCGGGCATCGCCCAGTGGTACAAGCCGGAGGAGCTCGTCGGCAAAAAGGTCGCCGTCGTCGTCAACCTCGCGCCCGCGAAGATCCGCGGCATCGTCAGCGAGGGCATGATCCTGTCGAGCGATGTCGGCGACGCCGCCCGCGTCGCTTTCATCGACGACGGCGTCCCCGAGGGCAGCCGCATCCGATAACAAAAACAGCAGAACGCCGGCAGCTCCGAGCCGCCGGCGTTCTTTTCCGCCGCGGCGGAAAGAGCAGGAGAGACGATGGAATACAGGGGTATTTTCGACACGCACGCGCACTACGACGACGCGCAGTTCGACGCGTCGCGCGCCGCGGTCATCGAAACGCAGCGCGCCTGCGGCATCGCCGGCGTCGTCAACTGCGCGAGCGACGAAAAGAGCGCCGCGGCCTGCGTCGCGCTCGCGCAGACGTACGGCTTTTTCTACGCGGGCGTCGGCGTGCATCCCGAGGAGGCCGGAAAACTCGAGGCGGGCTGGCTCGAGCGCATCGCGGCGCTCGCGCGGCGGGAGAAAAAGGTCGTCGCCATCGCCGAGATCGGCCTCGATTATCACTGGCCCGACCCGCCGCGCGAGGTGCAGAAGCCCGTCTTCGAAGCGCAGCTCGCGCTTGCGAACGAGCTGTCGCTGCCCGTGGAGATCCACGACCGCGACGCGCACGGCGACGTCTTCGAGCTGTGCGACAAATACCGGCCGCGCGGCTGCTGGCACCGCTATTCCGGCTCGCCGGAGATGGCGAAGGAGATCGTCCGCCGCGGCATGCTGCTGGGCATCGGCGGCGCGGTGACCTATCGGAATTCCAAAAAGGAGATCGCGACCGTCGCGGCGATCCCGCTCGAATCGCTGCTGCTCGAGACCGACTGCCCCTACCAGGCGCCGCAGCCGTTCCGCGGCGAGCTGTGCACGTCGGACATGCTGTGGACAGTCGCCGAGCGCATCGCCGAAATCAAGGGCGTGACGCCGCAGCAGGTCGTCGACGTGACGCGCGGGAACGCGCTGCGCCTGTTCGGCCTGCCGCCGCTGTGAGCCGCGCCGGGCGGACGCTTCAAGCGGGCGCCCGCCTTTTTCATGCCCCGCAGGCGCGGCGCCCCGTTTTGCGCACACAAAAAGCCCGCCGTTCCGGCGGGCTTTGTTTTGCGGAAAAATCGTCTCTCGGAAAACTGCGGCGCGCGGCCTTGGGGCCGTATTCAATGCGAATCGGGCGCGGAAGTCCTTGAAATTTCGGGGTATTCAGGCGCTGCCCCTCTAAAAAGGGCGCATGCTTGTTGCAGATCAAGCGCTAAGGGTGAATCGCGGCGGGCGTGTCGACCGCAAAACGCATGCGGACGGCCGCCGCGAATTCGGCACAGTGCAACAACATATCCCATACGCCTTTTCGCCATGGACGAATCGAAAAGGGAGGCAAGAGACCCGGCTTCGAAAAGCGGGGCCTCTTGCCGCGAATAAGGAGTATACTTTCTGATGGATCCGGAGCGTTTGCCGGGAAAAGCAGAGGGGATTCTCAGGCACATCACATTTTGGGTTTGCTTTTGCGCGCGCTGCGCTCAGTCCAGTTTCTCTCCATTGGATTCGATGCATCGCTTGTACCAGTAGAAAGAATCTTTTTTGCTTCGGCGCAGCGTGCCGTTGCCCTCGTTGTCCCGGTCAACATAGATCATCCCGTAACGCTTTTTCATTTCTCCGGTGCCCATGCTGATGAGATCGATGCATCCCCACGCCGTATAGCCCATCACGTCCACGCCGTCCGTTTCAATCGCATCCCGCATGGCGCGGATATGCTCCCGCAGATAATCGATGCGGTAGGCGTCGTGGATACTGCCGTCCGCTTCGACCGTATCCTGCGCGCCCAAGCCGTTCTCCGCGACAAACAGCGGAATGCTGTAGCGGTCATACAGATAATTGAGCGCCAGCCGGAAGCCGATGGGGTCGATCGACCAGCCCCACTCGGATTCGATGAGATAGGGATTTTTCACGGCGTTGAGCATATTCCCGCCCACGCGCCGCGCGTCCTCCCGGGCGGTCGCGATGTTGCTGTTGTAGTAGGAGAAGCTTACGAAATCCACCGTGCCGCTTGAAAGGATTTGCGCGTCCTGCGGCTGCTCCGGAAGCGCGATGCCCGCGCGCTCAAAATATCTGCGCGCTTTATTCGAATACGCGCCGCGCACCTGGACATCCGAAAAGAGGTAGTGCCTGTCGATCTCCTGCATTGCCGCGAGCTGATCCTGCGGCGCGCACGTTTCCGCATAAAACGTCGGATACAGCATCATCATCCCGATCTTGCAGGACGGGTTTATTGTGTGCGCGAGCCGCACGGCCCGCGCGCTCGCAAGCAGCATGTGGTGGGCGGCGGTATATACCACCTGGTTGAAATCCTCCGCCGGCTCGATCCGGATGCCCGTAGGGACCTGCGGATGCAGCAAAATGGTGTTGATCTCATTGAAGGTCAGCCAGTATTTCACCTTGTCCCGGTAGCGGCGGAATACGGTTTCGCAAAAATGCAGGAAAAAGTCCGCCATCCTGCGATTGCGCCAGGAGCCGTATTTTTCCACAAGTCCGTACGGTGTTTCGTAATGGCTCAGCGTCACGAGCGGCTCGATGCCGTACCTGCGGCATTCGTCGAACAGGTCGTCATAAAAGCGCAGCCCCGCCTCGTTCGGCGATTCCTCGTCCCCCTGCGGAAAGATCCGCGTCCAGTTGATGCTTGTGCGGAAGCATTTGAAGCCCATTTGCGCAAACAGCGCGATGTCTTCCTTGTAGCGGTGATAAAAATCGATGCCCGTGTGGCACGGATAGTATTTGTCGGGTTCCACGGTTTTTGTAAATTCCCGGGGCTTTCCGACGCTGCCGGCGGTGAACAGGTCCATCGTGGATATGCCTTTTCCGTCGACGTCCCAGGCGCCCTCGCATTGGTTCGCAGCGACCGCACCGCCCCAGAGGAAATCTTTTGGAAATCCGCTCATCCTTGTCTCCTATATATGCGATGCGATCGTATGACCGTCGAAGACGGCTTCCATGATCTTGCGGGGCCGCAGGCAGTCGCCGATCTGGAAAGTATCCGGCGTAATGCCGAAAAACGCATCCAATGCCCGGTTGTTTGCGCGCACGCCTGTTGCTATAATGACGGTGTCGGCGGCAAGCGTGCGGCGTTCGCCGCCGCAGCACACGACGACGGAATCCGGCAGGATCTCCTCACAGGTCGTATGGACCAGCCTTTCCAGGTTGTTGAGCGCGTCCAGCTTTTGGCGCAGCGCAATGCGGTAGAGCATATTGCCCTGCGCGGCGATCTCGCCTGTCATCTCAACGATCGCCACATTCCTTTTTCCGAGCTCTGCGAGCTCAAGACCGATCTCCGCGCCGATGGTGCCACCGCCGATAATTACGACGTTGCGGCCGACTGAAGACTCGTTCTCGATTGCCTCATAAAAGCCGATCACATTTTGATTGCCGATGCCCTTGATCGGCGGAGCGCACGGAACGGAGCCCGTGGCGAGAAAGATCGCATCCGGCTCCATGGCGCGCAGCATCTCCGGCGTGGCAGACGTATGCAGCCGGATGTCGACATCGCTTTTATGCAGCTGGCACAGCAAATAGTCGAGATACCGCTTGATATCTTCCTTGTAGTGCTCCATCGCCACATAATGCAGTGCGCCGCCGAGGAAATCCCTGCTCTCAAAGAGCGTGACCTTGTGTCCTCGTCTGGCCGCGGTCACGGCGGCGGTGATGCCCGCAGGGCCGCCGCCGACGACTGCGATCCGCTTTATTACAGCGGCAGGCTCCACTTCCTTTGCGACAAAGGATTCGTTGCAATACCGCGGGTTTACCGAACAGCCGACATTGCTGCGGTTGGTCGAAATATGATAGCACTGCAGGCAGCGGATGCAGGGGATAATATCCTCGTCATGGCCGCTTTGCGCTTTGCGCGGCCAATCCGGGTCAGCGACAAAGCTTCGGCCGAACGCGACAAGGTCCACCGTTCCGGAGGCGATCAGCGCCTCCGCCTCATCAGGGCTCATCACGCCCCCCACGACGGAGACGGGGATCTTGACGTTTTCCTTTACGATCTTTGCGTATTTTGCATTCGGCATGTGCTCCTTGAAATTGGTTGTCGCCATATGCACATTGCCTTCGTGATTGATATCGAGGCCTGCGGATATCTGCACCGTGTCGATGAGCGGCTCGACGAGTTTTATGAAGCGCAGCGTGTCTTCAAAATCGATAGACCCCTCCACGCATTCCACGGCGCTGATGCGCATGTCAATGGGATAATCCTTTCCGACGGCGGCGCGCACCCGTTCAAGGATCAGCCGGGGGAATTTCGCCCGGTTTTCAAAGCAGCCGCCGTAGGCGTCCGTTCGCTTGTTGAACAGCGGCGAGAGAAATTGCGGCGCCAGCCAGCCGTGGCCGAAGTGCATGAATATCATGTCAAAGCCGAGCGCCTTCGCATCTTTGGCTGCGGCGGCATACAGATCCGCCACGTGATCCATCATCTCCGGCGTCATCGCGCGCACTTCCGTGCCGTCCTCTCTCGTGAAAGAGACGGGGCCCTCTGCATAGTCCTTCACCCGCGCATACTGGCCCGCATGAAAGAGTTCAAGCGAAGCTTTTGCGCCGAATTGATGACACCGCCGGATGCGCAGCTGCGCTTCATTGACCGCGTACTTGCTGAACAAATAGGGCTCATCCGGCGACGCAAAGCTGGAGCGCCCCGGTTCCACCAACGTGTGTGAGCAAACGACGATACCGGCCCCGCCGAGCGCTTTTTCTTCAAAATACAATCCGATCGGCGGCGCGACGATGCGGTTCCGCACCATCATGCCGTTGATTTTGATCGGGCTGAACAAATGCGGGTATTTCATGTTTCCTCTTTTCTAACGCGAGGGGAATAGTTTGCACTATTCCCCTCGCGTCGTTGCTGTTCAAGTTATGGCAAGCTGCCGGTGCGTCAGGCTTTCGACGCGGCTGCGGCCGCTTCGGATTCCGCCTGTGACTCTTCCTGTGTAACCTGGCGATCCACAAGCTTAAAGAACGGGAACCAGATGAGCGTTGTGACCACGATATTGATGATTTGCAGGATCGCGGCGCCCCAGCCCTGCGCGATAAAGCCGGAAACGATCTGCGGCATGGTCCAGTTCACTTCGACGCCCGAGAAGCGCGGGACAAGGCCGATCGCGATGGACACATAGCTGACGACGGTGCACCAGATCGGGCCGAGCACATAAGGGATAAACAGCAGCGGGTTCAGAAGGATCGGGATGCCGAAGATCAGCGGCTCGTTGATGCCGAAGATCGCCGGAACGATGGACATTTTGCCGAGCGTCTTGAGGCGCTTGGATTTTGCGACAAACGCGAGCAGGAACGCAAGGCCGAAGGTGCAGCCGATACCGCCGGGCTGGCACATGACGGAGAAGGAGCTCGTGATGATGTTGGGAAGCGTCGTACCGCCCGCAAACGCGGCGAGGTTTTCAGCGGACGCTGCCATGGTGAGCGGCGTGTAGAGGCTAAATACGGTATTTCCGTGGATGCCGCAGAACATGAGCAGTGTGCAGATGATCTGCATCACGAGGTACGCGGGCAGCGACAGGCCAAAGCCCTGCAGCGGGGTCTGGATAAGCGTATAAATCACATTGTGGAAATTCTCAAAGCTCGTAAGGGCGATCAGCTTTGAAAGGATGACCGAGATGATAACGATTAAAATCGCGGGGACCAGCGAAGCGAAGGCGTCTTCGACAAGCTTGGGAACGCCCGCCGGCATGCGGATATAGATCTTTTTGTTGATGCAGAACTGTATGAATTTGCACACAAGGCCGCTGATGATCAGCGCGCCGAACAGCCCCGCATAGCCGAGCCACTGCATCGGAATATTCGTGTACAGCTCTGTCGGCGTCAGGATCAGGAATGAGATGAGGGAAACGATCGCGGCGGAGATGGGGTTTATGCCGAGCTTTTCACCGTATTTCAGCGGGAATACCACCACGACATAAAGGGCGATGATGCTGAGCGTTATGGACTGAACGGTCATAAAGACCACATTCAGTCCGGTCGACGTGACGAAATTCTGCCAGAAATCCACATCCAGAAATGCGAACAGGCAGGCGAAGGAACCGATGATGACGACCGGCAGCAGCAGCTGGAAGGTCGCGCCGAGGGAACTCAGAAACTTGTTGCCGTTGAGCTTGTTGGCGACCGGCATCAGTTTCTTCTGCAGATTGTTGATGAATTTCTCCATTACTGTACTCCTCTGTTATTTATTTTCGATGGCCTTGATTGTATCCGTCAGGATCTTTTTGCCGTCCATCATCCCGAAGTCCATCGGCGGGATCACGGACATCTTTTTCGCCTTGTCGCCGAACGCCTCACGGAAGGAATCCAGCTTGAAAGCGATCTGCGGTCCGAGCAGGATCCAGTCCTTGTCGTCCACGATGGAGGAGAGCTGATAGTCGGGATACGCGTTGATGTCGCAGTCGATGGAATTGTTTTTTGCGTATTCGACCATCTTTTTCACGCAAAGACCGGTGCTGGCCCCGTTTTCACACACCAGAGCGATTTTATACATGCTTGATCTCCTTGTACAGCAGAATGAATTCCTCCGCCAGTGCCTTGATGGTCTCAGCGGAATTGAGATGGTCCGCGGCATGTACCATAAAGATCGTCACGCGGAGATCATCGTTCTCCGCGTCATACCGCAACAGCTGCGTGTGCGCCTCATGGCTTTTGATCAGCGCTTCCTTCGCAGCTTTCAGCTTTTCGTCCGCTTCTTCGAATCTTCCCTCCCTTGCTGCTTTAATGGCGGCGAGACTGAGGCTCTTTGCCTCCCCGCCGAGCGATGTCATCTTCATGCACTCCTGTATGGAATCCATTTCAGTCCTCCAAATTCTTCTGGGTTTTGCCGCCTGTGAACAACCTTTGTCCATCCAAGTATGCTACAGATCGCGGCTCATTTGTACATTTCTTTCTGCACCGCCCCGGTGCAAGTGAAGATATGGCAAACGCAACGAATTATGTATTATAATTTTACAAACTGGAGGAGGGCCGTGCTTTGAAAAGTCAGACATTGTTTATTCTGCAGTTGTTGGGCAAACAGACGGATTGGGTGACCTCCTTCGGCCTGTCGACCCTCATCAATCTGTCCGTGCGGACGGTAAAGACCTATCTTGCCGATTTGAATGCGGAGTATCCCGGACTCATCGAATCCTCGAGCAAGGGATTCCGCATCAGGGACAAGGCCATGCTTGCCGAAATCCTGCGGGCCTCCAGCGCCGCGGTGATCCCGCAGACGGCGGAGGAACGCAAAAAATATGTGCTGAGAAAACTGCTGCTGCAGACGAACGAATACGACCTTGATATGCTCGCGTGCGAGCTGTGCATCTCTCCCGTCACGCTGATGAACGAGATCCAGCGTATCAAGGCAGAACTCGTGCCGTATGAGCTCTTCATTCGGACGAAAGCGAACAGCATTTTCATCGAAGGGCCTGAATCCAACAAAAAGAGTCTCATCAGCCGCCTTATTTACGATGATACCCGCGATTCCTTCATGGACATCAAGCTGGTGCAGAGTTATCTGCCGAACTTCAATCTGCGCACCATTCGCAGCATCGTGACGGGCGCGCTGAAAAAACACCATTACTTTTTGGACGATTTTTCGCTCCTGAACCTCGTGCTGCACATCGCCATCTCTCTTGAACGCAAAAGGGTCACCAATGTGCATCCCCCCGACGATGTGCACGCGTGGGAGTCGCTTGTCAGCGCGCACACAAAAGAAATCGTGGACGATATCGTGGCCGGCGTGGAAAACGAATTCGGTGTCCGCTTTGAATGCGGCGAGATTTATGATTTCGCGTTGCTGATTATGACCCGCGTCATATCCGATGCCATCAATGAAGCGAATGTCGACCGCTTGTCGCAGTTCGTGGGCGACGACATCATACGCCTCGTTTCTCTTATCCAGTCGCGCACCAAGGAAGTTTACAACATCACCATCACCAATGAAGATTTCACGGTGCGCTTTTCTCTGCACCTGAAAAATTTGATTGTGCGGCTTAAAAACGGAGTCAAGCTGCGCAACCCGCAAATGACGGATATAAAAAACGCGTATCCGTTTATTTATGATGTGTCGGTGTTTATAGCGGACATCGTCACCAAAGAGACCGGTTATCCCATGTCCGAGGACGAGATCTCCTATTTTGCACTGCATCTGGGCGTTCTCATCGAGGAGCGCAAGGTCATCAAATATGAAGCGCGTGCGGTCCTCCTTTGCCCGCAGTATTACAACACATCGCTGGACTTTGCCAACCGCATCGCGGCGTCCTTTGAGGGCAATCTGATGATCAGCGGCATCGCCTCCTCCATCGCGGAGCTTGAAGCCTTTTCCGATTACGACATGGTCATTTCCACGCTTTCCCTGCAGGCGTATACGGCGAAACCCTGGGTACATGTTTCCTCCTTTTTCACCAATAAGGATGTCCTGGCCATTTCGGAAAAGATCGAGGAAACGCTGAAGGCGAGGACAAAAGCCAAAGTGGAATCCAAACTGCGGCTCATGTTTAAGGAAACGCTGTTCTTCTGCGACGACTCGATCCGGAATCAACATGATGCGATCGAATTGATGAGCGACTCGCTTTGCGCGCAGGGGTATGTCGGCCCCGACTTCAAGCAGAAGCTGTTCGACCGCGAGATCGTCAGCTCGAGCGCCTATACCAACATCGCCATGCCGCATCCGCTTGAGATGTGCGCGTTCCGTTCCGCGATCGCCGTTTCGGTGCACCCGAACGCGATCCCGTGGAATGACAGCAGGGTGAATATCGTTTTTATGCTTGCGATCAATATCACCGACCGCCTGTTTTTTAAAGACATCTTCGATTTTATAACGGATGTTATCTCGGAGGATCAAAAGCTGAAAGCGCTTCTCAAAGCCCAGACGTTCAACGAGTTTATTGCGACGCTCGTATCGTTCGCAAAATGAAGGAGTTTCTATCGTGAATAATTTAAACGAAAGTCTGGCCCTGCGCCGCCTTGCCGCGTTTATGGCGGACTGGTATCTCTCCTCCTTTTTCGCCATGTTGCCCGTGATTGTCTGCCAGTCAATCCGCGGCGGCAATCTGGTGCTCGTGAACAGAATCGATACGCTCCCCTTCGCCTTGGAAGCCCTGTGCGCCGCGCTCGCGGTCGCGATATGGACGTGCTATTTCTGTATCATTCCGCTCAGGCGGCACGGCGGCTTTGCCGTCGGTCAGACACCCGGACGGCGCTTATTCCGTATCGCGCTCGCTGCAGACGGCGAAAAGCTTTCCTTCCGGACTCTTTTTGTGCGGGATTTCGTCGGGATACTTCTGCTGCAGGGGAACACGACAAGCGTGAATGTCTATCTCCTGTCGTTGGCCGAGACGCTTATCGGGAACGCAGACTTCCTGCCGTATGTCCAAAGCTTCTATTACATAGTCCTTGCGGTGTCCACAGTCCTTCTCCTCACCAAAGGACACCGCAATTTGCAGGAGCGTCTGAGCGGTACGCACATGCAGCTGGCGGAATGCGATCCGTGCGATGCGCTGCGCCCCGACTGCGGCGCTGAATAGATCCCGGCGCGCACCTGTTTTTAAAACGCTTCCCATCGTCAGCACATAAAAAGTGGGTCGGGCGGGAACGACTTGTGCAGGACCCCGTCAAAAGAAAAAACCCCGAAGCCGTCCGGCTTCGGGGTTTTTCGGTATCTTAAGGCATACAGCGCAGCAGCGTTTGAAAGAGCTTTTTCGGATCGATCGGTTTCGCAAGATGTCCGTTCATCCCGGCGGCGAGGCACTTCTGAACATCGTCGGCGAAAGCATCCGCCGTCATGGCGATGATGGGCACGGTCCCTGCGTCCTTTCGATCGAGTCCGCGTATCGTTTCGGCAGCCGTGATGCCGTCCATCACGGGCATGCGCAGATCCATCAGGATCGCGTCGAATGCTCCCTGCGCGGAGGCGAGGAACATCCGGACGCCTTCCTGCCCGTTCGCGGCGGTCTCGACGATCATGCTGTGCGCTGTCAGCAGAGTGACGGCAATCTCCCGGTTCAGCTCGTTGTCCTCGCACAGAAGAATCCTTCTGCCGTTCAGGCCCGCCGCGGAAGGCGATGCCGTTTCCTCCGCTTTTGCGGGGCCGTCCGAAGCTTCCCGGAATTGAAGGCGAACAATGAATTCCGTGCCTTTATCGATCTCGCTGTGCACTTCGATCGCCCCGCCCATCAGGTCGACGAGCTGTTTGACGATCGACAGCCCGAGCCCTGTTCCCACGGATTCATAGCCCGGGCGTTTTTCCTGGCTGAAGGGCTCGAAAAAATGCGGGAGAAATTCTGCGGATATGCCGATCCCGTCATCCCTTATCGAAAAGCACAGCGTCGGATCGCCGGATTCCCCGGGCTCGTCCCAGATCCCGATCCACACGTGACCGCCCGGCGGCGTATATTTGACGGCGTTGGACAAGATGTTCAGGAAAAGTTTCTGAAGGTACAGCTCATCCGCGAAGATCACGCGCGGGCGGTAGCCCGATTTGTCGACGGAAAGCGTGATGTTCTTCTTTTCCGCCGCAAAACGGATCGTCTCTATGATCACCTTGCCGACCTTCTCCGTGGAAATCGCTTCCGGGTGAAGTTCGAATTTGCCGCTGTTCGCCTTGGAAAGCGTCAGCGTATCGTCGATCAGAGAATTCAGCAGCTGACCCGAGGTCCGGATTTTTGCGATGTACTCATTTTTTCGGCCGGGATCGTCCTCGCTCTCGGCAAGATTCGAAAAGCCGATCACGGCATTGAGCGGCGTGCGCATGTCGTGGCTGATGTTGGCAAAAAAGCGGTTCCGCTTCTCCGCATTTTGTTTGATCGTCTCCACCTGCAGCTTCTGCTGCTCCGTTTCCGCCTGCGCGGTCAGTACGGCCGTGCGCTCCTTCTGGCGCCGGCGGAGCAAGATCATGGTCCAAACCAAAAACAGGACCAGCCACAGCAGCACGGAAAATATGAGGATCGTCCAAGTGGGCGGAATGCGCGCGATCGTTGTCCTCAGGTCGTTTTTCGGAAGAGTGTCCTTTGCCGCGATTCCGGAAAAGCTGATTTTGGTAACGGCGATGCGCTTGTTCAGAATGGAACAGAGGATCAGATCGTCGCTGCTGACGGCGCCGCACATGTTTGAAACTGCGCCCGCCACGGGGCGGATGTCGTAGGTGCTTGAATTGGTCTGATTGATGATCCAGGTAGCGCTGGGAAGACCGATCAGCACAGCGGACACCTCACCGCGCTCAAGGGCGCCGCGGCAGGCCTCGGCGTTCTCGTATTCCTTAAGCTCCGCGTCCGGAAACGTCTGGGCGATGCTTTCGGAAAGGGAGCCGAGCGCGCGCAGCTTGACGGCGATGCTTTTGATCGGGGCCGAACCGGGCCCGGATTTCGTCAGCAGAATGCTGTTGAGCGCCGCGATGGTGTCCGTCAGCACAAGGCCATCCTTCCGGGACGATATGATCCCGCCGCTGTAAACGCCCAGAATGTCCGCCTCGCCGCTTTTTACGGCCGAAATAGCGTCCTGCTGTGTGTCGTACGCGACGTACCGGAACCGGAAGCCGGTATTTTCCGCGACCAGCGCGTAATAATCCGGGAAGATACCTCCGGCGCTTCCGTCGGCGTTTTCGATGTAATAAGGCGCGTCGCCCCGTATCACGGCGATGGTCAGCTGCGGATGCGCGGCTATGTACTCTTTTTCGGCCGCCGAAAACGGGAGATCGTTCACGCTGAATTTTTCTTCGTATTTGTTTTTCAGATCCGTCAGGAAGTTCGGATTTGTGGCGAGAAGCTGCGCCAGCGCATCGTCCACCTTGTTTTTCAGCTCCGTGTTGTCGAGGCGGAACGCGTAATAGAAGGTTTCCGGGAGAAGCTTCATGACCGTGCGCAGCCCCGCCGGATCATCGGCGCTGTAAACGGCCGTGTACACCTCCGCGTCGATCTGCTTGTCCAGCAGCGCGGCGGTCATCTGCTCGATATCCCGGTATTCCGTTATTTCGGGCGCGACGTCATGCTCGGCGCACCATGCGCGGAAAGCGGCGTTGTAGGCATAGGATGCGATCACGCCGACCTTCATTTGCGAGATCTGCTCGATATTCCCGTAGTCCCATCGGTCGTCGTCGGCGCGCACCGCCATCGTACTGTTCGTGGTGCCGATCGCTTCCTCGGTGAAGAGGTATTCGCGCGCCCTTTCCGGCGTTTCGACGACATCCGCGACGATATCGTATCTGCCGTCGTCAAGGCCGCCGAGGTAATCCGGATCGGTGGTCGAATCGATAAACTGCAGATCAAATCCGGCTTTCTGCGCGATGCTGATCATGCACTCGACGTCCAGTCCGCTCCATTCCCCGGAAGCGTCCTGATTTGCATAGTTGGAGTGGTTCAGAACGGCGACCCTGACCGTTTGCCGCCCGCTCTCCTGCGCAAAGACCGGGAAAGCCGCCTGCACCGTCAGGCATATCCCGCCGAAAAGCAGGCGATCATTTTTAAAGCAGGTATCCTTCGTTTCATAGTGTCATCCTCTTCTACAGCCTGCTCACGTTCCGCTCGCAGTGCCTGACAGCCTTGCCCTTTCCGCTGGTTTTTGCAAGATACAGCGCCTTGTCCGCATTGTGGATCAATTCTTCCGGATTGGCCGCATCCTCCGGGTAGTCAGCGCTGCCCAGGCTGACGTGGACCTGGATCCGTCTGTTCTGCGAGACGACCTCCGGGAGGAACAGCTTTTGGATCTCCGGCCCGGCATCGCCGGAAGCGGACGCATTTTCGGAGAATTCCATGACCGCAAATTCGTCTCCGCCGTAGCGGTACGGCACGAAAGCTCTGGTTTTCAGGGCGTTCAGACGGCGCCCCGTTTCCTGCAGGACGGCGTCTCCCGCCGGATGCCCGAAGGTGTCGTTGATTTTTTTGAAATCATCGATGTCGATAATATAGAGCGTGAACGGCCGCTTTGCCTGAATCGTGCGCAGCAGTTCCCGTTCAAACAATCTCCGGTTCCCGATCTGCGTAAGAGCGTCGATCTCCGCTTCTGTTTTCAGAAGGACGCTGGTTTTCTGGAGCTCATTTTCCCTTTTCAGGATGCGGCTGCGCTCCTTTCTGAAACGCACCAGCAGCAGGCAAAGGAGCAGAATGCCGCAGCAAAGCACGGCGATAATGAGGATGACCCTGGCCCGGCTGTTGAGGTCGTTGTAGAGGACCGTATCCTTCGGCAGACTGAACCGGCTCATCCCGTACTTGTGCAGCACCGCAAGGTCGATCGAGGTCGCGGTCGGGATGCTGTCGGAGGACTGCTGAACCGCAGCGGGGACCGAGCCGTTCAGAAAATCAACGGCCAGCACGCCGGCCCGCCGGCCGGTCTCGGCCGCATCTGCCTCAACCCCGCCGAGACTTCCGTTCCCCAGCCAGTTCAGCGTATAGACCGCAGTTTTTGCGTGGGACGTGATGAAGCCGATGGATTTCTGCTCGGTGTAGGGCGTTCCGCCGGCGTCACACGTGAAGCTCAGCAAAAGAAGGATGGTTTGTCCGTCCGCCGCCTCCAGCTTTTCGGCGATTTCCGAAGCGGACAGCCGGGAGGTGTCGAGGATCTCGACATCCATGGGTGCGTACCGGCTTCGAATGGCCTTCAGGCGCGCGGTCAGGGCATGGCCCACCGCGCTCTGATCGGATATGGCCAGGATCCGGGCCGCGCCCGGATTCAGTTTCACGGCGAGGTCAAGATTGTCCATGATCGTATTGTGGCCCAGAACGCCCGTCATGCCCAGGGAATCCGCAAGCTCGGCCAGCGTCCGGCTCCACACCGACTCATAGATCACCGGAATGCCGTGGAAAAAATCGTTTTGATAGCGGATGACCAGCTGAAGGGCGTTGTCATCACCGACGATGACCGCCCCAAGGCCGTCCAGATGCGAATATTTATAGACGATGTACTGATAGAATCTCGCCACATAGTCGTCGTCGCTGAGCGATTCGGAATCCATGAATTCAAAATGAAGGAAGGCGTCGTTTCCCAGCGCATCCTGTATGCCGTCGATCTGTTTGCGGACGGTGGCGTCGTTGAGGGAATAAGAGCTGATGAAAAGAACTCTTTTTACTGCGTCTGCGGAGACTGCCGCCGGCTTCTGCTTCGTTCCGCCGATCGCGCCGTTCGCGATATCCGTATACCAGTCGGCGGCCTTCTGCGGATCGGTCCCGCTGAAGACCTGCTGCAGCATGTTCCACCACACCGTCCGCTGCGCCGCCCAGCCCGGGGTCACATTGTCGTAATCGCCGACGTACTGCAGCATGTCGCGGTACACCGCCATCCGCCGCTCTTCCCGGGTGCCGCCATAAACATCCGAGAAGGAGGCGCGGACCGGAAACACCTTCGAGGCCCACACGCTTTCGCGCCCCTGCTGTTCGTCGTCACACAGGAACCGGATCCATTTCTTTGCCGCTTCGACACGGGCGCCGTCGCCGCTTTTGAAAATGCCGAAGCCCCAGATCCCGCCGCAGAGAGCGGGCTTGTCCTGGTCGGTCGGGAAGGTCATCGCGAAAGGGGTGAAATCCACGTCGCTGGCATAGCTGCTCGCGTTGGACGGATTCCAGGCAAAGGTCATCGCCGTGTCGCCGCCGGTGAAAAGCTTCAGCTCGCCCGCGGCCTGCATGCCGGCGTCATAGTCGAGCAATCCCTGCTCCGTTGCCGTCTTCAGCGCCGCCAGCGTCTTCACGCCGACCGGGCTGTTGATCGTATATTCCGTATGGGATGCATTGGTGAAATGCGCGCCGTACAGGTTCGTGACGAGGGCGCGGGTGCCCTGGTCGCCGCCCTGGCCGCCGCAGTAAATGACGCCCGGCGTCCGGCAGAGCCCGGAATCCGCCAGCGCCCGGCAGGCCTTAAAGAAATCCTGCGTTGTCCATGTCCGGTGCGCTGTGTCCAGATACTGCAGCGCGCCGGCCTTTTCGAACATCTCGTAGTTGATCGCCATGCAGTGCGCCGTCATGCACAGCGGATATTCATAGTAGCTGCCGTCCGCACCGCGGCAGGCATCCTCGATGTAGCTCCCGCTTGCGCCGATGTCGCTGCGCGCCGAAGCAGTCCACAGATCCGAAAGATCCTCCATGGCCCCCTTCGCGCCCCAGTTTTCAACGAGCCGCTCCGGGCCCTCCATCACCACGTCGGGCGCGGTCCCGGCGGAAAGCGCGGCGCTGACCTGATCGTCGCCGTCCTGATAATCGAGGTAATCCACGCTCACGGAGATCCCCGGGTTTTGCTTTTCAAACGCCCGGACGAAGCCGTTGACCGTATCCGGGTCGCTGAAGTCGCCGATCGGATAGACCCACATCGAGATGGAGATCCTGCCGGCCGCACGGGCAGGAAGCGCGGGAAGCACAAGAAGCAGCACTGTCAGAAGCGGCGCCAGAATCCGCGCGCACTTTCTGAGCTTGGGTGAAAGGGTCCTGAGGATCATATCGATTTCCTCCGTTCACAGATCTTGCGCAGACATATAAAACAAAACAGAGCGGGGCTTTCGCCGCCGGGAATGGCCGGGCGTTCCGCTGCCCTTCCGCGGCTGCGCGCAGTTTCGGGTTTTTCCGCTCCCGCCGGCCGGCGCGCCGAAAACCGACGGCACAATCCGCCCGGCAGCCGGCTGTCAGTTCTGCCCCTTTTGGGGACTCATCAGCGCCTCCATTTGCCGGATATACTTTTTAACGGTTTCTTCGGGGGAGAATAATGTGTGCAGTGTCGTGTTTGTCAAGGCGTACGCCACCTGCTCATGGATCCCGATCAGGGCCAGCATGATCGTATGCACATCGATCAGTTCGTTCTCCGTTGCCTGGCTTATGGAACCGTCCGCAATGCCTGCGTCGAAGGCGCTTTTCAGCCGATCCATCAGATACAGCCAGTTCCCGGTCAGCTGTGCCGGGTTCTCTTTGTCCGCCGTCCGGCTGAGGATGTGCTGCATCTGAACAGTGCAGAATACCGTGTCGGCGTGTTCGATCGCCTCGCGAAGGGATGCCGAAATGATGGCCATGACCCGCCCGGCGCCGGTTTCGCTTTGATATCCCTGCGACCCGAACAGATCCTTCATTTCTTCGAGTTCAAGGGCATAGCTTCTTTTTAACAGCGAAACATACAGATCGTTTCTGGTGTGGAAGTATTTCTGTATGGACCGCAGCGTCAGACCGGACGCCCGCGCAATCATTTCCATGGATGTGTTTTCAATGCCGTTTTCAGTAAAAAGCTCCATGGCCTGCTGAAGGGCATTCTGAATATTCATCTGGCGGACCATTTCATTTGCCACGATGCGCCTCCCGTTCTTGCGTAATTCGTAAACTATGAAAGATAAGACGAAAGTGCCTTCCGTTTCTGCCTGCCGGAAAGGGACGACTCCCGGCCTGGAGCTGAAAGGGAAGCAACATCTATACCGCATCCATCGGCGGAAAAGTGTACGGCAGGAGGACCTCTTCGACCTGTACACAGCCAAGCTGATTCCTTATTAGAATATCATCCGGTTATAAATAATACAAGATTTACTTTCACAAATCCGCTAATAATTATGCAATAAGCGCACACCCGCCCCGCGGCGTTCGGCATTCCGGGAATAAAAACGGCAAGCGATAAAAGGGCCTGCCGCAGCCTATAAAAAACGGACCGGACAGGAACTACTTATGTCAGGCCCCGTCAAAAGAAAAAACCCCGAAAGCCAGACGGCTTCGGGGTTTTTCGGGTTTTGACTGGTAATCAGCGCTTGCTGAACTGCGGCGCGCGACGGGCAGCCTTGAGGCCGTACTTCTTGCGCTCCTTCATTCTCGGGTCGCGGGTGAGGAACCCGGCCTTCTTGAGGTCGCCGCGAAGGTTCTCGTCGTACTGCAGCAGCGCGCGGGCGATGCCGTGGCGGATGGCGCCGGCCTGTCCGGAGATGCCGCCGCCGTTGACGCTGACGACGATGTCGAACTTGCCGTCGTTCTTGGTCAGGGCGAGCGGCTGGCGGACGATCAGCTTAAGGGTCTCGAGGCCGAAATAGTCGTCGATGTCGCGCTTGTTGATGGTGACGGCGCCCGTGCCGTTATAAAGGCGAACGCGAGCGACGGAGGACTTTCTTCTGCCTGTGCCGTAGAAAAAGGGTCTTGTCTCGTACATTGTGTGTGTCGCTCCTTTCTTCAGCCTTTATACTCTTCGGGTTTCTGGGCGGCGTTCTTGTGCTCCGGTCCGCGGTAGACGCGAAGACGCGTGAGCGCCTTGCGGCCGATGACGCTGTCGGGCAGCATGCCCTTGACGGCGAGGGTCATCGCGAATTCCGGGCGCTCGGCCATCAGGGTCTTGTACTGGACCTCGCGCATGTTGCCGATCCATTCGGAATGGTGGCGGTAGATCTTCTGGGTGAGCTTGCGGCCGGTCAGCACGGCGTCGGCGCAGTTGACGATGATGACGTGATCGCCGCAGTCGACGTTGGGCGTGAAGGTGGTCTTGTTCTTTCCGCGGAGCAGTATCGCGGCGGTGGCGGCGGTGCGGCCCAGCGGTTTGCCCGCCGCATCGATCACGTACCACTTGCGCTCGACCGCTTCCGGCTTCTGCATTGTCGTGGACATTTGCGTTTCCTCCGTTGATAATCGCCGGATTTTCCGGCGCTTTTTGAAAATATACGGCGCTTTGGGAGGCGCCGAAGTGTATTATATAACGCCCCCCGCGGCCGTGTCAACACCTTTTCGCCCAAAATTCGGATTACAAAATCATATCTTCAGAATGCTCGCTTATTCTCTTTAAAGCTCTCGAATTCTCACTTCCTGTTTTTTGTTTTTTTGCGCGCGGCGGCGGTTGTGGAAGTTGCACAAGAATCGGCGGCGGATTTTTTCGCGCGATTCCTTTATTTTTTCACGAAGTTTCCTGTACACTGGGAGCGAGGTGATCGTTATGAAGAAAAAGATGATCGGCGCGGCGCTGGGCAACTGCGTGCATATCGGCGGTCTGGTGCATTTCCTCCAGCTCGCGGCGCGCGAGGGCTGCGAGACCGTCTTTCTCGGCCCGGCGGTGCCGCCGGAGCGTTTCCTTGAAGCGCTGCGGACGGAGAAACCCTTTTACGCCGCCGTGAGCTACCGCCTGACGCCCGGGAACTGCCGCCGGCTGCTCGACGATTTCTGCGCGCGCGTGCGCGCCGAGGGGCTCGACAGGACGACGACGTTCCTTTTCGGCGGCACGCGGCCCAACGCGGAGATCGCGCGCGCCTGCGGCCTGTTTTCCTATGTCTCGGACGGCGACGACGATATCGACGACGCGCTCGCGTTTCTGCGCGGGCTCGACCGCGCGCAGCCGCAGCAGCGCTGGCCGCAGACCATCACAGGCCGCATCGGGGCGAAATACCCCTATCCCGTGCTGCGGCATCATTTCGGGCTGCCGTCGCTCGACGACACGGTCGAGGGCGTCGCGCGCATCGCGCAGGCGAAGGTGCTGGACGTTATCTCCATTGGGCCGGATCAGAACACGCAGCAGTTTTTCTTCAGGCCCGCGCAGATGGATCCCGCCTTTGACGGCGCGGGCGGCGTGCCGCTGCGCGCGCGGGAGGACTTCGTGCGCCTGAAGGCGGCGGCGCAGACGGGGAATTATCCGCTGCTGCGCTGCTACAGCGGCACGGACGACGTCCTCGAGATGGCGCAGCTGCTGACCGACACCATCGGCAACGCCTGGTGCGCGGTGCCGCTTTGCTGGTACAACGAGCTCGACGGGCGCGGCACGCGCACGATCGACGCGTCGGTGCGGGACGCGCAGGCGCTCATGCGCTGGCACGCCGCGCGGGGCATCCCCGTCGAGATGAACGAGCCGCACCACTGGGGGCTGCGCGACGCCCACGACGTCATTCCCGTCGTCGCGTCCTATCTCGCGGCGTACAACGCGAAGGCCTGCGGCGTGCGGGATTATATCGCGCAGTACATGTTCAACAACCCGGCGTCGCTGTCGTTCGGCTGCGATCTCGCGCGGGTGCTCGCGATGATCGAGCTGACCGAGACGCTCGCCGGCGCGGATTTCCGCATTTACCGCGAGACGCGCGCGGGGCTGCCGTTCCTGTCGGGCGACCTCGACGTCGCAAAGGGGCAGCTCGCCGCGTCGACGTATCTGCAGCTCGCCGTGCGTCCGCACATCATCCACGTCGTCGGCTACAGCGAGGCGGAGGCGGCCGCGACGCCCGAGGTCGTCATCGAGAGCTGCCGCATCGTGCGCGGGGTCATCCGCTCGGCGCTCGACGGCGCGCCCGACCTCACGGCCGATCCCGCGGTGCGCGCGCGCAGGGAACACCTGCTCGCCGAGGCGCGCACCACGCTCGACTTTATCCGCCGGCGCTATGCGGACGTCAGCGCCGATCCCTTTGCCGACCCGGGCGTCATCGCCGACTGCGTCAAAAAGGGAATTCTCGACGCCCCGCACATCGTCAAAAACGACCGCTTCACGGGCAATCTCGCCACGCGCATGATCGACGGACACTGCGCGGCGGTCGACGGGGACGGCCGGGAGCTGACGGAAGCGCAGCGGCTCGCGGCGCTGCGCCTTTAAAGGCGGACAAAAACAAAAAAGAGGAGCCGCGCGGCTCCTCTTTGTATTTTGCTCAGGCGGCGGGCAGGATCGACGGCTGCGGCGGGTCGGTGAGGCCGAGGCGCTCGTCGATGCGGGCGAAGGAAAAGCCCTTCGCCCGCGCCGCGTCGATGAAGTCGCCCATGATGGCGGCGTTGGTCGACGACACGGCGTGCAGCAGATAGATCGAGCCGTCCGCGAGATAGTCGGTCGTGCGCTGCAGCGCGTACGCCGCCGACGGCTGGTCGTCGGTCACCCAGTCCCGGTAGGCGAAGCTCCAGAAGACGCTTTTGTAGCCGAGCCCGCCGATGAGCGCCAGCGTGTGCTCCGAAAATTCGCCCTTCGGGTAGCGGAACAGCCGCATGGTGTAGCCGTACTTCTCCTCGATATAGCGGTGCAACTCCATGAGCTCCGCTTCGGCGCGCTCGTCGCCGACGTCGGGGATGGAGGGGTGCCGAACGGTGTGGTTGCCGAGCGTATGGCCCTCGTCGATGATGCGCCGTACGACGTCGGGCGCCTCCTTCACGTAATCCATCGTGATGAAAAAGGTGGCCTTGACGCCCTTTTCCTTCAGCACGTCGAGGATCTTCTCCGTATAGCCGTTCTCGTAGCCGAGATCGAACGTGAGGTAGAGGATGCCCGCGTCCTGCGGAAAGATGAAGACGCCGCCGAGGTCCCCGTATTTTTCCTGCGCCGCAATGCTGTCGACGGTCTGGTTGCGGGCGTTGCGGTTGGTCCCCGGGCCCCAGCAGATCTTCTCGCGCGACAGCTCCCGGCCGACGCCGTCCGCTTCGGCGGACGCGCTGAGCCCGGCGGGCGCTTCCGCGGAGGGATCCTCCGGCGCGGTCTGCCCGCGGTGGTCGAGCGCAAAGCTGATGCCCGTCAGCAGCAGCGCGATGACCGCCGTGACGATGAGCGCCGTTTTGACGATATCCATTTTCTCGCCTCCGTTGCTTTCTTCCCGTTATTCTGCCGCGCAGGGGCCCTTTTATTGCAGGAAAAGGTTACATACGCCGGAAAATATGCTACAATAGGCACGAAAAACACACGGAGGCACGGTGAAATGCGGCTATCGGCAAAGCAATACGTGAAGGAAAACGAAGAAAACATCCGGCGGGACATCGCGCGGCTCATCGCGCAGCCCAGCCTGCAGGGGCCCCGCGCGCCAGGCGCGCCCTACGGCGCCGCCGTGCGCGCGGCGCAGGAGGAAGCCATGGACATGCTGCGGGAGATGGGCTTCGCGGTGACGGACGCCGACGGGCGCATCGCCTTCGCCCAGCTCGGCGACAGCGAGCGCTTCCTCGGCATCATCGCCCATCTCGACGTCGTCCCCGCGGGCGACGGCTGGGACAGCGACCCGTTCACGGCGACCCCGCGCGACGGCTATCTCGTGGGGCGCGGCACGCTCGACGACAAGGGCCCGCTCGTGCTCGCGGCCTACGCGATGAAATACCTGCTCGACCAGAAGCTTCCGCTGCGCTACGGCGTGCGGCTGCTCGTCGGCCTCGACGAGGAGACGGGCATGAGCGACATCGACTATTACAAGGCGCATTATAAAATGCCCCTGTTCACCTTCACCCCGGACGCCGGCTTTCCCGTCGGCCACGGGGAAAAGGGCATCTACAGCGCCGACCTCGTGTCCCCGCCCATCCGGGACGGCGCCATCGTCGAGCTGTCGGGCGGCGTCGCGAGCAACGTCGTCGCCGACCGCGCCTTCGCCGTCGTCAAAGACCCGAAGACGGTGCTCGTGCGCGCGGCGGCGGGCCGCCTCGAGATCACGAGCGTCAAGCCCGCCGGCGACGGCCTCGTGCGCGTCGAAGCGCGCGGCAAGGCGGGCCATGCGGGCGAGCCGCACGCCGCCGTCAACGCCAACCGCCTGCTCATGGCGTTTCTGCGCGACGAGGGCGTGCTGAGCGAGGAGGAGAACCGCGCGGCGGACTTTATCCTGCGCGCGACCGAGCGCTACGACGGCGCGCCGCTGGGCATCGCGACGAGCGACGGCATCTTCACCCCGCTGACCATCATCGGCGGCATGCTCTCGAAAAAGGACGACCGCCTCGTCCTCAACGTCAACTGCCGCTATCCGACCTCCGTCACGCCCGACGGCCTCGCGGCCGCCATCGACAGGGCGTGCGCCGAAGCCGGCTTTACCGCCCGCGTCACCTGCAACAGCGAGCCGTTCTATCTCGACCCGCAGAAGGTCCCGGCCGTCGGGCTGATGTGCGACATCTACAACGAGGTCACCGGCAGCCATGAAAAGCCCTTCGTCATGTCGGGCGGCACCTACGCCCGCCACATCGACAACGCCGTCTCCTACGGCGCCGAGTACCCGAACCAGAAGGATCCCGCCTGGGTCGGCGGGGTGCACATGAAGAACGAGGCGATCAAGCTGTCCCGCGCGTATGAGACCTGCGAGATCTTCATCGAAACGCTCGTGAAGCTCCAGGAAGTAGATTTTTAATCAAAATAAACGGAGAGTATCATGAAAAAGCTGCTCATCGTCGTGGACATGCAGAAGGATTTCGTGGACGGCGCGCTCGGCACGCCCGAGGCGCAGAAGATCGTGGACAACGTCGTGCGCAAGATCGAGTCGTTCGACGGCGACGTGCTGTTCACGCAGGACACGCACGCGAAGAACTATCTCGACACCGCGGAGGGCCGGAAGCTGCCCGTCGTCCACTGCGTCAAGGGGACGCCCGGCTTCGAGCTCAACGAGCGGGTGCGCGCGGCGTGCGACAGGAAGGGCGCGGCGGGTATCGAGAAGCTGACCTTCGGGGCGAAGGATCTGCCGGCGCTGCTGCGCAGGAAATACCCCGAGGGCCTCGAGAGCATCGAGCTCATCGGCCTGTGCACCGACATCTGCGTCATCAGCAACGCGCTGCTGCTCAAGGCGTTTTTCCGCGAGACGCCCATCGCGGTCGACGCGTCGTGCTGCGCGGGCGTGACGCCCGACAGCCACAAAAACGCCCTCGCGGCGATGAAGATGTGCCAGATCGACATCGAGCATGAATAAGAAGGTCTTCAAAAGCTACGCGCTGTGCGTCGCGGGCGCGCTGCTCGTGGCGGTCGGCGTCTATTTCTTCAAATTCCCCAACAATTTTTCGACGGGCGGCGTGAGCGGCCTGTCGGTCATCCTGCGCGGGGTGTTCCGGCTGCGCTCGGCGAGCGCGGCGGCGAGCGTCATCAACGCGGCGCTGCTGGTGCTGGGCTTTCTGTTCCTCGGGCGCGGGTGCGGGCTCAAGACGGTCGTGGGGACCTTCACGCTGTCGGGCGCGCTGCTGCTGTTCGAGAAGCTGTTCCCGATGTCGGCGCCGCTGACGGACGAGCCGCTGCTCGAGCTCGTGTTCGCCATCCTGCTGCCGGCGGTCGGCTCGGCCATCCTGTTCAACAACGACGGCAGCACGGGCGGCACGGACATCGTCGCGATGATCCTGCGGCGGTACACGAGCGTCAAGAACATCGGCCTCGCGCTGTTCATCTCCGACATCGGCATCACGCTCGGCGCCTTTTTCTTCGGCGTCAAGACGGGCCTCTTTTCGGTGCTCGGCCTCATCCTCAAGACGGTCGTCATCGACAGCGCCATCGAGAACATCAACCTGTGCAAGTGCTTCTCCATCATCACCGACGCGCCGCAGGACATCGCGGCTTTCATTTCGGACGAGCTGCACCGCAGCTGCACCATCCTCGAGGGGACGGGCGGCTTCACCCACGGGAAAAAGTATCTCGTCATCGCGGCGATGAAGCGGTACCAGGCGACGCAGCTGCAGAAATTCCTGCGCGCGAATTATCCGGCGACGTTCATGATGATCACCAACTCGAGCGAGGTCATCGGCAAGGGCTTCCGCGGCTTCCAGTGAGCGCGGATCCCGAAAAGCAGCGAAGGCTGCTTTTTTGTTTTTCGCGTCTGCCGGGAACGCGCGGGGGTTTGCATATTCCCCCGGTTGAATATATAATAAAGCCATATCAAAACCGACCGGGAGGGCCGTATGCTGGAATATCCGTTCGACGCCGCGCACATCCTGCAGAACAAGCGCGCGCTCAAAAAGGAACTGCTCAAAAAAGAGGGGCTGCTCGACAAGCGCATCGCGCTGCTGTCGGGCACGACCGTCGGCGAGATCAGGAACATCCTCGAGCTGTTTTTGCTCGACGCGGGCATCCGCCCCGAATTTTTTGTCGGCGACTACGGCCGCTGGTATGAGGACGCCGTTTTCGACGACGGTTCGCTCGCCGCCTTCCGGCCCGACGTCGTGATCTTCAACACAAGCGTCCACAATGTCGAGCTCCCCGCCGCGGGCCTCGGCGCCGCCGCGTGCGACGCGCTGCTCGAGAGCGATTTCGCGAAATTCGAGGCGGCGTGGGGCGCGTGCGAAAAGCTCGGCTGCGCCGTCGTCGCGAACAATTTCGAATATCCCCGGGTGCGCCCGATGGGCAACTACGACGCGACCGCGCCGTCCGGAAAGGTTCGCTTCGTGCGCCGGCTCAACGAGCGCACCGCGCAGTACGCCGAGGCGCACCGCGGCTTTTACATCAACGATTTCAACTATCTTGCCGGCTGGTACGGGCTCGGCGAATTTTCCGACCCGTCCTATTACAACGCCTATAAATACGCCCAGTCGCCCGACGCCATCCCGCTGCTGTGCCACTCCTACGCGAGCATCGTCAAGGCGCTGTTCGGGAAGAACAAAAAGGCGCTGATGATGGATCTCGACGGCACGCTGTGGCACGGCGTCATCGGGGACGACGGCGTCGACGGCATCGTGCTCGGCGTCGAGAGCCCGCAGGGCATCGCGCACACCGAGCTGCAGAAATACGCGAAGGAGCTGTCGGGCATCGGCGTCATCCTCGGCGTGTGCTCGAAGAACGAGGACGCCGCCGCGCGCAGCGGCTTCACCCACCCGTCGAGCGTCCTGAAGGCCGACGACTTCCTGTCGTTCAGGGCCAACTGGGACCCGAAGCCGATGAACCTCGCGGCGAGCGCGAAGGAGCTCAACATCGGCGCCGATTCCTTTGTCTTCGCCGACGACAACCCCGCCGAGCGCGAGATCGTGCGGCAGGCGGGCCTCGGCTGCGCCGTCCCCGAGCTCACCGCGCCCGAGCGCTATGCGGAGACCATCGCGAACGGCGGCTATTTCGAGGTGACGTCGCTGTCGGCGGACGACCTGAAGCGCGCCGAGATGTACAAGCAGAACGCACAGCGCGAACAGGCGGAGCGCAGCTTCACCGATTACGGGGCGTATCTCGACTCGCTCGGGATGAAGGGCTATTTCGGCGCCTTCGACGAGCCGCGCCTCGAGCGCATCACCCAGCTCGCCAACAAGACGAACCAGTTCAATCTCACGACGCGCCGTTACCAGCCGGACGAGATGCTCGAGCGCGCCCGGAGCGACCGCTACATCACGCTGTACGGACGGCTCGAGGACAAATTCGGCGACAACGGGCTCGTGACGGAGATCGTCGGGGAGATCGAGGGCGACCGGCTCGACATCGAGCTGTGGATCATGAGCTGCCGCGTCTTCAAGCGCGGGCTCGAGCACGCGATGTTCGACGAGCTCGTGCGGCTGTGCCGGCAGCGGGGGATCAAGACCATCCGCGGCCGCTACCTCAAAACCGCGAAGAACGTCATTGTCGCCGACTTTTACGGCACGCTCGGCTTTGTAAAGACCGCGCAGGACGCAGACGACAGCACCTGGGAATACGACATTCCCGCCGGCTACGAGAACAAGAATCATCATATCGAGGTAATTTATGAACAGAACTGAGATCAGCGAAAAAGTCAACGGCATCTTCCGCGACATCTTCGACGACGACACGCTCGTCATCACCGACGAGACGACCGCCGCCGATATCGAGGACTGGGACAGCCTCGAGCAGATCAACATCCTCGTCGCCATGGAGAAGACCTTCGGCATCAAATTCTCCGTCGGCGAAGTCGAGGGACTCAAAAACGTCGGCGAGATGATGGACCTCATCGCGTCCAAGCTCGCATGAACGCCTATGCGATAGGCGACCTCGCGCCCGGCGTCAGCGAGAGCTTCACCGTCGAGGTGACGGCGGAGATGCTCGAGCGCTTCCGGGAGCTTTCCGGCGACGTCAACCCGCTGCACTGCGACGAGGAATTCGCGCGGTCGCGCGGCTACAAGGGGCGCGTCGCCTACGGCATGCTCGCGGCGAGCCTCTACTCGACGCTCGCGGGCGTCTATCTGCCCGGGCGCGACTGCCTGCTGCATGAGGTGGACGTCAAATTCAAAAAGCCCGTCTTCATCGGCGACACGCTGACGGTCACGGGCGTCGTCAGGGACGTGAGCGCGGCGCTCGGCCGCGTCGAGATCGAGGGAAAGACCGTCAACCAGGACGGCGTCACCGTCAACAAGGCGGTCATCCAGGCGGGCGTGCTCGCCCGATAAAAAGGGGAAAACATGGACGAACGAAAAACGGCGACCCTCGTTGTCGGCGCCGACAGCGATATCGGCGCGGCGGTCGTGCAGGGGCTCGGCGGCACGGTGCTTGCGCACTACTGTCTGTTCGAGGACAAGCTCTCGGGGCTCGCGGCGGACGGCCGCGAGATCGTGCCCGTGCGGGGCGATCTGTCGAGCGAGGAGGGCATCGGCGAGTTCATCGCGGCGGTCGAGGCCGCCGGCTTCGACGTCGCGCGCATCGTGCATCTGCCGTCGGCGCCCGCGAAGGCGGCCCATTTCAAAAATTTCGATCCCGCCGTGTTCCGGCGCGATTTCAACATCTCCGTGCTCAGCGCGGCGCTCGTCTGCCGCGCGTTCGCGCCGGCGATGGCGAAGCGGCGCTTCGGGCGCGTCGTGTTCATGCTGACTTCTTATAATCTCGGCGTTCCGCCGAAATTTTTGGCGAACTACGTCACCTGCAAATACGCGCTCGAGGGCCTGATGAAATCCCTCGCGGCCGAATATGCGGATAAAAACGTCACCTTCAACGGCGTCGCGCCGTCGATGGTGCAGACGAAATTCCTCTCGACGCTGCCGGATTTCGCCGTCGAACAGAACGCCCGGGAGAACCCGACGGGCCGCAACGCGACGCCCGCCGACGTCGCGCCCGCCGTGCTGTACCTGCTGCGGGACGGCAACGAATTCACGACGGGCGCCGTGCTGCCCGTGACGGGCGGGAGCATTTTTTAATGGGATATACGATCGAGCGGCTGACCGAGGCGGAGCTGCCCGCGTTCCGCGATTTCTGCGCCGTGAACTGGGGGGAGCGACATCCGCTCATCCACGACGCGGCCATGTTCGACTATTATTTCCGGCGCGGCGGGCAGATCAATTTCCTGCGCGCGGCGGACGATACCGGCGGCATCCTGAGCGTCGCCGGCTTTCTGTGTGCCAACAGCCTGCCGCAGCCCGACGTGTGGCTGTCCTACATCCTCACGAAAAAAGGCGCGCCGCTCAATCTCGGCTTTCATATGCTCGAGACGCTGCGCGCCGTGACAGACTGCCGCTCCTTCGGCGTCAACAACATCCGGCCGAAGACGCGCGGCCTGTATGAATTTCTCGGCTACCGCACCGGGCGCATGGAGCACTGGTACCGGCTCAATCCCGAAAAGACGGCGTATGCGCTGTGCCGCGCCCCGCACCGGGAGATACCGGCGGTGCGCGCGGACGGCGTCACGCTGACAAGGCTCGACAAAAGGGGGCTCGACGATTTTGCGTTTGAAGATTACGCTGAACTTAGGCCGTATAAAGACCGCGGCTATGTGGAGCGCCGATTTTTTGACAATCCCTGGATCCGATACGACGTCTGCGCAGCCGCTGCGGACGGCGGGATTTTCGCGCTCGCTGTCTTTCGGGAGCTCGAGAGCGGGGGGCATCGTGTGCTGCGGCTCGTCGATTTTATTGGAGCGCGGGAAGACCTCGGAAGACTTGGCGGCGCCGTCGACCGACGGATGCGCGAGCGATGCGCCGACTTCGCCGACGTCTACGCCTACGGACTGAATCCCGCGATCCCCGCGGCCGCGGGCTTTGTCCTGCGCGCCGAAAACGACGAGAACATCATCCCCGACTATCTGACCCCGCCCCTGTTTGAAAACGTCGACTTCTGGGCGGTGGGCGAGAGCGCGCAGGACTATGTGCTGTTCCGCGCCGACGGCGACCAGGATCGGCCGAACCTTACCGATTTCTGACCGCAAAGCCGCCGGAATATGCCCCGTTTCCCGAAGCAAAAGGGAGAAGCAATTTAAGGAGCAATTAAAGAAGAACAGAGCCGGCGCAAACGAAAAGCAGAGGGCTGCGTTCTATATTTTTCCGGCCAAAGCGCCCGCCGTTTGTTTCCCGAAGCGAAGGGGAGAACCGATTAAAGAAAAGCAAAACCGGAGAAAACAAAAACCAGAGGCGCTGTGTTCTGTATTCTTCCCGGTGGCAAAGAGTTTGCCGTTCTGTTTCCCGAAGCGAAGGGAAAATCAAAGCAAAGAAGAGAAAAACCAGCGCAAGCGGCACTCAGGCTAGACTAAATTTTACAAATTCCCCCGGTGGCCAAAGCGCCCGCACCCCCGCTTCCCGAAGCGAAGGGAAAATCAAAGCAAGAAGAGGAAAACCAGCGCAAACGGTCACAGTTTACAAAGGCGTTTGCGCGGCGGGGTTTTCAGGGTGTGGTCACACCCTGAACCGCCGAGGGGTGTGGGGGCCATCGGAAGCCCCCACGCTTTTGGTACTTTTCTCGCAGAAAAGTACGACCTCCGCTCCCGTTCGCGCGCCCTGCGCACACCGCTCAAAAAAAGCCATCCATTCGCGCGCCCTGCGCACATCATTCAAATAAGTTATGCCCATCCGCGCGCCCGCGCACATTTTTCAGCGCTATTTTTGATCTGTCTAAACGTTCTGACCATACGAAGGATTTCCATGTTCGAATTCAAAAATTATGATGTCATCGTCATCGGCGCCGGCCACGCCGGCTGTGAGGCGGCGCTCGCCTCGGCGCGCCTCGGCGCATCGACGGCGGTGCTGACGCTGTGCCTCGACGCCATCGGCAACCTGCCGTGCAACCCCTCCATCGGCGGCACGGCCAAGGGCCATCTCGTGTTTGAGATCGACGCGCTGGGCGGTGAGATGTCCCGCGCGGCCGACGCGACGACGCTGCAAAGCCGCATGCTCAACCTCGCAAAGGGGCCTGCCGTGCACTCGCTGCGCGTACAGAGCGACCGGCGGGCATACCACGCCTATATGAAGAGCGCGCTCGAGCGGCAGGCAAACCTCGATGTCATCCAGGACGAGGCGACGCAGATCCTCGCAAAGGACGGCGCCGTCTGCGGCGTCGCGACGAAGCTCGGGGCGACGTTCGGCGCGAAATGCGTCGTCGTCGCGACGGGGACGTATCTCGGCGGGCGCATCTATGTCGGCGCGGCGCAGAAGCCGAGCGGCCCGGACAATATCAATCCCGCGACGGAGCTGACCGCGAGCCTCGCGGCGCTGGGCGTCCCCATCCGCCGGTTCAAAACCGGCACGCCCGCGCGCGTGCACCGGCGCAGCATCGATTTCGACAAGCTCACGCCGCAGCGCGGCGACGAGCAGGTCGTCCCCTACTGCATGACCGACCGCCCGCAGGACATCCGCAACGACGCGCGCTGCTTCATCGGCTATACGAACGAGCGCACGCACGACGTCATCCGGCGCAATCTCAGCCGTTCGCCGCTGTACGGCGGCGTCATCCACGGCATCGGGCCGCGCTATTGCCCGTCCATCGAGGACAAGGTCGTGCACTTTCCCGACCGCGCGCGGCACCAGTTTTTTGTCGAGCCGTGCGGCGCCGACACCGACGAGATGTATCTGCAGGGCATGAGCTCGTCGCTGCCGCTCGACGTGCAGTACGAGCTGTACCGCACGATCGAGGGGCTCGGGCGCGTCGAGATCATGCGGCCCGCCTACGCGATCGAATACGACTGCTGCGATCCGCTTGCGCTGCTGCCGACGCTCGAACTGAAATGCGTGAAAAATCTGTTCGGCGCGGGCCAGTTCAACGGCACGAGCGGATACGAAGAGGCGGCCGCGCAGGGGCTCGTCGCCGGCGTCAACGCCGCGAAGAATGCCCTCGGCGGCGCGCCGTTCGTGCTCACGCGCGACAGCTCGTACATCGGCACGCTCATCGACGACCTCGTGACGAAGGGCACCAACGAGCCCTACCGCATGATGACGTCCCGCAGCGAATACCGGCTGCTGCTGCGGCAGGACAACGCCGACCGGCGGCTGTGCGAACGCGGCCGCGCGATCGGCCTGCTCGACGACGCCCGCTGGGCGGTCTATCTCGAAAACAGGGACGCGCTCGAGCGTACCCTCGCGCGCTTTGAAAAAACGATCCTTCCGCCGTCCGACGGGCTCAACGCGCTGCTCGCCCGGAAGGGCGAGGCGCCGCTCGCGGGCGGCTCCCCGCTCGCGGCGCTCGTGCGGCGCCCGCCGCTGTGCTATGCGGATCTCGCGCCGTTCGACCCCGGGCGCGACGACACCCCCGCGCGCATCCTCGAAAAAGCGGAGATCGAGCTCAAATACGACGGCTATGCGAAACGGCAGCGCGCCGTCGTCGAGAAGCAGAAGCGGCTCGAGGATGTGCCGCTGCCGCCCGATCTCGACTACGCGCGGGTGACGGGCCTGCGCATCGAAGCGCGCGACAAGCTCGCCCGCATCCGGCCGCTGTCGCTCGGACAGGCCGGGCGCATCAGCGGCGTCAATCCGGCCGACATCGCCGTTCTCACGATCTGGCTCAAAAAGGAGAAACACCGCACATGATCGATCAGCAGCGCCTCATCCGGGAGGCCGCGGACCTCGGCGTGACCCTCGGCGAAAATGCCGCCCGTCAGCTCGACGTCTATTGCGCCGAGCTTGCCGAAACGAACAGGACCCTCAACCTCACCGCCATCGTCGAGCCGCGGGACGTCGAGATCAAGCATCTGCTCGACAGCCTCGCCGTGCTGTCGTGCGGGCGCCTTTCGGGGCGCGTCGCCGACATCGGCACCGGCGCGGGCTTCCCCGGCGTCGTGCTCAAGGCCGCGTGCCCCGCGCTCGACGTCACGCTCATCGACGCGACGGGCAAAAAGCTCGCTTTCTGCGAGCGCGCGAGCGCGCTCGCGGGCGTTCGCGTGGAAGTCGTCCACGGCCGCGCGGAGGAGCTCGCGCGCGGCGCGCTGCGCGAGAGCTTCGACGGGGCGACCGCCCGCGCCGTCGCGTCGCTGCCCGCGCTGCTCGAATACTGTCTGCCGCTCGTGCGGCGGGGCGGCTGCTTCATCGCGCTCAAAGGGCCCGAGGCGGACGAGGAGGTCGCGGCGTCGAAAAAGGCGCTTGCGCTGCTCGGCGGCCGCGTCGCCGACATCCGCCGCTTTGCGCTGCCCGACGGCGCGAAGCGCGCGCTCGTCATCGTGGAAAAGATATCGCAGACCCCGACAAAATACCCGAGAAGCGGAAAAAATATTTCAAAAACCCCGCTGTGAAAGCCCGAATCGGGGCGCACGGCCGCGCAATTTGAAGATGGATTTTTCTGGAAATCGCCCCGCCGGCGTGCTACCCTTTAAGCAGGGAAAGGCGGGGCGATCATTTTATGAAGCGACCATTTTTCACACTGGTGCGATCGATCGCGACCGAGCGCATCGCGCCGCCGCCGCACCCCGCGCGGCATCTCTTCGACGAGCAGGGCCTCGACGCGCTCGCGTCGACCATCCGGGAGGACGGCATCGTCCAGCCGCTGTGCGTCGCGCGCGCGAAAGGCGGCTATACGCTCGTTTCGGGGGAGCGAAGGCTGCTCGCGGCGAAGCGCGCCGGCCTTCGGCGGGTGCCCTGCTTTGTCGTCGCGGGGGACGGCCGGGAGCTGCTGCTGCGCTCGCTGCTGTCGAATCTGCACCGCGACGAGATGAACTGCTTCGAGATCGCGGAGTGTTTGTATTCGCTGCTCGCGGACGGCGAGATGAAGAGCGACGAGCTGTGCCGGCGCACGGGCCTCACGCAAGCCGAGATCGGGCGCAAGCTGCGGCTGCTGCGCCTCGGCGCGCGCGAGCGCATCATCTGCGAGGCGGCGGGGATGTCGGAGAAGCGCGCGCAGTACATCCTGTCGATGCCGGAGGCCGACCGGCAGCACATCTTTGCCGACCTGCTGTCGGACGAGCTGTGTCTCGGCGAAAAGGCGCAGCTGCTGTGCGAGCGGCTGGGGCTCGACCGGGGCGACATGCAGCGCCGGACGGTCGCCATCAAGGACGTGCGCATCTTCTTCAACACCATCAACCGCGCGCTCGACGTGATGAAGCAGGCGGGCGTGGACGCCGAGACCCAGCGCCGGGACGGCAACGGCTATGTCGAGTATCTCATCCGCATTCCCGCGGGCAACGTGCTGACCCGCTACTGAATCCGTATAGACTTCTTTCAAACATAGGGCAAAACGGGCCGGACCGCTGGGGACGACCCGTTTTGCCCCTGTTTTTTTCGCGCGGAAAAGGGGAATGTGCTATACTGTAAAAAAACCGGCGCATGCCGGCGGAGGACAGGATATGACGATCTCGGAAATCGCCCGGAAGGCGGGCGTGTCGTCCGCGACGGTCTCGCGCGTGCTCAACGCCAGCGGCTATGTCGGCGCCGCGACGCGGCAGCGCGTGCTGGAGATCATCGAGCAGAACGAATTCGTGCCCAACGAGATGGCCAGAGGACTGAGCAAAAAGGACTCCAACATCATCGCCGTCTTTGTGGCCGACATCGAGAACTCCTTCTTTTCGCGCGCCGTGCGCGGCATCACCGACGTCGCGGACGCCTGCGGCTACAACGTCGTGCTGTTCAACACCGACGAGAACGTCGAAAAGGAGCACCGCTATCTCCAGACCGCCGTCGGGCTGCAGTGCCGCGGCGTCATCATCGCCCCCGTCGCGGAGGACGACGCTGAGACGCGCAAGCGCCTCGGGCGCATGCGCGCGCAGGGCGTGCCCGTCGTGCTGCTCGACCGCGATATCCGCGGGCTCGAGCTGGACGGCGTCTTCTCCGAGGACGCGTCGGGCGCGCGCGCGGCGGCGGACGCGCTCATCCGCAGCGGCCACCGGCGCATCGCCGTCATCAAGGGGCCCGACAACACGCGGCCGGGCCGCGAGCGCATGGCGGGCTTCCGGCAGGCGCTCGCCGAAAGCGGCCTGCCGCTGCCGCCCGAATACGTCCGCGACGGCAGGTTCCGCCTCGAGGCCTCCTACGAGGCGGCGCGGGCGCTCATGCAGCTGCCCGAACCGCCCACGGCGATCTTCGCCGTCAACAACCTCAGCTCCTGCGGCTGCCTCAAATATCTGGCCGGCCGGGGACTCGTGATCGGGCGCGACGTGTCGCTCATCGGCTTCGACGCGCTCGACGAGCTCGACGATCTCGGCATCCGCCTGTCGGTCGTCTCGCGCTCGTTCACGCAGATGGGCCGCCGGGCGATGGAGCTGCTCGAGCAGCGCATCCGCCAGAGCGCGCCCGCCCGGGCGCGGCGCGTGCTTGTGCCCACGCAGCTGCTGCTGCGGGGCTCGGAGCGGCTGGACGGCGGCATCCTGTAGGCCGCCGCGCGCCGCCGAAGAAGAAGCTTCCCGGCCGCCTCGCGGCCGCAAAAAAAGGCTCCCGCCTGCGCGAAAGCAGGCGGGAGCCTTGTTGTGTGTGCAGTGTGCAGCGGAGCCGGGCGCCCGGGCGCGCCGCCGGCTTTCGGGATCACCCGCGATTTTTCAAACCGCGCCCCGGCGCGCCGGGATCCGTCAAAGCGGGCGGATCGCCCGCAGCTCGATGTATCCGCGCTCGCCGCGGGGCTCGAGCTGGATGCGGGGGTTGGAATCGTCCCAGGCATACCCGATCACGGACGGGTCGTACTTATCCATGGAATTCTGCACCGCCCCGATCGCATCGCAATAGTCCTCCTCCCTGAACGGCTCGCCCTGAAACATCAGATATTTCGCGGCGGGCAGCCGGATGACGTCGAATCCCTCCGGCACGGGGCCGTCGCAGTCGATCGCCGCCTCGACGCCCTGCACATATTCGGAGGTCCCCGCCGCCCGGTATTTTTCGGGCAGCCACAGGCAGACCGGCTCGCCGCACAGCGACCGCATGCTCGTCAGGATGCCCCACACGTCGCAGCCGACCTCCTGACAATAGCTCCAGTAATCATCGGCCTTTCGGCCGCGCTTGACGATGACCTTGTGCTCCGGTTTGTCTGTCACCTGGATAAAAACATTTGCCGCGCTTTCCATCGTCCTGTTCTCCTTTCGCAGATCTCTGAATTTAACGCCGTACGGGGTAAAAAGCGGGATCGGGACGGGCGATTTCGCGTATTCGCGCGGATTGCATCCGAACGCGCTTTGAAATGCCCGCCGGTATGCGTCCGCGCTCTCGTAGCCGGCGGCGAAGGCCAGATCGATCACCCTGCATTTTTCATCGCGAAGGCGCAGCGCGGAACGCGACAGCCGAAGCCGCCGGATGTAATCGGCCGGCGTGATCCCCGTCAGCTCCCGGAATATCCGCGCGCAGTAAAAAGGAGAAAACAGCGCCGCGCCGGACAGATCGCACAAGGTGATCTTTTCTTCAAAATGCGCGTCGATATAGTCCTGCATGCGCTGTACGGCCAAAACCTTATCCGTCACCCGCACCGCCTCCCGACAGTTGTATTGTCGCACACGGGAAAGAAAAATTCCCGACTTTTTTTGCCGTCCTGCGGCTTCCGGCCCGCGCGCCGGGCGGGAGGAGCGGCCGAAACAAAAACGCCGCGAATGATGCAGCATCGTTCGCGGCATTTCCCGCTTTGCGTCGACGGCCGCCCGGCTTTCGCGGGGCGGCCGTCCTATGTATTCAGAAAAAGCCCTTTTCCGTGACGACGCCGTCCATCACGACGTCCCGCTCGTTGACGGCGAGCCGGCGGCGGACAAGCCCCGACGGACAAAGCGCGATCTTTTTCATCGCCGCGCCGGTGAGATACCGGTCGTAATAGCCGCCGCCCTTGCCGACGCGCGCATGCGCGCGGTCGCAGGCGCTCGCGGGCACGAGCGCGAGGTCGATGTCCTCTTTCCGGACGAGCTCGCTGCTGCCGGGCGGCTCGAGGATACCGAGCCTGCCGGGGAGCAGCTCGCCGCGGCCGGTGATGCGGCGCGCGGTCATGTCGCCGCCGGACTGCGTCAGCGGCACGCACACGGTCTTTCCTTCGGCGAGCGCGCCGTCGATGAGCGCCGACGTGTCGAGCTCGCGCTGCGTGCCGACGAAGCAGAAGACCGTTTTTGCGCTTTGGTAGGCGGGCAGCGCGCGGACATTTTTCGTCACGGCCTCGCTCATGCGCGCGCGCTTGTCGGGCGCGCCGTCAAAGAAGGAGCGCGCCTGCGAGCGGTACCACGCGAGCGTTTCCCGCTCGATGCTCTCGTACTGGCTGTGCGTAAAGCCCGACATCGCCCACATGACGCCGACTTCGACGGCGATCATGACGACGCTTTTGACGGCGCGCGCGGGCAGCAGAGCGAGCGAGCTTTCGCCGTACATGATGTAAAGCCACAGCGAGTCGAGCCCCAGATGCAGCCCCAGCTGCACGATGCTCGCGGCGGTCAGCTCGATGGAGAGCTTGAAGGGGCGCTCATAGATGAACAGACCGAAGACGACGCCCACGAGGAACGCCGTCAGCGTGAAGCCGGGAAAAAATTCGCCGCCTTCGAACATCAGCGTCCCGAGGACATCTGCGATCGCCGCCATGGCGCCCGCCCACAGGGGGCCGTAAAACTCGGCCGCGAGGACGACCGGGATGAAGGAAAAGCTGATTTTGAACAGCGTGTTGACCGGCGGGATGCTGATCGACAGCAGCCGGGACAGAATGATCTCCAGCGCGATGAGCAGCCCGAGAACCGCAACGCGCTTGGTGCGGTAGTTCATGGTTTTGCATCCTCCGTATTGTCGAAACAGTCGAGCACAGCGCCCGCCATATAGAGAGAACCGAGCGCGAGCACGGCCCCGTCCTCGCCGCAGCCGCGCAGCGCCGCGCGCACGGCGTCCTGCGGGTCGGTGAAGAGCATGGCCGGCTTTTCAAAGCCCTGCAGCAGCTTGTACAGCTCCGGCGCGGGCAGCGCCCGCGGGCTGTCCGGCTGCGTGGCGATGAATTTGTCGGCGATGGTATTGATGCGCGCGATCATCTCGCCGTAGTCCTTGTCGGCGAGCACGCCCATGACGACCGTGATCCGCCGGCCGGCGAGGTAGTTCTTCGCGGCCTCGACGGCGGCACGCGCGCCGTGCGGATTGTGCGCCCCGTCGACGATGCACAGCGGCTGCCGCGAGAGGACCTCGAAGCGAGCGGGCCAGCGCGCCGCCGCGAAGCCGCGTGCGACCGCCGCTTTGGGCAGCTCGAAGCCCTCCCCGCGCAGCACGTCGAGTGCCTCGAGCGCGACGGCCGCGTTGCGCAGCTGGTGCGCGCCGAGCAGCCGGATGTCGTAGATGTCGCCCCTGTAGCGGAAGGTCTGCCCGTCGAGGGAGTCCCGGAGCGATTCGATGGCGGAAAAGTCCGCCACGTGCAGCGGGCAGCCGCGCTCGCGGCAGACGCCGTCGATGACGGCGGCCGCCTCCTCGGGCTGTTCGCTGCGCACGCAGGGCGCGCCGGGCTTGAGGATGCCCGCCTTTTCGCCCGCGATGGCGGCGAGCGTGTTGCCCAGCTGCTGCATGTGGTCGAAGCCGATGGGCGTGATGACCGACACGAGGGGCGCGCCGATGACGTTCGTCGCGTCGAGCCGTCCGCCGAGACCCGTCTCGAGCACGACGACGTCGCAGCCCTGCCGCAGGAAATATTCGAAGCCGACCGCGCAGACGATCTCGAATTCGGTCGGCAGATCGGGCATCGACTCGGCGTATTCGCGCACGAATTCGACGGTCTCGCACAGCGCGTCGTCGGAAATGGGCGCGCCGTTTATCTGGATGCGCTCGTTGAAGCGCCGGATGAAGGGCGATATGTACAGGCCCGTCTTATAGCCCGCCGCCTGCAGCGCCGCCGCCGTCAGCGCCGAGACGCTGCCCTTGCCGTTGGTGCCGGCGACGTGCACGAAGCGCAGCTTGTCCTGCGGATCGCCCATGCGCCGCAGCAGCTCGCGGATGCGCTCGAGCCCCAGCTTGCTGCCGCGCCAGTTGATGGTATGGATATACGCCAGCGTTTGCTCGTAATTCACCTGTCGTTCGCCTTCCTTGCCGCTTGTACGACGGCGCGCGCGAGCACCGCCGTCGTCACGCTTCCCACGCCGCCGGGCACGGGGCTGATGGCCGCCGCGTGCCGTTCGCAGCTCTCGTAATCCACGTCGCCGCACAGTCCGCCGCCGGCGTCGGCATGGATGCCGACGTCGATGAGCGTCTGCGCGCCCGAAAGATAGCTTTTGTCGATCATTTTCGCCCGCCCGGCCGCCGCGATGACGATGTCGGCGCCGCGGCACACGCGGCGCAGGTCGGCCGTTTTGGTGTGGCAGACCGTCACCGTCGCGTCGCGCCGGATGAGCAGCTGGGCGAGCGGGCGGCCCACGACGGGACTGCGCCCGATGACGGCGACGTTCTTTCCGCGCAGCGCGACGCCGCCCGCCTCGAGCAGCTCGACGCACGCGAGCGCCGTGCAGGGGGCGAAGGCGTCCTGCGCGCCCGTATAGACCGCCGCCTCGGACGCCCGGCTGATGCCGTCGACGTCCTTTTGCGGCGGCATCGCCGCGCACACGGCCGCGTCGTCGACGCTGCCGGGCAGGGGGCGCATGACGAGGATGCCGTGCACCGACGGATCCTGCGCCGCCGCCGACACCGCGGCGCAGACGTCCTGCGTGAGGCAGTCGAACGGCAGCGCCGCCGTCGTCACGCCGATGCCGAGCGCCGCGAAGCGCTTGCGGATGCCCGCCTCGTAGGCGGCGTCGTCCTCCGCTTCGCCCGCGCGGATGATGCGCAGCGACGGCGCGATGCCCGCCGCGCGCAGCGATTCGGTCTCTTTTTTCACGGCCTCCGCGATGGCCGCCGCCGCCGGCGCGCCGCGCAGCGCCCGCGCGGGCGCGCCGCCCGTATCGAGTTCCGTTTTGATGCCGTCGCAGATCGCGTCCGCAAAGCGGACCGGCTGCGCGAGCAGGGCGTTCGCCCGGTCGTTGAGCTGGGCCGCCTGTTCGCGGTCGGCCATGGATTTCGTGTTGATGAATACGTTGAGCGACGCCGCCCGCAGCGCGCAGCCGCAGAGCGCCGCGCCCGCCGCCGCGTCCGACACGGCGAGGACGCTGCCCTTTTCGGCGAGAAAATTCAGCGCGCCGAGCGCCCTGGCCGCCGCGTCCATCATGGCGAGCGGCGGCATGCACGCCGCGAGCAGCGCCGATTCCATCGCCTTCGCTTTTTCGGTCTTCTGCGCGTCGGTGTCCGCCGGCAGCGCATAGGCCGCCGCGAGCGGCGCGAAGGCCTGCTCGTCGAGCAGCGCGAGCGTCAGCAGCTCGTCGGCGATGCCGGTGAGCTCCTCTTTTTTGCGGCGGACGTCGTCCTCGACGGCGGCATATTTCTTTTTGCCGAGCGTCAGCGACGCGACCATCGCGCCGAGCGACGCGCCCAGCGCCCCGCAGATCGCCGAAGCGCCGCCGCCGCCCGGGGTGGGGGCCTTGCTCCGGAGCGCCTCCATGTAGGCGCCGATCGTCATTTCCCCTATGTCCATGCGCAGTTCCTTTCTCAGAAAAGGCCGCTGATGACGCCGTTTTCGTCGATGTCGATCGTTTCTGCCGCCGGTTTTTTCGGCAGGCCCGGCATCGTCATGATCTCGCCCGTGAGCGCGACGATGAATTCCGCGCCCGCGCAGGCCTTCACGTCGCGCACCGCGAGCGTGAAGCCGTCGGGCGCGCCGAGCAGCTTCGCGTCGTCGGAAAAGCTGTACTGCGTTTTCGCCATGCACACCGGCCAGGCCCCGAAGCCCAGCGCCTCGTACTGCGCGAGCTTTTTGAGCGCACCGGGCGCGAATTCGACCCCGTCCGCGCGGTAAACGCGCCGGGCGACGGCCTCGATCTTTTCCCGCAGCGGCAGCGCGTCCTCGTAGCAGCAGCGGAACGCCGACGGCTGTTCGCACAGGCGCACGACCTCCGCCGCGAGCGCCTCGCCGCCCGCGCCGCCCTTCGAGAAGACCTCGCTGCGGACGGCTTTGATGCCGCGCGCGGCGCAGGCGCTCTCGATGCGCGCGAGCTCGGCTTCGGTGTCGGTCGGGAAGACGTTGACCGCGACGACGCAGGGCACGCCGTACACGCCGGTGAGATTGTCCGCGTGGCGCAGCAGGTTCGGCAGCCCACGCTCGAGCGCCGCGAGATCCTCGTTTTTCAGTTCGTCCTTCGCCGCGCCGCCGTGGTGCTTGAGCGCGCGGACCGTCGCGACGAGAACGGCCGCCGACGGGCGCAGCCCCGCCTTGCGGCACTTGATGTCCATAAATTTTTCCGCGCCGAGATCGGCGCCGAAGCCGGCCTCCGTCACGGCGTATTCGCCGAGGCGCAGCGCCATGCGCGTCGCGAGCACGGAGTTGCAGCCGTGCGCGATGTTGGCGAAGGGGCCGCCGTGGATGATCGCGGGCGTGTGCTCGAGCGTCTGCACGAGATTCGGCAGCAGCGCGTCCTTGAGCAGCGCCGCCATGGCCCCCTCCGCGTGCAGGTCGTGCGCCGTCACGGGGGCGTCGGCGTACGTGAAGCCGACGATGATCTGCGCGAGGCGGCGCTTGAGGTCGGCCATGCCGTCCGCAAGGCACAGCACCGCCATGACCTCGCTCGCGACGGTGATGTCGTAGCCGTCCTGCCGCACGACGCCGTCGCCGTGCCCCCCGAGCCCGATGACCACCGAGCGCAGCGCGCGGTCGTTCATGTCGACACACCGGCGCCAGGTGATGCGCTTCGGGTCGATGCCGAGGGCGTTGCCCTGCTGGAGATGGTTGTCGAGCATCGCCGCGAGCAGGTTGTTGGCGGCGCCGATGGCGTGGAAGTCGCCCGTGAAATGGAGGTTGATGTCCTCCATCGGCACGACCTGCGCCCAGCCGCCGCCCGCCGCGCCGCCCTTGACCCCGAACACGGGGCCGAGCGACGGCTCGCGCAGCGCGATGACCGCCCGCTTGCCGAGCCGGCGCAGCGCGTCGCCCAGACCGACGGTCGTCGTCGTCTTGCCCTCGCCCGCGGGCGTCGGCGTGATGGCGGTGACGAGCACGAGGCGGCCGTCGGCGCCGCCGCGGCCGAGCAGCGACAGCGGCAGCTTCGCCTTGTATTTCCCGTATTGTTCGATGTCGCCGGGGTCGATGCCGAGTTCCGCGGCGATCGTGCCGATGGGCAGCAGTTCCGCCTGCTGCGCGATCTCGATGTCCGTTGGAAACGCCATGCGCGAGCCCTCCTGTTTTTTCTCTATTTTACCACGCCGGAGGCGTCCGCGGAAGAGCCTCCGTCCTTCATCGGCGCGATCTTTTCACGCCACACGCGCGCGAACAGGACGGACATGAGCACCACCGAGGCGATCTCCGAGAAATCGAACGCGAACCAGATAGAATCGAGGCCGAAAAAATGCCCGAAGAGATAGGCGCCGGGCAGGATGAAGCCGACGTTGCGCAGCAGGGAGTTGATGAGGCTCAGCCGGCCGATGCCCATGCCTTGGAAGGACGAGCTCATCACGATGGAGCAGGCCGCGAGCGGGAAGCCCAGCGAGATGATGCGCAGCGCCCGCGCGCCGATGTCGAGCATCTCGGGGCCCGCGTCGAACAGCGCGAGCAGCCGGTCGGGGAAAAGGTTGAAGACGAGCGTGCCGAGCAGCATGATGCCGACGGCGGAGATCATCGACAGCTTGACGGCCTGCCGGATGCGCGCGGGCCTGCGCGCGCCGTAGTTGTAGCCGACGATGGGCGTGAGGCCCTGCGTGATGCCGAACACGGGCATGAAGACGAAGCTCTGCAGCTTGAAGTAGACGCCGAAGACGGCGACCGCCGTCGTCGAGAACAGGATGAGGATGGCGTTCATGCACAGACTCATGAAGGAGCCGATGGCCTGCATGAGGATGGCCGGCAGCCCCACGCGGTAGATGCCGCTCACCGCGGCGCCGTCGAACCGGAAGCCGCGCAGGCGCACGCGCACGTAGTGGTTGAGCCGGTGATTGAGCGCGAGCGCGACGACGCAGGAGACGCCCTGCCCGACGACGGTCGCGACGGCCGCGCCGCGCACGCCCATGGCGGGACAGCCGCAGAGGCCGAAGATCATGACCGGGTCGAGAAAGATGTTCGTCAGCGCGCCCGCGAGCTGGGAGACCATGCTCAGCGTCGCGTGGCCCGCCGCCTGCAGCAGCCGCTCGCCCATTGCGGAGAAGAAAAGGAACGGGCTGACGCAGGTGCAGACGAACAGGTAGTCGAAGCTCATGCCGACGAGGTCGGCGTCGCCGCTGAACAGCCGCAGAAAGGGCCGCGCGGCGAACAGGCCGAACAGGATGAAAACGCAGGCGCTGAGCGCCGCGAGCAGCATGCCGTGGGAGGCGGCGCTGTCGGCCGCGTCCTGCCGCTTCTCTCCGAGGCGCCGCGCGACGAGCGAGTTGACGCCGACCCCGGTGCCGATGGCGACGGCGTTCATGAGCATCTGGATGGGGAAGGCGAGCGTCGTTGCCGTCAGCGCCGCCTCGCTCAGGCGCGCGACATAGATGCCGTCCACGATATTGTACAGCGCCTGCACGAGCATCGAGAACATCAGCGGCAGCGCCATGTTGACCAGCAGCCTTCCGACGGGCATCGCGCCGAGCTTGTTCTCCGCCATCCCATAAACCCCCATCGTACGATCAAATTAAAATTTATTGTAGCATATCGCGCAGCTTTTTGCCATCGCAGGAAAAAACCGGCGCCGCGCTTTCTGCGGGGCCTGCGCCCCGCTGCCGGCGCGCGCGGGCGATCCCCCGCGCCGCCGCCGCCCCCCGCGCGCTTTTTTCCGGCCGGCAGGGCCGCGGGAGGGATTTGTGAATTTGTCCCGGGTATGGTAATATAATACTATTATGCCCGTCCGCGCGGCTTCGATGCGGACGGCCCGTCAAAAGGAGAGAAAGAGATGCCGGAAGGCAACCCATTCGGCTATATCCTGCTGCTCATCGTCCTCATTCTGTGCAACGCGCTGTTCGCGATGAGCGAGATCGCGGTCATATCCTTCAACGACGCGAAGCTCAAGCTGCTCGCGGAGGAAGGCAACAAGCGCGCAGGGATCCTGCGCAACCTGACGGCCGAGCCGTCGCGCTTCCTCGCGACCATCCAGGTCGGCGTCACGCTGTCCGGCTTTCTGTCGTCCGCGGTCGCGGCCGACACCTTTTCCGAATACATCGTCTACTGGCTGCGCGACAGCGGCATCCCCGACTCGGTGCTGCGCATGGGCTCCCTCATCGTCATCACCGTCCTGCTGTCGTTCCTGAGCCTCGTCTTCGGCGAGCTGGTGCCCAAGCGCATCGCGATGAACAACCCGGAGAAGGTCTCCTTCGCCGTCGCGGGGACGCTGCGCGTCGTGTACAGGATCACGCGGCCGTTCGTCGCGCTGCTGTCGGCGACGACCAACGGCGTGCTGCGCCTCATCGGCATCGACCCCAACGCCAAGGCGGACGAGGTCACCGAGGAGGAGATCCGCATGATGATCGACGTCGGCGAGGAGGAGGGCACCATCGAGGAGCGCGAGAAGGAGATGCTGCACAACATCTTCGAGTTCGACGACACGACCGCCGACGAGATCATGACCCACCGCACCGAGATCGAGGAGCTCGACATCGACGCTCCGCTCGAGGAGGTCATCGACACCTCCGTCAAGACGGGCCATTCCCGCCTGCCGGTGTGCGACGGCGGGCTCGACAACATCGTGGGCATCCTCAACATCAAGGACCTGCTGGGGCTCATCGTCAACAAGCCGGCCGACTTCAACATCCGCGATTATCTGCGCAAGGTCATGTACATCCCCGAGAGCTCCCGCTGCAAGGACATCTTCGAGGAGATGCGCAAGCGGCGCGTGCAGATGGCCATCGTCGTCGACGAATACGGCGGCACCGCGGGCATCGTGACCATGGAGGACGTGCTCGAGTCCATCGTCGGCAACATCCAGGACGAGTACGACCACGAGCCCGAGGAGATCAGCCGCGTCGGCGAGGACGAGTGGCTGCTCGACGGCATGGCCTTCCTCGACGACATCCGCGAGCAGCTCGGCGCGACGTTCGACGACGCGGGCGACTACGACACCATCGCGGGCTATGTGACCGACAAGCTCGGGCGGCTGCCGGAGCCGGGCGAACACCCGGCCGTGCGCAGCGGCCGCTTCGAATACACCGTGCTCGAGATCACCGAGCACCGCATCGCGAAGCTCAGGGCCGTGCGCCTGCCGCAGACGGCGGCGCCGGGCGCGGACGCGAAGTCCGAAGAATAAGCGCGAAAAAAGCGCCGGCCTGGCAGAGTGTTCGTAAGACAGTAAATCAACAAAATTTACGAATTGCGGCATCTGTCAGGCGGGATCGGGAAAACGAACACACGGCATTCGGCTTCGGCCGGATGCCGTTGTTTGCTTGATGGGATAAAGAATGCTGTGCCTTTGGGGGCCTGAATGTGGTCTTATAACGCATTTGGACCCCATTTTTGATGTGGAAAGGAAATCATGCCACCCTTCCCGCAAACGGCTGAAATAGGGCTTGCAAATACGGGGTTTGCACCCCTAAATGCGTTACGCCAAGCCTCATAACAACGGCATCTGACCAAGGGAATTGAAGGGGGTGAAATAGTTATCGGCATCGTGAAGAAACAGCACAGAACAGCGAAGCACGGCAAAGTGAACGACATTCGCCGCCGGGTGTGGTTGTTTGCGGTTTCGCGGGAAGTTACGCAAAGTGGGGAAGCTGATTAGCGGGTACTTCGATGTGGGACATATCGGGTACGGCAAAAATGCTCCATTGCCCATGTACAAAAAAGATACATTTGGCAGGGATATATTTCGCCAAACCTCTTGAAAAGTGGTATGATATGTGTGTACACAAAATTGAAACGGAGGTACGGCAGATGAAAAAGCTATTGTCCTGTGAGTTCAGCACGGACAGCGGCTGTGTGGAATTGAAGTTCAGCGATGGCATGGAGATTTCCATAAACTGCACCGCCGTTGAAAATGAGATTGCCGACAATATGTATCAGCGGTCTGAACTTGACTGTCTGATTTACAATGACCCGCTGGGGTATGCCGACCTCATTTTGAACGGCGACCCGGAGGCGTATCTCAAAACCGTCACCGAGTATACGCCGTTGGATTGATTGGAAGAGAATGAAAGAAATGACGATGCAATGAAACTGAGATTTGAATTTGGCGGCGTGGGGTACAGTGCTGCCAGTATCTTTGAGTTTATAAAGAGGGTATGACGAAATTTTGGAGTGAGCCGTTCTTCCATTTCTTCCCCGATGCAGACAGAGATTTCTACTATACGCTATCCGACGATGGCCGCTTGGCGGCAAAATATGAAGATTGGCAGAAAGATAAAATGAGGATTTCAACAGAGAGACTGCATATCCGACCGTTTCAGCAGAGCGACCTTCACTCGCTGTACCAGCTCTTATCGGATGCTGATGTGATGCAATACCTGGAACCGCCTTTTTCCGAGAAAAGAACCGCAGTCTTTCTTGATGAAGCTGCATTGTGTGATAACCCTCTCATTTATGCGGTAGACGATAACAATGGCAACTTTGTCGGCTATGTGATTTACCACGCCTACGATGAAATGGCTTATGAAATTGGCTGGGTGTTGGGAAAGGAGCATTGGGGCAAAGGGTATGCGGATGAATTGACACAGGCTCTCATTGCCGATGCAAAGGATAGAACGAAAAGTCTTGTCATTGAGTGTTCGCCGGAGCAGAGCGCAACGAAAAAGATTGCCCTGCGAAACGGATTTGCGTATGAGGGCAATGTCGATGGATGCGAGGTGTACCGCAGAAAAATATAAAAGGCGGGGAAGAAATGCAATAAACATAAGAACGATGATTGTCGAGGATTACCCTTCCGTTGACGGGTTGATGCAGCAGCTGCACAAAATCCATGTTGAGGGCAGACCTGATTTATATGCGGACATGGAGCATTCCTGCTCCTAAGAAAAGTTTGCGGAGATGGCGGAAAGCGAGAAGTTTATTTCCATTGTTGCAGAAGAAAACGGTATTGTCGTTGGTCTGTGTTTTGTTGAAATTCGGGAACGCAGTGTGATGGTCAATATGCGTACTGCTTATATGGATGATTTGATTGTTGACGAGAGCTGCCGGAAGAAAGGTATCGCTAAGGCTTTATTTGCGGAAGCCGAAGCAAGGGCGAAAGAACCTGGAGCGAAAAGGCCTGATTCGATGGTTTGGGATTTCAACAAAAACGCCATTGGCTTTTACGAGCATTTGGGCATGACCCCACAAAGATATATTTTCAAAAAAGAGCTGTAAGCGGAAGGAGAAACCTTTATGGCATACACACCAAATCGGCTTCGTCCGATCCAAATAAAATTCTTTGTGACCGCTGAGGAGCTGGAGCAGATCAAGCAGCGAATGTCGGAGTTCGGCACGGACAATTTGAGTGCCCATTTGCGAAAATTGGCTCTTGAAGGTTCATACGAAATCGAAGAAAAGAACGAAAATCCCCAGGCGGAAATTTGAAAAAATTCCGCAATTAAACTCCGTAGGAGCGCAGCCGATTCTGCAAAAATCGTTAAGGGGCTTGGGGTGTTTCCCCAACAAGTTTGCACGGGTGGACAGCCACGAGCATTGCTTGCCAGGCGTGTTTCACGTTTGGCAGCGATGAGAAGCGGGTATTTCCGCCGTGAGTGGGGCAAATGCTCCAATTACAGAGCGAGAAAGCGATACGGGTACACAAGAAGCGGCTGGCACAATGCGAGAAGCGAATTGGGGAGTTAGACCGCCTGTTCCTCAAGCAAGTCCGGCGGTAAGCGGAAGCAGGAAGCACATATTGAGTATGACCTTATAGGCTATATCCCCGTGGATGAGCTGATAAAAGCGGAACAGGCATGACCGAAATCATGCCTGTTCCGCCAAAATTCAATTTTACTGTTTTACGAGCACTGCCCTTTGTCAGCCGGCGCTTTGTTTTTCGGTTATTTCGTGCCGAAGATGCGGTCGCCCGCGTCGCCGAGACCCGGGACGATATAGGCGTTCTCGTTGAGCTTCTCGTCGAGCGCCGCGCAGTAGATGAGCACGTCCGGGTGTTCCTTCTTGAAGCGCTCGACCGCCGGCCGCGCCGCGATGATGCACATCATGCGCAGATCCTTGCAGCCGATCTGCTTGAGATACGTGAAGGCCGCGGAGGCGCTGCCGCCCGTCGCGAACATCGGGTCGAGCAGAAAGACGGTGCTCTCCGTGATGTCGGACGGGAGCTTGCAGTAGTACTGCACCGGCTCGTGTGTCTCGGGGTCGCGGTAAAGGCCGATGTGGCCGACGCGGGCGTTGGGCAGCAGCTTCTGCACGCCCGCGACCATGCCGAGGCCCGCGCGCAGGATCGGCACGAGCGCGATCTTCTTGTCGGAAAGGATCCTTGTCTTGGTCTTTGCGATGGGCGTTTCGATCTCGATCTCCTTCATCGGCAGATCCTTCGTCGCCTCGTAGACCATGAGCATGGAGATCTCGTCGACGAGCTCGCGGAAGTCCTTCGTCGAGGTGTTCTTGTCGCGGATGAGGGAGATTTTGTGCTGGATGAGCGGGTGCTCGAAAATGAAAACGTTGCCTTCTCTCATAACAATCCTCTCCTGTCTTTCTGTGTGTATATTTTTACTATCATACCATAACGGGAAACCGGGTTCAAGAAAAAATCGCGCGCCGCGGATGGGCGCGGCTCAGGGCACGATGCGCTGCACGCGCCCGACCTGCCCGTCCTCGAGCATGACCTTGATGCCGTGCGGGTGCGTCGGGCTGTTCGTCAGGATGCGCGCGACGACGCCGCGCGTCAGCTTCCCCGTCGGCTGGTCGCATTTGAGCACGATGTCGACCGTCAGCCCCGGCCGGATGTCGCTTCTTTTTTTGCCGTCCATGGCTCTCCTCCCCTGCGGCGCCGCCGCCTCTTAGGATGCGCCGCGTTTTCTCCATCATACACCGCCGACGGCCGGCGCGCAAACGCCTGTATCGTTTTTGCGCGGACGTGGTATAATATAAGCCTGCGCGGGAAAAAACGCCGCGGGAAACAGGCATTCGCATGAAAAAAGAGCTGGATTATTTTGATATCGGCGGCGCGCCGGGCGGCAACCAGGACTGGTTCGGCGACCCGATGATGCGCCTGGGCGGCTGCGCGGCGGTGTGCGCGTGCGACAGCTGCATTTATTTTGCGCTGTACAAAAACGCCGCGGGCGTTTATCCCTTTGACACCCGCGCGCTGAACCGGAAGGACTACGTCCGCTTTTCGCGGATCATGAAGCCCTATCTGCGGCCGCGCCGCGAGGGCGTGAGCGATCCGCAGATCTACATCGACGGCTTCGGCGCCTACCTGCGCGGCAGGCCCGCGTGCGTTTCCATGACCTCGCTCGCGGGGACGCGCCCGGTCGCCGACGCCGCGGCGGCCGTGTCGGCGCGCATCGGCGCCGGCTGGCCGGTGCCCTGCCTGACGCTCAGCCACGCCGACAGGGAATACGCGGATTACGAGTGGCACTGGTTCATGCTCACGGGCTTCGACGGCGACGGCGCGGACATGCGCGTCCGGGCGGTCACCTACAGCGAGGCCCGCTGGATCTCTCTCGCCGGACTGTGGAACACCGGCCGCGAGCGCCGCGGCGGCCTCATCCTGTACGGCGAGCCGGAGGAAAAAGATGAATAAACAGACCCGCGCGGCGCTGTCGGCGATCCTGGCGGCCGCGCTGTACGCGGTCAACGTGCCGCTGTCGAAGCTGCTGCTTGCGCACGTCGGCCCGGCGATGATGGCGGCGCTGCTCTATCTCGGCGCGGGGCTCGGCCTGCTGGCGTACGCGCTGCTGAGCGCGGCCGCGGGCAAAAACGTCGTGCGGGAGCCCCTCACGCGCAGGGAGCTGCCCTATGTCGCCGCTATGGTCGCGCTCGACGTGGCGGCGCCCATCCTGCTGATGCTCGGCATCGCGCGCACCGCTTCCGCCAACGTTTCGCTGCTCAACAACTTCGAGATCGTCGCGACGTCCCTCGTCGCGCTCGTCTTTTTCGGCGAGGTCGTCTCCAAAAGACTGTGGGCGGCCATCGCGCTCGTCACCGCGGCGAGCATCCTGCTGAGCTACGAGGGCGCGGGGAGCCTGCGCTTCGGCGCCGGCTCGCTGTTCGTGCTCGCGGCGTGCGCCTGCTGGGGCGTCGAGAACAACTGCACAAAAAGGCTCAGCGTCAAAAGCCCCGTCCAGATCGTCACCATCAAGGGCTGTTTTTCGGGCCTCGGCAGTCTGCTCGTTGCGCTGTTGTGCGGCGAGAGCCTGCCGGCGTTCCGGTGGGTCTGCGCCGTGCTGCTGCTCGGCTTCGTGTCCTACGGGCTGAGCATCGACTTTTATATCCGCGCGCAGAAGGACCTCGGCGCCGCGAAGACCAGCGCCTTCTACGCCGTCGCGCCCTTCCTCGGCGCGGCGTTCAGCATGCTGCTGCTCGGCGAGCGGCCGGGGCCGCGGTTCTATGCCGCGCTGCTCGTCATGGCCGCCGGCACCGCGCTCGTCCTGCGGGATACCGCCGCGCAGCCCGCGCAGACGAACGCCCGGGACGCCGCCGGCCGGTGAGGCCGCCGCTTCGCGGCAGATCCCCGGCGGGGGACGCGCCGCGCCCCGACGGTTTTTCACGAACGTCATTCAAAAAACGGAAAAGGCCCTCCCTGCGGGGGCCTTTTTTTATGCCGGGCGGGCGGAAAATCCCTCCGGAGGATTGACAAATAAATAACGAACCGCTATACTCTTTATATGAACACGTTCATATAACGCGGAAAGGGGGCACCCGATTGCCGAAGATCATCGACGGGGCGCGGGACGGCATCCTGCGCACGGCGGAGGGCATCCTGTTCGAGCGCGGCTACACGGGCTTCACGCTGCGCGCGGTCGCGGCCGCGTGCGGCATGGCGGTCGGCACGATCTACAACTATTTCCCGAGCAAGAACGTCCTCATCGCGTCGATCATGGCGAAGGACTGGTTCGCCGCGCTCGCCTCGATGGACGCGGGCGTCCGTTCGGCGGACAGCCTCGCGCAGGGGCTGCGCGGGATCTACGGGGAGATCGGGGATTTTGCGGCGCGCTACGAGCCGGTGTGGAACCAGTTCAACGGCACGGCGCAGGAGCCCGGCATCACGCCCGACCGCCATGTGCTGCTGCGCACGCAGCTCGCCGAGCGGCTCGAGACGCTGCTCGCGCGCTTCGCGCCGGGGCACGACCCCGCGTCGGTGCCGCTGTTCGCGGAGACGGTGCTCGCGGCGGCGCTGCAGAAGGATATTTCGTTCGGGGCGCTCGCGGACGCGGCGGCACGCCTGTACGGACAAAAACAGGAAATCAATTGAAGGAGAGATCAGTATGAGCAGCTTCAAGGACCTGCGCATCGTGGACAATTTCTACCAGACCTCGGCGTTTTTCCCCATGCCGACGGTGCTGCTGTCGTCGCTCGCCGAGGACGGCAGCACGTCGCTCGGCGCCTATTCGCTCTGCTTCCCCTATTACATCGCGGGCAAGGACTATTACGCGATGATCCTCGAGTGCCGGAACTCGTCGAACACGGCGCAGAACCTGCTGCGCACGGGCGTGTGCGCCATCAACTTCGTCGAGGACGCGGCGGGCGACTTCAGGGAGATCGTGCGGCTGGGCTTCCCCGGGGAGACCTCGAAGGAGAAGATGGCCGGCTGCAAGTTCGCGCTCGAAAAGGGGCTCGCGCCGGGCGAGCGCCCGCTGGTCGTGCAGAAGGCCTACCAGGTCTTCGAATGCACGTGGGACGACCGGCTCGAGGACGCGTGGAAGGACAGGACGCGCACCGGGCAGCTCGAGGGCATCGACCCGCCCTATCATGACTTCAACGGCATCACCAGCAAATTCGGCTGCCACTTCATCCTCAGGATCGACAAGATCCTCATGAAGGAAAAATATTACGACGCCATCGTCAACGGCGTGAAGGCCTCGGCGTTCCCGCGCGTGCCGGTCGACTACGGCTACCGCGATTCGACCAACTTCTGGTTCACGCGCTTCCGCCGGCCGATCGCGGCGAAGATCCCCGCGGCGCGCGAGGCGGATCTCACCGGCGTCGTCTATGCGGCGGGGCGCATCGACCCCGACGTCAAGTTCACCGAGGACGCCTGCAAGATGCTCGTCAAGGTGCCGCGCGTCTTCCTCAAGGCGGCGCTGCAGGGATGCGTCGACTGGGCGAAGCAGAACGGCGTGACGCTCATCGACGTCGAGCAGATGAAGATCATCAACGACAAGCGCGCGAGCGAGAAAAAGAACAGATAGGGGGAGCGAAGATGAAGATCGTTTTGGCGGGAGCTTTCGGAAAGCTCGGAACGGATATCCTCAGAGCGCTCGTGCGCGACGGCCACGAGGTCGTCGCCGCGGACATGGCCGAAAAGCAGATCGACGGCATCGCCGGGAAATACACGGCGAAAAAGATCGACGTGACGAAGCCGCAGACGCTCGCGGGACTGTGCGACGGCGCGCAGCTCGTCATCACGACGGTCGGGCTGACGGGCGTGAGCGCGACGCTCACCAATTACGACATCGACTACCAGGGCAACCTCAATCTGCTCGCCGAAGCGAAGCGCGCGGGCGTGCGGCAGTTCAACTACGTCAGCGTCATCAAGGCCGACAGCGACCCGAAGGTGCCGATGCTGCACGCGAAGGCGCTGTTCGAGGAGAAGCTCAAAGCGAGCGGGCTCGGCTACGTCATCTATCGCCCGACGGGCTATTTCTACGACATCGCGAAGGTCTTCCGGCCGATGATCGACAAGGGCGAGGTCACGCTGCTGGGCAAGGGCGACGCGCACGCCAACGTCATCGACACGGCCGACTTCGCCGACTTCATCGTGCTGCACATGAACGACAGCGACCGGACCTACAACGTCGGCGGGAAGGAGACGTACACCTACGAGGAGATCGCGCGCATGTTCTTTGCGGCGGCGGGCAAGCAGCCCGTCATCAGGCGCGCGCCGGCCTGGCTGTTCGACGTGCTCGCGTTCGTCAACAAATGCAGGAAAAACGGCCGGGAGGCGATCCTGCGGTTCTCCAAATGGACGCTCACGCACGAGCTCGTGGGCAGCGACGTCTACGGCGACAGGAGCTTCAGGGCCTACATCGAGAGCTATGGGAAGGAGGCGGCGAAATGAGCGCGTTTCCGTCCGGGATCTTTGTCGTCCTCGCCGTCTGCGCGCTGCTCAGCGCCGTCGGCTTTTACAAATTCGTCTACTTCCTTTCGGTCGGCTACGGCTTCGCCGTCGCCGGCGCGGGCATCGCCGTCGTCTGCCTGTACGGCGGGCAGATGACGTGGGTGAGCGTCGCGCTGTGCGCGATGTTCGTCGTCTACGGCGTCCGCCTCGGCGGTTTCCTGCTGTGGCGCGAGCACAGGAGCGCGTCCTACCGCAAGACCCTCGACCGGGCGACGGGCGCGGGGAAGCCGATGCCCGTGTTCGTGAAGATCGCCATCTGGGCGTGCGTTGCGGCGCTGTATACGATGCAGACGTCCCCGGTGCTCTATCGCGCCGCCAACGGCGACCGCGGCGGGGTCATGCCCGTCGTCGGGCTCGCCGTCATGATCGCGGCGCTCATTCTCGAGAGCGCCGCCGACAGGCAGAAATCCGCCGCCAAGGCCGCGAACCCCGGGCGCTTCTGCGATACGGGGCTGTTCCGCATCGTGCGCTGCCCCAACTATTTCGGCGAGATCCTCTTCTGGACGGGCGTGCTGCTGTCGGGCGTCGGCGCGCTCGAGGGCGCGGGCCAGTGGATCGTCGCGGTCCTCGGCTATGTGCTCATCGTCTACGTCATGCTCAGCGGCGCGAAGCGCCTCGAGCTGCGGCAGAACAAAAACTACGGCGGCGACCCGGCGTACAGGGCCTATGTAGAGAAGACGCCGATCCTCTTCCCGTTCGTGCCGCTGTACCACCTCGACAAGGCCGGCTTTATCAAATCTTAGGAGGAAAATGATGAAAGACGTCACCGTGCTCATGGCGCTCGTCGATTTCGTCCCCGTCGCGCTCTTTTTCGCGGCGGCGGTCCTGCTGCAGCGCGCGCTGTACAACAAGATGGTCAAGGGCGCGTTCGCGCTGCTCGCGGCGGGCTCGATCCTCGTGTTCGCGGGGGGCGCCTACAAGGCGCTGTGGAAGATCCTCTACGCGCTGGGCGTGTGCGACTACACGCTGCTCGAGCACAGCCTTTTCCCGATGCAGGGGCTCGGCTTTCTGCTCGTGTTCCTGTCGCTCGCCGGCATGTTCACGAAATACAACCGCGGCGCGGTGCTGCCCGCGGTCGTGCCGGTGTACGCGGGGAGCCTCCCGTTCCTGATCTTTCAGGTCCTCGGCTGCGCGGGCATGCAGTGGTGCCTGTTCGCCGTGGCGCTGCGCATGCGCAGACGCCCGGCCGCCGCGCTGTTCGTGCTGGCGTTCGTCTCGATGCTCTGCATGGGGTATCTCAGCGCGAAGTTCGACGGCTCCGCGGCCATGAACTGGCTCGCCCAGGGCGTCAACATCGTGAGCAACGGCGCGCTGCTCGCGGGCGTCATCCTGCTCGACCGGGCGGGGCTCGCGCGGCCGGACGCCCTTGCGCGCACGGCGAAGGCCTGAAAAAATTACACCGATCGAGAGCGCCCGCCGGCGGCTGCCGGCGGGCGCTTTTTTGCGCCGCGGCGCGCTTGACCGCGCTTTTGCGCGCGCGTATAATGGCGACAGAGGCCGGGCACAACAACGCGGAACGCGCCGGACGACGCGGGAGGAAGCACCATGGGCGAGCGCAGGGAAAACTATTATCTCATCCTCAACAATCTCAACGAGCAGGAGAGCGGCGTCGTCACGAGCATCATCAGCCACATCGAAAAGGGCGGCGCGCGCGTCGGTATCTCGCAGGTCGCGGCGGAGAACTACGTCTCGACCTCCTTCATCGTCAAGCTGTGCAAGAAGCTCGGCTTCGCCGGCTACACCGATCTTTTCTATCACCTGCAGAAGAACGGCCCCCGCCCCCAGCCGGACGGCGCGCCGCCCGCGGCGTATCCCGCCGACCAGTACAAAAAATTCTGCGACATCCTGTACGACTGCCGGGACAAGAACGGCTTCGCCGTCGGGGAGGGCTTCGGCGACATCGTCGCGGACTACATCACCCAGCGCCTCGCCATCTGCGGCTTCCGCATGTTCAACGGCGTGCATTTCTACGATTACATGATCTTCCGCGAGCAGGGACAGGGCGGGCGGCAGATCTTCACGTCCAACGTGTCGCCCTCCTTCATCTTCGCGGTCTCGCAGAGCGGCGAGACCGAAAAGGTGCTCGACAACGTCCGGCGCGCAAAGCAGCAGGGCTTCCGGGTCATCTCCTTCACCCGCGTGCCCGACAGCGCCCTCGCTTCGCTGTCCGACGCGCTGTTCGTCATCGACCCCGTCCGGCAGGTGCTCGTCGCGCAGATGCCCAACGTTTTTTTCGGCAAGGTCATCCTTCTGTTCGAGCAGATGCTCAGCGATTTCCTGCTCGGCAGCTGAGGCGCGATAAAAAATACTTCACGCAAGTGTGCAAAATTTTCAGATCGGGGCATGCTATACTTTGCTTGGAAATCAAAAAGGACGAGCGAGGTTGGCATGGATTCTGCGATCGAGACCGTCGTCTTTGATCTGGACGGCACAATTTATCAGGACACCGGATTTTACCGTCACTATCTCCGGTTCCTTGTCGAGGGGACGCCCCGCGCGCAGTGGGGCGGCGACCTGACCTCTTTTTGCGGCCGCGTTTTCCGCGGCGAAGCGCTCAAAATGAACAGCTTTTACCGAACCGCACAGGGCGATTTTTCGTCGCCCGGCGGTTTTTTTAATGCGCTCGGCGCCCTGCGCCTCGACGCGTGGGAGCCGGGGGCCTACAATCTCGGCGACGCGTGGGCCGTGGTCGAATACATCGGCGCGTCGCTCGGCCTGCTCGGCGGCGGGCGTCGCGAGGCGGTCTACGCCCGCACGCGCGCGGCGATGGTCGCGGACGGCCTGCGCGCCGACGCGGCGCTGCGCGCGAGCATCCGCGCGCTGACGGGGCGCTGCGCGACGGTGCTGGTGAGCAATTCCTACGAGTCGACCGCGCGGGAGTTCCTGCGCGCCATCGGCTTCGATGACGTGTTTTCCCGGGCCGTTTTCAGCGCCCGCAAGCCCGACGGGCTCGCCGCCGCGCTCGACGGCGCCCTGCCGGGCGTGCTCGCGCGCCCGCAGACGATCCTGTCGGTCGGCGATTTCGCCTACAACGATCTCGAGCCGCTCGCGGCGCTCGGCGCGCGCACGGTCTGGATCAATCCCTACGAGGGCGTCGCAAAGCCGCCGTGCGACGTCGAGCTGAAGACAACAGCGGATCTCGCGCGTTTCCTCGATTCGCTTTGTTGATAGAAAACCGAAACCATGAAATAAGAAAGGACGAAAAATGAAGAAACTCATCGCACTGCTTCTCGCCGCCGTCTTTGCGCTGACCCTTTTGTCGGGCTGCAAGTCCGGCGCCGACAAACCGGCCGCCGAAAGCGGCGGGATCGCGACCGAGCTGACGGAGCCCGTCGAGCTCGTCATCTGGAACACCTACACCGAGCACCACGCCGCAGCTTTCCAGGAGATCCTCGACGACTTCAACGCCTCGCAGGACATGATTACCGTCACCGTGCAGACGCAGCCGTACCAGGATTTCGACTCCAAGCTGATGCAGGCGGTCCGCAACGGGACGGGCCCCGACATCGTCACCGCCTTCCCGACAGCGGTCGCCAACTATATCCAGGATGACCTGATCGTCGACTTTGCCCCGTATATCGCCGACGAAAAGATCGGCATCGCGAATTTCAAGGACGACATGGTCGGCGATCTCTACAGCGAGATCACCCAGTGGGATGCGAGCAAGATCTACATGATCCCGACGATCGTCACGAGCGAGGTCCTTTTCTACAACAAGACGATGTACGACGAGCTCGGGCTCAAGGTCCCGACGACGTGGGCGGAGCTCGAGAGCAACAGCCGCGCCATCTATGAGGCGAAGGGCATCCCCGGCTTCGGCAGCGATTCCGCCACCGACACATGGCAGGGCCTCATCGTGCAGGCGGGCAGCGGCTATATCGACGCCGACACCAAGACCGTCGCGTTCGACAACGACATCGCGCTCGAAAAGCTGACGTGGTACAGCGACCTCGTCAAGGAGGGCGTCTTCCGCCTCGTCGGCGAGGACTTCTACTTCTCCAATCCGTTCGGCTCCCAGGCCGTAGGCTCCTATATCGGCTCCTCCGCGGGCGTCGATTACGCGGTCGGCGCCGCCAACGGCGCGTTCGAAGTCGGCTGCGCGCCCATCCCGCAGGACGGCAAGGTCCCCTATATCTCCTCGTGGGGCGGCGGCTATATCGCCTTCAAGACCACCGACGAAAAGGCGCTCGCCGCCTATGAATTCCTCAAATACTTCGCGCAGCCCGAAGTGTGCGCCAAGTGGGCCATCGCCTTCGGCGCCGTGCCGGCCTACAACGCCGCCGTCGCCACCGACGCCTTCAAGCAGTACGCCGAGACCAACATCGCCGCCAAGGCGCTGTCCGAGGAGATCAACAACGTCGGCTACCTCAGCAGCATCGCCGGCTCCGCGGGCGTGCGCACCGCGATCGACAAGATGATCCAGGAATCCGCCATGGGCGTCACCGACCCCAAGGACGCGCTTGCCAACTGCGTTGCCGAGAGCAACGCCGAACTCGCACAGTAATTTTTCAGCCGGCAGCCGCGCGCGGAAAGGCATGCGCGCGGCTGCCGGATCGTTGTATAATAGGAGAGACATATGAGCGACAGGCACACCGAGCTGACCGTTTACGCGGGCACGCACACCATCGGCGGCGTCGTCTTTTCCGTCACATACGGCAGGGACCGCGTGATCATGGAGATGGGCGCGGCCTACGACCCGGCGAAGGACGTGTTCGACGGCGTCGTCGAACCGCGCCGGATCAACCGCTTCGCGGACAAGCTGCGCCTCGGGTCGCTGCCGAAGATCGACGGCCTTTTCAGCAGACAGGATCTCGCCGGCTGCGGCGATGTCGTCCCCTATGAGGACAGCGACTGGAACACGGCGGTCTTCATCACCCACCTGCACCTCGACCATATGGCCCACATCGGCGCCGTCGCGCCGCAGATCCCCGTGTACATGCACCGCAGCGCCCAGTGCATCGAGCGCGCGCTCGAGACGACGGGCGAGGGCGTCGACACCAACGGCCGCGCCTACACCGATCTCATCCCGGACGAATGGATCAGCGTCGGCGACATCCGCGTGCTGCCCGTGCTGACGGGCGACACCGGCTACCGCGACTTCGCATTTATGATCCGGACGCCGGACGGCGGCCTCATCCACTGGACGGGCGATCTCACGCTGCACGGCGAATGCCGGGAGCTGACGCTGCGGCAGCTCGGGCTGCTCGAGCGCGAACGCCCCGACGTGCTGCTGTGCGACTGCACATCCTTTATGGACAGCGTGCTCGGACTCATGTATGATACAAGGGATCCCCGCGCCGTCCTGCCGGACCCTGCGCTGCCGGCCGGCATGCTGTCGACCGCCGCGTACTACGACGCGCTGTTCGAAAAGATCGCCGCCGTGGAGGGCCTTTGCGTTTTCAATTATTACCAGAGAGAAATGGATGACGCGGACAGATTCATGCGCTGGGCGCAGCGGCTGGGGCGGCGATGCTGCTTTGAGCCGGACGCCGCGTACATTGTGTATAAATTCTTCGGAATTCAACCTTTCGTTTACATCCCCGATTCGGCGCGCTACGCCGCGGGACACCGCGCGGCGTGGGCGGAGGAGCTGTTCTCCCGCGCGGTGATCGTGCCGCTTGAGGAGATCCGGGCGAATCCGTCGGGCTACCTCGTGCAGAACAGCTACCGCCACATCATGGAGCTGTTCAGCCTGCCCGCGCGCGGCGGCGCGTACGTGCACGCCGACGGCATCCCCATCGGGTCGTTCGATCCGGCCTACCGCAAGATGCGCGGGCTCGTCGACCGGGCGGGGTTTGCGTATATCACGTTTTTCTGCGAAAACTATTTCGGGCACGGGTACCCCTGCCAGGTCAAGGATTTCGTCGACCGCGCCGACCCGCGGGTGCTCATCCCGTGCCATTCGTACAATCCCGAGCGGCTGCTGCCGAACCGCGGCGCGCAGCTCATCCCCGAGGAGGGGGCGGCGTACATTCTGACGCCGGGGAAGGGGCTCACCAAAAAACAGGCGGAGGAAGACCGATGAAGCTGCTCGTATTTATGCTCGACGCGCTGTGCGCGAGCGACGCGGAATTCATGAAAACGCTGCCGCATTTCTCGGAGCTGTTCGCGCGCGGCGCGTATGTGCGCAGCATCCGGCCGGTGCACCCGGCGCTGACGTACTGCTGCCATACGTCGATCCTGACGGGGACGTATGTCGGACGGCACGGCATCTGCCACAACGAAAAACTCGCGCGCGGCGGAAAGAGCGGCGCGCCGTGGCATGCGCTGCGCGCCGACGTGAAGGGGCCGACGCTGCTCGACTATGCGCGCGAGGCGGGCATGACGACCTGCTCGCTGAGCTGGCCGGTCTCCGGCGGCGCGGATTACACCTACAACATGCCGATGATCGTGCCCTACGACTACACCGGCTATCACCCCGAGCGGTGGCTCGAGGGCACGGCGACACAGAACCTCATGGACCGGTATTTCTGGAAATACGGCCGCTATATCAAAGGGAAGGACCGCAGCCTCGATCTTTTCACGATGGCGCTTGCGCCCGACATCATCGAGGATTTCGGCCAGCCCGACGTCATGCTCGTCAAGATGTGCGATCTCGATTCGGTGCGTCACACCTGGGGCGTGTACCACGAGAAGACGCGGGAACAGCTGCGACGGCACGACGAGGAGCTGGGGGTGCTCATGCAGGCGCTGCGCCGCTTCGGCGACCCGGACGACACGAACATCGTCGTGCTCGGCGACCACGGGCAGACGGACGTGCGCGACGTGCTGTTCATCAACCGGCTGCTCGCCGACAACGGGTTTATCCGCACCGGCGCCGACGGCGGCATGACCTCCTTCGACGCGTTCGCGCATTCGACGGGGCTCGCGTGCTTCATCGAGCTGCGCGACCCGGCGGACGCGGCGCTCGCGAAGCGCGTGCGCGGCTTCCTCGAGGATCTGAAAAAAGACGAAAAAATAAAGCTTCGCTATGTGCTCGACGCGCGCGAGGCCGAGGCGCAGTACGGGCTGCGCGGGCCGTTCGATTTCGTCATCGAGAGCGACCGCGACATCTCCTTTTCCGAGCGGCTCGACACGGACACGCTGTGGGGCAGCACCGAGCCCGGCGACCACAAGACGGGCGCCGCGACGCATGGCAGCCGCCCCGACCGCGCCGAAACGACGCTGTTCGTCGCCTGCGGGCCGGGCGTTCGGCCGGGCGTTGTGCTCGACAGCGCCGACATGGTGGACGAGGCCCCGACGATGGCGAAGCTGCTGGGGCTTTCGATGAAGGATACCGACGGAAGGGTACTGGAGGAAATGCTGCAATGAGAGTACGGGTCAGCGATCTTGTCAAGCGGTTCGGGGAGACCGTCGCGGTGGACGGCCTGACGGCGACGTTCGAAAGCGGCGAGCTCGTCGCGCTGCTCGGGCCGTCGGGCTGCGGAAAGAGCACGATGCTCAATATGCTGTCCGGCATCCTGCCGGTGACGCAGGGGAAGATCTATTTCGACGACGAGGACGTGACCGACCTTTCGCCGGACAAGCGCGGCGTCGGCCTCGTGTTTCAGAACTATGCGCTGTATCCGCACATGACGGTGCTCGAAAACGTCTGCTTCCCGCTCGCCATCCAGCGCATCCCCAAAAAGGAGCGCATCGAGCGGGCGATGGAATTCGTACAGATGGTACACATCGAGGAGCTGCTTGACCGCCGCCCCGGCGAGCTGTCGGGCGGCCAGCAGCAGCGCGTCGCCATCGCGCGCGCGCTCATCAAGTCGCCCCGGCTGCTGCTGCTCGACGAGCCGCTGTCCAACCTCGACGCCAAGCTGCGCGTCGAGATGCGCGAGGAGATCCGCCGCATCCAGCGCAAATCCGGCGTCACGACCATCTTCGTCACGCACGATCAGGAGGAGGCGAGCAGCATCGCCGACCGCATCATGCTGCTGCGCAGGGGCGTCATGCAGCAGTACGGGACGGTGCGGGAGCTGTACGGCGACCCCGCGAACCTCTTCGTCGCCGATTTCCTCGGCGCGCCGACCATCAACCAGCTGCGCGGCGTGTGGACGGACGCGGGCTTCTCGGTCGGCGGCAGCGGCCCCGTCATCCCCTTCGGCGCGCCGGCCGTGCAGCCGGGCGCGGCGTGCGTGTTCGCCGCCCGAGCCGAAGCGCTGACGGTCAACGCGCCGGGCGGCTGCTTCGACGCGACCGTCGCCGACTGCTACACGGCCGGCAAGGACATGCTGCTGCTGCTCGACGTCGCGGGCCAGAGCATGCGCGCGTACATCGACGCCGCCGCGGCGCCCGCGAACGGACAGACCGTCCGCGTCGGGCTCAGGGACGCCGGCGTCTTCCTGTTCGACGCGGAGACGGGGGCGCGGTACGCATGAAAAAGACCGTGCGCCGCGCGGACGACGAGCGGGTCACGGCGAAGACCTTTCTGACGCCCGCGCTCTACCTCGCGCCGTTCCTCATCGCGATCCTCATCTTCACGGTGTGGCCGTTCATCAATGTGCTGCTCATCTCCTTCAAGGAGAATTACCGCGTGCTCACGCACGAGTTCACCGGCTTCGGCCTCGGCAACTACGAGGCGATCTTCACCAACCCGACGTTCATCGGCGCGCTGAAGAACACCGGCATCTATGTGATCGCCGTGGTGCCCGCCGCGACGGCGCTGTCGCTGCTCATCGCGGTGCTGCTCAACAACAGGATCCGATGCCAGGCGCTCTTCCAGACGGCGTATTTCATGCCGATGGTCACGTCCGTCACGGCCGTCGGTCTCGTTTGGCGGTGGCTGTTCAACTATGATTACGGCCTCGTCAATTACCTGTCGTCGCTGTTCGGCGCCGAGCCCGTCAACTGGCTCAACGATCCGAAGCACGCCATGACCTCGCTCATCATCTACGGCGTGTGGAGCATGCTGCCGTTCACGATCATACTGCTGCTGTCGGGGCTGCAGAACATCAACCCGCAGTATTACACGGCGGCGCGCGCGGACGGCGCGCGCGCGGGGGACATCTTTTTCCGCATCACGGTGCCGCTGCTCGCGCCGACGATCGGCCTCGTGCTCATCGTCAACACGATCTCGGCGTCGAAGGTGTTCATGGAGCTCTTCCCGCTGTTCAACGGCAAGCCGGGCCCCGCGTATTCGCTGTACACCGTCATCTATTTCATGTACGAGCAGTTCTATGTCAAGTGGAAGCTCGGACCGGCCGCGGCGTGCGCCGTCGTGCTGTTCGTCATCGTGCTCATTTTCACGCTGCTGCAGCTGTTCGTGCAGCGCAAATGGAAGAATTACTGAGGGGGGGAAGCGCAATGAAGCTGCAAACGGCCGGACGGCTGAAAATGGCCGTCGTCTATGTCCTGCTCGGCATCGGGGCGCTCGTCATGATCTTCCCCTTCTTCTGGATGATCCTGTCGTCGCTCAAGACGGCCGCCGAAGTCAACACGACCCCGCCGACCTTCTGGCCGTCGTCGCCGACGCTCGAGAACTATCTCTTCGCCTTTAAGACGGCGCCCTTCGCGCGGTATTTTCTCAACTCGCTCATCGTCACGATCGCCTGCGTCGCCTGCACCATGTTCACGACCATCCTCGCGGCCTTCGCCTTTTCCCGGCTCAAATTCCCGGGGCGCGAGGTGCTGTTTTCCGCGCTGCTCGCGATGATGATGATCCCGTTTGAGATGCTCATCATCTCGAACTACACGACGATCGTCTCGCTCGGGCTCATCGACACGCTCGCCGCGCTCATCATCCCCTTCACCGCGAGCATCTTTTACACCTATATCCTGCGGAACTTCTTTCTGTCCATCCCGGACAGCCTCTACTATTCGGCGCGCATCGACGGCGCGTCCAACTGGGATTATCTGTGGCGCGTGATGGTGCCCATCGCGAAGCCGGCGCTCGTGACCATCGGGCTGCTCAACGCCATCACCTGCTGGAACTCCTTCCTGTGGTCGGTGCTCGTCATCAACAGCACCGACAAGCGCACGCTCCCGTTCGGCCTGTTCGCCTTCACGACGGAGGGCGGCATCCGCTACGAGCGGCTGATGGCCGCGGCGACCATCGTCGTGCTGCCGATGATCGTGCTGTTCCTGTGCGCGCGCAAAAGCATCGTCACGGGCGTTTCCAAGGGAGGTCTGAAGGGATAAGCATGGCTGTCAAAACGATCGACATCCTCGGCCACGCCGATTTCGGCGGGTCGTTCCGCAAATGCCGCCGGGCGCCGGGCCTCGCCGCCTTTTACGCCGCGGTGCGCTCGGTGCGGTCGAAAAACCCGGACGGCACGCTGCTGCTCGACGCCGGCGACAATTTCTGCCGTCAGCTGTGGAACGGCGCGGAGGTCGCCGAGGGCCTCGCGCTCATCGGCACCGACGCCATGACGCTCGGCAACCACGAATTCGATTTCGGCCGCGACTTTCTCGAGCGGGCGATCGCGGCGAGCCGCTTCCCCGTGCTGTGCGCCAATGTGCGCGAGAAAGAAACGGGGCTGCCGGTGCGCGGCACCGCGCCGACCGCGCTGTTCGAGCGCCGCGGCATCAGGATCGGCGTCGTCGGCGTGACGACGGAGTATACGCCGTATATGGTCGAGGCGTCCGCGTTCGCGCCCTACGCCGTGTCGTCGGCCGCCGACGCCTGCAGGAAGCACATTCCCGCGCTGCGGGACGCGGGCGCGCAGATCGTCGTCGTGCTGGCGCACGAGCCTTTTTACATCGGGGAAAACGGCGTGAGCGGCGAGCTCATCGACCTGCTTTCGGCGCTCGGCGGCCTCGGCGTCGACGCGATGATCGGGGGACACATCCCCGGCGATTATGCGGGCGTCGTCGGCGGGACCGCCGTGGTCAAGGGCGGCTTCGGCGGCGTTTCGCTGCCGCACATCGCGCTCGATTACGACACCGGCGCCGGCCGCGTCACGGCGCGCCGCTGCGAGGTCATCGACGTTGCGGGCGGCGCATGCGGCGAGAACAGCGAAGCCGTCGGGGAGTTCGTCCGGCGCGTGACCGGGCCCTACGATTATTTTTTCACCGAGCCGCTCGGCACGCTGACGGCGGACATGCCCATGCGCCTGTCCGCGGAGAGCCCGCTGGGCGATTTCTTCGCCGACTGCGTGCGGGAGACGGCCGGGACGCAGTTCGCCTACATGAACGCGACGAGCGCGGGGCGTGCCCTCGCGGCGGGGACGCTCACGCGGGAGAGCGTGCTCGACGCGATGGGCTTCAACGACCCCATCCTCACGGCCCGGGCGACGGGCGCGCAGCTGCGCGCGCTTTTTGAGCTCGTCTACGAGCCCGCGCGCTTCGGCAACAACGCGGGCCTCATCCACGCGGGCTTCACCGCCGAGATCGACAACGCGGCGCCCGCCGGCCGCAAGGTCGTCTCGCTGCGGCTGCCGGACGGCGCGCCGATCGAACGGGATGCGGTCTATACCGTCGCGACGAGCCGCTACATGGCGTCGGGCGGCAACGACACGGGGAGCTGTGCGCGCGCGCTCGCGTGGCACGACACGGGCGTCAAAATGAACGACTCGCTGTTCGCGAACATCCGCGCGCGCGGCACGATCGAGCCGCCGGCGCCCGGGCGCCTTGTTCTGCACGGCCGCCCGGAGAATGACAACGCCCCCTATTGATCCTGCGCCGAAGGGCCGCCCGCGGGCGGCCCTTTTCTGTTGCCGCCGGCGGGCGGATGTGGTACCATCATAAAAAAGAGACCCGCGCGGCGGGAGGGGAGATGTCGGTCTTGCAGTTCTGTGTCGGCGGTATTTTCACATGGTTCGGCTACAGCCTGCCGTACGAGGAGCGGCTGCGGCGCATCCGGGAGGCCGGTTTCGGCGCGGTGTGCACCTGGTGGGGAGATACGTTCGCCGCGGCGGACGGCCCGAAGGAGGGGCAGCCCGCGCTGTGCGCGCGCGCCGGGCTGACGCTCGCGCACGCGCATCTGCCGTACTACGGGTGCGACGCGCTGTGGCGCGCGGACAGCGCCGGCGACGGCTTTGCGGCGGACACGGTCGCGGGCATCCGCGCCGCGGCGCGCTGCGGCGTGCCCGTGCTCGTCTTTCACCCCTACGACGATCCGGCGGCGGAGGCGCCCGGGGCCGACCCGTCGGCCTTTTTCGCGCACATGGACCGCATCGCCGCGGCGGCGGAGGCGTGCGGCGTGCGGCTCGCGGTCGAGAACCTGCGGGGCAGCGGCGTGCTGCGCGCCGTGCTGCGGCGCTACGCGGACAACGAGCGCATCGGGTTCTGTTTTGACAGCGGCCACAACAATATCGCGGACAAGGACGATTTTTCGCTGTTCGGGGAATTCCCCGGGCGGCTGTTCGCGCTGCACCTGCACGACAACGGCGGGACGCGCGACGAGCACCTGCTGCCCTTCGAGGGCAACGTGCGCTGGGATCTCTTCTGCGCGGCGCTGCGCGCGACGTCCTTCGACGGGCCGCTGATGCTCGAGTCGAGCAGCCCCTGCATCGGCCCGGACGGCGATTACGCGCCCCCGCAGGAGCCGGCCGCGCGCTATCTTGCGCGGGCGAAGCGGGCGGTGGACGCGCTGGCGTCCCGCTGCGGCGCAGGTGGACAGCTGCGCTAAAAACCGCGGCGGCGTTTTGTGCGCTTTAACGAAAACAGGCGGGAAATCTTGACGCGCGCGCAGCGCGCGGATATAATCAAAAGCGTAAAAAATCCGGCGCGGTTGCAAGTGGAAGCTTCCCTTAAAAGGATCCACGCGCAGCCGGCCCATAACAGAAAAAGCGACCGGCTGCAGGTGGGGCATACATGATAGTGGACCACGTACGGCCGGCCTTTTTATTTTCCGCGGCGCCGGTCATATTGCGCGGGCGGATCACAAAAACGGAGGAAAATGGAATGGCATTCTTCACCGAGCACAGCATCGACGAGCCGCAGTATCACATCCACTGCAAGGCGGGCGACGTCGGCCGCTATGTCTTCCTGCCCGGCGACCCCTTCCGCACCGACCTCATCGCGAGCTACTTCGACGACGCGAAGCTCGTCGCCCACAACCGCGAGCACAAGACGTGGACGGGCTATCTCGACGGGGTGAAGGTCTCGGCCACCTCGACGGGCATGGGCTGCCCGTCGACGGCCATCGCGCTCGAGGAGCTCATCAAGATCGGCGCCGACACCTTTATCCGCATCGGCACGGCCGGCCGCGTCGCGCCCGAATCCTACGACGAGACGCTCGACGGCATCATCGTCAACGCGGCGGTGCGCGACGAGGGCACGACGCTGCACTATGTGCCCGCCGAGTTCCCGGCCGTGGCCGACCGGCACGTCGTCGACGCGCTCGCGCGCGCCGCAAAGGCGGCGGGCCTCAACTTCAGGGAGGGCATCACGCAGTCGAAGGATTCCTTCTACGGCCAGCACGAACCCGACAACATGCCCGCCGCGAAGCGGCTGCACGAGCGCTGGCAGGCGTGGGAAAAGAGCCATGTGCTGTGCTCGGAGATGGAGGCGTCGGCGCTGTTCGTCATCTCCTCCATCCGCGGCTGCCGCGCGGCGGCGATCATGGATTTCAAGGACATGGGCAAGACCGTCGGCGTCGCCTGCGACGCCGTGCGCATTCTCGCGCGCGAGGACGGACAGCGCAAACAAATAAAATCGGCCGAACGGCCGGAGGTATGAGATATGTCTTTTTTCACTGAGCACGGCATCGACGAACCGCAGTATCACATCCACTGCAAGCCGGGCGACGTCGGCCGCTATGTCTTTCTGCCCGGCGACCCCTTCCGCACCGATATCATCGCGGCCTTCCTTGACGACGCGAAGCTCGTCGCCCACAACCGCGAGCACAAGACGTGGACGGGCTATCTCGGCGGCGAAAAGGTCTCTGTCACCTCGACGGGCATGGGCTGCCCGTCGACGGCCATCGCGCTCGAGGAGCTCATCAAGATCGGCGCCGACACCTTCATCCGCATCGGCACGGCCGGCCCCGTCAGGGATCCGGCGGACCCCGAAAACTACGACGGCGCCATCTGCACCGCCGCCGTGCGCGACGAGGGCACGACGCTGCACTATGTGCCGGTCGAGTACCCGGCCGTCGCGAACCGCTTCGTCGTCGACGCGCTCGCGCGCGCGGCCGAAGCGCGGGGCCTGCATTATCTCGAGGGCATCACGCAGTCGAAGGATTCCTTCTACGGCGAGGTCGACCCCGATTCGATGCCGGCGGCCGCGCGGCTGCACGAGCGCTGGGACGCGTGGATGAAGGCGGGCGTCGTGTGCACCGAGATGGAGTCGGCGGCGCTGTTCGTCATCTCGTCCATCCGGGGCTGCCGCGCGGGAGCCATCATGAACTGGGGCGATATGGACAAGACCATCGGCGTCGCGTGCGACGCGGTGCGTCTGCTCATCGCCGCCGACAAGCAGGGGAAATAGGCCGCCCGAAAGCGGCCGGAACATAAGCGGCGCGGCAAACGGAAGCGGGGCGCACCCGGATCCGCCTGCCGCGCCGTTTCTTTGAGCAAAGGAGAGTCTGTCCGATGGGGGAATTTCCGGCGAACGACGCCGTCCTGGCCCGCAGGGAGCGGTATTACAGGCGAAATTATATCACGCTGCTGTTCGAGAGCTTCTTTTTCACTTTTTCGCTGACGATGTTTTCCTACACGACGGTGCTGCCCGTGTATGTGTCGAAGCTGACCGCCGACACGATGTTCGTCAGCCTCATCTCGGTGCTCTACTACGGGCTCGGCTACGGCGCCAGCGTCTTTTCCGCCGTGATCGGCGTCAACGCCAGAAGCCCCAAGTGGGCGTCGGTCTGGGTGTGCATGCTGCAGCGCGTCGGCTTCGCGCTCATTTTGCTGTCAGCCTATATGGCCCGGGGCAACGCCGGCGGCGCGCTCGCGCTGTTCTTCGTTTCGTTCGGGGCCTATTCGGTGTCCGCGGGCATGGCGTCGCCGATGTTCGCGCAGCTCGTCGGCACGTCCATCCACCGCAACACGGGAAGCTTTTACGGCAGCTATTCGCTTGTGGGCGCGGCGTCGGGGGTGCTCGCGTCGGCGGTCATGACGCGCATCTTTGAGCGCAGCGCCTTCCCGGAGGATTACAAGCGCATTTTTCTCATCGGCACGGTGACGGCGCTCGCCGCCTCGCTCGTCGTCGCCGTCGGCATCCGGGAGGTCACCGACGACCGCGACACGCGCACGATCCGCTTCCGCGAGCTGCTGCCGCTCATGGCGGGGCTGCTCAGGGGCGACCGGGCGTTCGCGGGGTACGTCGCCGTCAAGGCGCTCGTGGGCGCCGCGGAATTCTCGATCCCCTATTTAATCGTCCGCGTCGGCGCGCTCGACGACGAGCCGGCCTGCTTCGACGGCACGATCACGACGGTGCTGCTCGTGTCGAACATGCTCGCGGGCAAGGTGATGGGGTGGCTGGGCGACCGGCGCGGACCGCGGTCGATCCTCACGGCCGCGTGCGCGAGCGGCGCGGCGGCCGCGGCCATCGCGCTGTGGATGCCGAACTACCTCTGGGGCTTCCCGATGTTCGTGCTCGTGAGCCTCGCGTCGCAGGGGGTCTATCTCTCGGGCAGTCTCGCCGCCATCGGCTACTCGCACCGCGTGCGCACGCCGCTGTATTCCTCCGTCATCGGACTCGTTTCGTCGCCCGTCTACATCGCGGCCTCGCTGCTCGGCGGCCTGCTGTCGAAGCAGATCGGCCTGCGCGCGGTCTTTGCCGCCGCGCTCGCCGTCTACGCGCTGTGCGCCGTGCTCAGCGCGCTGCCCGACCGCCCGCGCGAATAAACAGACAAAAAAAAAGACCGCCCGCGGGCGGCCTTTTTTTTGTCAGCCGAAGAGGCTGTTGTTGCTGATCTTGATCTTGTCGGGAGAATAATATTTGCGCGCGCGCGCGTCCTCGTTGACGGTGTAGGCGGCGGCGCCCGTTTTGACATAGTCGGAGAAGCGGTCGGCGGCGACGCCCTCGATGACGTAGGCGTTGTAATCCGTCAGCGCGCTGTCCTCGGCGCTCGTGCCCTTCACCTTGAAGAGGTACTTGGTGGATTCGCCCTCGTAGAGGCCGTACTCCCCGGCGGGCGTCGACAGGACCATCGTGACGAAGGCCGCGTCGAAGTTGCCCGTCAGATCGGAGACGACGCTGTCGAGCGTCACGGTCGAGGCATAGTTCTCTTTCGTCGCCGCGAGCGTGCTGTTCGTCAGCGCGTAGACCTGGGCGTAATCGGCGAGATAGGCGGCTTCCAGGCTGTCGCTGCTCTTTGCCTTTTCAAGCATGTCGTTCGCGATGTTCGACAGCAGCGTCGTCGCGTCGGACGTCAGCGAAAGGCCGCTCTCGTCGGACGCGGGGAACTCGATATAGTCGACGCGCGTGAAATGCTGCAGATAATACGCGAGCTTTTCCTCGGCGCTCAGCGCCATTTCGCCGCCCTCGCCGTACAGCTTGTCGAGAACGACGCTGCGCTCGTATTCGTTCTGGTAGAGCTTGAGGAAGCTCTCGTAGGAGATGCCGTTGCTCTGGTAGCTGGACGCATAGCTCTGCCAGTAATTCGACGCCATGTACTGGACGTACCAGCTGTTCGAATCGTCGGCGGAAAGGCCCAGACGCTCGTATTCGCGCTCGACGAAGACATATTCGCGGCACAGCTCGACGGTGCGGTCGTTGACATAGTCCCGCACGGTGCGGCCGTCGCTCATCGCGTCGTCGAGGATGGAGATCGTGTAGTAGCTCTGGTTGAGATCCTGCGCGGCCTCCTGAAGCGCCCGCAGCTGCAGCGCGAGGTAGACGCCGGCCGGGAATTCGTAACCGTCGATGTCGAGCACCGTTTCGGGGTTATACCCGCAGCCGCACAGCGCCGCGATCAGGACGATCACCGCGAGCAGCAGCGAGAGCGTTTTTTTGCATCTCAATTTTAAAATCCTCCGCAAAGAGAAAACTGATACTGTCGTATCCAAATTATTATACACGAAGCCGCGGACGATAGCAAGAACAAACCGGCGCATTCACCCCCGCGAACCGTCGGCGCGCCCGCTTTCGGCGCACATCGCGTCGTAATCCGCGAGAAAGCCGAGCGCCGCGCCGTCGGGCGCCTCGCCCGGGCGGCAATAGGCGGTGACGTACGCCTTGCCCTTGACCGACAGCAGCACGCGGCGGTCGTTCGTGCGGATGAACTGCCGCACGGCCGCCTCGTCGATGACGTCGGAATAGAGCAGGACCGCGTCCTTCTGCGGCGAGGAGATCTCGTAGAAGCCGTATTTTTTGCCGAGCACGCGCGCGAGCGACACGTTCGCGAGCGACGTCACGCACGCGGGCGGCTCCCCGAAGCGGTCGAGGAATTCCGCGAGGACGTCGGCGCGGTCGCTCTCGCTGCCGATGGCGGCGACGCGCTTGTACATCTCGATGCGGCTTTCGCTGTCGGGGATGTAGTCCTCCGGGATGTAGGCGCTCACCGCGAGATCGACGGTGCATTCCTCGACGGCGGGCTTGCGGCGGATGCCGCGCTCGTCGTCGACCGCCTCGTTGAGGATGCGCAGGTAGGTGTCGTAGCCGACGGCCTCCATGTGGCCGCTTTGCTTCGCCGACAGCACGCTGCCCGCGCCGCGGATCTGCAGGTCGCGCATCGCGATGCGGAAGCCGCTGCCGAAGCTCGTGAAATCGCGGATGGCCGACAGACGCTTCTGCGCGATCTCGGTGAGCACGCGGTCGCGGCGGAAGGTGAAATAGGCGTAAGCCCGCCGGGAGCTTCGCCCGACGCGGCCGCGGATCTGGTAGAGCTGCGACAGGCCGAGCCGGTCGGCGTCCTCGACGATGAGGGTGTTGCAGTTGGGCACGTCGACGCCCGCTTCGATGATGGTCGTGCACACGAGGATGTCGGTCTCGTGCGCGATGAGACGCTGCCACACGTCGGACAGCACCTCCTCGTCCATGCGCCCGTGGGCGACGTCGATGGCCGCGTCGGGCAGCAGCTCGCGCAGATGCGCCGCCGTTCCCTCGATGGAGTCGATGCGGTTGTGCAGGAAATAGACCTGCCCGCCGCGCGAAAGCTCCCGGCGGACGGCGTCGAGCACCATCGTCTCGTCGTACTCGATGACGAACGTCGCGACGGGGTAGCGGTCCTGCGGCGGCTCCTCGATGACCGACATGTCGCGGATGCCGCTCATCGCCATGTTGAGCGTGCGCGGGATGGGCGTTGCGGACAGCGTCAGCACGTCGACGCCCGCGAAGGTCTGCTTGAGCATCTCCTTGTGTTTGACGCCGAAGCGCTGCTCCTCGTCGACGACGAGCAGGCCGAGCTTTTTGAACTGGATGTTTTTCTGCAGCAGCTTGTGGGTGCCGATGGCGATGTCGACGGTGCCGTCGCGGATGCCGCGCACCGCCTCGCGCTGCTCCTTCGCGCTCGCGAAGCGCGAGAGCATCGCGACCCTGACGGGGAAGCCGTCGAGCCGCTCGCGGAAGGTGGCGTAATGCTGCCACGCGAGGATGGTCGTCGGCACGAGCACGGCGCACTGGTAGCCGGCGCTCACGCATTTGAAGGCCGCGCGCAGCGCCACCTCGGTCTTGCCCACGCCGACGTCGCCGCACAGCAGCCGGTCCATCGGGCGGTCCTTTTCCATGTCGCGCTTGATCTCGTCGGCGGCGCGCAGCTGCTCGTCGGTCTCGTCATAGGGGAAGCGGGCCTCAAAGTCGCGCTGCCATTCGTCGTCGGCGGGGAAGCCGACGCCGTCGGCCTGCTCGCGCTTGGCGTACAGCTCGATGAGCTCCTTCGCCATCTCGCGCACCGAGCGGTAGACCGCCTGCTTCGTCTTGGCCCATTCGCCCGAATTGAGTTTCGCGAGCCTGACGTTGTCGGGGTCGCGCGGCGAAACGTACTGCGACACCATGTCGAGCTGGGTGACGGGGACGTAGAGCGTGTCCTCGCCGCGGTATTTGATCTTGATGTAATCCCGCACAAAGCCGTGGTGGTCGATGCGGTGGATGCCGTCGAACATGCCGATGCCGTGGTTGACGTGCACGACGAGATCGCCCGGGCGCAGATCCTCGAGATCGGCGATGGCCCGCTCGTCGGCCGGGCGCTTGCGGCGCTTCTTCTGCGCGGCCGCCTCGCGCCTGGAGGCGAAAACGCACAGCTTCGCCGACGGGATCTCGAAGCCCGACGACAGCGAGCCGACCGCGACGCCCACGCCGCCGCCGTCGGGGCTGTCCCCGAGCGCGGCGGAATAGCCCGCGGCGTCGAGATCGGCGACGAGCGCCGACGCGGCCTTCATCGTCGGCAGATAGACGACGCACGAGAACCCGCGCCCGGTGTAGTCGCGCAGATCCTCGTCCAGGACGGAGAATTCGCCGCTCCACAGCGGCAGGGGGCTGCCGCCGAGATCGGCGAGCGCCGCGAGCGGCACGTCGGGGGTGTGCGCGAAGATGTCGCTGTAGACGCGCGCGCGGCCGGCGAGCGCCTGCTGCACGTCGTCGGCGTAGTAGCGGCCCAGCGCCTTGTCGTACATGCCGTCCTTCGACAGCGACAGCAGCTCCGCCGCCGAGGTCTCGAGCAGCGAGCGGCAGCGCGCGAGCACGGCCTGCGGCTCGCTGAAAAACACGGGCGCGCCGGGCAGATAATCGGTCAGCAGCGCGGGCGCGTCGTAAAACAGGTTGAGGTAGCGGTCGGTGCACGGCGGCACGACGCCCGCGGCGATGTTCGCCGCGTCCCGCGCGAGCAGCTCGCGCAGGGCCTCCGGCGCTTTCCGGGCGGCCGCCCCGAGCTTTGCCGAAGCGGCCGCGGCGTCGCGGAAGACGACCTCGCGCGAGGGCGTGATGAAGACGCGGCCCACGCGCTCGGTGCGGCGCTGCGTCTCGGGGTCGTATTCGAAGACGGCGTCGATCTCGTCGCCGAACAGCTCGATGCGCACGGGCGCGTCGAGGTGGACGGGGAAGACGTCGACGAGGCCGCCGCGCACGGCGAACTGGCCCCGGCCCTCGACGCGGTCAAAGCGCGAATAGCCCGCCGAAACGAGCCGCCGCGACAAGTCGGCGAGGTCGACCGTGCGGCCCTTTTCTATTTTTACGGACAGCTCCCTGTAGACGTCGCGGGGCATGGTGTACTGGCACAGCGCTTCGGCCGAACAGCACACGACGTCGAGCCCGCCCTCGAGGATGTTGCCGAGCACGAACAGGCGCGCCTGCTCGGCGTCGTGCGACAGGCCCTCGACGTCGAGAAAGACAAGATCGCGGGAGGGGAACACCGCCGCGCGCTTGCCGAGCGCGCCGATGTCCGCGGCGGCGGCGACCGCTTCGCGGTCGGACGCGGTGACGAAGATCACCGCGCCGGCGGACGCGTCCGCCAGCGCCGCCGCGCAGGCGGCGCGGTGGATGGGATGCGCGCCGAACAGCGCCGCGTTTCCGCCCTTTGCCGCCGCTTCCCGCACCGTTTCAAAGGCGGCGCAGCGCTCGAGTGTCCTGAGGATGCCGTTTGTCATACCGATTCCTTTACAACGCAGTACGCCGGATGCGGACGAGCCGTACCCGGTGTGGATTATGGACGGGCGAATTCCCCGGCAGGGGGGAATTTCGCTTTTCTATTGATTGTAGCGGCTCTGCGCGAGCTCGAGCTTGCCCTGCACGATGAGCTCGACGGCGCCGCACACGTCGTCGGCGCGGCTCTCGATGCGCTTGCGATCCTGCGAGGAGGGCATCGACAGCACCCAGTCGGCGAGGTCGCAGTCGGGATTCGGCTTTCCGCCCACGCCGATCTTGACGCGGGGGAACGCCTCTGTCCCGAGGCAGTCGATGATGCTGCGCACGCCGTTGTGCCCGCCGGCCGAGCCCTCGGCGCGGATGCGGATGTGCCCGGGCTCGAGCGAGATGTCGTCGAAGAGCACGAGCACGCGCTCGGGCGGGATCTTGTAATAGCCCGCGGCCGCCTCGACGGACGCGCCCGACAGGTTCATGAAGGTGGTGGGCTTGAGCGCGACAATGCGCACGCCGCCGACGGTGCCCGTCCCGGTCAGACCGGAAAAACGCGCGCGGCTCACGCGGATCCCGTTTTTTTCGCACACCGCGTCGAGCGCGCGAAAGCCGGTGTTGTGGCGCGAGAGCTCATATTTTTTGCCCGGATTGCCGAGCCCCACGACAAGCCAGTCGCATTTTCCCGCATTGAAAAACATATGCAATCCCTTCGCCCTCATGCAAGCAGTAATATTCAGTATAACACAAAAAGAAAAAAACTCAACGCCGTCCGCTGGCATAAAAAGGGGCGCGCTTCCGGGAGGAAGCGCGCCCCTGCGATGCGGTTCTTACGCGGTGATCTCGAGCGTGTCGGCGTAGTCCTTGTTGACGATGCCGATGTGCGTCTTGCCCGGGTTGACGGACAGCTCGTTGCCGCTCATGTCGAACAGCTTGAGGTTGCTCGAGTAATCGCCCTTCTGCCAGGTGATCTGCTGATACTGGCCGTTGGTGAAGTAGTAGCCGGTGCCGCCGCTTGCGAAATCGACCTGCGCGAGCGGATCGGGATCGGTGGTATAGGAGAAGTTGGCGTAGATGAGCACGACGTTCTTGACGCACAGCTGCTGGTCGTTGATGGCGTCCTTTTCAGGCTTGCCGTCGGGATAGCTGGCGCTCATGAACTGGGACTTGTAATACAGCCCGTCGCTCGTGTTGTACGTGAAGATGCAGTCGGTCGCGCCGGAGAATTCATAATAGATGCGGTTCGCGGCGCCCTCGGAGGGGGTCACGGCGCTGTCGCTGAAGTTGAACAGCGAATTGACGATGCTCATCGACTCGGTCTTGATGCCCGCGAGCTCGATGCCCTTGTTGACGAGGTCGTTGCTCACGAAGTAGCAGTACCACGACGGCATGGTCTGATATCTCGTCTCGTCGAAGTACTTGATGCCCTTGTAGACGTCGCCGTCGACCGTCTTGAAGTTGTTCTCGACGATGGCGGAACGCGCATACTGCGACATGCCGATGTGGACGATGATGGGATCGAGCGGATACAGGACCTCGAGGAACTGGTCGCGCAGCGAGCGGACGGAACCGATGCGCTCGACTTCGCGGATGTCCGAGTACACGCCCATGATGCGGGTGATGCCGCCTTCGGTCTCGCACTCGTAGTAGACATCGGCGTAGGAGATGCCGTACTGCGGCCACGAATCCTCGACGTTGTTGATGGCGATGGCGTACGGGCGCAGGCCCACGCGGTCACTCGCCATGTTGTTCTCGCCCGTCAGGAAGTTGTAGGCATCCTTCGAGGCGGTGACTTGCGTGACGGAACCGAGATCGGAGCTCGCGCCGTCGGCTGCGTCGTCGCTCTCGCCTTGAATGACGACTTTATCATCCCCTCCGCACGCCGCGAACGACAGCGCGAACGCGAGGCACAGAAGGATACAAATCACTTTTTTAGCCATATTTTGAACTCTCCTTCATTTTGGTCGAAGACCATTATACATGAAACTTCCGGCGTTGTAAACACGCCAAATGTTACAGTTTTGCGCGGCGCCGAAAAACAAAAGCGCAGATTTCACTGTTCTTTTCGGGCGCCATCTGCTATGATGTAGGTGTTCAAAGCCACACGGATTGTTGCAGGGGAAAAGCATGAAAGTCAAAACGCCGAAAAGAATAAAGCCCCTTCTGATCGCCGCGCTCATGCTGCTGCTTGCGGCGGCGGCCGCGACGGCGACCGCGTATATGCGCGTGAAGGGCGAGCGGGCCGTGCTGTCGACGGAGTATACCCAGCAGGCGCGCGCCGAGGTCGAGGCGCTCACGGCCATGACCTGCGCGGGCACCGACGTTCCCTACGCGACGGCCGATTTCACCGTTCTCGATCTGAGCGACCGCTCGACCGCCGTCTCCCTCCGGGACGGCGGCGACGCCCCCGACATCGCCCTCGACGGCTTCTCCGGGGACATCGCCTTTGCCCGCGCGCCGCAGGACGCCGAGGTCGTCGTCCGCTTCGGCGCGGCCGAGGTCTTCCGCGGCACGCCGGACGAGTACAACAGCACCTTCCGCCCCGCCGAGGACGGCACCTACGATATCGCCGTCCGGGCCGACATGGAAAACATCTCCGCGAAGGGCACCGCCACCTACGCCTTCCGCGTGACCTATAAGATCGTGCCCGCCTTCCGCCTGTCCCGCGGCACGGTGCCGCAGGGCGGCGCGCTCCTCGTCCTCGGCGACAATCTCCGACCGACGGACGCCGTTTCCGTGCGCGTGCCGTTCGCCTTCGAGCCGCATGTCGTGCGCACGGACACCGGCCTTTACGCCTATATCCCCTTCAATTACCTGCGCACGGCGGGCGACTATACGATCGAGGTCGACTGCAACGGCGCGGTGACCCCGCTCACCTGTTCGGTGACCGCCGTCACGTACGCCGAGCAGCACCTCGTCGTCGACGAGCAGACCGAATCGACGACGATCGGCGACACGTCCGCCCTTGCGACCTACAACGACACCATCGCCGGCCTCGACAAGATCGCCGACGACGCCGTCTACTGGACCGGCACCTTCATGTGGCCCTGCGAGGGCACCGTCTCGACGGAGTTCGGCGCGCAGCGCTACATCAACGACGCGGCGCAGCCCTCGAGCATCCACGCCGGCATCGACATCGCCTGCGACGAGGGAACGCCCGTCGCCGCGGCCAACGCGGGGCGCGTGCTCTACGCCGATTTCCTGCAGGTCTCGGGCTGGACGGTCGTCATCGAGCACGGCGGCGGCCTGCACACGATGTACCTGCACATGAGCTCGCTCAACTGCAAGGCGGGGGACATGGTCGCGCGCGGGGATATCATCGGGGCCGTCGGCCAGACGGGCTTCGCGACGGGGCCGCACCTCCATTTCCAGGCCTCCGTCGGCGGCGCCTGCATCAGCCCGGTGTTCCTGTTCGACGGCACGTCGGGCGTCTACGACCTTTCGGGCGGCGCGGCGCAGCCCTGACGCGGGCGCGGGGACACAGACCTTCCTGCAGATCTTTTTGCGGGCCGCTCTTTTTCGCTGCGCTCCCGGCGGGAATGCGGCGGGCAGCCGCGCGGAGAGCGGGTATATATATATACAAACAATAAAAAGCGCGTTTATACAAAAATATTTCCGGATAGTCGCACGAAAAGACCGGGCCCCCCCGCCGCTGCGGTCAGATTTGATTGCACAAAAAAGGCGGCTTGCATAAAATGAAATTGTGGGTTACCGTGTAATTTTTGTCGCCCGGCTGACGTCGTGCGACCCGTTTTGCGACCGGCGCGCGGTATAGTGAATCCATATTAAAGCGAAGGGTTTGTTATGCGCCAGAACAGAAATCAGTTTACGGTCGGTTTTACGGAAAAGACACAGGGCGGCGACTACGGAGGAACGATCGCGGGGGAGAGCTTCGGCGTGTGCCGGTTCACCGGTATGAGCGGGCTGCTGGTGCGGCTCGAGTCGATCCTCGACGCGCAGAACTATCCGCAGTCGTCAACGAAAACACGGGTGTTTGAGACCAACAGCGTGAGAGAGAACGGGGTAAACGCAGCCATGAGCGCGACAGAACAGGCGGACAAGAAAAACAAGGCGACGTTTGTCGTCACAGTCATGTACCGGCAAAACGCCACATGGCAGGGCACGGTGAAGTGGGTCGAGGGCAAGCAGGAACAGAAATTCCGCAGCGCGCTCGAGCTCATCAAGCTGATGGACAACGCGGTGGAACAGATCCCGGAATAGCGCTTTCTTTTGTACAATATGTTTTTTTAAGGATATCAACAGCGTGACAACGAACGGAGGAGAGATCAATGTTGAGAAGATTGCAGAGTATCGTCCTCGTGATGGTCATGGTGCTGTCCATGTTCTCGGGAACAGTGGGCGCCCAGACGACCGGAACGCAGGAGACGGCATCGCAGACGACTGCCGCCGAGACCGGGGAGAAAACGGCCGCTGAGGCCGAGACCCCGAAGACGGAGGCGGAGCCCGCGCAGGAGCCTGCGCAGGAGCCCGCGGCCGAACCGACGCAGGAGGAGCTCGACAAGCTGTCGCTTGCGGCCCAGACCTACGCGGCCGAGGATGTCTCCACCGCGGAAAAGTTCACGGCGCGCGTGACGATGGGCGGCATGCTCATCGCCATCGATGCGGCGGCGGGCGTGTTCCCGGCGGGCACGACGGTCGAGGTGACGGAGGTCACGTCGGCGGTCGAGGGTGCGGTCGAGGACGCCGTGAGCGGAGAGCTCGTGGCGATTCGCGCCTATGATATTACATTTAAAGACGCCGGCGGCAGCAAGGTGCAGCCGAACGGCGACGTCAGCGTCCGCTTCCTCATGACGACGGCTACGGCCGAAGAATTTGCGGACACCGAGCTCGACGTCTTCCACATGGAGAACACGGCGGCGGCGCCGACGGCAGTCGACGCGTCGACCGCGCCGACGGCGGTCGCGCTGACGGCGAACAAATTCTCCGTCTACGTGGTCGCGGGCGTCATCATGCCGGAGACGGCGAAGTACATCACCTACACCTTCACGGCGGACGGCACGGCGGTGTCGACGCAGAAGGTCACCACCGGCGACACGCTCGTCGAGCCCGAAGCGCCGGTGAAGGACGGCTATAAATTCACCGGCTGGTACAACGGCGAGACGAAGTTCACCGGCTTCGGCGCGGTCGGCACGGTGAGCGCCGACGCGTCCGTCGCGCTGACGGCGAAATTCGAGCCGGCGCATTACATCTTCTTCTATGACGACGCCGCGCCCGCCCGCATCGTGCTGACGATGTCCGGGTCGAAGGGCGACGTGATCGACATCTCGGCCGCCACGTTCGCCGTGGCCGCCGACGAGAGCATCACCGGCTGGAAGTATGCCGACGGCACGGCCGTCTCCGAAAACAAGGTCACGCTCGGCGACAACGACGTCTACCTCACCCCCGTTGTGGAAAAGGGCTACTGGGTGACGTACAGCGCCGGCGCGGGAGCGAGCTATCTTGCGCCGAAGTTCTACGCGGCCAACGCCGCGACGGTCCGCCCGACCGATCCGACGTATGCGGGCTATACCTTCGGCGGCTGGTACACCGACAGTTCGTATACCGGCAGTGCGTTTGCTTTCGGCACCGCCTACGGCAGCAACGTGACGCTGTATGCGAAGTGGACGCCGTCGACGAATACGAAGTATACGGTCATCCACATGCTGCAGACGGTCGACGGCACGGGGTATGCCTTTAAGGAGCTGCAGGAAAAAACCGGCACGACCGGCGCGATGACGTCCGCGACGTCAAAGACCTACACCGGATTTACGGCGCAAACCGTAACGCAGCAGACGATCGCCGGCGACGGCTCGACCATCGTGCGCATCAATTATACCCGCAACTCCTACACGGTCACGTTCTATAAAGCGTGGGGCAGTTCGGTTAAGCTCGGAACGTTCAGCGCGAAGTACGGCGAGGATGTCTCCGCCAAATTCGCCGCGGCGTGCACCCAGTACAACTGCAGCATGTGGGTCGTCAGCAAGTCGTGGAACAACAGCACAACGTATCAGAGCTATGTCGGCACGATGCCCGCGGCAAATCTGAATTTCTACTACGAGGAACAGTCCGGATCGACGCAGTACACATTCTATTATTATACCGAGGTGCTGTCCGGACAGACGGGCACGAAGACGTATAACGGAAAATCCTATGTCCTCGCGAATACCGTGACGATCAGGGGAAGCGGTCTTGTCTCGACTCCCGAAGACCATTACGAGATGACCGGCTTCACCTATGAAAACAACGTACAGTACAATAACAACAGAGCCAATTTTTCAAGCGACAACACGCTGACATTCTATTATTCCAGAAACACCTATTCCATCGTCTACCACAACGTCAGCGAACAGACGGTCGTTTCGAAGCAGTATGGCGCGAGCCTCAGCGGAGAGGGAGCGGCGCTGACGGACGCCGACCGGCCCGACGGCGTTCCCGCGGGATACACGTTCGGCGGCTGGTATGCGGACGCCGGTCTGACGACGCCCTATGTCTTCAGCGGCACGATGCCGGCCGGGGGCATTGAGGTCTATGCCAAATGGAGCGCGCCGACATTCAGCGGCTACGCCCACGTCCAGATGGACGGCGGCGACACGCCGGTCAACATCGGCACCATCGCCTACGGCTCGACCATCGATCCCGCCGGCATGCCCGCGCCCACGGCGCCCGCCGGGGACGGCTGGGTGTTCAGCAGCTGGTGCACGAAGGATGCCAACGGCAACTTCCTGCCCTTTGATTTCAACACGAAGATCTACTCCGACATCACGCTGTATCCCTACTGGATCAACGGCGCCGCGTACGGCGTCACCTATGCGCTCAACGGCGGCACCGGCACGGCGCCTGTCGACAGCGCCCCCTATGCGATCAACGCGTGGGCGCGCGTCGCGGTGCTTCCCGCCGGCACGACCAACGGGAACAAGGTCTTCGTCGGCTGGAAGAATTCGGCGGACGGCGCGATCTGCTACCCCGCCGACAAAGTCAAGATCACCGGCAATCTCACGCTGACCGCGCAGTGGGCGGATCCCGAGACGGCGGTCACGATCAATTACAATTCCAACGCGCCGGTCGGCACGAGCAGTGAAACTGCCTCGCAGTCCGTCGCGCTCAATACCTCTTATAGCATCCGCAGCGCGGCGGATCTCGGCTGGAGCTTCAGCGGCTATGTCTTCAAGGGCTGGAGCACCACGGCGGCCGGCGCGGTCGAATATACGGCCGGCGACGCCGTCAACCTCGGCCTGCAGGGCGGCGGGGCGGATACGCTGTACGCCGTCTGGGAGCGCAGCACCTTCACCGTGACGTACGACGCCAACGGCGGCAGCGGCGCGATGACCGACACCCACAGCCCGTATGAGGTCAACTCGACCGTGACGGTCCTTGCGAACGGCTTCACGGCCCCGACCGACAAGTATTTCACCGGCTGGAACACGGCGGCGGACGGCAGCGGCACGGCTTATGCGCCGGACGCGACGTTTGCGATCTCGGCCGACACGACGCTGTATGCGCAGTGGGCGGCGAAGACGGAGATCTCCGTGGCCATCACCGGCAGCACGGACACCAAGATCTACACCGGCAGCGCGCAGAGCGTCAGCGGCTTCGACTACACCGTCACCGGCGCGGCAAAGACCGCGGCGACGGTCGCGCTCAAGGCGGGCAAGACCGCCCAGGCGAGCGGCACGAACGTCGGGGATTACCCGATGGGGCTCACGGGCGACGATTTTGCGGTCAGCTGCGGCGAGCAGTATAAGATCACCGGCGTCAGCTATACAGACGGCTGGCTGCGCATCGATCCCAAGCCCCTCACCGTCGCGGTGACCGGCAGCACGGATACGAAGGCCTACAGCGGCAGCGCGCAGAGCGTCAGCGGCTTCACCATGGATACGCTGCCCTCCGGCGTGTCGGTCACGCTCAAGACGGGTGTCAGCGCGAGCGCGACCCGCACGGACGTCGGCACGACGACCATGGGCCTGACGGCAGACAGCTTCGACGTCACCGGCGGCAACTACGACGTGACGCTGAACGTCACCGACGGTTCCATCACCATCACCAAGGCGGCCGTCAACGTCACGATCACCGGCAACACGGATACGAAGGTCTACAACGGCAGCACCCAGAGCGTCAGCGGCTTCGACTACACGGTCAGCGCCGGCGCCAAGGCGGACATGATCGTGACCGTCGTCGGCGACAAGAGCGCGGCGGCGAGCGGCAAGGACGTCGGGAACTACCCGATGGGCCTCACGAGGAACAATTTCGCGGTCATTTCGGCAAACACCAACTATGCGGTCGGCACGGTGAGTTACACCGACGGCTCGCTGACGATTACCCGCAAGGCGGTCACAGTGATCGCCAACAACAAGACGAAGGCCTATGGCGAGGCAGATCCGACGTTTGACGCAACGGTCAACGGACTTGTGACGGGCGACACGCTCAACTACATCTTCTCCCGTACGGCGGGCGACGCCGTCGGCAGCTACACGATCACGCCGAGCGGCGAAGCGACGCAGGGCAACTACACCGTCACCTACGCGACGGGCACCCTGACGATCACGGCGGCAAACACGCTGACCGTGACGGGCACCGATGGCAGCAAGGTCTACGACGGCGCGGCGCTGAGCACGACGGCGACGACGAACGTCACCGCAGGCACGACGATCGAGTACAAGGTCGGCGCAGGCGAATGGACGGCGACGGCTCCGTCGATCACGGATGTCGGCAGCGTCACGGTGAGCGTCCGTGCGACGAACCCGAACTACACCACGGCGACGGGCAGCTACACGCTGGCGGTCACGCCGAGGGCCGTGACGGTCACGGCGAACGACAAGACGAAGGTCTACGGCGCGGCGGATCCGACATTTGACGCGGCGGTCACGGGCCTTCTGGGCAGCGACACGGTCGACTACGCGCTCAACCGTGAACCGGGCAACGACGTCGGCACCTACACGATCACGCCGAGCGGCGAAGCGACGCAGGGCAACTACGCTGTCACGTATGCGAC
>JAYFNU010000007.1:0-4368 GCA_034933305.1 Oscillospiraceae bacterium | reverse complement strand
AACGGTCACAGTTTGCGGAGGCGTTTGCGCGGCGGGGTTTTCAGGGTGTGGTCACACCCTGAACCGCCGAGGGGTGTGGGGGCCATCGGAAGCCCCCACGCTTTTGGTACTTTTCTCGCAGAAAAGTACGATCTCCGCTCCCGTTCGCGCGCCCGGCGCACACCGTTCGAATGAAAATTTCCCATTCGGGCGCCCTGTACACAGCGTCAAAAAAAGCCTTATCGTTCGCGCGCCCGCCGGCTCCCGGCTCCTTTACAAACGCCGGCCGATACTATATGATGTTGTAAAACGTCGAAACCACAAAACGGGAGCCGTTATGAGATATTGCAAGGTCTGTCACAGGATCATCCCGCAGGGGGAAAAGAGCTGCCCCTACTGCGCAAAAAAAGATCAGCAGCCGTCCGTCCCCGGCGGGGAGATCCCGTCGGACTTCGCGCTTCGCCACAGCGACGACGCGGAGCAGGCGTTCATCGACAGCCTCGGCCGGAAGAAGCCGGGACGTCTGCACATCGAGCGCCCCGAGGACTGGATGGCGCACGATTCGGCCCGCGCGCCCGCGGAAACCGCGGAGCTGCCCGAGGGCAAACCGGCGGCGAGCGCCGAAGCGGACGGAACGGCGAAAGCGCCGCCCGCCAGGGAAGCAGAGGCCCCGCGGGCCGAAAAAGCCCCGGAGAAAAGCCCTGCCGCCGCGGAGAAAGCGCCCGAAAAGGGCGAAGACGGCGGGCAGGCGGCCCCGGCGCGGGAACAGAGCCCCGCGCGGCCCGCGCAGCAGCAGGCGGATGCGCCGGCGCAAAAGCCGTCGCCGCGCGATGAACGGTCCGCGGCAGAGCGCGCGAAGCTGTCGGAGATCTTCAATATGGACGCCGAGGACGTGGGGGTGACCGCGTTCGATCCCCTCGACGAGCTGCCCGAGGACGCCGAGGAATTCGAGGACGACGCTCCGCACGGCGGCTTTCTGGCGAGAGTCGGCGCGCTGTTCGGCAGAAAAGAGACCGGCGACGAGGACGGCGGGCCGGCCGAAGCAGAGGCGCCGCGCACGGCGGCGCGCGCCTGCGCCCCGGCCGCGGAAGAAGCGGATATAGACAAAAAAACGGCCGCTGCGCCGGAAAAGGCGGCGGACGCCGCTCCGGAAAAAGCGGATAAAGATGAAAAAGCGGCGGACGCCGCCCCGGGAAAAGCAGACAAAAATGAAAAAGCGGACAGGAGCGGCGGGAAACCGGACGCGGCGGCGGTGCTTGACGCGGACGGCGCGCCGATGTCCGGGGTCGAGGCGCTCATCGGCGCGTCGGAGGCCGCCCGCGCCGCGCAGGTCTCTCCCGCGGCGCAGACGGCGACCGAAGGCGAGGCCGCCGGCGTGCTCGAGAGCGAGATCGACGCGGCGCTCGGGCCGCAGCAGGGCGAGGAGGAGGGCGACCGCGTCTGCAGCCGCTGGCTGCTCACGCTCGGGGCGCTCACGGCCGTCGCCGTGCTCGTGCTGGGCGCGCTGTGGGTGCGCTCGAAGACGCGCCAGCCCGCGGCGGACGGCATGCTGTTCGATTACATCTGCGGCACGTGGATCAGCGACGAGTTCTCGTATGAGAGCGACGACAGCCTGACCTACCGCGAACTGCTGCAGGTCAACGAGGACGGCACCTACAAGCTGCAGTGCCTCATCACCGACCGCGGCGACCCCGAGGGATACCTCGACGGCACATGGAAGGTCGACTACGAGCTCAGCGGCGAGGTCCGCTTCTCCCAGGACGACGGCAGCATCATCATGACGGCCGAAAAGGACGGCAAGCCCTGCGAATACGTCCGCTATCTCATCAACGCCGCGGGGGACACCATGACGCTGCGCGAATTCTACGACCGCATGCAGACGGACTATTACGACACGGTCTTTACGAAGATCGACGCCGCCTCAACGGGCGACGCCGCCTCGACGGGCGACGCCGCCTCGACGGGTGACGCCGGCTGATCCGCAGGCCGGCGCGTTTTCCGAAATAAAGCGCAAAAAACGGGGCCGCAGCATCGCGCTGCGGCCCCTATTGCATGCCCTTGCGGGGAGGTCACTGGATCTTTTCGCCCACGAAATTCAGGAAGCGTTCCCGGATGGGGGCGGTGTAAGGGCGGCTGATGGGGACCATCTTGTTGCCCTCCATGATGAAATAGGTCTTATGATAGCTGATGACGCGGCTGAGGCTGACGATATAGCTGTGATGGCACCGCACAAAAAGGCCCGGATCGAGCTTTTTTTCGATCTCGTCGAGCGACTGGTACGTCGCATAGGAGGTGCCGGTGCAGTTGATCTCGGTCATGCGCCCCATGCGCTCGCAGAACGTGATATTGACCTGATGGACAATGAAATATGTGCTGTTCCGCTCGACGACGAGCAGATCCTTCCTGCCCGTGTCGACGGCGGCGGCAGCGCGCGCGACGGCGGCCGGAAGCCGTTCGGCCATGTGGCTCTTCATGACAAGATAGATGTGCTGGGCGTCGTACGCCTCCGGCGCGAGGGCAAGATGGCCGGTGATGAAGATGATCTGACAGGCCGGGGACAGGCGGTTCATCCGCTTCGCGAGCTCGATGCCGCTCGTGCCGTCGAGCTCGATGTCCAGCAGCGCGATATCGAAGGTGCACCCGTTTTTGGCGAGCCAGGATTCAAGCTCGGCGGCGCCGGAAAAGGGCTTCACGACATTGGCGACGTCCTTCAGACAGTCCGAGACGCACGCGCATATCGCGTCAAGGTCCCTGCGGCTGTCGTCACACACGGCGATCCTGTACATATGCGGCCTCTCAATCATGGTATTGCTATCTTATTATAGCGTAACAGGCGTGGAAGGGAGTTGCAGAATTTTACAAAAAACATGCAAATATTGACAAATGGCCCGGGCAGCAGGCACGCTTCTCCGCCGCGCGGCGCAGACGCCCCGCGGGGGAAAAATCTTGCGCCCGTGCGGCGGGTATTGTAGAATTAAAGCGGAAAGAAAGGGGCGATGTGCGATGTGGCCCGAGCCCACGCTTCAGAACATCATCGGGATGCTGTGCCTTTGCGCGCTGACGGCGTATGCCTGCGCGCGCAACTGCCGGTTTTCGCAGCGCCCATGGCTGTGGGCGCTCGCGGCGTTCGCGTCGCAGACGGCGCTGCAGATCGCCGCGATGTTCGTCAGGCGCACGCATACGGCGGAAATAGCGCTGATGCTTGCCGGGATGTCGGCGCTGGCGCTGGTGTTCCGCTTCGCCGGCCGCTGCAGCTGGACCGACGCGGCTCTCCTGTGCATCATCACCGACATGGAGATCAGCATCGGGCAGCCCGTCGTGTCGCTCATCAGCCGGCTCATCGGCAAAACGCAGTGGGCGTTCCGCTCGACGGCGCCCGCCGACGTCCCGTGGAACGCGCTCAATATGCTCATCTTTGCCGCGCTGACCGTCGAGGTCGTGGAATACACCGTGCGCACGTTCGGCCCCGCCGGGATGAATCTGCGCTCCAAGCTGCTGCTCATCGCCTTTTTCGGCGCGGCAAACTGCCTGTCCGACATCGCCGCCGTCTATGCGAGGGGCGCGGCCAGGGAGGTCGCGCTGCTGATGCTGGTCATCGAGGCGCTCGCCGCGGCCGGCGCCGTGCTCGCCGTGGCGCTCGCGCGGGTGTCGCGGATGCGCGCGCAGCGCGACGGCCTGCAGGAGCTCGTGCAGCAGCAGTATGATTATTACGACGCGATGCAGGAGTACAACCTGCGCGTGCGCAGGGCGCGGCACGACATCAGCGGCTGCCTCGAGACGATGAAGGAGCTCGCGCGCAGCGGCGGGGACGTGCAGGGCTGCGCCGACCACATCGAGCGCGCGCTGCAGCCCATCTACCGCATCGACTACTGCGACAACCGCATCATCGACGCGGTGCTGCACGCGAAGGTGACGCGCGCCGAGGAGCTCGGCATCGCGATCAGCAGGCTGCAGGTCGTCGTGCCGAAGAAAACGGGCGTCGAGGACGTCGACCTCATGCGCGTGTTCGTCAACCTGCTCGACAACGCCGTCGAGGGCTGCGCGGGCGCGGCGGGCAAAAAGACCATCGAGATCGAGTGCGCCGTCGCCGCCGGCGGTCTTGCGCTGCGCGTCGTGAACACCTGCGCGCCGGACGCCGGCGCGTGCAGCCGAAAAAAGGACGGTTTCCTGCACGGGCTCGGACTCGCGAGCGTGCGCGAGGTCGCCCGCCGCTACGACGGGGTCTTTGAATACGGGGCGAAGGACGGCTTTTACAATGCGTCCGTTTATCTGCCGACCGAAGAGGCGCGCGCGGCGCAGTCGGTCGCCGCGGCGCTCGCGCCGGAGGAAGCCGCGCTGTAGGGCGGGGCGGCAGGCAGAGAGACAGAAAAGCGGGGCGCGCGGGCGTCA